>NZ_CANBCA010000001.1 GCF_947367035.1 uncultured Helicobacter sp.
TTTCTTATTTTGGATAAAAGACTTTAGTTTATTTTGCCCCCCCCCCCATATATTTATTTGTTTTTGACATAGGATTCCTTATAAGAGATGATTTGGAATAATGTTTTATTAAATATTGTAAAAATAAGTTCCCCAGCCCAAAGGGCTATTTTATAGGGAGCCTTTCGCTAGAGATTCTTTAGCGTATTTTTCGCCAAGTTCAAAAGCTTTTTTATTGAGTTCAACGACTTTTGCAGGCACTTTACTAATCATTGTTTCATAAACTAAGTCGCGCTCTACACATTGAGTTAGTGTTACGGTTACTGCTAGTGCAACCACAGATTGTGTTACAACATTGCCTACCTCATTTTTGGCAATGCTAATAATTGGAATAGGATAGATTTTAAATTTCTTTTTATCCTCTGCATTTGGGGTTACAAGATTTGGCTCTACCACGATGATTGCACCTTCTTTCAAACCACTTTTGAATTGGTCATAGCTGACTTGTGCTGTGGAGAGCATATATTCTACCTCTCCATCGTTAGCATACGGATAAAGGATTTCATCTTTATCTAGTAGAATATCAACTTTTGTTGGTCCTCCACGCACTTGAGAAGTGTAAGTTGCAGCTTTTACTCCATAGCCACCTGTTTTAATCTGTGCTTCTGCTAGAATCTCACCTGCTAGTAAAACACCTTGCCCACCGACACCTGTGAATCGGAGTTGTCTTCTCATTTTGCACCTCCTTTTTTCGCTTGTGCTTTTTCTTGCACTTGTTTGTAAGCTTTGCAATATTCTGTTTTATTTGTGTCGTGGTGGAGGATTCCTGTGGGATACTTTCCTGCTTTTTCCTCTTCACTTAGTTCTTCGTATTTTTTCTTAGAGAGAATACGACTTTCAATCCATTTTAAAGTATCAATTGCTTCACCCATTTTATTTTTTCTACCTAGATTGACGTGGCAGTTACTAAAGATGTCAAAGAAGCTAAAACCTTCATTTGAGAATCCCTCTATTAGAACTTTTTCTAATTTTTTTGGGTCTAAAACAGACTCTCTAGCAACAAAACTAGCACCCGCTGCAGTAGCAAGTTTGCAAGGATCAAATTCTGGATCTACATTTCCATATTGAGCAGTTACAGTCCACATTCCCTTAGGTGTAGTTGGTGAGGTTTGAGAGTTTGTCAATCCATAAATAAAGTTATTGATTAAAACGTAATTAATATCAATATTTCTTCTGCAAGCGTGGATAGTATGGTTACCACCAATGGCTAAACCATCACCATCACCCCCTACTACAATTACCTTTTTGGTAGGATTTGCTAGTTTAATTCCTGTGGCATATGCAAGTGTCCTGCCGTGTGTGGTATGCACAGTGTTGCAATTCACATAAGAAGAGACGCGCCCACTACAACCGATTCCACTGACCAAACAAACATCGTCCATATTCCAGCCCAATTTGTCAATTGCACGAACGATGCATTTTAAAATTACGCCATCACCACAACCCCAACACCAAAGTGTCGGCATTTTATCAACTCTTAAATATTCATCATAATTAAATGCCATTTTATAACTCCTTAATTTTGCTCATAATTTCCATTGGAGAGAGAGGGCGACCATTTGCTTTTGCAAGTAATGCCACTTCTTTTTTCATCGCAAGCTCTATTTCTTTAACATATTGTCCTTTGTTGAGTTCTGCAACCAAGATTTTATTAAATTTTTTGCCTAAATTTGCAAGTTCTTCAACAGGAGATGGCCAAAGAGTAATGGGTCTAAACAAGCCAACTTTTTTCCCTTCTTCCCTTAATCTATCCACCGCTTCTTTTGCACTTCTTGAAGCAGAACCATAGGCAATCAATAGAATTTCAGCATCATCTAATCTGTATTCTTCATAAGTTACGATTTCTTTCTTTTTGCTCAAGATTTTATTAAAAAGTCTGTCAATTAATTTTTGAGAAAGCACGGCATCTTCTGTTGGGAAGCCTGTTGGTCCGTGATGAAGTCCGGTGATGTGATAACGATAACCTTGGAAGAATGGATTAAGAATTGCGGGTTCATTTTGTGGCACATCGTAAGGTTTGTAAGAATTTTTATCTCCATTATAAGTGCGACGATTCACGATAGTTTGTTGTATTTCTTTTAATTCTGGCACAATAGCCTTGCCGTGCATATGTCCTAGTGTTTCATCTAAAAGCAAGAAGACAGGGGTCATAAATTTTTCTGCCAAGTTGAAAGCACGGAAGGTTTCTGTATAAGTTTCTTCTAAGCTACCAGGACATAAAGCAATTGATTGGTAGTCCCCGTGTGTTGGGTGTGCTGCCTGTGCAACATCGCCTTGTGCAACACGAGTTGGAAGTCCAGTAGATGGTCCCCCACGCATAACATTTACAATGACAAGAGGCACTTCAGCCATAAAACTAAGTCCGATTTGTTCAGCTTTTAGTGAAATTCCAGGTCCTGAAGTTGCTGTCATTGATTTTACTCCGCTCATAGACGCACCCAATGCAACAGAGATTCCGGCAATCTCATCTTCCATTTGGATAAAACTTCCATTTTCTCGTGGAAGCAACACACTCATCTCGTGAGCAACTTCACTAGAAGGAGTGATAGGATAACCCCCAAAAAACTTACAGCCCGCATCAATTGCTGCGTGTGCGACTAGCTCATTTCCGCTTGAAATTAATTCTCTACTCACTTCTTGCTCCTTTATAGCACCATATAGCCATTTGCTTTAATAGCTTCAGCTCTTTGTTTTGCTTCATCAGTCAATTTTGCAAATTTAAATTCTTTCCTATCGGCAACTGCAATGGCAAAATCAGGACAATGCAATTCGCAATCTTGACAACCGATACAGCTTTCAGGGTGAAGCACTTCTACCATTTTTCCTAAAACTCTATGTTCGTCTAAACGCATTGCGAGAGTGCCTGTTGGGCAAACAGATACACATAAATCGCACGCTTTACAACGATTTTCATTAACCCAAACGGGTGTATTATCAGGGGCTTTTAATAATCCCATATTGAACTCCTTTATTTTCTAAATTTTAAACCTATTTCGTGTAATTTTGCACTTTGTAAAATTTTAATGTTTGCCTCCTTGAAATAGATTTAGAAAAAATCATTTTTTAACGCTTCAATCAAGCTTTTAACTGATTGAATAGAACGTTCAAATTGTGTTTTTTCTTCTGCATTAAGTTTTAATTCCACGATACGCTCAATTCCGTGGATTCCAAGCTCCACCGGAACACCGCCGACCACATCGTTATAGCCGTATTCACCTTGTAATAATACAGAGCAGGGCAAAATTTTGTGGCTATCACTCATAATGGCTCTAACCATTTCTGCTGCTGCCCTTGCTGGTGCAAAATAAGCTGAACCCTTTTTAAGACAGCTGACAATTTCAGCTCCAGCATTTCTTGTGCGTTGCACAACCTCCTCAATTTCATTTTGATTTAATAATTCAACAAGTGGCACACCATTAACCATAGAGAAACGTGGAAGCGGCACCATATCATCGCCGTGACCACCCATTACAGGTGCCATAATTTGTCCTGGCGCACATTGTAATTTTTCATAAATAAAACTCACCATTCTTGCGCTATCTAAAACGCCAGCCATTCCCATAATTTGTTTTGGATTAAAGCCTGTTTCTTTTAAAGCGGTATAAACCATAGCATCTAGTGGATTGGTAATTAAGACAATAATTGCTTCTGGTGAATTTTCTTTGATATTTTTAGAGACTTCACTAATAACTTTTGCGTTAGCAAAAAGTAAGTCATTACGACTCATACCTGGTAGCCTTGGCGAACCTGCAGCAATGACAATCACATCACAACCTTTTAAGTCTTTAGGTGATGCAATCACACCAAGTTTGGTAAATTTTGTGCTAACACAAGAAGCTTGGAACATATCTAGCAACATTCCTCTTGCGCGGTCTTTGTCTTTATCTTGTAAAACAATTTCATAAGGTGTGGTGGCAGAGAGAATATAGGCTAAAGTAGAGCCTACATTGCCTGCACCAATAATTCCAACTTTTTTAACTCTTTCCATTTTTGTCCTTATAATAATTTTAGATGATTTTAAAAATTATTAATCTTGCGATCGTGATATAAAAAGCAAAGTTTTATTTAACTTTTTGCTTGACTTGTTTATAAAGTATTTTCAAGTATTTCTTCTTAAATTAATCTTATATTTTGAGTTTTTATAGACGCTTTTTCTTATTTTGAAAAATTTTTTAAATGTTCATCATAGTTTTTTGTAAAAGAATGCACACCATTTTTATTTCTCACAAAATAGAGATAATCAACATTTGCGGGAAATATTGCTGCTTGAATTGCCTTAAAGCTTACACTTCCAATAGGTGCTTTTGGGATTCCATCATAACGATAAGTGTTGTAACTAGTTGTATCATTTCGTATCATTTCTGGAGTAACTTTGGTATGAGAATATTTTCCATAATTTAAAGTGCCGTCCATTTGTAAGCGCATTTTTTTTTCTAAACGATTCCTAATCACAGCAGAAACAAGTGGCATTTCCTCCTCATTCGCGGATTCTTTTTGAATAATGGAAGCAATAATGATATATCTAAACCATTGGTTTTGGTCATATTGTCCTAGAAATTTGATTGCCCATTTTTCGTGTTCTTTTAAAGAAGTATTGACTAGGTAATACATCAAATGTGTCTCGCTAATGCCTTTTGGCACTTTATAGGTATTTGCTAAGATAACACCTTCTATCATTGGTGCATAATTTGCATAGGCTAAGTGCAGAGCCTTTTCATCTAAATTTAATTGCTGACTAAGATTTTTAATGAAAAAATATAAAGTCTCACCGGGAATTAAGGTAATTTCTTCTAATGCAGCCTTTGCATTGGCAAGTGCATAGAGGAAGTCCCCTTTACTCAAGCGTGTGTATCCAATATTCAACCAACCACTTTGTGGGTAGCCAAAAAATCTGATGATTTGTTTGTCAATGCTTAAAAGATCAAAATTATTTTTCTTTAAGTATGTTATAATTTCATTTGTCCTACCCTTTGGTATATAAACCACACGGCTAGAGTTCATCGGAATTTGTAAATAAAAACATAAAATAATGAGCAAAATGAAAAAACTATCTACTAAAGCATTAAAAATTACCTTATTTTTTATTTTTTTTCTTGGAATATTCATTGCACTTTATGCCTTTTTATATAATGGAATTAAAATTGAGCGATTCGGGCTAGCCGGAACACAAATTCAGGGATTTTATCTAAGATTAGATAAAAAACTGATTTTAGAAATAAAATCTTTAAACCTTAACAAGATACAAACTACCCCTTCTAATGATTTTAATATCAATACACAGATACGATACGCTAAAGGCATTCATTTGATTTTACAATATTTTCAAAAAATTGATATTCAAAAAATTGATATTCAAGATTATCAAGCCAATCTTTATTACGATGGAGATAATTTCACTCTAAATTTACCAGAATTTTATGCCAAAATCAATCTAAAAGAAGAATCTTCTAAAGTAATGATTCAAATTCAAGATTTATATCTCAAACCTTATGGAATCTATTATCACGGCAAGGGAGAATACGATTTACGTCGCCAAAATATCCAAATAGACGGAAATCTTAGCTTTGTGAATCGTAAAAGCTATTATTCTTATATGCGTCTTAATTTACAGGTTCAAAGCAATCTTAGAAATCTCAATATAAAAGGTTCAAGTGATACCTTTGCAGATATTAAATTCTTGCGGGATTTGCTTCCAAACATTGAAAATAAACTTGTAGAAAGTTGGATTTTTGATAATTATAGCGTGGAAACTGCGCGGATTAATGAATTTTTTATTTCCATTCCATTGAAAAGTAAAAGTATTATTAAAGATTCTCTTGCGTCTTTATATGTATTGGGGGAAGCACACAATGCAGAAGTGATTTTTAATCCTCATCTTCCACCCGCCCACGCAGAATCCGTGAAATTGATTTTTCAAAATAATTCTTTGGAATTTTGTTTGCTCAATCCAACTTATCAAAATCATAGAGCAAATGGTAGTCAAGTGGCTTTAAAAGAAATTACAAGTCAAAATCCGCTTTTACAAGTTTATATTAAATCCAATACCACATTAGATTCCGAGATTTTAAATCTCTTAAAAGCCTATGAAATTACTTTGCCACTTAGTGCAGCAAATGCAAAAATTATGGCAGACTTATATATAGGTGTAGATTTAGATACATTAGATTTAACAACAAAAGGAATTTTTAAATCAAAAGATATTGAAATTCTATTCAATGGTGTTCCATTAGTTTCTGATTCCCTAAATGTTCAATTGGATAATCATCTTGTCAAAGTAGAAACCAAAAATACAAGACACCAAGAATTGCTTAAAACTGATTCTAATTTCATTATTGATACTAAAACAAAATTGATTAGTGGAGATTTGCTTGTGTCTTCACTTTTGCTTTCTAAAGAATCTCCTGAAATCTTGCAAATTAAAAATCAGTCCTTACCCTTTAATGTGAATTTTACACAAAACGAAAAGGTTGTTTTCGCTTTGCCAACATTTGACTTTAACGTAATTCTTGGACAGAATTACGTTTTTAATCTTGAAAAGTTAAGTGCAGTTGTGCCATTTTCTCAAATCTTGCAAGAATACAAGGTTAAAGAGGGGAAAATGCAAATTATCACACAAGATTTTAAAAGCTATTCTGCCAATGTTTCTTTGCATACAGGACAAGAAATTTTGCGACATAAACAAGATAATCAACCCATTGGTGTAATGGATTTGGCTTTTAATTATGCTCCAGAAGGTTTTACTTTGCGAACTAAAGATGATTCTTTTATTTTGCAGAGCAGTGCAGAAGCCAAAAGGGTAAGCTTAAAAAACCTTAGTTTAGGGTTGGATTTGAATAAAATTTCTGCTAATGATTCTAAAGATAAAGCAATACCTATTCTTGTAGAGGGGCAAAATTCTAATTTGTTTATTAAAGAACGCACAATTTTAGCAGATTCTTTTAAAATTACCCTTGTAAATGGAGAGATTAAAGCAAGCTTAAAGCATAAAAATGGACAAGCGGACTTTTATAAACGTGGAGATTCTGTGACTTTTGATTTAAGGGAGTTTGGAGATGAATTTGTCAATACTCTTATTCAGAAAAAAGGCTTTCAGAATGGACGTTTTTTTATGAATGCGAATACAAATGCAAAAGGTGTGTTAGTTGGTAAAATTACCTTTTTAAATGTTTCATTAAATGAGATGAAAGTTTTACAAAATATTATGGCATTTGTGGATACAATTCCTTCCCTTTTGAGCCTTAAATCACCCGGCTTTAATAATCAAGGATATTATGTTGATGAAGGAGTGGTGGAATTTGGTTTAAGTGATGAGTTTTTAGCTATTGAATCTCTTGATTTCAAAGGTTCTTCTATTGATATTAAAGGAAGAGGAATTATGCAATTAGAATCCCAAACACTTAATTTCAACGCAGAATTAATTACCGCAAAATCTTTGAGTGGGATTATTAATAAGATTCCGTTAGTAAATTATATTTTGTTGGGCAAGGATGGCACAATTGCAACAGCCTTTAAGGTTGATGGTACGCTAGAGAATCCGCAAGTGCATACTCAAGCAGCCGAAGATATTTTGTTATCTCCTTTTAATATTTTAAAACGTGTCGTTACTTCACCCTTTGAAATTTTCAACTAAGGATAAAAATGTCAAGTTCAACATCAAAAAAAGATTCTAAACTCTCTAAAGATTCCAAGTTAAAAAAAGCAACCAAGAAAGAGATTGCACAGATTAAAGCGCTTTTTTTAGAGCATTACAAAAACGCTAAGACAGAATTGAATTATCGCAATGATTTTGAACTTTTAATCTCTGTAATGTTGTCAGCCCAATGCACAGACAAACGTGTAAATCTTATCACGCCTGCACTTTTTGATAAATATCCGACACCAAAAGATTTGCAAAATGCTCCCTTAGATGAAATCAAAGAATATATTAAGACTTGTAGTTTTTTTAATAACAAAGCAGAAAATCTAAAAGCAATGGCAAAAGAAATTTGTCAACGGTTTGATGGGCAAGTTCCATTAGAGCGTGAAGCGTTAAAGTCTCTACCAGGAGTTGGGCAAAAAACAGCCAATGTCGTGCTGATAGAATCTAAGGAAGCAAATTTTATCGCGGTAGATACACACGTTTTTCGTGTGTCTCATCGTTTAGGATTGAGTAGTGCTAACACGCCAATAGCCACAGAAAAAGATTTAACAAAAGCCTATCAAGATAATTTAGCAACACTGCATCAAGCAATGGTGCTTTTTGGAAGATACATTTGCAAAGCAATTAACCCCAAATGTCAAGAATGTTTTTTGAATCACTTGTGTAAGAGCAAAACAACTTATCGTTGTTAATTGTTAAGATAGATGAGAAAAGGACTTGCTTTTGCAAAGTTTAGAATCACATCAATTGCGAGATTCTGCATTAATCCTCTAAAATTGTTTCAATGCACAGGCTTGAATATATAAATTCATCGTAAACCAAATGTCCTATATTGTAAGCCATTGCAGCGATTTGCACGCCTGATTTAATGAGAGTTTGTATGCCTCAAACAATGCCTTTGTAATAAGGATTGTGAATTTCTACACCTACGTCATCAATCAGCCCTAGTTTGTCATAGCAAACTCCTTAATTTTTGGTTTATTTTACTAATTATAACAGGCAATGAACAATGAATAGAAAAATTATAGTTGATTTTTAAAGTCTCTAAATTTTATTTATATCCTTTTATAAAGGAAATAAATTACAAAAATATCAAAAAATATTGTCAAAAAATATTGTCAAAAATAAAGAATGTTTAGTATAATCTCGGCTTCCAAAATATACATCAGCGATTAAATGTTAGATGAGTTCTTTGTTAAGGAAAATTAATATGGAAAAAATTAGACTTAAGTTAAAAGCGTATGATCATCGTGTTCTTGATAGGTCAGTTATCTCAATCGTAGAAGCTGTTAAGAGAACCGGTGCAGAGATTCGTGGTCCTATACCGCTTCCAACTAAAAAGAGACGTTATACTGTTTTGAAATCTCCCCATATCAATAAAGATTCAAGAGAGCAATTTGAAATTAGAGTGCATACGAGAATCATTGATATTGTTTCAGCAACTCCAGATACTGTGGATAGTCTGACAAAATTAGATATGGCACCAGAAGTGGATGTAGAAGTTCGTTCAATGGGTAAATGAGAGGGGTATAAATGGAATTTTTAGTAGAAAAAATTGGAATGAGTAGAACCGTTGCTAAGCCAAGTATTCCTGTTACTTTGCTAAAGGTTAAATCTGCAAAAGTTTGTGAAATCCTAGAAAGTGGAAAAGCTCTCATTGCTTATCATCAAGGAAAAGTTACAAATAAATCTATTGTAGGTCAGCAAAAAAAATATAATCTTGGGAAAGAATACAATAAATTTGCAACCCTTGAAGTGAAAAATGCAGAAGTAGGCGATTTAGATTTATCCATTCTAGAAAATGTAAAAAGAGTAAAAGTTTCTTTTAATACAAAAGGACGTGGTTTTAGCGGTGTAATGAAGCGATGGAACTTTCAAGGTGGTCCAGGTGCGCACGGAAGTAGATTCCATCGAGCTCCTGGTTCTATCGGGAATCGTGAGTGGCCAGGTCGTGTTCAACCAGGCAAAAAAATGGCGGGACACTATGGTAATGAAAAAGTAACAGTGCAGAATGAAATTGTTTCTTTTGATAAAGAACATAATGTGCTTGTTTTAAAAGGTTCTGTTCCGGGCTTTAAAGGTGCATTTGGTAAGTTAAAGGTTATAAAATGAGTAAAGCAATTGTTTTAGATAAAGATTTGAAAAAATCTGGTGAAGCACAACTACCAGAATGTTACAAGGGGATTAGTTCGCACAATCTCTATTTATATATTAAATCATTCTTAGCTTCATTGCGTGCAAATAGTGCAATGGCTAAAACTCGTGGTATAGTAAGTGGTGGTGGTAAAAAGCCGTGGAGTCAAAAAGGCGGTGGTAGAGCAAGAGCTGGAAGCATTACTTCACCTGTTTTTGTAGGTGGTGGTGTCGCACACGGACCAAGCAATAATAGAAACTATAATCTAAAGGTAAATAAAAAGCAAAAAAAGCTTGCATTGCAATATGCATTGTTGGAAAAAGCAAATGCAAATAGTTTATTTATCGTAGATAAAATTAAAGTAGAAAGTGGTAAAACAAAAGATGCTTATGCGTTCTTTAAAACAATGAACCAAAGAAACACACTTTTTGTTTCGCAAATTTTTGATGAAAAAACATTTATGGCATTTAGGAATATTAAAGATTGTTATTTAATTGATGGTGCTGAATTAAATGCTTATTTAGTAGCAACATTTAGGTCTGTAGTGATTGAAAAATCGCTTTTTGAATCTATCGCTAAAGAGGGTTGAGATGGCAAGTATTACAGATATTAAATCCATTATGTATACAGAGAAGTCTTTGAAATTGCAAGAACAAAGCGTTCTCGTAGTGCAAACTTCTCCAAAATTAAGTAAAACACAATTAAAAGAAGTGTTTAGAGAATATTTTGGTGTAACACCTTTATCTATTAATTCTTTAAGACAAGAGGGAAAAGTTAAGCGATTTCGTGGTGTTATTGGTAAAAGAAGCAATTTCAAGAAGTTTTATGTCAAACTTCCAGAAGGCGCAAAAATTGAATCATTGGCAGTTTAAGGAGTAAAAAATGGCAATTAAAACTTATAAACCATACACTCCAAGCAGAAGATTTATGAGCAATCTCAGTTCGGAAAATATTACTGCAAAAGCTAGTGTAAGAAAATTATTGGTTAAGCTCCCTGTGCATGCAGGACGAAATAATAATGGTCGAATCACAAGTCGCCATAAAGAAGGTGGAGCAAAAAAACTTTATCGTATCATTGATTTTAAACGTAATAAATATAATGTTGAGGGTAAAGTTAGTGCAATTGAGTATGACCCATATAGAAATTGTAGAATTGCATTAATCAATTATAAAGATGGTGATAGAAGATACATTATTCAACCAAGTGGTTTAAATGTAGGTGATACGATTATTTCTGCAGAAGGAGGATTGGATATTCGTTTAGGCTATGCGATGAAAATTAAGAATATTCCCATTGGAACAGTGGTTCATAACATTGAGATGTATCCTGGTCGCGGTGGACAGCTTGCAAGAAGTGCAGGAGCTAGTGCGCAATTAATGGGTAGGGAAGGCAAATATTCTATTTTGAGAATGCCAAGTGGCGAAATGCGTTATATTCTTGGTGAATGTATGGCAACTATTGGAACAGTTGGTAATGAAGATTTTGCAAATATTTCTATTGGTAAAGCTGGACGGAATCGTTATTTGGGAATTCGTCCTCAGACTAGAGGTGCAGCAATGAACCCAGTGGATCACCCACACGGTGGTGGTGAAGGTAAAACAGGTTCTAGCGGACATCCGGTTTCTCCTTGGGGTATGCCAGCAAAAGGTTATAAAACAAGAAGAAAGAAAGCAAGTGATAAGTTGATTATCTCAAGAAGAAAAAAATAAGGAAAATCAATGGCTAGATCAATAAAAAAAGGTCCTTTTGTTGATGAACATTTAATGAAAAAAGTTTTAAAAGCAAAAGAGACGAAAGACAATAAACCAATTAAAACTTGGTCGCGTAGAAGCACTATTGTGCCTGATATGATTGGATTTACTTTTAATGTGCATAATGGTAGAGCTTTTGTTCCTGTTTATGTAACAGAAAATCATGTTGGTTATAAATTGGGTGAATTTGCTCCTACAAGAACTTTCAAAGGACACAAAGGCAGTGTCCAAAAGAAAATTGGTAAATAAAGGGAATGAAAATGAGTAAAGCATTATTAAGATATATTCGTTTGTCTCCCATAAAAGCAAGGTTGATTGCAAGAGAAGTTCAAGGAATGAATGCTGAATTGGCAATTGCTTCGCTAGAATTTATGCCAAATAAAGCAGCAAAAATAATTTCTAAAGTGATTGCATCAGCGGTTGCAAATGGTGGTTATGAGGCTGAAAATGTAATTGTTTCTTCTTGTAGAGTCGATGCAGGTCCTGTGCTTAGACGCTTTACGCCAAGAGCAAGAGGCAGAGCAACTCCAGTTAGAAAACCTACTTCACATATTTTTGTGGAAGTAGCACAAAAAAGTAAGGATAAGTAATGGGTCAAAAAGTTAATCCGATTGGTCTAAGACTTGGTATTAATAGAAATTGGGAATCAAGATGGTTTCCTTCTTTTACTAGTGCGCCGCAAAATATAGCGGAAGACCACAAAATTAGAAAATTTTTAAAAAAAGAGCTTTATTATGCTGGTGTAAGTGATATTTTAGTTGAACGCACGGCTAAAAAAGTTCGTGTAACAGTTGTTGCAGCTCGTCCGGGTATCATTATAGGTAAAAAAGGTGCAGATGTTGAGAAACTAAAAGAATCTTTGAAGAAAATTGTTGATAAAGATATTTTTATTAACATTAAAGAAGTGAAAAAACCACAGAGTAATGCACAATTATCTGCTGAAAGTGTTGCTACACAGCTTGAAAGACGTGTAGCTTTTAGGCGAGCGATGAAAAAAGTAATGCAAGCTGCGATGAAATCAGGAGCAAAAGGAGTCAAAGTTCGTGTATCTGGTCGTTTAGCAGGAGCTGAAATGGCTAGAACTGAATGGTATATGGAAGGTAGAATTCCACTCCATACCTTAAGGGCAAAAATTGATTATGGTTTTGCAGAGGCTTTGACGACTTATGGTAATATTGGTGTGAAAGTTTGGATTTTTAAAGGTGAAGTGTTGCAAAAAGGAATCCAAGTAGAAAAGCAAAATGAAGAGGGCGAAGAAAAACCAAGTCGTCCAGCAAGAAAAAGAAGGGGGCAATA
Organism: uncultured Helicobacter sp.; assembly: GCF_947367035.1. Lineage (GTDB taxonomy): Bacteria > Campylobacterota > Campylobacteria > Campylobacterales > Helicobacteraceae > Helicobacter_D. The sequence goes on from NZ_CANBCA010000001.1 coordinate 12,861, forward strand.
AACAATGTTAATGCCAAAAAGAACAAAATATAGAAAGCAAATGAAAGGGCGCAATCGCGGTAAAGCATTTCGTGGAACTTCATTGGCATTTGGTGAATTTGGGATTAAAGCAATAGAACATGGCAGAATTGATTCACGTCAAATTGAAGCAGCTCGTATTGCTATGACGCGTGCAACAAAAAGAACAGGAATGGTTTGGATTCGTGTTTTTCCAGATAAACCATTAACTGCTAAACCGCTTGAAACAAGAATGGGTAAAGGTAAAGGCGCTGTGGATAAATGGGTTATGAATATTAAACCTGGTAGAATCATTTATGAGATGGGCAGCGTAGATGAGTCCCTTGCAAGGAGTGCATTAGCTTTAGCTCAAAGTAAGCTCCCTTTTAAAACAAAAATTGTAACAAGAGAGGGTGAAAATGAAATATACTGAGATTGATACAAAAACTATTGAAGAGTTAAATGTTCTTTTGAAAGAGAAAGAGACATCTCTATTTGAATTGAATTTGAAACTAAGAACTATGCAACTTACAAATTCAAGTGAAATAAGGGTTACCAAAAAAGATATTGCAAAGATCAAAACAGCTCTGAATGCTAAAAGGAGGGCGCAAGTATGAGTAGTGTGCAACCGCATAAAAGAGTGATTGTTGGAAAGGTTGTTACAAAAGCTGGTGATAAAAGTGTAACGATTCTAGTAGAAAGACGTGTTATACATCCAAAATATAGGAAAATTGTTAAGAGATTTAAACGCTATATCGTGCATGATGAAAGTAATGGCGTAAAAGTTGGAGATGTAATTGAAGCAATGGAGTGCAAACCAATTTCTAAGAGAAAAGCCTTTGTGCTTCATAAAGTTGTATCTGTAGGAGTTGAATTATGATTCAAAGTTTTACACGATTAAATGTTGCAGATAACAGTGGTGCTAAGGAAGTTATGTGTATTAAAGTTTTGGGTGGAAGCAAAAGACGTTATGCTACCGTAGGTGATGTGATTGTTGCTTCTGTTAAAAAAGCTCTTCCAAGTGGAAAAGTTAAAAAGGGTCAGGTTGTTAAAGCAGTTGTCGTCCGAACTAAAAAGGAATTACATCGTGAGGATGGTGCTTTAATTCGCTTTGATGATAATGCCGCAGTCATTTTAGATAGCAAGAGAGATCCTATAGGAACGCGTATTTTTGGACCTGTTGGAAGAGAAATTCGTTATGCTAATTTTATGAAAATTGTATCATTAGCACCGGAGGTATTATGATGGCGAAGTTTAAAATCAAAAAAGGTGATTTAGTAGAAGTGATTACGGGCGATGATAAAGGTAAAAAGGCTAAGATTTTACAAGTATTACCTAAAACTTCTCAAGTGATTGTGGAGGGTTGTAAAGTTGCAAAGAAGGCTGTAAAACCAACTGATAAGAATCCTAAAGGTGGTTTTGTGGATAAAGAAATGCCAATTCATATTTCAAATGTCAAAAAAGCGGAGGGCTAATCTATGTTTGCTTTAAAAACTGCCTATAAAAATGAAATTAGACCAAAGTTAGCAGAAGAATTGGGAATTAAAAATCCTATGCTCTTGCCAAAATTAGAAAAAATTGTTATTAGTGTTGGTGCAGGTATGCACGCAAAAGACACTAAAATTATGCAAAATATTGCGGATACTATCTCATTGGTTGCTGGACAAAAGGCAGTGATTACTATTGCTAAAAAGTCTGTTGCAGGGTTTAAAATGCGTGAGGGAATGCCAATGGGTGCAAAAGTTACTCTAAGAGGTAATCAGATGTATAACTTTCTTGAAAAACTTATCGTGATTGCACTTCCAAGAGTAAAAGATTTCAGAGGAGTTCCTCGCAATGGATTTGATGGTAGAGGAAATTATAGTTTCGGTGTAAATGAGCAATTAATTTTCCCAGAAGTAGTTTATGATGATATTATGGTAAGTCATGGTATGAATATTACATTTGTAACTTCGGCTGCAAATGACAAAGACGCTTTCAAGTTGCTTGAGCTTTTTGGCTTACCTTTTGCAAAAGGAAGAACCAATGGCTAAAAAATCTATGATTGCAAAGGCAGCAAGAGCGCCCAAGTTTAAAGTTAGAGCTTATACAAGGTGTTCTATCTGTGGAAGACCACACTCTGTTTATAGGGATTTTGGTATTTGTCGTGTTTGTCTTCGTAAAATGGGAAATGAAGGCTTAATACCTGGACTTAGAAAAGCAAGTTGGTAAGGAAAGAAAATGGTAAATGATATTATTGCAGATTCTTTAACAAGAATTAGGAATGCAAGTATGAGACGCTTGGACACTACGAATCTATACTATGCAAAAATTGTAGTATCTATTCTTGAAGTTTTTCAAGCAAAGGGTTTTATTGAGGGCTTTAAAGTCATAGAAAAAGATAAAAAACATTCTATTAATGTAGTTTTAAAATATGATGAAAAAGGGCATACGGTTATTAATGAAATTACAAGGATTTCAAAACCTGGAAGGCGCGTTTATAAAGGTAGGAACGAGTTAAAACGTTTTAAAAATGGTTATGGAACAATTGTTGTAAGCACAAGCAAGGGTGTAATTGCCAACGAAGATGCTTATAAGGCAAATGTGGGTGGTGAAGCCCTTTGCAGTATTTGGTAGGAGTTATGTAATGTCAAGAGTTGGAAAGAAACCTATTAGCATTCCAAGTGATGTTCAAGTGAGCATTGAAGGGAGCAAAATAGTTTTTAAGGGTAGCAAACTTACAAAAGAATTGGAAACCTATCATCGTGTAGGTATTTCATTAAAAGATAGCGAATTAACTTTTTTATTAAATGGTGAAAATGCACAGGCTAAAGCATATTGGGGGACATATAGGGCTTTAGCTAATAATATTGTAGTAGGTTTGACAGAAGGTTTTACAAAGCAGTTAGAAATTAATGGTGTAGGTTACAAAGCGGCGGTAAAAGGTAAAGTTTTAGAACTTATGCTTGGATTTTCCCACCCTATTAACTATGATATACCAGAAGGCGTTGAGATTTCTGTTGATAAAAATCTTGTAACTATTAAAGGTTGTGATAAGCAACAAATTGGACAGATTGCAGCTGAAATTAGAGAGTTTAGACCACCAGAACCTTACAAGGGTAAGGGAGTGAAATATACTGATGAGCGTATTATCCGCAAAGCTGGTAAAACTTCTAAAAAGTAAGGATAAATAATGATAAATAAAATTATTAGAAAAAAAAGAAGTTTGAGATTTAAGAGGAAATTAAGAATCCGCGCAAAAATTTTTGGGTGTGCCACTACTCCTAGGTTAAGTATTTTTCGTTCAAATAGATATTTTTATGCACAGGCTATTGATGATTCCAGAGGCGTAACTTTGGCAAGTGTAGATGGTAAAAAGATGGGCTTAAAAAATAATAAAGAAGATGTGAAAAAAATTGCGGTTGCGTTAGCAGATAATCTTAAAAAATCAAATATTAACAAAGTGCTTTTTGATAGAAATGGTTATTTGTATCATGGTGTTGTCGCAAGCTTTGCTGATTCTCTTCGTGAGAATGGAATCAATTTGTAGGGGATAATATGGAAATTAATAGAGAAGAGTTTGAAGAATATGTTGTGAATATTGGACGCGTAACTAAAGTAGTTAAAGGAGGTCGTAGATTCCGTTTTAATGCTTTGGTGGTTGTGGGCAACAAGGCTGGTTTGGTTGGGTTTGGTCTTGGTAAAGCCAAAGAAGTGCCAGATGCAATCAAAAAAGCAATTGATGATGCATTTAAAAACATTATTAAAGTGAATATTAAAGGTACAACAATTGCACACGATGTTCAGGAAAAATATAATTCTAGTGTTGTTTTATTGAAACCGGCTAGTGAAGGAACAGGCGTTATTGCAGGTGGTTCTGTTCGTCCGGTGTTAGAAAAAGCAGGAATTAAGGATATTTTAACAAAGTCATTAGGTTCAAATAATCCTTATAACGTTGTGCGTGCTACTATTGAAGCCCTTGCTAAAGTTAAAGCATAAGGAGAAGTCTATGGCATTAGAAAATTTAACACCCGCAAAGGGTAGTGTAAAAAAAATTAAAAGGATAGGAAGAGGACAAGGAAGTGGTATGGGTAAAACCTCAACAAGAGGCGGTAAAGGGCAAACTGCAAGAACAGGCTCCAAACAAAAAAGAGGTTTTGAAGGTGGGCAGCAACCTTTACAAAGACGTCTCCCAAAAGTTGGTTTTACAAGTCGCGTAACAAAACCTTATGTGATTAATATTGAATCTATCAAGGCAATTGCAAGTTTGAATGAAATTACTTTTGAAACAATTCAATCAGTTCATAAATTTTCAAGTCATATAAGTAAAATCAAATTAATTGGTACAGATGCTAAAAGCCTTGTATCAAAAATCAAAGATGAAAGAATTACAACAAGTGGACAAAAATAATGAACAAAACAATTGTCAATAAGATTCTTATTACTTTAGGCTTTCTTTTGGCTTATCGTATATTGGCTTATGTTCCTGTTCCTGGCGTTGATACCACCGTAATTAAAGCTTTTTTTGATAATAATGCTTCCAATGCTTTAGGCTTATTCAATATGTTTAGCGGTAATGCCGTAGAACGGCTTAGTATTATTTCGCTTGGAATTATGCCCTATATCACTGCTTCTATCATTATGGAACTCCTTGCTTCAACTTTTCCCAATCTTGGCAAAATGAAAAAAGAACGTGATGGAATGCAAAAATATATGCAAATTATTCGTTATACAACGGTTGTAATCACATTAATTCAAGCCATAGGAGTTTCTATTGGATTAAAAAGCTTAGGCACAGGTGTTAATGGAGCAATTATGATTGATATGAATATCTTTATTGCTATTTCTGCATTCTCTATGTTATGTGGTACAATGCTCTTAATGTGGATTGGAGAGCAAATTACACAAAGAGGTATTGGCAATGGAATTAGCTTGATTATCTTTGGAGGAATTGTTTCTGGGATTCCAAGTGCAATTGCAGGCACCTTTAATCTTGTTAATACAAATCAGATTAGTTGGCTGGTATTGTTATTTATTGCAGTGGTTATTGTTGCAACAGTCCTTAGTATTATTTTTATAGAATTGGGCGAACGTAGAATCCCTATTTCCTATTCTCGCAAGGTGGTGATGCAAAATCAAGATAAACGGATTATGAATTATATTCCAATCAAGATGAATCTAAGCGGAGTAATTCCTCCCATCTTTGCATCCGCGCTTTTAATGTTTCCAAGCACAATTTTACAAAGTTCTTCTAATAGTGTAATTATGCAAATTGCAGATTTTTTAAATCCTAATGGTTATTTGTATAATGTGTTAATGTTTTTCTTGGTTGTATTTTTTGCTTATTTTTATGCCTCTATTGTGTTTAATGCAAAAGACATTTCAGAGAATCTTAAACGTCAAGGTGGATTCATACCTGGAATTCGTCCAGGTGAAGGCACAGCAAATTTTTTAACTGAAGTTGCTAATAAATTAACTTTTTGGGGTGCTTTATATTTGGCAGTTATTGCAACTTTGCCTTGGGTGTTAGTGAAAGCCTCAGGCGTGCCATTTTATTTTGGTGGAACTGCAGTATTAATTGTTGTGCAAGTAGCAGTAGATACAATGCGTAAGATTGAAGCCCAAATTTATATGAATAAATATAAAACGCTTAGTGCAGTAGGGTTGTAATGTCAATTGCAATCAGAAAACCTGCTGAAATTCAAGCTCTAAAAGCTGCGAATAAGATTGTAGGTAGGACATTAAACCACTTGAAAAGTCAGATTAAGCCCGGTATCACTCTTAAAGAATTAGACCAAATAGGTGAAGAGATGATTTGTTCTTGTGGAGCAACTCCTTCTTTTAAAGGGCTTTATGGTTTTAGTGGCTCGGTTTGCACATCTGTAAATGAAGTGATTATTCACGGAATCCCAAATGATTATAAATTGCAAGAGGGTGACATTGTAGGGCTTGATATTGGGGTGCAACTTAATGGCTGGTATGGTGATGCAGCTATTACCTGCGGTGTGGGTAATATCTCGCAAGCAGATCAGCGGTTGATTGCGTGTTCTAAGGATACTTTATATTTTGCAATTCAACAGATTAAAGTTGGTATGCACTTTAAAGAACTAAGTGCATTAATAGAGCAATTTATTTTGGATTATGGTTATGTCCCTTTACGTGGTTTTTGTGGTCATGGAATCGGGAAAAAGCCGCATGAAGAGCCAGAGATTCCAAATTATTTGGAAGGTAAAAAAGCCAAGCAAGGCGACAAAATTAAAGAAGGAATGGTCTTTTGCATTGAACCAATGATTTGTCAAAAAGAAGGTGAGCCTGTTATCTTGGAAGATGATTGGAGTGTCGTTTCAGTTGATGGATTGAGAGGGAGTCATTATGAGCATACGGTTGCTATTGTGAAGGGCAAGGCTGAAATTTTGTCTTTAGAATAAGAGAATTAAAAAGGAAGATAAAGTGGCAAAAGATGATGTAATTGAAGTAGATGGGATTGTGAAAGAAGCTTTACCAAATGCAACCTTTCGTGTAGAGCTTGAAAATGGACATGTGATTTTATGTCATATAGCAGGGCGTATGCGAATGCACTATATTAAAATTTTACAAGGCGATAAAGTAAAATTAGAACTAACGCCTTATAGTCTAGATAAAGGTAGAATAACTTTTAGGTATAAGTAGATTTTAATAAGGTTTTAAATATAATCTGCGATTTATTGCAAATTATATTTAAATCTATCATTTTAGATATTTAGTTTCAACAGCAATCATAGTCGTTTAGGTGATTTGGATAGCCTTTGAGGACTATAAACTCAATGCCTATTAAGATAGGAAGTGATAAATTATTTAAAGCATTCCAAAAGCAATAGTTTAGATATTTTTCTAAATTTAATGTAGAGTATTTACAAGGTATTCGCCTTAGGAAGTTAGGAGTAAGCTATGAAAGTTAGACCTTCTGTCAAAAAAATGTGTGACAAATGTAAGGTTATTAAAAGAAAAGGCGTGATTCGAGTAATTTGCGAGAATCCAAAACATAAACAAAGACAAGGATAGAAAAGGAAAAATAATGGCGAGAATTGCTGGTGTTGATTTACCCAAAAAAAAGAGAATTGAATATGCCTTAACCTATATTTATGGTATTGGTTTAAAGACATCAAGAAATATTTTAAATGCTGTCAATATTTCTTATGACAAGAGGGTTCAAGACCTTGGTGAAGATGAAATTTCTTCTATTGCAAAAGAAATTCAAATTCATCATATCGTAGAGGGTGATTTGCGCAAAAAAGTTACAATGGACATTAAGGCTCTTATGGATTTAGGTAATTATCGCGGTCTTAGACATCGTAAAGGCTTACCTGTTCGTGGTCAAACAACAAAAAATAATGCAAGAACACGTAAAGGTAAGCGAAAAACTGTTGGTAGCGCATCAAAATAGGGAGTAAATAATGGCTAAAAGAAATGTAAATAAAAAAAGGATTGTGAAAAAGAATATTGCAAGAGGGATTATTCATATCTCTGCAGCTTTTAACAATACAAGCGTAACAATCACCGATGAAATGGGCAATGTCATTTGCTGGAGTACAGCAGGTGCATTGGGGTTTAAGGGAAGTAAAAAATCAACCCCTTATGCAGCACAACAAGCAGTTGAAGATGCGGTTTCTAAGGCAAAAGAACACGGAATCAAAGAATTGGGAGTGAAAATTCAAGGTCCAGGTAGTGGTAGAGAAACTGCAGTGAAAAGTTTGGGAAGTATTGAGGGCATTAAAGTTTTATGGTTTAAAGATGTTACACCATTGCCTCACAATGGCTGCCGAGCACCTAAAAGAAGAAGAGTGTAAGGAGAAGTAATGGCTAGATACAGAGGTCCTGTTGAAAAAATTGAAAGAAGATTTGGTGTTAGTCTTGCTTTAAAAGGTGAGCGAAGATTAGCGGGGAAGAGTGCATTAGATAAGCGTCCTTATGGTCCCGGACAACACGGACAAAGAAGAGGCAAAATTTCAGAATATGGGATTCAGCTTCGTGAAAAGCAAAAAGCAAGAATGATGTATGGAATCTCTGAAAAACAATTTCGTTCAATTTTCATTGAAGCAAATCGTTTAGAAGGAAATACAGGGGAAAATCTTGTAAAATTAATTGAAAGAAGACTGGATAATGTCGTTTATAGAATGGGATTTGCTACTACTAGGCGTTTTGCAAGACAACTTGTGGTGCATGGACATATTTTAGTAGATGGCAAGAAACTAGATATTCCTTCTGCTCTTGTTGGAGTAGGACAAAAAGTAGAGATTTGTGAGAAGTCCAAAAAAAATCCACAAATTCAAAGAGCTATTGAATTAACAAAGCAAACTGGGATTGTGCCGTGGGTAGATGTAGATCAAGATAAAGTGTTTGGAATATTTACACGCTTACCAGAGAGAGAAGAAGTAGTTATTCCAATTGAAGAAAGGCTCATTGTTGAGTTATATTCTAAATAATTTGTAGGAAGGTGTTAGTATGAAAAGTATTAAAACTTCTCCGCATATTCCAACAAAAATTGAAGTGAAAGAAATCACTACAAATAGGATTCAAATCGTTGCATATCCTTTTGAATCTGGATATGCTATCACTTTAGCGCATCCTTTGCGCAGATTATTGCTTGGAAGTTCTGTTGGGTTTGCTCCCATTGCATTAAGGATTATTGGTGTAGCACACGAGTTTGATTCCGTGCGTGGTATGGTAGAAGATGTATCGCATTTTATTGTTAATCTTAAAACGATTCGTTTTAAAGGTAAAGATGAAAGTGAAAGTATCAGTGTAGATTATAAATTTACAGGTCCAAAAGTTCTTACAGGTGCTGATTTAACAAACGATATTGTAGAAGTTGTTACGCCAAATGTCCATTTAGCGACTATTAATGAAGATGCAGTATTGAATTTTTCTATCGTAATTTGTAGAGGGATTGGCTATGTGCCAAGCGAAAAAATAAGAAATCAAGTTCCAGATGGTTTTATGCCATTGGATTCTTATTTTACTCCTGTTACTAATGTAACCTATAATACTGAAAATATGCTTGTAGAAGATGATCCCAACTATGAGAAAGTAATTTTTGATATTCAAACAGATGGACAAGTTGCACCATTAACAGCTTTTAAAAATGCTCTAAGCGTTATGCACAAGCAAATGGCTATTTTCAATACAGAATTAAATATTGAAGTGCCAGAAATTAATAATGGAGATGAAGATTGTCCGGAAATTAAGATATTATCACAAACAATTGATGGCTTAAATTTTAGTGCGCGTTGTTTTAATTGTTTGGATAGGTTTGGCATTAAATATTTAGGCGAAATTGTGCTTCTTAGCGAAGAACAAATTAAAAATATTAAAAATTTAGGCAAAAAATCTTTAGATGAAATTACTGTGAAATTAGAAGAATTAGGTTATCCTATTGGTAAAGAAATTCCTGAAGATTTAATTGCATTGCTTAAGAAAAAATTTTCCAACTAAAGGATAATAAATGAGACATAGACACGGATATAGAAAGTTAGGAAGAACAAGTTCTCATAGGAAAGCCTTGCTAAAAAATCTTTCCATTGCTTTAATTGCAAGTGAGAAAATTGAGACTACCCTTCCAAAAGCAAAAGAATTGCAAAGTTATTTTGAAAAACTAATTACAAAAGCAAGAAAAGGTGATTCTATGGCACATCGCCTAGTCTTTTCTCATTTGCAACATAAAGATTCTGTGAAGAAAATAGTTAAAGAAATTGCACCAAAATATATTAATAAAAATGGTGGCTACACAAGAATCATCAAAACAAGAGTAAGAGTTGGTGATGCTGCTCCTATGGCAATCGTAGAACTTGCATAGCTTAGATTGTGCATTGGTGCTTTTGGGATGAATTCTCCCCTAAGCACAAAATGCTAATATTGTATCTCACAACAATACTTGCACAATAGTGCGGAAACTTGATTTTTTCCCCTTTATTTTTATCTTCAAATGCAGATATAGTCTATATGATTCTATTTAAGGAGTAAGTAATGGCAGTGCAAATAGGCGATATTTATGTTTCACAAGCGGCGTATGACTATGTGAAAAGCCAAAAGTTTGGCGATATAAAAGGAGTGCAAAAGGATTCTAGTGATTCTACTTCCAATGCACTTTTAGGTGAGATTGTAGTTAAATATTCAAACCTTAACTTTAATTCCAATGAGCAAAAAGGCTTGAATAATCTTAGTATTGCTCCAAATATTTTAAAAGAAGTGGCAGATGACCCCAAAGTGTGTGAGAAATATGAAGCATTGATTTATGATATAAATGAAGTTGCCAAGAATCCTATTAAAAAAGGCTTATTTGGTGGCGAAATTGAAGCAAGTGGATTTGTGATTAATGCCGATGGGAGCGTAAGCAGTTGGGCTGTTAGTCGCTCTAAGGGTGAATCTAGCGAGAAAAGCTACATAGAAAAAATGTTAGAAGAGCTAGAAAAAATTCGCAAAGAACGCGAGGAAAGAGAGGAGAGGCAAGAGGATTTTTCAGTAAATTTCACACTAAATATGAAAGCTTAAAATTTTAAAATATAGAATTGCATTACACTCGCTATATCATTCAAATGCAAGTGTTGCAATCCATAATTTTGCAAATTAAAGACATTTGCTACTCGTCCTTACGAGGTAATGCCAAAAGCAATCCTTAATTAAAATCTCACTTTGTAAGATTTTATTATAAAGTTTTATTTATGCAATATTATAGATTGGTTCGCTCGTAAGGACAGCAGAAAGTTGTCTTTATGTTATGCCTTTGGGCGGAATGCCTTGATAACCTTTTCATCAGTTTCTAAGTAGATTGCACCAATTAAATCAAGACAGTAAGGGATCGCAGGAAAAACAGCCTGCAAACATTCGCGAATAGATTTTGGTTTGCCAGGAAGATTAATAATAAGGCTTTTATTACGAATCCCTGCACTTTGACGTGAGAGAATAGCAGTTGGCACATATTTTAAGCTCACTTGACGCATAAGCTCTCCAAATCCTGGAAGCATTTTTTGGCATACCGCTTCAGTAGCTTCGGGTGTTACATCACGTGGTGCTGGTCCTGTGCCACCTGTGGTGATAATTAAATCGCATTGTTCTTTGTCCGTCAATTCTATTAAGTTGTATTGAATATCTTCTAAATCATCTCCAATGACACGGTAGATACATTCAAAGTCCGTGATTAAATATTGCTTTAAAGTTTCTTGAATTGCTTTGCCTGAAATATCTTCATAAATCCCAGCACTTGCTCTATCAGATAAAGTTAAAATACCTATTTTTGCTTTTTTATTATTTGTTTTCATATTCTAAAGTTCCTTTATATTTGCATTAATCCATTCTAAGATTTGTTGCGCATTATTTAAATCTAAGATAGGGAGTTTATAGGAGTTGAGCAATTCCTTTTTGAGAGTAGGGTCTATTGCAATCGCCTGAATGTAGGGTAAAAACCGCTCATCAAAGTAATCTCTGGCGACACAGATTCTAGGTAGGGATAGCTCTTTTAATCCTTCTACAAACAAATAGTCATATTCTTCAAAGTAATCAATGAGAGAATCTATGCTTAAATTTTTATGAAATCTTAAGGTCGTCTGTGTTGCGCCACGTATTGCTATATCAGCTCCTGTTTGAAAAAACCTTGCGGAATCTTTGCCGGGAGTGTCCAAAGTCGCTTTGTCTTTTGGGTCGTGCTTAATAATACTTACGCGTTTATTTGGAAAATTTATCTTTAAATACAGAGTTAATTTCTCTATTAATGTAGTTTTTCCACTATTGGAATTTCCTGTGAATGCAATGGCTCTCATTTTAGCTTAGGATTCCACTATGTGGTAGTTTATAGCTACGCTCTCTTGCATAGATTCTTTGTCCATTTTTTAAATCATATTTCCAAATTGGCGCACGATGCTTGAAGTCTTCAATAAAATCCTCAAATAGTTCTAAAGTCTCACGTCTTTGTGAGCTAAAGATTCCTGCCATATACGAGCTTTGGTGGTTTAAAACATCGCCTTTGGAATGCGCCATTTTGAGTAAAACCTCACTTTCAAGGGCTTTTTTTGCCCATTTTAAAAACCAAAGCTCTAGTAGCGGAGGATAAATATCAAAACTCAAGCCCTCACAACCATTCTCGGAGCGCACGATTCCTGTAAAAATTGCATTAGCACCCAAATTAGCTTGGGAGCTAAAATTAATCCAATTTTTGTAGATTGTAGTGGTATCTAGTGCACCTTCAAAAATTTCTAATCCATCAATGTCCGTTTGCATTTATCCACCACAAACCGGAGGCAATAGCGCAATCTTATCACCATTTTTAATTGGTGTATCCAATGAAGTAATAATTTCATTGTTTAAGGCAATAGCGCAATCTTTTAGCCAATCTTTTAGCTCTGGAATTGCTTGTAGTTCTTGCTTTAATGTATAAAAATCTTTGGCTTGACTTTGAAAGGTTTTATTGCCAAGTGGTCCTAAAAATTCAATTTCTATCATTTTTTACCTTGCCTTAGAGTAAATCAATACGTTCTTCTTGTATCTTGTAAGGAGCTGTTTGATTGGGATTATTGGGAACTACCTCATCTCTTGGATAGAATTTTCCAGGATTTGGTCCGCTAGACTTTACACTTGGAGTTTTATTGACAGATAGAATCTTGCCTGTCTTGCCATCTACGAAAAACATAGAATCTTGTGGATATTTTTTCATTTCTTGTTGTAATGTTTCATCAAAAGGTGTAAGTGGAGGGACTTTAACGACAACTTTTGGTTCAACAGGAGGTTTAGTGGCTTGCACAAAATTATCAGCATTCATAGAAGTGATGCAAAAAGTTGCGAGCAGAAGTTTAAAAATAGATTTCATAAATTTTCCTTAAAAATTTAATTTGGTTATAATTTTATAACATTTAAATAATAAAGTAAAGGAGAAAAGCAATGTTAGATGTTATTGCAACGCAAAACGCACCCCAAGCGATTGGTCCATATTCTCAAGCGATGGTTGTCAATGGAGTTATTTATACTTCAGGACAGATTGGATTGAATCCGCAAGGAATCTTAGTAGAGGGCATTGAGGCGCAAACAAGACAAGTGCTAAACAACCTTAGCGAGGTTTTAAAGGCAGGAGGAAGTAGTTTGCAACAAGTTTTTAAAACAACGATTTTTTTGAGCGATATGGAGGATTTTGTGCTTGTGAATGTAATCTATGCGGAATTTTTCAGAGAGCATAAACCCGCTAGAAGCACGGTAGCGGTCAAAACATTGCCCAAAAATGCTTTGGTGGAGATTGAGTGTATGGCGTTGGCGTAGTGAATAAAGTTTTGCAAATGTGTAAATAAGGAAAATTATGGATATACAAGATTCTGATTTAAGTTTATTTTGTGATGATTTTTGGGAATTTTTGCTTCAAATACAAGAGCGCAAAAAACGTGGTCATAATGATTATAATCCCCTGCTTTGTGTGCAAAAAATGCACGATGAAGTGCGTATGCATAGTGGAATGATTTACTCACTCCTTGATGTGCGCGGTTTGCATTATCAAGAAAATTTGTTTTTAGATTTATTTCTTGATGAGATGAATCTTAAAGAATGGTTTGGAAATAGCAAAAATGTGTATGTAAAGAAAGAATACAAAAATATAGACATATTTATAAGTAATGGCAAAAAGCACATTATCCTAGAAAATAAAATTTGGGCAGGAGACCAGCAGGGGCAGATTGCAAGATATATTCAAAAGATTGAACAAGAGTATGAAATTACTCAAGCCGATGATATTGTCGTCATTTACCTTACTCTTTATGGAGATGCGCCAAGTGATTTTAGTTTAAACAATAATGGGAAAAAATGGGAGATTCAAGATGATGTGCTTGTATGCAATAAAAAGCGGATTTTATACAGGCAAATTGCTTATGGCAAGGAAATTATGCAATGGCTTGAAAATGCAAAATATGAGGTGTGTAATATTAAAAATTTAGATTCCGCACTTGGCTTTTATATTGATGTTTTACAACAATTACTTCAAACAAAAGGAAATACAATGAGTGTAAAAGGTTTTTTTTGAAAATAAGGAAAAGGAATTAGAAATAGCACTTGAAATTATCCGTAACAAAGAGGGGATTTTGAGCGTAGCAGCTGAATCTATTGCTAATTATGTGTGCGAAAAGGGTGGGTTAAAGTTGGCTCAAGGTGTGGATAATAGCCAGCTACTTTTCTTGCTAGAAGACGAAGATAATGTTCTGTGTTTTGGTTTTGGTGTTTGGTGTGGGGAAGCGAAAGAAGGTATAAGACTTAGTTGTGATATTTATTTGGAAGATGATGGATTTTTAGAAGAACAATATTATTACGAACCAAAAGACGACAAAAGACAAAAATTTAGAGAAGAAATGGAGGAAATATTAGAGATAAAATTGGAATTACAAGATGAATATTGTCAAAGCGATAAAGAGGGTATCCATTGTCTTGTTGTTGATGAAATAGAATTTTCTACTTTAGTAGAAATGAAAGAGGGTGTTTTGAGTTTTATTAATGACAATAAAGAAAAAGTGCGTCATTTAAATCGTATTCTGCAGCAAAATCATTCTCGCATTAAAGAGATTTATAGTTCTTGTTTAGGAATTAATAAATAAGTAATCAGTAAGGAAATTTATATGAAATATACGCAACAAGATAAGGCGAGAATCTTGCGCATTACTACGCGCACCTTGCAGAGGTGGAAATACACCAAGCCCGAGCTTTTTAATATTATTGAAGCGGGATTTAAAATGCGAGAGAGAATCTACACGCAAGAGATGTATAATGAGGGAATCCAATCCCTGATTAAATCCATTGATCCGCGCACTCTCCCAAAATCTAGTGAAATATAGAATCCCTTTTTATCTCTTTCAAGTAATCTTAATAAAATTTTAGATAAAATCCCAGCTTTTATTAGCTTTAATAAAAGATAAAGAACTTCAAATTTTAAGGAATTGTATAATGTATGCAATCATCACGAATGGAGGCAAACAATACAAGGTGCAAGAAGGCGATGTTATTTTGCTAGATTGTTTAAACCTTGAGCCAAAGTCAAAAGTTGAAGTGAGCGAAGTTTTAGCAATCTGCGATAGCGGAGACATTAAGCTTGGTGCACCTTATGTAAGTGGCGCAAAGGTGGAGCTAGAGGTCATCAATGAGGGCAGAGGTAAAAAGGTCATCACTTTTAAGAAACGTCGTAGAAAAGATAGCAAAACAAAACGAGGCTTTAGACGAGATTTTACGCGTGTGCGCGTGGTAAAAATCGCGGCTTAAGATTGTTAAGGAGTTAAAATGGCACACAAGAAAGGTCAGGGTAGCACCCAGAATAACCGCGATTCTGCAGGACGTCGCTTAGGTGTTAAAAAGTTTGGTGGGCAGTTTGTTCGTGCGGGCAATATTATTATCCGCCAAAGAGGCACAAAAGTGCATCCCGGAAATAATGTGGGAATAGGCAAAGACCATACAATTTTTGCATTAATTGATGGGATTGTTTCTTTTGAAAGAAAAGATAGAGAGCGCAAAAAAGTCTCTGTTATCCCAGCTTCTTAAAGCTTCTTTAGCGGGATTCCGCCCGGGATTCCGCCTAATTTATTAAATAGTTTTTTGGGTTTTGATTTTAATATTAATCTTTAATTTTGGTATTCAAATCATAATTCGTAGTGGAATCCTAGAGCTAAACTTTTAAGGTTATTTGATGTTTGTTGATAGCGTTGAAATCTTTGTGTCTTCCGGCAAAGGTGGTGAGGGCGCAGTTTCGTTTCGTAGAGAGAAATTTGTCTTAAATGGCGGACCTGATGGCGGTGATGGCGGCAAGGGTGGTAGCGTGTATTTTCAAGTAGATAAAAACACCGACACACTTTCGCATTTTAGAGGACATAAGACTTTCAAGGCTCAAAATGGCAAGCCCGGGGAAGGACGCAATAAATATGGCAAAAAGGGTGAGGATTTAGTGATTATCGTCCCTCCCGGAACGCAGGTTTTTGATAGCCAAAGCGGAGAACTTTTGCTAGACTTGGTAGAGGAATCCCAAAAGATTTTGTTTTTGGAGGGTGGTAAAGGGGGTTTAGGCAATGCGCATTTTAAAAGCTCCACAAACCAACGCCCGATTTACGCACAAAAAGGGCTTTTGGGCATTACAAAGCAAATTCTCTTGGAGTTGAAGTTGATTGCCGATGTGGGGCTTGTAGGCTTTCCAAATGTTGGAAAATCCACGCTTGTATCGGTGCTTTCTAACGCAAAGCCTGAAATTGCAAATTATGAATTTACGACACTTATTCCAAAACTTGGAATCGTCAATGTCGGGGAGTATCAATCCTTTGTGATTGCGGATATTCCCGGAATCATTGGGGGTGCGAGTGAGGGCAAAGGCTTGGGGCTAGAGTTTTTGCGCCATATTGAGCGCACACGATTCTTGCTTTTTGTGCTAGATTTGACAAATTACCGCACATTAGAGGAACAATTCACAACCTTAAAAACAGAGTTAGAGTGTTTTAGTATCCCGCTTACTAAACGTCCTTTTGGCATTATGTTTTCTAAAATTGATATACAAAACGAAAATTTGTTAGAACCTGATAACGTAGAATTTCAAAGTTATCAAGATTCTATAATTCAGTTTTTAGGCAAACTTGGCTTTGGATTAAAAGAGGGAGAGAACTCCTTGCTATTTATGCAAAAAACTAAAGAAGATTTTAAAAGCGAGTATGATTTAAATTTGCCTCTTTTTGCAATAGGTGTTTCAAGCGTAAGTAGGAAAAATTTAGAATCTTTACGATTCCTTTTATATACAAGTTTAAAGGATTTAAATGCGCAAAAATAGAATTGTCATTAAGGTGGGCAGTGCGATTTTGGTAGAGAATCAAAGGATTAATCTTGCAAGGATAGAATCCCTTGCGCAACTTATTAGCGAACTTAACGCAACTTATGAAGTGATTTTAGTCTCCTCTGGAGCGGTGGCTTCTGGATTTATCGCATTAGAATTGGACAAAAAGGTTTTGGCTAACAAACAAGCCCTTGCGGCAATTGGGCAGCCACTTTTAATGCAGACTTATGCAGAGGCTCTTAAAAAATATGGAATCCTAAGTGCGCAGGTTTTGTTTTCGGGTTATGATTTGGATTCCAGGAAACGCACACAAAATGCGCGTAACGCAATGGAAGTATTGTTGAAAAATAAGGTTTTGCCTATTATTAATGAAAACGATGTAACCACCACGAGTGAGTTAATGTTTTTAGGATTTGGCGATAATGATCAACTCTCTGCGTATGTTACGCATTTTTTTGATGCTTCACTTTTGGCTATATTAAGCGATATTGATGGGTATTATGAGGAGAATCCAAAGGAGAATCCTAACGCAGAAATTCGTAAAATCGTAACAAGTATTTCTCAAAAAGAACTAGAAGCAGAAGCTACACCTAACAATGCTTTTGCCACAGGTGGAATTGTAACAAAGCTTAAAGCTGCACAATTTTTGTTAGAAAATGGAAAAGAAATGTTTCTTTCTAGTGGAAAAGATTTGAGCATTTTAAAAGATTTTTTATTTCATTCTAAACACGATAAAGGCACATTATTTACCCCCTATCGTGAGGTTTGATGCCTTTATAAAGAAAGCATTAGAATCTGTGAATTTATCAATATTTTATCTTAAGGTAAAACCAAAGGGATAAATATTGCTGAAAGCCTCTTAATAATTCATTTTTGTAATATTCCTTATTCATTTAAAATTTAAAGGAAGTTAAATGAGATGAAAAATATCATTTGGAATGTTAGCATGGTGAGGATACAGGAGGTATTGGCGGTGCTTTGGGTGGGTATTCAAAAGTCTAGAAGGAAAAACGCTTGTGAATGCCTTTTTAGATTCAAGGAATCAACTCGTTATTTACATAAAATTGAGTTTGAATTTCAAGTCTTGTTGTGGTTGTAAAACCGCAGCGAAGATAATTTAAATTGATTACAATATTGCATTGCATAATGATATAAAAGGTTAAGCAAATTTTTGCTAAAATCCCGCACTGATTTTAATTTAAGAAAATTTTACTATGGAAGAACTCTTTACACAATGGCTACAAGAATATGGCTATATTATTTTGTTTATTTGGAGTACCTTAGAGGGTGAACTTGGTTTGATTATGGCTGGAATTATGTGCCATACAGGGCATATGAGCATTCCTATTGCGATTCTTGTAGCTGGACTCGGCGGATTTGTGGGAGACCAAGTTTATTTTTATATTGGGCGGTATAATAAACAATTTATTTACAAAAAATTAAAAACTCAACGTAGAAAGTTTGCTTTAGCCCATCTGCTTTTACAACGTTATGGCTGGCCTATTATTTTCTTGCAACGTTATTTGTATGGTATGCGCACGGTGATTCCAATGAGTATTGGTGTTACGCGATATAGTGCAAAAACTTTTGCTTTTATTAATTTAATGAGTGCAATCGTTTGGGCAGCAATCACTATTTTGTTGGCTTATTTTTTTGGAGAGCAATTACTTCAGATTGTGCATTATGGCAAAGAACATTATTATGTAGCTATTCCATTTGCAGTAATTCTTGGTGGCGGAATTTATTACTATTTACACAGAGCAACCGCAAAAGTGGAACAAAAAATTATAGGAAAGTGAAATGAAAATCTTACCAAAACTTAAAAAAGGAGAATTAGAAATTATCCTTTTGCGCAATAAAAAATTACCAAAAAATTTAAACAAGGTTGAAAAGAATCTATTAGGGATTCGGAATTATAAAGGGGAAGGGTGTTGTTTCATAGAAGAAAGTAGAAAGTTTTTTGTAGGGATCGAAAGCTATAATTATCCTTTTCCTAATGCAATACGTGATGCGTTAGCAACTGCAATTGGAGTGATTAGAAAATTACAGATAAAATCCGCTTCCATTCAAGTGGAATCAAAAAAGGAGGCAAGGGAAGTTTGTGAGGGAATTTTGCTTGGCTCGTATGGATTTGATACTTTTAAAAGTAAAAAAAATGAGAGTTTTTTAAAAGAAATTTATCTAAATTCTACTCAACTAGAGCAAGTAGAGATCAAAAAGATAATTCAAGAATCTGAAATTTTAAGTAATAGTGTCAATCAAGTGCGTGAGTTAATCAACACCCCGCCTAGGATTGCAACACCAAAGTATATTGCAGATTTTGCAAAAAAGGTGGCAAAAGAATCTGAATTTGAATGCAAAGTTTATGATGAAAAGTTTTTAGAAAATGAGAAAATGGGAGCATTTTTAGCTGTGGCAAAAGCAAGCACAAATAAGCCTTATCTCGTGCATTTAAGCTATAAGCCTAAAATAAAAGGTAAAAAATTATTAAAAATTGTGTTGGTGGGTAAAGGTTTAACCTATGATTCTGGTGGATTAAGTTTAAAGCCAAGTGATTATATGACAACAATGAAATCCGATAAGAGTGGTGCGTGTGCAGTAATTGGGGTATTAGAATCTGTGGCAAAACTTGGCATTCCAATAGAAGTGCACGGAATCTTGGGATTGGCAGAAAATATGATTGGGGGAAATGCATATAAGCCAGATGATATTTTAATTGCTCGTAATCAAAAAAGTATTGAAGTGCGTAACACTGATGCAGAAGGGCGTTTGGTGTTAGCAGATTGTCTAAGTTTTGCAAGTGATTTAAAGCCTGATTTTTTAATTGATATTGCTACACTTACAGGGGCTTGTGTTGTTGCATTGGGAGATTATAGCACAGGAATTATGGGGTATAATGAGAAGCTAAAAGAAGAGTTTAGTAACGCAGTATTTGAAGCGGGAGAGTTAAGCGGAATCTTGCCTTTTAATCCTTATTTAAGGAAGTTATTTAATTCCGAAGTGGCAGATTTATGTAATATTCCTTCCACGCGTTATGGAAGTGCAATTAGTGCAGGAATGTTTTTAAGTGAATTTGTGGAGGAATCTTTAGTGCAAAAGTGGTTACATTTGGATATTGCTGGTCCTGCTTATGTAGAAAAATCTTGGGGGGTAAATCCTTTTGGAGCAAGTGGTGCAGGAGTGCGCTCTTTAGTGCAGTTTATTTTAAACCAAGTGAAATAAAGGATATTTATGGGATTATCTATTGGAATCGTAGGGCTTCCAAATGTAGGTAAATCTACGACTTTTAACGCATTAACTAAAACACAAAATGCACAATCTGCGAATTATCCCTTTTGCACGATTGAACCAAACAAAGCTATTGTGCCTGTGCCAGATGCAAGACTTTTAGAATTAGCAAAAATCGTTAATCCGCAAAAGATTCAACATTCCGTAGTGGAGTTTGTAGATATTGCAGGGCTTGTAAAAGGAGCAAGTAAAGGCGAAGGTTTGGGAAATCAGTTTTTAGCAAATATCAAAGAAACAGAAGTCATTTTGCATATTGTGCGTTGCTTTGAGGATTCTAACATTACGCACGTAGAGGGTAACATTGAGCCTTTGCGTGATGTGGAGATTATTGAGACTGAATTGCTCATTGCAGATATGCAAACTCTGCAAAAACGTGTGGAGCGTTTAAGTAGAAGTGCAAAAAGTGGCACAGATAAAGAAGCAAAGGCGCAGTTAGAAGTTGCAAGTTTGCTTTTGACGCATATTGAGAGTGGTGCGCCTGTGCGGACATTTCAAGAAAAAGAGAATGAATGGTTTTTGTTTTTGGATAAAGAGTTGCGATTCTTGACAAACAAGGAGATTATTTATGGTGCAAATGTTGATGAAGAGGGTTTGGAATCCGATAATGATTTTGTGCTGCAATTAAAAAAATACGCAAAAGAGCAGGGTGCAGAAGTCATTAAGCTTTGTTCTAAGATTGAAGAGGAACTTGTGAGTTTAAGTGAAGAGGAGCAAGTAGAGTTTCTCAAAGAATTGGGCGTTTGTGAGAGTGGATTGGACGCTATTATTCGTTTGGGATTCCAAAAGTTAGGCTTGATTAGCTATTTTACCGCTGGAGTGAAAGAAGTGCGTGCTTGGACGATTCACAAGGGAGATAAAGCACCTATGGCTGCAGGAGTGATTCATAAAGATTTTGAAAAGGGCTTTATTCGTGCTGAAGTGATTTCTTATCAAGATTTTATTCAATATGGCGGTGAGGCGAAATCCAAAGAAGCAGGTGCAATGCGTGTAGAGGGGAAGGATTATATTGTGCAAGATGGCGATGTAATGCACTTTAGGTTTAATGTGTAGGTTTTTAAGACAAAGCGGCAGTCTTGAATCCTCATTATTGCGAGGCAGAGCATAAACGAAGCAATCCATAATTTTACAAAAATTTACAATGGAATCTTTAAAGGCGAGATTCTGTATTATGGATTGCTTCACCTTAAGCTTAGATTTATCTAAATCTTTCAATTTCATCTTTTATGCTATTATCTGAGTCTAAAAGGGATTCACAGTTTTTCTTGCTCTGCTCTATTGCTTCATCAAATCTAAAACCAAGCATAACAATACGATAAAGATTTGGTTTGTATTTTCTCCAATTATATAAAGTGCTAACATCAATATCTAAATAATATGCCATATCTCGTTTAGTTTTTTTAATCAAACTTTTACCTTAATTCTCTAGCTTTTTCTCTCATTTTACATTAAATTTTGTTTATTCAAAACACTTGAAATATTAAACTAATTTATGAATGAATATAGAAATATTAAAGTGTTATAAATTAAGGATATTAGGAAAATAATTCTAACTTTAATTTTTCTATTTTAGGAGTTAAAATGGCTAAGATTAAGCATTTTATACAATTTAAGACAGCCAAATTCTGGGAAAACCACGACGATACTTTGGTGTTTCTTGAAATTTCTATCAGAAGAGTAATCAAAATTAAAGGTTTTAAAATATCTTGAATATGGTGATTTTATAGCTGTTGTTGAGTGTGATAGTAAAACTATAGGTTTTGTTAGTGCCAGCGAAATGGTAAGGGAAAGCTACGAAACTCTTTGTAAAGAATTTCAAGGAAACATTGAAGTTTGTGTTTTTGCTACAAGAACACATGGTCATAGTGTAACGGATTTTAATAAAATTTTAAAGGAAAATGATAAGCAAGTGCCTGATGAGGTTTTTAAAAATCGTTGGATTGACATGATAAAAGAGACACAACCACAAATTGTCGAAGTTAAATATGAAATCTCTTGTCATCTACAAGAGCAAAGCGAGAAACTTGCTAATCTAATTAAGAAATATTTACAGACTCTGTAAAGATTGGTGGGAATATTTGTTAAAATCCAAAAAAACTAAGCTAGTTTTACTTGGCGGGAGTAACTCCGCTATACTCAAAGGCTTGCAGCAGGGATTGAAGCAAGAACATATAGAGCTTACAAATTTGGCACTCGGTGCCACGAATAGCTTACAGAATCTCTTTGAAATAGTTCATAGCAAAAACAAACAGGCACTAAAAGAAGCGGATTTTATCGTCATAGAAACGAACATTAACGATTCTCATATGATTTTACAAGGCTTTAGCATCCAAGTCATTGGAAGGAATCTTGCTTGGCTGTGTGAGGAGTTGTATCGGTTGGGCAAAAGAGTGATTTGGCTTATTTTGCCATTTGTGAATGATAATCCTGCGCTTAACGCATTTTTAAAGGAAAATGCAAACCATTATGGTTTTAATGTCATAGATATGCAAGAAAGGTATGTAGCACAAGGCTTGATTCAGTTCTTTAATACCAATGATACCTATCATCAACTCTTTTCATTAATGTCTTTATTGGGGGAGAAAATCATAGAATCTTTAGCGGATTTTAAACCCTTAAAGTCTAATGCAAGCAAAGCGCAAACTTTGCCATATTTTAAGATTCTTGCTCCTGCTAGTCTTATTGGTGCGGAATCTCTACCGCCATTTCATTATGGAAATTCTGTATATCAAGAGACAACTTATAGAGTAACACGTGAATGTAGGCTTTATTTTACGCGTGATACTAAAGGCTATGCAGTGCTTGGGGTTAAGGTGTGGAATTTTGGACTGCAAAACAGAAATAAAATGAGTTTTATATTAGAAAATACACAGATAAAGATTGTCAAAACAATTGAAAGGGGAATCTTGCTTGTGCATTCTTTAAGGGATATTTTATGGGTTGATGAAGCGACTTGTTTTAGGATTAATACAGAAAATGAGCCGATGAGCGAACCTAGCGTGTGGTTGGCTAAAGAGGCAAAAGTTAGTGCAGACATTGATTACATTGATGTGGTAGAGTTTTATCTTGCTCGTGGCGGTAAGTGGGACTATGAGATTATTCCAATGGAGTGTAAAGTAGAATCTGAATATGATTTTTAGTCATTTAGTCCCCAATGTCGGGATTATAAAAGAAATCATAGAAGAATATTGTGTGCGAATGGATAAAAACAAATTTAATTCCCTAGAGAGACAAATCAGAGCATTAAAAAACTCTAAAGCAGCACTAGTGGGGGCAGATTTGCGCATGAAATCACATCTTGCTTATAGGCTTGGAAATGCTATGGTTTTAAATTCTAAAAGCCTGTGGGGAATGATAAAATTGCCTTGCATTTTAAGCTACATTTATGCTTCCTACAAGCAGGAGCAAAAACAATACCAAGATAAAATTGCTAAAAATCCAGCACTCAAACTGCCTCCATTAGAATCTTATGCAGATTATCAAGAATCTTTAAAGATTAAAAATTACACCTCTTACAAATTGGGGGAGGGTTTGATAATTGCCCATCGTTCAAAAAGAGGAAGAGTTTTTCTTTATTTATTTA
Organism: uncultured Helicobacter sp.; assembly: GCF_947367035.1. Taxonomy (GTDB): domain Bacteria; phylum Campylobacterota; class Campylobacteria; order Campylobacterales; family Helicobacteraceae; genus Helicobacter_D. Next base: position 36,503 of record NZ_CANBCA010000001.1, read on the forward strand.
AAGCCTTTGTGGCTAGAATTTTTGGCTTAAAAATATCATAGGGAGCTTGGCGATAATCACTCAAGTTCGAAATTAAGCATAATAATGTGATGAATTTCTGGGTTTGAAAATAATTTTGCTATCAGAATCCAACTTTCCATATAAGTAACAAACAGGATTCCATAATATTTTTGAACATTTGAAACATTTTGAAGTTTTTAGTGTGGAATTTCGCAAGGTTTCTTAAAATTAAAGTTTTCTTTTGATAGAATATAAAGTTTCTTAACAAAAAAATTAAGAATTGTTTCAATGAGGAGGAAATAGATGGCAGAGAATGTCAATCGTAGAGATTTCCTTGGTATGGCTCTAGGAGGCATTGCAGCTGTTGGTGTAGGTGCATCATTGGTTGCGATGAAATCTTCTTGGGACCCTCTACCAAGTGTTGTTTCAGCTGGTTTCACAACTATTGATTTAAGCAGTATGCAAGAGGGCGAATATAGACAAGTTGAGTACAGAGGAACACCTGTATATGTCATTAAAAAAACTGCGGAAATGAAAAAATGTGAAGAAAGAGATGTGGTTGTAGGTAATGCAGATTATAGTTTGGGTATCCAGATTTGCACCCATTTGGGCTGTATTCCATCTTATGATTCTAAATCCACAGAATTTCATTGCGCTTGCCACGGCGGGCGGTTTGATGCTTGCGGTAGAAATGTGTTTGGTCCTCCTCCAACTCCAATGGCGATTCCACCTTTTAAAATTGAGGGTGCAAAATTGGTGCTTGGTGAAGAAGGTCCTGAATACCTCAAGCTTGTAGGTAAGGCATAAGGAGTAGTAAATGGCACAAATTCGTGAAGCAAATGGTATTATTGATTGGTTAGATCAAAGACTTGCAGTAAAGCCTTTGATGAAAGTTTTGATGACAGAATATTGGATTCCAAAAAACATTAATTTCCTTTGGGCAATGGGTGTTGTTTTGGTAGTATTATTCAGTCTTTTAGTGGTTTCTGGATTATTTTTGTTAATGTATTACAAGCCAGATACTAAACTTGCATTTGATAGTGTAAATTATACGATTATGCAAGAAGTAAAGTATGGTTGGCTATGGAGACATTTACACGCCGTGAGTGCGTCAGTCTGTTTCTTGGTAATTTATATCCACATGTTTGTTGCAATTTATTATGGTTCCTATAAGCGCGGACGAGAAATGATTTGGCTTACAGGAATGATTCTCTTTGGCTTATTTTCTGCAGAAGCTTTTAGTGGTTATATGCTTCCTTGGGGACAAATGAGTTATTGGGCAGCGGCAGTTATTACAAACTTATTTGGTGGAATCCCTGTGATTGGAGCGGATTTAGTCGTATGGATTCGCGGTAATTTCATTGTAGCTGATGCAACTTTGACAAGATTTTTTATGCTCCACGTTGTATTATTACCTGTCGTCATTATGCTCGTAATTGCAGTGCATTTTTATAGTTTAAGGATTCCACACGTAAATAACGCTTATGGGGAAGAGTTAGACTTTGAAAAAGAAGCAGAGAAATTTAAAGCAGGAAACAAAAAAGAATCCAAAGTGATTCCATTTTGGCCTATGTTCTTATCTAAGGATTTCTTCGTAGCAAGTTTCTTTTTAGCTATCTTATTCTATCTGACTTGCTATCATTTTTCTTTTGCGCTTGACCCAATTAACTTTGATCCAGCTGACCATCTTAAAACACCACCACATATTTATCCTGAATGGTATTTTTTATGGAGCTATGAGATTTTACGTGGTTTTTTCTTTAGTGCTGATTTAGGTTTGATTGCATTTGGAATCGCAAATGTTGTTTTTATGCTTTTGCCTTGGCTAGATAGAAGTAAAGTTGTAGCACCTGCACATAAACGACCGGGCTTTATGGTATTCTTTTGGCTCTTGGTTGCAGATATGATTATTTTGACCATTTGGGGCAAACTTCCACCAACAGGTGCGAATGCTTATATTGGTTTTGCTGCTACGATTGCATTTTTGGCATTATTATTTGTTATTTTGCCAATTATAACCAAGCTAGAAGACAAACAGAATTAAGGAGTGAGAATGAAAGAGTTCTTAGCATTAATCGTTGTTGTTGTGCTGACAGGGATTATTTATTGGGGTGTTGAACCCTTTGCACATAGTCAGATGAATCCAAAAGTTGCTCCAGCAGACTACAATTTCACGGATTTGACACCACTTACATTGGAAGGCAATGCCGCAAATGGTAAAGAGATTGTTAATGCAAATTGTCTCGCGTGTCACTCAATCAAAGTGGAAGGTATGGAGTCCCCATTTACCCCACAAGATGCACTTGCAGCTTATGGTGTTGTTCCTCCAGATTTGTCTTCATCAGGTTTAATCTATGAAAAAAACTTTTTGGGTAATGTTATTAAAAATGCCTCTGTCGCTACTAAACAAACACATAAGTTTGATGGGAATCACCCAATGCCAGCTTATGATTGGATGAGTGACCAAGAAATTGCAGATATTGTTACTTATTTAATCAGTATTGCTCCTCAAGAATTAAGCAATAAAGAAGTATTTATTGATGCGTGTGGTCGTTGCCATAGTGTGCGTTATGACAAATGGAATGCGCAAGGAGATATGGTAGATTATTTAGGCACTAAAGTTCCAGATTTATCTATGATGATTCGTAGTAGAAGTTTAGATTATCTACATACTTTTATTAACGACCCGCAAAAACGTCTTGCAGGAACTGCAATGCCGCGTGTTGGTTTAACTGAAAATGCAGAAAACCAAGTAATTGCGTATATGGAATCTGTTGGTGATAGCAAAAAGGCTGAACGTGAGGCGCTTGGCTATAAACTTGTTATTTTTATGATAATTATGGGTATAGTGGCTTATCTTTGGAAACGTAAAATTTGGCACGATGTGCATTAATAATTAGATTCTTTAGGCAAGGTCCCCCCTTGCTTACATTTTAACTCAAGTCATTTTTAGTTGCATATAATAAGCCTGTCCGAAGCTGATTCCACCATCATTACAAGGGATTTGGTGATGTAAATAAACTCGTTTATCAGATAATGCTTCCAAGGCAAATTGCGTTAAGAGTTTATTTTGAAAACATCCTCCGCTTAGTGCAATATGAGTGGAATCTTTTGCAATTTCAGCAATGATTTGAGCTAAAGTGAAGTGAAAATTTAGTGCAATTTGTGATAATGAAATCTCATTTCTTAAGTCTTTGTAAATCTCTTGGATTAAGAATTGCCATAAGATAATATTATCTCGTATTTCAAAAGGATAAGCTTTTGGAGTTTTGCTTTTTGTCGCTAGGGATTCTAAAATCATTCCCCCTTCTCCTTCATAATTTGTTTTTAGGCAAACACCGCAAATTGCGCTTACTGCATCAAATAATCTACCAACAGAATCACAAAGGATTCTACTTCTTGCTTTATGGAGTTTATAAAATAATGAAAGAGCATTATCCCCAAAATCTTGCTTGAGGGATTCCAACAAAGACAAGTCTAGTTGCACATAATCTTCACCAAAAGCACAAAATAAAGTTTCTAAACCAAGTCTCCTAATGTCTTTAATTGCTTGTTCGCCTCCTAAAAGTGTAAAGTTATCAAAATGTGCAAAACGAGAAAATTCCAAAGGTTTGTTTGGATTCCATTTTAAAAATTCTCCTCCCCAAAGATTCCCGTCTTCACCATAACCTGTTCCATCAAAAATAACACCCAAGACTTCGCAAGTAATGGAATTTTCTGCGATATTTGAAAGCAAATGCGCAAAATGATGTTGCACAAAGTATGTTTGTGCTCTTTGGTGGATTAAATGACGTTGTGTGTAATTGGGGTGTAAATCTAACACAAGAGTATCAAAGTTCGTTTGATATTGGTTGCAAAAAAGTCGTTGTGTATTAGTAAAGTTATGAAGGCTTACTAAATTGTCTAAATCCCCCAAATGAGGGCTTAGCAGTGTTTTATTGCGGAAGTGTAAGCAAAAGGTAACCTTTTGTTGGGCACCTAAAGCGATAAAGTTTTGAGATTGGCTCTCGTGCATAGGAAGAGGAATATCACACAAAAACCCTCTGGCGCGGCGCAAAACTTGTATATTTTTTTGATGCTTTGAATTACATTCTCTTACAAGGCTATCATCAATAGAATTTAAAATATCGCGGTTAAAAAATAAGACACCATCGCATACCTCTTTTAAAGATTCTATGATTGCACCAAAACTTTTGATAATAGGTTCCCCACTTAAGTTAGCACTTGTAAAAATCAGTGGAAAATCTAATGAATACGTTAGCAAATAATGCAAGGGAGCATAAGGTAAAATGATACCTAAAGTGTTGAGGTTAGGTGCGATTAAATCTAGGGGTAAGGCACTAGATTTCCTTGCTTCAACCAATACAATAGGAGCAATAGGGGAAGTGAGGATTTCTTTTTCGTTTGCATTTAATTGTGCATAATGTTCTGCCATTAATAAATCTTTACAAAGAATCGCAAAAGGTTTTTTAGGGCGACATTTGCGTTTTCTTAGTGTTGCAATGGTTTCTGTGTTGAGTGCGTTACATACAAGAGCATATCCACCGACTCCTTTAATGGCAAGGATTTTACCATTTTTTAAATCCTGAATTGCATTTTTTAGAGGATTGGAAATGAAATGTGTATCTTGTGATTCTAACCTATCGCATAATGTGGAATCAGAAACATTGGGTAGAATGTTCAATGTTATAAATTGTTGGATATTATTTACATAGAATAATTTTGGTCCGCAGACTTGACAGCAGTTAATTTCTGAATGAAATCTACGTGAGTTTGGATTATCATATTCATTTTGACATTCTTTGCACATTTTAAATGCTGCCATTGCGGTATTTTGTCTATCATAAGGTAAAGTAGAGATGAGACTATATCTTGCCCCACAATTAGTGCAACTGATAAATGCATAGCCAAAACGGCGATTATTAACATCAAATAATTCTTTTAAGCAGTCTTGACAAAGTGCAATATCTGCTGGAATTGTAGCACTTAAGGGCGTATTTTGCTCACTTTGTTGAATCTTAAAATCTCGGTAAAGTTTATCGGTCTTGATGATATTTTGGGTAAATCTCATAATTTTTGCTGCATTTGGAGGATTTTGTAAATCTAGAATAAAAGCATTTAATTGCTCTTTGCTACCTTGTGCTAGGATAAAAACACCTTGTGTATCATTCCGCACGAAACCTTGAAGGTTGTACTGTGTTGCGATTCTATACACAAAGGGGCGAAATCCCACCCCTTGCACGATTCCTTGTAAGTGCAATTCATAAGTGAGGGGCAAACTCTTTTTATTCTGATTTTTTAGCATTTTCAAACTCTCTTTAATGCTTTAAGATATAGAATTTTAAAATATTTTTGATTAGGAATTGAATAATGTTAAGAGGAATTTATGCAATTAGTGATAAAGATTTAACGCCCAAAGATAAATTAGAGAAATCCTTACAAGCAGCAATCAAGGGTGGAATTAAACTTTTTCAGTTGAGAGACAAAAAAAGTAATGAGGAAGAAATTGCAGAACTTTGTTACAAATTAGAGCCACTTTGTAAGGATTCTAATGTGATTTTTGTTTTGAATGATAGGATAGAATTAGCAATAACTCTTAATGTTCAGGCTTTGCATATTGGAAAAAAAGAAGACGGCACACTTTATAGTTTAGAAGAATTGCGTCAAATCCGTTCCCATTATAATGGAATCTTAGGAGTTTCGTGCTATGGAAGCTTGGAGTTAGCTAAAGTTGCAAAAGAGGTCGGAGTAGATTATGTTGCCTTTGGGACTTGTTTCCCTTCCCTAATAAAACCGCAGGCTAAAAGGATTGATTTAAGTCTGTTTGAATCTTTTAATGCAACGCCTTATTCCCTGCCTGCTTGTGCAATTGGTGGTATCAATGCAAAAAATGTTGCGCAACTAAAGCACGCACAAATGATTGCGTGTATTAGTAATATTTGGCAAGGAGATATTGTGCAAAATATTCAAAATCTTGCTAAAAATTGGCAGCCTATTGTATAAGGATTATAAAATTTCTCATCCTTGTTTTTTATGTTAATTCATTAGGATTTTTCAAAAATAATTACCTCATAGGAACTTTGTTTTTTGATGACAGATTTACTTGGTTGATTTGCTTTAATTTTTTCTAAACTAAGATGCAATTCCTCAATTTCTTTATCTTGTTCATCTAGTCGGTCTTTGAGACGCAAAATAATATCTACACCTGCAAGATTTACTCCTAAATCTCGTGTTAGGCGTAATATCATCTTGATTTTGTCAATATCACGTTGCGAATAAAGACGCATTTTGCCATCAGTTCTACCAGGCTCCACTAAACCTTCGCGCTCATATTGTCGCAAGGTTTGTGGGTGAATTGCTAGAATCTTGGCTACAACGCTTATCAAATAAACCGGTTCATCATAGCTATACATTTAAACTCCTTATAGGTATTTTTCAAGTGCAATTTTTAATTCATTAGGTATAGAATCACAATCAGGCAAAATGATATTTGCTTCCAAATACAAATCACCATAATTTTTTGTTTTGCGATTCATTGCACCTAGCCCTTTAACGCGGAATCGTTGGGAATTTTTAGTATTTTTAGGCACTTTGAGCGTGATAGTTTTTTGTAAAGTTTCTATTTCAACTTTACCTCCAAATAATGCAGTTTTAAGGGGCAAATCAAATTTTTTGGTTAAATCATCTCCTTCTTGGCTATATTGTGGGTGGGGTGCGACACTGACTTTTAAGAGCAAATCTCCATTCTGTGTCCCCATTGTTTTGCCTTTACCTTTTAAGCGAATCGTTTCTCCATTTTTGATGCCCACTGGAATTTTAATATCATAACTTTGGTTTTGCACTTTTACGCTATGCTTTCCTCCTAAAACTGCTGTGATAAAAGGGATTGTAATCTGTGCATTTATATCTAAATTAGGTTGGTTTTGCGTGTTAAAACCCGCATTTCCAAAGTCAAATCCGCCACTACTAAATCCATTAAAACCCGTATTGCGAAAGTTAGCTCCTCCAAAGCCTCCTCCTAATCCACCACTAAAAATTTGACTTAAAATATCGTCCAAATTAACATTGCCTTGCCCTCGTGCAAAATCGTGGAAATTTTGCCCACCAAACATAGAATCACCAAATTGGTCATATTGTTTGCGTTTATTGGTATCACTTAAAATCTCATAAGCCGCATTGATTTCTTTGAATTTTTCTTCTGCTCCTGCTTCTTTGTTAATATCAGGGTGGTATTTCCTTGCCAAACGGCGGTAAGACTTTTTGATTTCTTCACTACTTGCATTTTGGGATACTTCTAGGGTATCATAAAGACTTTTTGACATTATTGATTCCTTAAAAATAAAAATGATAAACTTTTAGTTTATTATATAACAAAACTTTAGTTTAAGTCAATCAACTTTTATAAGATTTGAACACTTTTAGTTTTAGTGTTATAATTATAAATTTTGGAGGAATTTATGCAATATCCCCTTTTATGTTTGAGCGCGAGCGCAGGGAGTGGCAAGACCTATCAATTAACAATGCGTTATTTGAATCTATTGCTTTTAGGTGCAAAGCCATCAAGCATTTTAACGCTTACTTTTACTAGAAAAGCCGCCCAAGAAATGGAAGAACGAATTATTAAAAACATTAAAGAACTTTATGATAATAAAAATAATAGAGAGTATATTAATAAATTTGAGTTTATTGCTATCAAAGATGAACAAGATTGGCAGAAGTGGCAAGATAAAATCTATCAGATTTATAGAGAGTTTTTGTGTGAGGATTTGAAGATTACAACTATTGATGCTTTTTTACAAAAGATTTTGAAAAATTTTTGTTGGTATGCAGGAGTGGAACAAAATTTTGGGCTACAAGAGGACGATTTAGTTTCCATTACAGAAATCTTTTTATCTCGCTTAGAAAGGATTGATTTTGAGCAGATTGTGGAAATTTGTTATGAAAAAAAACAAACTTTAAATCATCTCCTAAATTTATGTGTATTTTTAGATTCTTTTAAAGAAATGTTGACCCCATCACTTTTTGTGCCTCAAATAATGCAAAAAGAAAAACGACAAGGCTTTGATACTAGAATACAGGCAATGGAATACGCTAATCGTTTAAAAGATGCTTATTATAACGAAAAAGGAGAGATTCCATCTAGTCTAGATTTTGAGGATTTTGCAAACTTGCTTGAAAAAGGCAAAACTTGGCTTATGAAAGAAAATATTGAGGATTATAGAGGATTTAAAAAGATTCCTTTTAATCCAGGGGATTTTGAAAGATTGAAAAAAACAATTTATCGGGTTTTACTAGAAGAGGAAGCAGAATATTTAGAGAAACTTTATCAGATTTTTCAATCTTTTTTAGAGGCAAAGGAGGAATACTACCAACAAAATAATTGCTTAAGTTTTAATGCGGTGGCTTCAAAAGTTTATGCTTTATTAACTAAGAATATTTTAGATAAGGATTTTTTATATTTTAGATTAGATAGTGCGCTTAATCATATTTTGATTGATGAGTTTCAAGATACAAGTATCTTGCAATATGAGATTTTAAAGCCATTAATTCAAGAGATAAAGGGGGGGAAGGGGGCAAAAAACTTTGAACGTAGTTTTTTTTATGTTGGGGATATTAAACAATCTATTTATCGCTTTCGTGGAGGAAATCCAGAGTTATTTAAGATTGCAAGTCAAGGAATGGAATGTCAAGTTTTAGAGGCTAATTATCGTAGTTCTAGGCATATTGTAGAGTTTGTCAATGATATTTTTAAAGGTGCAATTCAAGACTTTATTCCCCAGATTCCAAAGGTAGAGATGGATGGTTATGTACAAGTCCAAAAATTCACAAAAGATAGCCTTTATTTAGAAGTCTTTAAAGGTTTGGAGAGTTTAAAAAGTTTAGGTGCAAAGGAAGAGGGAATAGCAATTTTGGTATTTGATAACAAATCAGTCGTAGAATTAGCACAAATTCTACAAGAAAAAGGCATAAGAGTCGTAATGGATACAAGCGCAAAATTAATTAACCATAATGAGGTGCGTGCTTTAATTGAAATCTTAAAATATATACAAACAAAAAATATTCAATTTAAGCAAGAGTTTTTTATGCTTTTGGGCTTGGAAATTACAGAATCGCAAAATAAAAATTTAGAAAAATTTTTGGATTCTATTATAAAAATTAAAGAACCTGCAAAAATCTTATTGAAAATTATGGAGTATTATCATATTGCAAGCTTGAGTGCAAAGAAATTTTTGGAATCTTGTTTGCAGTTTTATGAAATCAATGAGTTATTGGAGCAAGTAGAGAGATTAGCATTAGATATTGTTTCAAGTGATTTTTCTGGGATTCGCATTATGACAATTCATAAATCTAAAGGATTAGAATTTGAAAATGTGCTTGTAGTGGATAAAATCAATGGGAGTAGTCATCAACGAGAAAATATATTTTTTGAATTTAAAGAGAGTGGCATAGAAATTGAAAGAATTTTTAAACATTCCAACAAAATTAGGAATCATTTAGATAATGCGTATCAAAATGCTCTTTGTAAAGAAGAGGCATTAGAAATGCAAGATTTAAAAAATCAGGTTTATGTCGCCTTAACACGTGCTAAAAATACAATGAACATTTTTTGCCTTGATGAAAAAAGTGCTTTTGGATTTTTGCAGTTAGAAGAGCAAGAGAGAGGAGAATTAAAAAACGCTATACAAATGCAAAAGCATCAAAAAAAACAAAATTTAGAATCTCTAATGCCTTTTTACAGGGTTACACTTACAAAACCGATTTTAGAAAACTTAGGAAGACAAAAAGAGATGTATATTGGGGAGAATGAACTGGAGAATAGCAGAAAAGAAGAGGGGTTTAGTAATTTAAAAGCAATTTATCGTGGAATCGCATTACATTTTGTAATGGAACAAAAGCTCAAAAATTTATTATCTAATGAGCTAATTTTAGAGCTTTTAGACAATAAAATGGGATTCTATTTGACGCGTATAGAACTAGAAAAAATTATAACTCAATGCAATTTTGTGATAAAAAATCAAAAATTAATTGAAATTTTGGCTAAAGGAAAGGTAAAATGTGAAATTCCTTATCTTTCTTGTGGCAGACAAAAACGCTTAGACCTTTTAGTGATAGGCGATAAAGAAGCATTTGTTGTTGATTATAAGAGTGGTGCGCCAAAGGAATCACACTTAATACAAGTGCGTGAGTATATAGAATCTGTAAGGTTTATGTTACAAAAAGAAACTTATGGATATATTTTCTACACACAAGGTGAAGGAAGATTAGTTGAAGTTTAAGGGGAAGTATGGAATCAGAAAGTAAGAAAGGGTTTTTAGCAACTCTTAGTAAAATTACACAAAGTGAATCGTTTGCAGGTGTCTTACTGCTTTGTTGTGCTGTTTTGGCAATGATTGTGGCAAATTCACCCTTAGGTGAAGCGTATGCGCAGCTTTGGAAAGCAAAATTCGGTTTTAGTGTTGATGGTGTCTTTATTGGAATGAGTTTGGAACATTGGATTAATGATGTTTTAATGGCATTTTTCTTTTTGGTTGTTGGGTTGGAAATCAAACGTGAAGTGCTTTTTGGAGAGTTAGCGGGTTTTAAACGCGCTGCTTTACCAATTATCGCAGCATTGGGCGGAATGATTGGTCCGGGGATTATTTATTATTCTTTAAATGCAGGAACACCTTCAGAGACAGGTTTTGGAATCCCAATGGCAACAGACATTGCATTTGCACTAGGGGTGCTTTCTACTTTAGGGAAACGCGTTTCTATTTCTGTAAAAGTCTTCTTGGTGTCTTTAGCCGTTGCTGATGATTTGGGTGCAATTATTGTGATTGCATTATTTTATTCTACTGGGATTTCTTTTGAATGGTTGGCTGTTTCTGCAGGAATTATTGTAGTGCTTATAGCGTTAAACAAGATGGGGGTTAAATCTTTGAAGCCTTATATGGTTTTGGGTGTACTTTTATGGATTGCAGTGCATAATTGTGGAGTGCATGCAACAATTGCCGCGGTTATGCTTGCCTTTACGATTCCTGTTGCACCAAAAATTGATACACTTTCTTTTATGGAGAAATTAAAAACAATTGTAAGCCATTTTCAAGAAGCAGAAACTAAAAAAGACGGAATCTTGCTTCAAAATGAGCAGGTAGAAGCATTGCATCACTTGAGTCAAGAGAAAAAAGCAGTGCAAAATCCACTTTTACGTTTAGAGCATTCACTTGCTCCTTATAGCAATTATCTGATTATGCCGATTTTTGCTTTTGCCAACGCTGGAGTTACGATTGGTTCTAATATTGATTTTAATATAGACCACGTGTTTTTAGGGATTCTACTTGGACTTGTGATTGGTAAGCCAGTTGGAATTTTTGCCTTTACTTTCTTTGCAGAAAAGCTTGGAATTGCTGCACGTCCAAATGGTGTCTCTTGGGTTGAGATTTTTGGTGCTGGAGCTTTGGGGGGTATTGGCTTCACAATGTCAATGTTTGTTACAAATCTTGCATTTAGTGGGGAACACGCTCTAGTTGCAACAGATGTAGCAAAAATTTCTATTTTGATTGCTTCTTTAACTGCAGGGATTCTAGGTAGTATCTTTTTCCTTGTTCGGGATAAAATCACACATCATTAATATACAAGATGAGCTAACAGGCTCTCTTGTAAAAATTCCTATATTTCATCAAGAACAATCAATTTAATATTGTTATTTTTGGAAATGTAATGCGTGGAGGAATTGGCGATGAAATGGTTTGTTTTTCTACTTATTGCGTATTGAAAGTCCTTTATCCTAAAGCACTTTGAAGAGAGGAAGAGAAAAACATTTTGGCTTAGATTGCAGAGAGTTTGCTAGGATTTTCACACAACGCACAAAAGATTTGATACAAACCAAAATTTAACTTAAAGATTTAATTAGTAAAGCTCTGCTAAAATCCGCATTTATTTTACAAAGTTAAAAGGCATAATATGGAAAATATTGGAAATACACTTACGCAACTCTTGCCACTTGTTGTTTTAATTGCGATTTTTTATCTTTTAATTATTCGCCCACAACAAACACAAGCAAAGAAGCATAGAGAAATGATTGCGGCGTTAGATAAAGGAGATAAAGTTGTAACAAGTGGTGGCTTGATTGTAGAGATTGTTAAGCGCGAAGAGGAATTTTTTATGGTGCGTTTAAACGATGATACGATAGTAAAACTTGCCAAAGATTATGTTGCTAGAAAGTTTGAGCAATAGTTAAATTATGAAAAAACCTTTTAATTCAAAATTATTCTTTTTTATCCTTGCAATTATTTTTGGGGTTATTCTTTCCATTCCTTCTTTTTTTCAAACGCAAGGACCTAAAATCATTTTAGGACTTGATTTGCAAGGAGGATTAAATTTACTCTTAGGTGTTAAAACCCAAGAGGCTATTAAAACGCGCTATTCTTCTCTTGCTTCGCAAATTAATTATTATGCACTAGAGGAGCAGATTTTATTAGATGGGCTAAGTGTGCAAAATGAAAATATAAGTTTTGAATTATTAGATGCTAATGAAAAATCTAAAATAGAGGAATATCTAAAAGAAATTTCGGGTTTAGAAGTAGTAGAAAATAACTTGCATTACACTCTTTCTTTGACAGAATCTGAAATTGTGAATATAGAGAGTTTTGCAATTGAACAAGCAATTGGAAATATTCGTAATCGTTTAGATCAATTTGGACTCTCTGAACCAAGTGTAACAAAACAAGGAGATGATTCAATTTTGGTGCAACTACCTGGCATTAAAACGCAAGAAGAAGAACAGAGGGCTTTGGAGTTAATCTCTAAAGGTGGGCATTTGCAAATGATGGCAGTAGATGAAGCACGCAACGCTAGAGTTTCTAGTATGACAGACTTAGAGGCAGAATCCTATGGTGATGTGATTTTACCCTTTATGAATAATCCTGAGCAAAAGATATTATTAAAAGCGATTCCAATTTTAGATGGGGCAATGCTCACAGATGCAAGAGCAGCTTATGATCAAAATGGACAACCGATTATTAACTTTACGCTTAATACACAAGGGGGTAAGATTTTTGGTGATTTCTCTGGGAAAAATGTTGGGAATCGTATGGCAGTTGTCCTAGACGGTAAAGTTTATTCTGCTCCAGTAATTCGCGAAAGAATTGGCGGAGGTAGCGGACAAATTAGTGGTGGATTTAGCGTGCAAGAGGCAAGTGATATAGCAATTGCTCTTAGAAGTGGAGCATTGCCTGCACCTATTACTTTACTAGAGAAACGTAGTGTGGGTCCCTCTTTAGGAGCAGATAGTATCAAAGCTTCTTTAATCGCATTAATTACAGGTGCAGTGCTAGTGGTAGGATTTATGACATTTTATTATGGAATCGCAGGCGTTATCGCCAATCTTGCTATGGTAGTAAATATTTTGTTAGTCGTTGCAGTAATGGCACTTTTTGGAGCAACCTTGACATTACCCGGTATGGCAGGGATTATTTTAACTGTTGGTATGGCAGTAGATGCTAATGTCATTATTAATGAGAGAATCCGTGAGGGATTCCGCGCAAAAGAGAATTTCATTAAATCTATGGAAAATGGATATGTTAATGCTTCAAGGGCTATTTTTGATTCTAATTTAACTTCATTGATTGCTGCAATCTTGCTTTATATGTGTGGAACAGGTGCAATTAAGGGGTTTGCAATTACAATGACAATTGGAATCTTAGCTTCAATTATTACAGCAATCATAGGGACACACGGAGTCTTTAGAGCTTTACAAAATCATATTATTAAATCTGGCAATTATGCTTTGTGGTTTGGTTATAAAGAAAGAAGTAAGTAAGGAATAGGGAATGGATTTTTTTAAACATAATAGAATTTATGATTTTGTAAAAATGTCAAACTATGGAATCTTATTTTCTTTGATTTTATTTATAGTATCTTTGATTTTATTTATTAAGCCAAGCTTTACACTCGGTGTAGATTTTGCAGGTGGAACACTGATTCAGTTGCAGTATAATGCGCCAGCACCCTTAGCAAAAATTAGGGCGAAGCTAGAGCAGATAGAATCCTATAAAGGTGTGCAAGTGAGTGAGTTTGGCTCACCAGAGGAAATTTTAATCAAGCTTCCTACCGCCACTTCAAGTGTAGAGCAAAATATTGGCGAAGAAGTTGCAGAAGTCTTAAAAGGCACAGGAGAGATAAGTATTCGGCGTGTGGATATTGTTGGTCCAAAAGTAGGAAGTGAATTACAAGAAAAAGGTGCTTTAGCTTTAGCTTTAGCTTTAGTTAGTATTATGCTCTATGTTTCTTATCGCTATGAATGGCGTTTTGCATTAGCAGCTATTTTGGCATTAGTGCATGATGTAGTTATTTCTGCTGGCGCAGTTATTTTGTTTGATATTGATTTAAATTTGGAGGTCATTGCAGCGCTTTTAACATTGATTGGTTATTCTATTAACGATACCATTATTATTTTTGATAGAATCCGTGAGACGATTGGTTTGCGCGTGAATGATAAATTGGAAAATGTCATTAATGAGGCACTTTCTGCAACACTTTCCCGCACAATTCTTACTTCATTGACAATGTTTTTTTCTGTTTTTACACTTTATCTCTTTGGAGGAGAAATTATTAAAGGGTTTAGTTTGCCAATGCTTGTAGGTTCTATTGTAGGTAGTTATAGTTCGATTTTTGTTGCGAGTAGATTGGTGATTTTGTTTAAATTTGATTTGAAGAAATATCATCAAAAAGTTGCGGAAATAGAGCGTAAGGCATTAGAAAAAAAGAAATTGCGTGAAATGTATGAGAAAGGAAGAGTGTAATGGATTGGGGTAAAGTTATTTTTATATTTTTTATCTTGATGAGTTTGACTTCTACGATAGGGTTTTTATATGACCAAAGCTTGGTTATGCTTTTTATTGCAGGAGGAGTAAATATTTTATCCACAATTTTAAAAGTTGGTGTGCGAAGTTATATGTCCGCAGAACTTATGGCTGCTTCGTTGGTAGCAGATTTGCATTTAATCCCTTCTTTTATTTATATGCAAGTCTTTGATAATATGAGTATTGCTGTTGCTCTTGCTCTTGGTGCAGTGGTAGCAAACATTGTGTCCATTATTTTTGTAGCGATTGAGAGTATTAAAAGTTACAATGATTATAATTAGGAGCTAATGTGGAGTATAATGCAAAAGTAATTGAGAAAAAATGGCAAAGTTTTTGGGAAGAAAACAATGCCTATGAACCACAACCTGATAGAACATTACCCAAAAAATATATTTTAAGCATGTTTCCTTATCCGAGTGGTAACATTCATATGGGACACGTGCGCAATTACTGCATTAGTGATGCGATTGCTAGAAAATTTCGCAAAGAGGGCTTTAATGTGCTACATCCTATCGGTTGGGACGCTTTTGGAATGCCTGCAGAAAATGCTGCGATTAAGCACAAAACTCACCCTAAAGTATGGACTTATTCTAATATCGAAAATATGAAGCGTCAGCTTTATAGTTTGGGCTTTTCATTTTCTAAAACGCGTGAGCTTGCAACTTGTGATCCTATTTATTCTAAGTGGGAACAATCATTATTTATTGCAATGTGGAAAAAAGGCTTGATTTATCGTAAAAAAGGTTTTTTAAATTGGTGTCCAAAAGATCAAACTGTGCTTGCAAATGAGCAAGTGATTGAGGGGAAATGTTGGCGTTGCGATACTCCTGTGGTGCAAAAAGAAATGTATCAGTATTACATTAAAATCACAGATTATGCACAAGAATTGTTAGAGGATTTGGATATATTAGAGGGTAAATGGTCTCATCAAGTGCTAACAATGCAGAGAAATTGGATTGGAAAATCGCAGGGTTTAAGATTTGCCTTTTCATTAGAGAAAAAGATAGAATCTGAACAAGGTGTCATAGAATCCATAGAAGTATTTACCACACGCCCAGATACAATCTTTGGTGTAAGTTATTGTGCATTAGCTCCAGAACATCCGCTTGTTAAAGTTATTTTGGAAAATGCAAAATCTTATGGCATCACAAAGGAGCAAAAAGCACAAATTCTAGCAATACAGAATGCAAGTGAAAGGGAGCGCGCTCAACAAGACAAGGAGGGCATACCGCTTGGAATATCTGTAATACATCCATTAACAAAAGCTAAGATTCCTTTATGGATGGCAAATTTTGTTTTAATGAGCTATGGAAGTGGTGCGGTGATGAGTGTGCCTGCACACGATGAGAGAGATTATGCGTTTGCTAAAAAATATCATTTGCCAATTATTCCTGTGATTATGCCAAAAGATTCTAATGTAGAATCTCAAGGGTTTTATTGCGAGAGTGGAATTTTGATTCATTCGGAAGAATACAATGGTTTAGAGAGCGAAGAAGCCAAAGTAAAAATTATAGAATATTTCGAAAAGAATCAATTAGGTAAAGCTGTAGTAAATTTTAAATTGCGGGATTGGGGTGTTTCGAGGCAACGCTATTGGGGAACGCCAATTCCTCTTATTCATTGTGAAAAATGCGGAATTGTGCCAGAATCTTTAGAAAAACTACCTGTGGCATTGCCTGAAGATGTCGTGATTGATGGAGAGGGGAATCCACTAGATAAACACCCTTATTGGAAGCATTGCGCTTGTCCAAAATGTGGTAAAAATGCCATTAGAGAAACTGATACATTAGATACTTTTGTAGAATCTAGTTGGTATTTTTTGCGTTATACAACTCCAAAAGAATTGCGTGAAAATGAAATCCTAAGTAAAGTAGATGAACGTTATTGGATGAATGTAGATGAGTATATTGGAGGAATTGAACACGCAATTTTGCATCTGCTTTATTCGCGGTTTTTTACTAAAGTTTTGCATTCGTTAGGTTATACGGATTCTAATGAACCTTTTTCTCATCTCTTAACACAAGGTATGGTAACAAAAGATGGGGCAAAAATGAGTAAATCTAAAGGGAATGTTGTAGATCCTGAAGAAATTATTGCACAATATGGTGCAGATACCGCACGATTATTTATTCTGTTTGCTGCTCCACCTGTGCGGGAGTTAGAATGGAATGACTCTGCAGTAGAGGGTTCTTATCGCTTCATTAAGCGACTTTGTACGAAGACTGAAAAAATCCGAAAAACTCAAAGTTTGCCTAAAATAGAATCCCAAAATTTAAATGAAAAAGAAAAATATGCTCGTAAAAAAGTTTATGAATCTTTAAAGAAATATCAAGAAACTTTTTGCCACGAAAATGGTTATACTTTTAACACTTTAATTGCGGCGTGTATGGAAGCATTAAATGCTTTAAGTGAGCAAGAAAATCCAGAGATTTGGAGTGAAGGGTATTTTATACTTTTAAATATTTTAGAGCCAATTATTCCTCATATTTGCTGGGAATTGAGCCAAGAATATTTTAATTTGGAAAATTTCAAGGATATCAAACTAGATGAAGAGGCACTCAAAGAAGATTCTATTATGATGGCAATTACGATTAATGGCAAACGGCGTGGAGAAATCAAAGTAAAGATAAATAATAAGGAGAATGAGATTTTAGAGACTGCTAAAGCAGAAGTTTCTAAGTGGATAGAAAATAAAGCTATTATAAAAGAAATCATTGTTCCTAACAAATTGATTAATTTTGTGGTGAAATAATGACGAATCTTTTAAAGAATACTTTTTGCATTATGATTTTTATAATGCTTAGTGCGTGTGGGTATCAACCTATTGCGCATAAAGCACAAGAAGCAGTTGGTGATAAGGTATTTGTAGAGGTGAAAATTAATCCACGTGACCCACAAAATAGCATTGCTTTGAAAGATGAAATTACTAGAGTGATTTTTGAACGTTTGCATACCAATGTGTCTAGCAAGGAGGAAGCAACTTCTATGATTGAGGTGCAGTTGCATAGTATAAGTTTTAATGCTTTAGCAGAGAATCGCACTGGATTTGCGACCTTTTATCGTTGTGTAGCAAGTGTAGAGTTTAGATATACAAATCTTTTAACTCAAACAACACGTGTATTTTCTAAAAGAGGTTATCATAATTTTGCCCTAAATAATACTTCTATTATTACAGATTCTGTCCGTCTTGAAGCGATTAATAAAGCCGTTTTGCAAGCTATTGATGGTTTTATTTCGCAAGTGGGAATTGATGTGCAATAATGCAAAATGCTCAAATTATTGCTAGAGAAGCGTTAAAAGAATTGTTAAAGGAAGGCAAAGAGCCAACCCCAGAGTTTTATGCAGAGGCTTTCTATGCACAGGCAAAAAAAATAGGTGTCAATGTGGGCGAGGTAGATTTTAGTATAGAAAAAATCCTTGAAATGCTAGATAAAGAAATTAAAGAAAGCTTATTTAATCGTAAATTTAAGAATAAAAATGAATTGATTGCTGCTTTAGTTCATTCTATCAATCACCTTTTTTTCTACAAAAGAAACTTTTCTACCCAATTAGAGATTGTAAAATTGCTTTTACGCTTACTTGCAACCCACCCTCATAAAGAAATCAGTATGCTTGCTAAGGGGCAATTATTAGAAATTGATAAGTTGAATGCCAAATCTATACAAATGTGGCGTGAGCGTTGGGCAGAACAGATAAAAGGAATCACAGAATTAGATTTCATAGATTTAGCGAAAGGGTTAGAGATTTTGAGTGGTTTTAAGATTTCAAGTTCGTCTTTTTGTCAGTGGCAACAAGAAGCACGTAATATATTAAAAACTAAATCTAGTAAAGAAGTAAAGATTAATCTTCTGAATAAGTTAGAAAGTATTTTAAAAGAGCAATTTACTAAAATAACGCAAGATACAAAAGAATCTCCACAAGTCAATCCATCTAAAGCGACCCATAAGCCTAAACCTAAAGTTTCCGCACCTTTGAAATACCATCAAGCCTCTTCTTTGCCCATTGATGCGATGACAACACTTGTAAGTCGGCAAGGTATGGAAGAGGTGTTAGAGTTTGCAGAATTGCAATTTCAAAATCATCATAAAAACTATTCTGTCATTGTTTTTGGAATCTCTGCCTATGATAAAATCAAAGGACACTTTGGATTAGAAGCGGCTAAAAGAGTATTAGCGACTTTAGGGCGATTACTTAAGCAATATAGCAATGAAAGTGATTTGATTGCATATTACAGCGAAGAGGAGTTTTTGGCTTGTTTATTAGAACGCGAAAGAGAAGAAGCCATACAATTTATTCGCAACTTAGATTCTATTGTTAGTCAAAGTATTTTTATGTTTCAGCAAACACGTATTAATATTTCTCTAAGCGCACAAGTTTCCCATAGAGTAGAGTCTGAAAGTTTAGAAAATATGCTCAAGGTTAGTTTAGAGGAATTTAGCAAGCACAAAGACTCCAAAGGAATTATTAATTATGAATCTTAATATGCATAATGAAACACAATTAGAACGATTTTTAGATGAAAAAGGGTTAGAGTATATGCCTTTTGACCCTATGCGCGCACCAAAGATTTTCAAACAATTAAAGATTCCGCATTCTTCTACACAAAAAATTATTCAAATCATTGGCACAAATGGTAAAGGAAGTACAGGGAGATTTCTAAGTTTAATGCTCTATAAGTTGGGTATTAAGGTTGGGCATTTTAGTTCCCCTCATTTACTTTGTCTTAGTGAGCGTTTTTGGAAAAATGGTGCAAATCTTTCAAGAGAGGCTTTAAACGAGGCTTTTTTGGCTTTAGATTCTATTGCAGAATCGCAACTAGAGCAAGCAAGTTATTTTGAGGTTTTAACTTTTTTAGCTTTTAGCGTCTTTAGTGATTGTGAAGTTTTGGTTCTTGAAGCAGGGCTTGGGGGGGAATTTGACTCTACAACAACTTGCGTGCAAGCAGAATTATCACTTTTTACTAGCATTGGTTTAGACCATCAAGAGTTTTTGGGAGATACTTTAGAACAAATTGCAACCACTAAATTGAATGCTATGTCAAAAAGAGCCATTTTAGGATTTCAAAGTGATAAAGATGTGGATAAAATAGTAAGAATTGCTAAAGAAATTGCTAAAGAAAAAAATACGCAATTAAAGATTTTAGAGGAGATTCCATTTCAAATTACCCAATTTATAAAAATGAAAAATTATCCAAATTATCAAGCACAGAATCTAGCCTTAGCTTATAATGGCTTGTTGGTTTTAAAAGAAATTTTAGAAAAAGAACAAGAATCACTCCATAAGATTTTAAAAGAGTTTTCATTAAATTCTTTATTGGAATCCTTACCTCCATTAGATTTACAAGGGCGTATGCAAAGATTATCATCAAATATTTATTTAGATGTTGCACATAATGTCAATGCTGCACAAGTCCTTGTAAAACAACTAAAAAATGAGGATTTTAGTCAAAATAAATGTGTTTTAGTCTATAATTCCTACTCTGATAAAAATCCTCGTGCAGTGTTATCGATATTCTTACCTATTATTAAGCGTGTAGAGATATTAGAAATTAGCAACGCACGTATTATGGAAAAGGCACAATTAGAACAAATTTTACAGGAGTTAAACATAGAATTTAAAGACTTTAAGAGGGTTAATCCACAAGAAAATTATTTAGTATGTGGTAGCTTTAGTGTTGTAGCAGAGTTTTTAACACATTTTTTAGATAACAAAATTATTTGGATAGGAAAATAAGTGTGAAGAATCGCTTTGTAGTTACTATCACAGATGTGAATGGTTCTAAACAATACAATATTCATCAATATATGAAGCAAATTGTTTTATATGTGATTTTATTAATTGTAGTGATATTTTTCTTTAGTTTTATTTCCATTAAATTACTTCTAAAAGAAGTAAAGCAGATTGAAACAAAACGAGATTTAATGCAGCAGGAATATCTAAAAATTAATGAAAAAAATGAGCAATTACGTGCTTTGGTAGATGAAAAAACAGAAGAGTTGGTTAAAGTCTCTGATAGAATTGAAGATTTAGAAGGTATTGTGGGTTTAAGCGACCAAACGATTGATACGCCACAGGATTTTAGCCTGATTGAGCGAGTTGATTTGGCGAGGATAACAGGAGCACAAAAGGCATTCGTGATGCAATTAATCCCAAATGGCGCTCCATTACGAGGAAATTATCGTGTAACTTCAGAGTGGGGAACGCGTGTAAATCCTGTATTGCGTCGCACACAGCCACATAATGGTATGGATTTTGGCGTTCCAAGTGGCACACCTATTTATGCGCCTGCAGATGGTGTAGCTGATTTTAGCAATAGTGGTTATAATGGTGGCTATGGAATTATGGTAAAATTAGAACATTCTTTTGGATTCAAGACATTTTATGCTCATTTGAGTAAAATTGTTGTGAATAAAGGAGATTTCGTGCGACGTGGGCAACTCATCGCATATTCTGGCAATAGTGGCAGAAGCACTGGACCTCATTTGCATTATGAGATTCGTTATTTGGGTCGCGACCTTAATCCCCGATCATTTATGGAATGGACGATGAGGGATTATACGCAAATTTTTGAAAAGGAGAAAAACATAAAATGGCAATCTTTGCTAACAATGATAAACAGCTTAGCGGAAATTCAGGAAACACCAGTATTATTGCGCAAGGAACAAAAATAAAGGGTGATGTAGTCAGTGAGTGTAATTTGCATATTGATGGAAGTTTAGAGGGTAATATTGTAGCGAAAACTAATGTTGCAATTGGAAAAAATGGTAGTGTCAATGGTAAAATAAATTCTGAACACTTAGTAGTTAGTGGAAAGTTAATGGGGGATTGTGAGTGTAATATCGTAGAGATTCTACCACAAGGAAGAATTGATGGGAGCATCACTGCAAGAGAGTTGATTATTGAGAAAACAGGAGAATTTGTTGGACAAAGTGTTGTGCATAGAAATAATGAATACACGAATGGATTTGATAAAGTCAGCAAAATGAATTTAGAGAAATCAAAGGTTACCCCATTTGGCTTGAAGAAATCAGAGGATGGCGGTGATTCAAAGTAGCGTTTATGCTTATTTAAAAGAATATAAAAGAGAGTTTAATTCCCATTTTAAAAATGGTTTAATTATCGTAAGTGAAGATAAACAGAGCGCACTAAGTGCGTGTGATGTTGCGCAATTTTTGGGATTTGATACATTTGTGTTACCGGATTTTCGTGCAGTTTTTGGTGAGGATTTGCGTAGCTTTCAAGAAGAATTAAGCGAAATTTTTACTATACTTAGAAAATTTTATGCTTCTAAAGGTGCAAAAATCCTTTTTAGTCCTCTTTCTACCTTACTTCATTCTTTGCCTAATGCAGAATCTCTACAAGGTGTTTCTTTGCAAATTGGTGCTACTTTTGAATTGAAAGAATTTAAAGAAACCCTGTTTTATTTAGGATATGAGTTTGTAGATTTAGTAGAGCTAAGTGGAGAAGTCTCTATTAGAGGAGATATTATTGATATTTTTGCCACACAACCTTATCGTATCACACTTTTTGGTGAGGAGGTGGAGAGTATTCGTATTTTTGATATTCAAAGTCAGCTTTGTGTCAAAGAAGAGTTACAATCTCTTGAGATTCCACCCGCATTTTTTAATTTAAATGCAAAATCCTATGCTATCTTACACGAAACAATTTCAGAGAATCAACCTTTAATTTTAGATGATATTTCTAATAATAGCTTGGCAAGTTTTGGATTTTGGTATTTAGATAGAATTAATGCTTCACAAGATTTTTTGCAAACTTATCCTTTTATATTGTTGCCGAATGTGAAGGAATTGGCAAAGGAAGTTTTAGGGTTTAGAGAGCATAATGAGCAAAGTTTGCAAAGAATCTTAAACGGAAATGTAATTGATAGAAGTGAAGAATATCAAGATTTTGAATACAATTTTAATAGTTTAAAAAACTTTTTGGAATTTCATAAAAATAAACAAATCACAATCATTGCCAAGACAGAAGCACAAGTGCGACGAGCAGAGATTTCTTTAAATGATATGCAATTTAAATTTGTATTAGGTTTAGAGGTTTCGTTGAATATTTTAGGTAGAGATGAACTTATTTTGTCCCTTAATACACCCCAAAAGCGAAAAAAATCTACAAAGGTTAAAATTTTATTAGACGAATTAAATGTGGGGGATTATGTTGTGCATTGTGATTATGGAATCGCAATTTTTAATGGAATCGTGCAAACTAATATTTTTGGGGGAGTGCGTGATTTTATTGAGTTACAATATCTTGGGGAAGATAAATTGCTTTTGCCGGTTGAAAACTTAGATAGAATTGACCGCTATATTGCTAATAGTGGCGGGATTCCGTTACTAGACCGCTTAGGCAAAGGCTCTTTTGCAAAACTCAAAGAAAAAGTCAGGGAAAAACTTTTTGTAATTGCTAATGCAATTATCGCATTAGCCGCAAAACGTGAATTGTTAGATGGAGTGATTTTTGATGTAACAAAGGAGGAGATTTTAATTTTTCAAAATCAAAGTGGGTTTTATTATACACAAGACCAACAACAAGCTATTGCAGAGATTTTTAAAGATTTAAGTTGTGGCCGTGTAATGGATAGATTACTTAGTGGAGATGTAGGATTTGGTAAGACAGAAGTAGCAATGAATGCGATGTTTGTAGCATTTTTAAATGGTTACCAATCTGCAATGATTGCTCCGACTACTTTGTTAGCTTATCAGCATTTTAACACTTTAAAAGAACGTTTTGCCTCTTTTGGATTGAAATTAGCACGTTTAGACCGCTATATAAGTGCGAAAGAAAAAAAGGTAATTTTAGCAAATCTCAAAAATGGTAGTTTAAATGTAATCGTTGGCACACACGCACTTTTAAATGTAGAGTTTAAAAACTTGGCTCTTATGATTGTAGATGAGGAGCATAAATTTGGCGTGAAGCAAAAGGAGAGGATTAAGGATTTAAGCCAAAATATTCATTTGCTTTCGATGTCAGCAACCCCGATTCCAAGAACGCTTAATATGGCACTTTCTCGTATTAAGGGTTTAAGTGAATTAAAAATTCCTCCTAGTGAGCGATTGCCCACGCGCACTTTTGTTAAAACTTATGATGAAACTTTATTGAAAGAAGTCATATTGCGTGAGGTTCGTAGAGGTGGGCAGGTATTTTATATCCATAACAATATTGTTTCCATTCAACAAAAAAAGAAAGAAATTTTAAACTTATTGCCACAATTAAAGATAGCGATTTTGCATTCACAAATTCCTTCACAAGAAGCAGAAGATATTATAATGGACTTTGCAAAAGGTGCTTATCATCTCTTGCTTTGCACAAGTATTGTAGAATCAGGAATTCACCTGCCCAATGCCAACACAATTTTAGTAAGTAATGCAGATTGTTTTGGAATTGCAGATTTGCATCAATTACGAGGACGTGTAGGGAGAGGCAATAAAGAAGGATTTTGTTATCTTTTGATAGAGGATTTCAATGTTATCACAAAAGATGCAAAAAAACGTCTTTTAGCATTAGAAAAAAATTCTTTTCTAGGGAGTGGAGGAGCACTTGCTTATCACGATTTAGAGATTCGTGGTGGAGGAAATCTAGTTGGTGAGGCGCAAAGCGGACATATTAAGAATATAGGTTATTCCTTATATCTGCGGCTTCTTGAAGAAGCTATATTTACTTTAAGTGGAGATGTGCAACAGAAGCGGAATAATGTAGATGTGAAGCTTAGTGTTACAGCATTTTTAAATCCTGAATTAATAGAATCTGAACGTTTGCGTTTAGAGATTTATCGGAGACTTTCTAAGTGTGAAGAAGAAAATGCAGTTTTTTTGATTGAGGGAGAGATTGAAGAAAGGTTTGGACGCTTAGACCTTTATACAAAACAATTTTTAGAACTAATTCGTATTAAAATTATCGCAAGAAATTATGGAATCGCAAGTATTTTGAATTATCAGCAAAACATTTCTTTTGTGGATTTGGAGGGTGAAAAATTAACTATCAAAGCAATAAGTAAAGATGAAGAGGATTTATTGAAAGCTGTTTTTGAGCATTTAGGAAATTTAAAATTACAAAAATCACAAAATAAAAGTGGATAGATTCAAGGAAAGCTAATGCGTATTGGAATGATTGGGGATATTGTAGGTAAAATTGGCAGACAACAAGTGGGGTATTATTTGCGCCAAGCAAGGGAAGATTATAGTTTAGATTTCATAATGGCAAATGGGGAAAATGCAAGTCACGGGTTTGGACTTAGCGTGGCTTGTATGCAAGAACTACAAGAAATGGGTATAGATGTTTTTACAGGGGGAAACCATATTTGGGACAAGAAAGATATTTTACCTTTTTTAGCACTTGAAAATTCTAATGTTTTGCGTCCGCATAATTATCCACAAGGCGTAATAGGGAGTGGAATTTATCGTGGAAATATTAAAAATGAATCTTTTGCTATTCTCAATTTAATGGGGCATTTTGGAATGCCACAATGCGATAACGCGTTTCTTTGTGCTAAAAAAACAATAGAATCATTACATCAAGAGGGTATTATAAATATTGTTTTAGATTTTCACGCAGAAGCGACTAGCGAGAAACGCGCGATGTTTATGATGTTAAAGGGGCAAGTGAGTGTGATTTGTGGCACACATACACACGTAGGCACGGACGATTTAGAAATTTTTAAAGGAACCTTTGGGGTCAGTGATATAGGAATGTGTGGTGCAAGAGAGAGTGTAATTGGAATGGAAGAAAAAGAATCCATTGAACGTTTTTTAACTGGTTTGCCCAATCGTTTAAGTGTGCCAGAAAGAAATGGAATTCCAAGTATTTTTCAAATGATTGTATGCGAAATTATCCGAGGGAAGTGTATAGAAGGTTTCAAATTAAAAGCTATTGATAAGGGATTACTGCAAAAAACACTTGTAGCAGAGTTTGAAAAATAACAAGTTTAAAAATACTTAGATTCTAAAGCTTTAAACCATTTATTGCATAATATAATAAATTAAGTCATCTTGTAGTAGAATTTAATTAGGTCAATTTTAATTGTTGCTATTGTGGAAGAGGAGTTATTGATGTTACCAACTTGGAGTAAAGAAATTAGTGTGCATAACGAGAAGATTGATGAGCAGCATAAAAAGTTGTTTGAAATTGCAGGTCGTGCATATATGATGACGGAAAAAAAATCAAGCAAAGAAGAGGTAATTGGGGTTTTGCGCGAATTGCTTGAATACACTAAGGAACATTTTAAAGATGAAGAGGCATATATGCAGTCCATTTCTTTTCCTCGTTTAGAAATGCATAGAGGAAGACACCAAGAAATCATCAGAGATATGATAAGTGCGGTAACACAAGTGCAAAATCTTAATAATTTAAAAGATGAAATTGCAAAAATTGCAAAAAATTGGCTTTTGGAGCATATTATTAAAGAGGATATGCAAATAGAGAAATTCCGTAGAAACACTTGTCCCCTCCCACCTCAAAAGCCAATAGAGCCAAACATTGAAGAACAAAGATTAGATGAAAGAAAAAAAGAGTATATTTGTGGTTGCCCACAGAAGGTGCATTATGTATCAGAAGAGGTTGATAAGAAAATTCGTGCAGGTGGAGTGTTTAATTGCAAAGTTTGCAAACAAGTCATTTTGCCAAAACAATGAGGGATAATTGATGTTAAATAAAGAGGAACTAAATGAATATGCTTTAATGGCGAACACCTTGCGTTTTCTTTGTGCCGATATGGTGCAGAATGCAAATAGCGGACATCCCGGTGCTCCAATGGGGTTAGCAGATATTGCTGTGGTGCTTGGATTTCATATTAAGTTGAATCCAAAAAATCCACAATGGATTAATCGTGATAGATTGGTTTTTAGTGGTGGACACGCAAGTGCACTTGTATATTCTTTGCTACATTTATGGGGATTTGAGGTAGATTTGGAGGATTTGAAAAATTTCCGTAAATTTGGCTCTAAAACACCCGGACACCCGGAATATAAACATACACCAGGAATTGAAATTACTACAGGACCCCTTGGACAAGGAATTGCTAATGCAGTAGGTTTTGCAATGGCAGGCAAACTTGCTTCTTCAATGTTGGGAGAAGATTTGATTAATCATAAAGTTTATTGTTTGTGTGGCGATGGAGATTTAGAGGAAGGGATTTCTTATGAGGCTGCTTCTCTTGCGGGGCATCATTGCCTTAATAATTTGATTTTGATTTATGATTCTAATAATATTACAATTGAGGGAAATTGCAATATTGCAATGAGTGAAAACATTAAAGCGCGATTTGAAGCGCAAAATTGGGAAGTGTTAAGTATAGATGGACATAATTTTGTGGAAATTAATACGGCGCTAGAGAAAACAAAAAATGCAACTAAACCAATATTAATTATTGCTAAAACACAGATTGCCAAAGGTTCTAAAAACTTTTGTGGCTCGCATAAGGCACACGGAGCACCTTTAGGAGTAGAGGAAATTTGTATTTCCAAAGAAGCCTTTGGCTTGAATCCAAAAAAGCAGTTTTTTATCTCAGAATCCTCCAAGATTCGTTTTAAAAATACAGCAGAATTAGGAGAGTTGGCGAATTTGGAATGGAATAAAATCTTAGCAAAAAGTAGTGAAAAATCTCTTTTAGAAGAAATGTTAAAGCCAGATTTTAGCAGGATTGTTTATCCAAATTTTGACGAATATAAATTGAAAGGCAAAGGAATCGCAACTCGTGCAAGTAATGGGATAATCCTTAATGCAATTGCACAAGCCTTGCCCGGCTTTATTGGTGGAAGTGCAGATTTAGCACCTTCAAATAATACAGAATTAAAAGATAAAGGTGATTTTCCCAATGGAAGTAATTTTCATTTTGGAATCCGAGAACACGCAATGGGTGCAATCAGTAATGCGTTTTCTAACTATGGTTTATTTTTGCCATTTTGTGCAACCTTTTTTGTCTTTAGTGATTATTTAGCCCCAAGTGTTCGGGTGGCAAGTTTGATGCGAAGCAAAGTTTTTTATATTTGGACGCACGATTCTATTGGAGTGGGTGAAGATGGGGCAACACACGAACCTATTGAGCAATTAAGTCATTTTCGTTCTATGCCAAATCTCAATGTATTTCGCCCTTGTGATGCTTATGAAAATGTTGCGTGTTGGCAAGTTGCTTTTGAAGTAGAGGGACCCTGCGCATTTGTTTTAAGTCGTCAAAATTTACCAATTTTACAAAATGTCAGCAAGGATAATGTTCATAGAGGTGCTTATTTAAAGCTTCATTCTAAATTAAATCTACAAAATCCACAAATCACGCTTTTAGCAAGTGGTAGTGAAGTGGAACTTGCGCTTAAAAGTGCTGAAAAATTGGAAGAAGAGGGAATTGCAACACAAGTTATTAGCGCACCTTGTTATGATTTGTTTCTTAAAGAGAGTAAGGGTTATCAAGATTCTTTGTTAAAAGGTAAGGTGATAGCCATTGAAGCAGGTCGTGCTTTAGAGTGGTTTGCTTTTTCAGATGATGTGGTAAGTATGTCTAGTTTTGGTGCAAGCGGTAAGGGAGAAGAACTGTTTAAGCATTTTGGTTTTAGTGTAGAAAATATTATTCGTGTTGCTAAAAGCCATTTAGGATAAAAAAAGGGGTGGAGACTCTTCATCTTTTCTCAAATTCACGTGCAATAAAACATTTTTTTGCACATAATTATGCAGAGAATTTTTTGCCAAATACAAAAAGTATCGCTGAATTCCTAGATTTCATTCTAAGAGTAGATAAAAAGCGAAAAGTTCCATCTTTTTTACGCAATTTTTATTTATATCAGGCAGTTCAAATAAATTATCAACACACACAAAAATTAGGTGATTTTGCTAAGAATTTCACACAATTTTTATTGAACTCCACTTTTTTCTTTAAATTTTATGATGAATTATCCGCAGAATGTGTCTCCATAGATTCCCTAGAAAAACTTGATATTTACGCTTTTTATGATGACCATTTAAAACTTTTGAAGATTATTTTTAAAAGTTATCAGGAAATATTAAATAAAAATAAATTTTTTGATAAGTATTTTTTAGAAGATTATAAAATAACTTTTGAGTTATTAAATGGATTCAATGAGATAATTGTTTATTTAGAGGGGTTTTTGAGTCAATTTGAAATGCGAGTGTTTCGTAAGATTGCCAAACATTTACCTGTTATTTTTAGACTTAGTTTGGATTCTTTCAATCAAGATTATTATCAAAGACTTTTTGGATTATCTTTAGGGTTGGGATTCTATCAAATTGTATTATTTTGTGATAAGTTTAGCTTGAATGATAGAGGGTTACAAAATATTAGTGAGAATAGGCAATCACTGATTCAAGTGCTAGAATTTAAGGATAAAGTAGCAGAAGTGGGTGGTATATTTGCACAAATTGATTCTTGGTTAAAGCAAGGGATTATGCCAGAACAAATTTGTATCATTTTGCCTAATGAGGAATTTGCAAAATATTTGAAGCTTTTTGATAAAGCACGGAACTTTAACTATGCTATGGGAAATACTTTAAAAGAAAGTGCATTATTTCGCAATCTCAATAATTCTTTAAAAGAAAAAATAAAATACAATGCAAAAGGGAGTTTAAACTTAAAACAAGAATATATTCCTAATGTTGGTAAAGGTTCTTTACAAGATTCTACCTTGATGTGTATTCCCGAGTTTAAAAATTTTGATGCTTTTAAAGATTTTTTAGAAAACTTGGAAACAAATTCCAAAGAATCCCAAGACATTAAAGAGAAGTTTTTAGAAGGTTTGGAGCATTTTAGTTTCGCATTAAATCATTTATGCTCTCTTAATGTGCAAGAAAAAATTTTGACTTTTTTAAAGATGATAGAAGAAGTGAAGATTGATGACATTGGGGGTGGGCGTATTAATGTAATGGGAATCTTAGAGACACGGGGGATTTGCTTTGATTATATTATTATTCCAGAATTTAATGTAGAAAATGTGCCAAGTTTTAATGAAAAAGATTTCTTTTTAAACACTGCTATTCGGGAGAAAGTAGGGCTACCAACACAAAAAAGTCGTGAGAATTTACAAAAGCATTATTATGCTCAAATTTTGCAAAAAAGTCGTGAAGCTTGGATTATGTGTCTAAATAATGAAGAAACTAAACCCTCCCATTTTTTGTTGGAGGATTCTATTTTTGGAAATATTCCTATTTTTAAAGCAAGCTTGCAATATAGTGAGTATTTTTTAAATGGTAAGGCGTTGAATTATAAAGAACGTGAGATTATTGCTCCTTTGAGAGTAAAGTTTTTTAGTGCGACAAGTTTGCAGTGTTTTTTAAATTGCAAACGAAAATATTATTATCGTTACATTTTGGGATTTCAAGGAATAGAAACAAAAACAATCAATCTAGGAAACAAGATTCATCAAATATTAAATGAAGTTTATAAGAATACTCAAGATTATCCAATGGATTTGATGTATCAAGAAGTTTGCACGAAGCTTAGTAAGAGTAGCACGACTCAAGAATTTTTTGAAAGTGCTTTGGCTAAAAAGTATTTAAAAAATTTTTTTGAATTTGAAAAAAAGCGTTTGAAAGAGGGTTGGATTCCTTTGGTTTTGGAGCAAGAATTTAGCTTTAAGTTATTTAGTTTTGAATTAAAAGGAAGGATAGATAGAATTGATAAAAAGCAAGATGAAGTGTATGTTCTAGATTATAAATATAAACGCAATTTAAAGGTAGAATCTAAAAATTATGAAAAAGCCACAGATTTTCAATTACCCCTTTATGCCTTGGCACTTCAAGAAGGTGCGATAGAATCACTCGGTGAGTTTAGCAGAATTTTTGCAGGATTTTATGATTTGTATAATACAAAAATCTTATATGAACACGATTTAAATGCTAAGATTGAAGTTTTGAAAGAGAAACTAGAAATTATCAAAAGAGATTCTAAAGCAATAAACTTCACTTTAACACCAAGACGTGATATATGCCGATATTGCGACTTTATCTACCTTTGTAACCGCTATTGATTGCACTTAAAGCTCTAATCACAAAGAGTAGGCATAAACTTATCATTAATGCTTTAAACACATAAACTGATTGTGTGTGTAAGCTATCAAATGCAACATTTGCGATTCCCTCTTCGCCTAGACTTTGTGCTTGTAAAATATAAGGGGTATAATAAAGCGTGAAGAGAAAAATCAAAATAATGTTAATAAGTCCCAAAAGTGGAGCAATTCTAGCTCTGCTCACGCGTAAGGCTAAAATCTCATAAAAGAGAATAAAAACTGCTACAAGATTTAAGATAATATTTAATTTAGTAAAAATACTTGTCATCAAAATACCTGATTGAAATAAAGTGATTTGTAAATCTGGAACAATAGCAGAAGCACGGAAAATAGAGGGCGCACTCAAAGCGCCACACGCAATAATTGCTCCAAGCGTTATGCCAATAAGGAGCAGATAAAGCACTAAAAAATAGGGTTGGAGTTTAAAAAGATTTTGCATAGGAATCCTTAAAACATTTTTGTCAATTATAACCAAAAGTTGTTTGATTTGTGGAATCTTAGGCTATAATTAATGGAGAAATAGGAGTAACAATGAATGAGGAAAAGAATATAAAATGTCCAAATTGTGGCATACAAATTGATGTGCAAGCTATTGTATATCATCAATTGGAACAAAAAATTTATCAAGAAAATTTAGAAACTAAAAAACAATTTGAAATGGAAATTTCTCAAAAACGCAAGGAATATACTCAAGCCCTTGAAAAATTAAAAAAAGAACAAGAATCTTTACAAGAAACAATCAACCAAGCAACTAAAGAATCTTTGAGGCAAGAGAAGAAAAAACTTCAAGAATCTTTGAAGCAAGAATTAATGCAAGAATATAATGAGGCTTTGGTGAGTATGCAAAAAGAGCTAGAGGAGAAGTCCAACCAAGTTAAAGAGTTATATTTAAGTAAGGTTGAAATTGAGAGACTCAAGCGGGAAAAAGAGGAAATGGAGTCTAAAATTAAAGCTCAAGCACAAGAGCGTCTCGTAGAAGAAATCGCAAGTTTTAAAGAAAAAATATATAAGGAAATAGAATCACAAAATGAATTGCGATTCCGAGAAAAAGAACAACAACTAGAAATATTAAGGAAACAACTCCAAGAAGCACAACGCAAAGTAGAGTTAGGTTCGCAACAATTACAAGGAGAAGTGCAAGAGTTGGCGATTGAAGAGTATTTGCAAACTCAATTTCCTTTAGATGATATTTTAGAAGTTAAAAAAGGAATGTATGGTGGAGATTGTGTGCAGATTGTGCATACGAGAGAGATTTTAAATTGTGGAAAAGTTTATTATGAAAGCAAACGCACAAAAGAATTTCAACATGTATGGATTGAGAAATTTAAAGCAGATATGCGTAAAGAAAATGCAGATGTGGGTGTGATTGTTACTCAAGCAATGCCAAAAGAGCTAGAGAGAATGGGACTCTTAGAGGGCGTGTGGATTTGCACTTTTGAAGAATTTAAAGCTTTGTGTATTGCGTTAAGAGAGAGTGTGATAAAAGTGCGGATTGCGCAAAAATTTCAAGAAAACAAACAAGATAAGATGGGCTTTTTATATAACTATCTGACAAGTTCAGAGTTTAAAATGCAAATAGAAGCTATTGTAGAGGGATTTATGCAGATGCAAAATGATTTAGAGACTGAAAAACGCGCAGTGCAAAGGCTATGGAAACAACGTGAAAAACAGATTCAAAAAGTGCTTGAAAGTACAATTGGTATGTATGGCGCTATTAAGGGAATTGCAGGAAATGCAATAGGTAATGTCCAAGCATTGGAGATTCCATTAAAAGATAATTTTACAGAGGAATAATCCATTGATGAAAGAATTAAGGGTTAAGATTCCAATTAATAGGTGTTTTGCCAATTTGTTGTAGAATCGCATTGGTCTTTGAGAAATGCCGACAACCTAAAAAACCATTTCGTGCTAAGGGTGAAGGATGTGCGGCTTCAAGAATGAAGTGTTTGTTCGGGTCAATCAAGACTTTTTTTGCTTTTGCATAATTGCCCCATAGTAAAAAAATAATATTTTCGCAACGAAGGTTGATTTGTGAGATAACCGCATTAGTAAAATGTTGCCAACCAAAATGCTGATGAGAAGCAGGTCTGCCAGATTCTACGCTTAAAATACTATTAAGCAACAAAACCCCCTCACGCGCCCAAGGACTTAAATCTCCACTTTTAGAGGGAGTAATTCCTAAATCCATTTGCAATTCTTTATAAATGTTTTGCAAAGAGGGTGGGATTTTAACTCCATTAGGAACAGAAAAAGATAATCCCATTGCTTGATTGGGTTGGTGATAAGGGTCTTGCCCTAGAAGCACAACTTTTAGTTTATCAAAAGGTGTAAGATTAAAAGCATTAAAAAGAAGCTTGGCTGGAGGATAGAGGATAGCACCTTGTGATTTGGCAGTTAGGTAATGTGCTTTAATTTCTGCAAAATAGGGAGAAAGAAATTCGTCTTTTAAAACTTCTTTCCAACTTTCTTCAATTTTAATCTTTTCAAGTTTGATTTGTGATTCCAATGTATCCCTCCTTAACTTCTGCGATTGTCGCGCATAATGACATTAAAACGTTGCAACAAAATAGGATTGCTTGAAATATCAAAGTTTCCAACAATGCGTGCAACATCACGTTCATCTAGCACACTTAGTGCTTCTTTTAACACCATAGCAAAAGCTAGTTCGTCTTCACTTAAAATCACATCGCCAATCTTTTTGGTGTATTGCTTAATTAAAGCTTTTTCTTCTTTTTCTCTATTGCGGTCCTCAATTAACACGCGTTCAATATGTGAGAGGACTTGAAATTTTTTAGCTTTGAGTGCAGGGCGAGTGTAGGCTTTCGTTAATGCCATAATCCGATTGATAATATCGTTTTTTTCTTCCTCATTTTCATAATATTCTTCATAATTTTCATACATAGAATCTGGGAAATAATCACGGATAATGTCGTATTTGAGCAGAGCAATCTTGCTTAAACGTTCTTGACTATTTTGCAAACTCATATTTGCAATACTCTCACGGAGAAAATTAATATTTTCCCGTCTATCTCCGTAGAATTTAAGTTGTTCAAATCGTTCTTCTGCGGGATAAAATTCGCATAGTTTTTCAATTCTATCCAGAAGAATCTCTTGATAAGAACGATAAGCTACTTCCGTAATTTGTGTCATTTGCTTGTATTGTTTATCATTAGATTGGGATAATACAAGCTCTATAGCTTCATTTAAATCATACTTTTCAAAGATTTTTTCTATTGCATTATAAAGAATCGCAAAATTTATTTCTTCTACCGAAATTGCGTGATAGACTAATTCCATTTCTCGTTTAATATAATTGGTATCGTCTTCTGGAATGATTTCATTTTCTTTATCTGCTTGCAAAGTATTCATATAGCCTATAATCCGTTCTTTACTCGTTTGTTTAAAGAGTTTGACAAGGTCTGTAAGCGGCATACTTTCAAGCTTTTCTTTTGAATGTCCATATTGGTTTAATTGCCAAATAATTTCGCGTCTGTTCATTGGATTGCCTCATAGATTGGTGGGGTTCCTAGATGAGATTTTTGTAAAGCCAACCAAACTTTTAGTGCTTGGATATGTTCTTTCGTATCGTGGCAACGAATAATACTTGCGCCATTTTTTAAGGATTCCAAATGTAGAGCTAGAGTGCCACTTAATCTTTCTTCTACGCTACAAGGTGTGATTTTATCAATCATACTTTTGCGACTTGCACCAATTAAAAGAGGGCAATCAAAGCGCAAAAAATGCCTTAAATGCTTAATAAGGGCTAAGTTATGTTCTAAAGTTTTTCCAAATCCAATACCAACATCTAAAATGATTTTTGAGATTCCACATTTATCTAAAGCATCAATCCGATTTTCAAAAAAACTTTCAATTTCTAAAAATAAGTTTTGATAGGACGGATTTTTTTGCATTTCTTTTGGATTGCCTTGCATATGCATAATGACGCATTGACAATCATATCCGCGCACTGCTTCAAGCATTGTTTGTTTTGTGAAACCTGTAATATCATTAATCATTCCAAAGCCATATTCTAAGCATTTGCTTGCAATACTTGGTGTATAGGTATCAATACTTAGAGTAATTTTTTCATTAATTTTCTCTTGTTTAATAAAGTGTAAAATATCTTTTAATCGTGTATGCTCTTCTTCTGCGCTAACCCAAGCACTACCAGGTCGTGTGCTTGCTGCTCCAATGTCTATAATTTCTACTCCTTCTTCTATCATTTCTAGGATTCTTTCTTCTGCATCTTTTGTAGTTTTTCTAGAGTTATCATAGAAGCTATCAGGTGTTATATTGATAATGCCCATAATTTTTGGCTTTAAGTTATGAAATTTTAAATGCGATTCTAAATCTTGTGCAACTTTTTTTAATCCAAAAGGTTGTAACTTAAGTTTTTTTAACAATGCTTTACTCTGCGAGAGAGTTAGCATTAAGATTCCATTATAAAATTCATTTTGGTAAAGAATTGCATCTTTTGGTAAGGCTAAGTCCGCACCCACTGCTAAAGATTCTTGTTTTAAAATGTTCGCTGCAGGGGCTTTGAGTGATTGGATAGAAAAACAAAACATTTTACTTTTATTATGCAAAATTTGGTAACCTATCTTATCGCAATGAAGATTTTTGAGTTCTACTTCGCAATTTTCTAAATATTGCACAAAAGCCATATTTATCCTTTGGTAATCCAAGCATTTTGATGAGTAAAATTTTGTTTTTTCTTACGCAAGATAAGCAATAATAAAACCAAAAGAATATTTTGTGGCTTTTCGTGCTGTTTTTCCCACTTAAGTGCGTGTTCAAACATTGTTGTTTCGCTAGAATTAAAATGCAAACCATTTTTAAGTGCATCTAAATAGAGGCTTTGAATTTCTATTTTTGAGTTTGAATCTTTAATTTCTTTTTGCTTTTGTTTCAAAAATAAATATATATTTTCTAAACTTAAGGTGCGAATATCTAAAGCAAAATGTGGCAATTTTTGTTTTTTCGTATGATTTAAAATAGGCAAACGTGAACGAATCGTTGGCAAAAGTAGAGATTTCATTTTTGCATATAAAATAAATATTATGCCATTTGGTGGTTCTTCTAATACTTTTAAAAGAGCATTTTGCGCATAAACATTAAAAGAGTTTGCTGCAATTAAAATAGTTTTTACTCCTTCATTTGCAATGTAGCTTTCATCAATAATAGAGCGAGAAATTTCAATTGTTAATTCTTCCGCACAAAAGAGTTTATAGTTTTGAGGATTCTGGTACTCATAATACGCATTTGCCCTATCAATCGGGTTATTTACAAGTAAAATATGACCAATTTGAGAGTGAGTTTGAAAGGTTGGGCGAGGAGTTGTATTGGAGTTTTGCATACTAATCCTAAATCACTCTAAGCTTACGCGCCCAAATATAGCAGCTTCTAAGGTTAGATTAAAAATTCTATACATTTGCATTAAACGAATATCTATAAGGGAATCAGTGGATTGCAACGTAAAACTATTCTGTAAATGTGTATCAAATATCCATAAAAAACAATCCTCGTGATTTAGCGCAAGTTTCGCACGCATCGTATCATTATGTCCTACATACCAAAAAAAATATTTTTTAGAAAAAACATTGTCTAGATAATCATTAATCAGTGGAATTTCTGTTTCATTTTTGTGTGTTTTGTCTAATTGTGGGAAAAGTGCATTGATACTAAGTATTGGAACATAAGGACGATTATTTGTCTTATTGATAGAACTTACGACATAATCCATAAACCATTCCCTATCGTAATCTGTGATTAAAATCATACTTTCGCCATTAAAGATTTTTTGTAACGCACGTTTGACTAATGGAATCCATTCAAATTTACGCTCTTCAAGCCAAGTTGGGTGACTTGCGTCATAACGTAGAACCTGTAGTGTCCAACTAGATAAGTCTTGCATAGGTTATTGTCTATCTAATTCATAAATGCTATGCAAAGTGCGAATCGCTAATTCGGCATATTTTAAGCGAATTACCATAGAAATTTTAATTTCACTTGTGCTAATCATCATAATATTAATATTGTCTTCTGCAAGTGCTTGGAATGCTTTTGCAGCCACACCGCTATGAGATTTCATACCAACGCCCACAATGGAAACTTTTGCGATATCATTATCGTATTCAATGCTTTCTACATTGCTCTCAAAAGATTTCAAAACCCGCCTTGTATTCTCTAGTTCCACTTCTGGAATCGTGAAATCCAAATCTGTCTTACCATCACGTCCAATGGTTTGCA
This sequence comes from uncultured Helicobacter sp., assembly GCF_947367035.1. Classification (GTDB taxonomy): domain Bacteria; phylum Campylobacterota; class Campylobacteria; order Campylobacterales; family Helicobacteraceae; genus Helicobacter_D. Next base: position 73,614 of record NZ_CANBCA010000001.1, read on the forward strand.
CAATCATATCTACATTAATATTTGTTTCACTTAATGCTCCAAAAATTTCTGCTGCAATTCCGGGACGATCTTCTACATTACAAATACTTACTCTTGCTTGGTTTTTATCTAATGCGATTCCGCTTACGATTGGGTGTTCCATAATTTCTTCTTCCTTTGTGATTAATGTCCCTTCATTATGATTAAAGGTGTTTCTTGTAACTAAATTCACATTGAGTTTTTTTGCCATTTCTACCGAACGATTCAAAAGCACTTTTGCGCCCATAGAGGCAAGTTCTAACATCTCATCATAGCTAACTTTATCAATTTTTCTAGCTTTTGGTTCAATGCGGGGGTCAGTCGTATAAACTCCATCTACATCGGTATAAATTTCACATAAATCTGCTTGTAGTGCGCCTGCAAGTGCCACTGCGGATAAATCACTGCCTCCACGACCAAGTGTTGTAACTTCACCTTTTTGTGTAACACCTTGAAAACCTGCAACAACGACAATATAATCTTTAGCTAACAAGTCATTTAGTCGTGTGGTATCAATAAATTCTATTCTCGCTTTAGTATGTGAATCATCAGTTATTATACCTGCACCTCTGCCACTTAGAGAGATTGCTTTATGCCCTAACTCCTCTAATGCAATCGCTAAAAGAGCACTTGTTACGCGTTCTCCGGAGCTTAAGATCATATCCGTTTCGCGCGTATTTGGCAAACGAGAAAAAAACTTTGTATAGTCTAATAATTTATCCGTCTCTCCACTCATTGCAGAAACGACTACAACTATGCCATTACCCGCTTTTTTTGCCTCAATTACACGTTTTGCGACATTTTGGATTCTTTCACAATCTCCAACGCTTGTTCCGCCGTATTTCTGCACAATTAACATTACAAATAACCCTTTCTTTTAAAATATTCTAAAACTTGTTTATAAACAGGACGTTTAAAATAGGTAATATGATTGAATAAATCCTCTATATTTACAAACTTATATGCGTCAAATTCGGGTTTTTCTGTATCAATATCAATTTTTCCTTGCTCTTGTAAGCGCACTAAAAAGTATTTTTGAATTTGTCCATCATAAGGATACATTTTTTTAACAACTTGTGGTGGGAAATCATAGCTAATCCATTCCGGATATTCCGCAACAATATCTATTTTATTTGTGCCAATTTCTTCTTTTAATTCGCGAAATAATGCTTCTTTAGGGGTTTCAGATTTATCAATTCCTCCTTGAGGAAATTGCCAAGCATTTTTAATATCTGTTCGGCTTGCAATGAATAGTTCACAAGTTAAGGGGTATTTAGAAGAAAGGATAATAGCAGCGACATTGGGTCTGTAAGTTTTAGTTTCTTTTTTCACTTGCCACTCCTTTTTAAAAATTTTTAGGAATAATAATTTAAAAGTTTTTAAATATAGTTGATATTAAGTTCTTTTTTACTAAAATCATTAAAAATCTTTAAATTTTAGCAAAAATTACAATTTTGAGCAAAAGGTAATATATCTTGCAGATACAAAAAAAAACAAATAAAATACCCTTAGAAAAGGAATCTCAAGATATACTAGGGCATAAAGAAATTAAAATTCAGACTATGCAGCAAAAACAAGAAAAAATTTTAAAAGTTGCAAGCGAATTATTTTTAAAATATGGTTATCAAAAGACAAATTTACAGATGATTATCCAACAGACAGGTGGCTCGTTTGCAACAATTTATAAATTTTTTGAAACTAAAGAGAATTTGTTTGAAAAAGTCATAGAATCTAATCAGAAGGAATTTGTGAAAACATTAAATGAAATTTTTGTTCAAAGTATTGATTCCAATCTGAATATAGAAAAATACTTTTACAATATCGGGTTATGTTTAGTTTATGAAATATTAAAAGGAAATAATATTGCTTGGATGAGATTGATGATTATAGAGGCTTATAACAATCCAAATCTTGTGAAAATTTTTAATTCTTCTGCTAACGAAATCCATTATTTTTTTACTCAAGGGATTGAATATTATAATAATAAATACAATTTAGAGATTCAAAAGAATAAGATTGAAGAGTATTCTAGGTTATTGGTTCGATTGATTATTGAGCCTTATTTTCTGTTTCCCTTGCTAGATTCTAATTATAAACCTCCCAAAAGAGAGGAAATCAAATCTAATCTAAAAACCGCTATAAAAATTTTTATACTTTATCTTAAAAACAATAAGGAAAACCAATGACGATTGATATTGCTTTGTTGAGCCGATTGAGCAAATTAGGTGGAATTGCATTAGAAGAAGAGAAAATAGAAGAAACAAAAAATCATTTAAGTGAAATTGTAAATTTTGTTGAAAATATTAATAAATTGGATTTAGATGAGATTCCAGCTTCTTTTAATCCATTAGAGTTTAAATTACCTATGCGCCAAGATTGTGTAGAATCTAATCCAGAGATTGCTAGAGAGATTCTTAAAAATGCTCCCAAAGTGGAAGATAACTTTTTCATTGTGCCTAAGATTATTGAGTAAAATCTCATTGCGAGACTAATGGCAAAGCAAACTTAATTTATTGCTTATTGACTTTATCAAACATTGGTTTTAAGATTTTATGATATTCTTCATTCCCAAAATTGATAATGACAAGATTTTCCCTTGCTCTTGTGAAGCCTGTGTAAAGCAACTCATCAAATTCGTTTTTTGTAATTTTATCTTCTATAATAAGAAAGACTGCTTGACTTTCCCAGCCTTTGAAGGAATGAATGGTTGAGATTTTGAGCATTCCACAATTCATCCAAAAGTGAATTTTCTTATTTCTACGTATAATTTCATAGTTTGCTTTATTTACTTTATTTCTAAAACCTTGAATTTCTTTTGCATTTGTGTTTAAAAAGGATAGAAAAAAATCAAATCCTATTTTAAAATTTTCACATTTTTCACTAAGGCATTTTTCTATTTTTTCTGGATATTTGTCATAAAGTTCTGCAATAGACAATAATTGGGCAATGAAATTTTTTATTTTTATCTTTTGATTGTCTGATAATTTTGTGTTGTTAGAGTAATTATTTCTTACTAGTTCGTTTCTAGGCACATCAAGCCATTTTTCGTTATCTGAAAGTGCGCTTAAATACATTATTTCAGTGGTTTCAAACATTGTTTTGGTATTTTCTCTTGATAGAATCCTATAATAGCAGTCAAGCTCTCTTAATAAGGGTAGAGTGTATCCAAGGATAGTAATATCATTAGGGGAAACGTTATGTATTTTGTGCAATATATTTTCGCGTATAATATCGTAAATTGTTGGGATAATGGGCATATTTAAAAAATAGGTGTATTTAGTATAACCTTCTTTCTCAAAGAGCCCCCCACTTATTTTTTCATTTACCATATTATCTAGTTCATATTTCTTGCTAAAAAGTGTTTTTTGGAATTCTAATGTCAAATCTCTAATTTTTGAATCTGAGCGGTGGCAGATTTTTAACTCTGTTGGTCTCCCTAATATATTTGTGATAATATCTTTATTTTTGATTGGATTACCATAAATATTTTGCTTTTCATCGCCAAAGATAATATATTCTCCCTCTGGAGCGAGAAACGAATCTTTGAGAATATTCATCCAACTTCGTTTATAATCTTGTATTTCATCAATATAAATAGCGTCATAAGGGATAATTTTGTCTTTATTTTTAGCAAATAATTGTTCATTGGAGTAGTATTTATCATAATATTCTTCAATCTCTATTCCTTTATGTTTATGGGGTATTTCCATTTCAATTTCCATATTGTTTAATTCTGCTTTGATGAATTGATGGTAATTAATAATAGTAAAATCTGCTATTTCAAAATCCCTATGCACTTGAATTAATTTATCGCGTATAAAATTTCTAAGCGTTAAATTGTAAGTTAAGATAAGAATCTTTGGGTGTAACTTATCCATTTTTAGTTTTTGATAAGTTTTTACTGCTCTTGCAACAAGAGTCGTTGTTTTGCCTGAACCAAAGACACCTTTTACCCTCATTTCTTTCGTTGGTTTAGAAATGATTTCTTTTTGTTTTTTATTGTATTCTATGAAATTTCCGTCATTTTGCATATGAAATGTTGGTGTTAGCACTCTTTTGAAACTGTTGTATATTTCATCTGTAAAGTATTGCTTATTTTGAGTAATGGTAGAGCGAGTTTTGAAAAATATTTTATTAAAATTATCTTTTGTTAAGGAATCATTGCTTAATAAATCAATATAGCGCAATGATCTGTCATTTTTTAATGGTTGCATCAGCGTATCTATTTGCTCTTTTGTCGCTTTATGAAAATATATCGCACATTTTACAATCTTGAAATACTCTATATTTTTAATTTTTAAATTCAGTAGATTGTCAATATGTAGCTCAAAAAGATTTTCTTTATATCTATACACCTGACTAATTGGGGATTTGACAAGCGTATTTTGGCGGAGCACACGCCATTTTTTGTTTTCATCTATGAAATAGCTTTCAAGATTCCAATCTTTTACTTCAATAATTAATGCTCCCCATTCTTTTCGTAAAATGATTATATCTGGGCGGTCGCCATTCAAATAGGGATTAAAATAAACTTCATAATGTTCATCTAAATTAACCTCAAGAAAACGAAGTAAAGCAAGTTCTCCCTCTGTAGGTTGCGCCTGAAAATGAAAAATATCAGAAATAGGAGGAAAAAATTGTGCCATCTCTCTTTATTGCTCTACTAAAATTTGCATTTTAGAATCTTTTAATTCTACATAAAGTTCTTTTTTGCCGTGGAAGCTATAACTTGGAGCTTTATAATCTTCAAAAAATGAGATTCTGAATAAATTTTTATTTTTCTCATTAGGGTAGGGTGAAATGTTAATTTTGGAAAATATTATTTGTTTGGATTCTTTTTTTGCAAAAATACGTTGCTTATTTTGTGCAAAATCATTGTATTTCATTCCATCAAAACGAACGAAATTGGGGCTATAAAATTCTAAATATTTTTCTACATTGTTTAACTTCCAAGATTCTTTCCAAGTATAAAGACTTGCTAAAAGTATGCTTAAATCTGCTTTACTCACTTCTTTAATAGAGTTATCATAAGTGATAAGTAAAGAATCCCTATAATTAATTGTAGAATCTACGAAAGAAAGTAAATTATTTTCAATCGCAATACAACCACGTGTGTTTAGTTCCTCGCGATTCCCATTAAGGGGCATTCCGTGAATCCAAATACCACCACCTGTGCGTTTTTGAAGTTTGTCAAAAAGGTTTGGATAGTTGGTGCTAAAGGCAAGTGGTCCGTAATATTGGTCTAAATTTGTTAAACGTGCATTCAGTGCATAGACGCCAATAGGGGTAGTTAAATCCCCTTCTTTTTCCTTATGCCCGCCTTTAGAACCAACTAAACTTTTAGTATTTAGTTTTTCTTCCCAATGATTGTTATTGAATGTGTAGAGTTTTAAAGTGGGTGTATTTTTGCTAGCAATAAACAAATAGCTTAAATCTTCATAGTAACCAAAACGCGTATCTTGTGTTTTAAGGGATTCTTCCCAATATTCACGACTTTGCATAATTTGCTCTATTTTGCTTTCAATTGCTTTTACTCCACCTTCAGAATAGAGTTTTACCCATTCAAAATCACTTGCTTGTGCCACCACTAGCGCCAAAAATAGTCCAAAAACTTTAAAAATTTTCACAAATTCTCCCACAATTTTATAATTAATCTTCAAAATTATACCCCATTTTTTTAAGATTTTCACGCTCTTTACACCAGCTTGGAATCACTTTTACAAAAATTTCTAAAAAAATTTTTTGTTTTGTAAAAGATTCTAATTTCAAACGTGCTTTTTGTCCAATGCGCTTAAGCGTTGCTCCTTCCTTACCAATTACCATACCCTTTTGACTTTCTTTATGCACGACAATGGTTGCTTTGATATAATGAAGATGTGATTTTTCTTGATAAAATGTGATTAGCACATCACTTTCATAGGGCAACTCATCACTAAGATTTTCAAAGACAGCCTCTCTAATCATTTCTTTTGCAATTTCTTTTGTTGTGTTTGGGCTTAGGATTTCTGGGTCATAATAATAGGGATTGAAGGGCATAAGATTCGCAACGATTTCTACAACGCGCTTTAAACTTCTCAAGTCTTTAATAGAAACAGGAATAAGGGCTTGATAATTCTTTTGATATTTTTCATAAGTTTGGATTACTCTCAAAAGTGTTTCTTTTGAGACAGAATCTATTTTGGTGAGTAATAAAATGTGTGGTTTTTTTGCGTTTTTTAAAAAATCTTCATAATAGTGAATTTTGTCTGTAACAGGAGCTAAAAACAATAAAATATCGCAATCACTCATAGCGCTCATTGCTTCTTTGAGCATATATTGATTCAGTAGTTTTTCTTGGATATGGATTCCAGGTGTATCTACAAAAATAATTTGAGTTGTCCCCTCCATAAGAATTAAATTCATTCGTTTGCGTGTGGCGTTTGCTTTGTGAGAAACGAGTGCTAATTTTTCTCCTAAAATTGCATTTAAGAAGCTACTTTTACCAGCGTTTGGTCGTCCAAGCACTGCTACGAATCCTGCTCTTGTGGATTCTAAATTGCATTCAGATTGTTGGTTTGAGGAATTATTTTTGATTTTTTCCAATGAAATTGATTCCAAAATTTATAAAATATAACGCGCAACATCAGAGTCTGCCACAAGTGCTTCTAGCTTTTCTGCCACAAGTGCTTCAGTAATCTCTACTTCTTGACCTTTGTAATTTTCTGCTTCAAAGCTAATGTCTTCTATGACTTGTTCTACCACCGTGTGAAGACGTCTTGCTCCAATATCTTCTGTTTTCTCATTTGCGACTTGTGAATAATGTGCTAAAGCCCGAATTGCAGAATCGCTAAATTTTAGAGTTACTTCTTCTACGTTTAAAAGAGCCTCATATTGTCGTAGAATGGAATTTTTTGTTTGTGTGAGAATCTTATATAACACTTCTTCATCTAGGTTATCTAGTTCTACACGCAAAGGGAATCGCCCCTGTAATTCTGCAATTAGATCACTCGGTTTACTTAAACTAAATGCGCCTGCTGCAATAAATAAAATATGGTCGGTCTTGATACTGCCATATTTGGTATTGACAACACTTCCTTCTACAATAGGCAATAAATCTCTTTGCACACCTTCTTTACTTGGGTCTTGGCGACTTTGTCCATTGCTACTTACAGCGACTTTGTCAATTTCATCAATAAAGATAATCCCGCTATTTTCTGCGCGTTTAAGTCCTTCGTGTTTGATAGCTTCCAAATCTAGCAATGCCTCACTTGCCTCAATTTTTAATAATTCTTTTGCTTCTTTGATGGTTACTTCTTTTTTAGGATTCTCTTTAGGAGAGGCAATGAAAACTTTTGCAATGGTTTCTTGTACTTTTGCAAATTCAGCTGGCATATTACCATCTTCAATTTCAAAAGAACGTTTTGGCACTTCAATTTCAATTTTTAGATGATCTACTTCGCCTTTTTGCACTTTAGAGCGCATTTTATTACTAGCGTTTTCATATTCTTCAATTTTTTGCTCACTTGCTCCTTTGGGAAGAGGGGGAATAAGCTTTTCTATGATTTTATCTAAGACATATTTTTCAATATTTTTTGTGCTTTTATGGCGATGCTCTTCTTTAACTAGATTTATAGAGGCAACCACTAAATCACGCACCATAGATTCTACATCTCTACCAACAAATCCCACTTCTGTATATTTGCTCGCTTCTACTTTGACAAAAGGTAGTCCCATCATTTTTGCCATTCTTCTTGCAATTTCTGTTTTTCCAACTCCAGTGGAGCCTATCATCAAAATATTTTTTGGCATAATTTCTTCTTGGATTTCTTTGGGGAGTTGTAACCTACGATAGCGGTTTCTAAGTGCTATGCTTACAATTTTTTTAGCATCTTTTTGTCCGATAATGTATTCATCTAAATATTCCACGATGGCTTTGGGTGTCATTGCTATCACATTTTCCACGATGATTCCTAGAGTTCTAAAATTTTAATATTTGTATTGGTGTAAATGCAAAGTTCGCCTGCAATTTTAAGCGATTCCAATACAATGTCTTTTGGTGTTAAGGTATTGTTGAATCTATCCAATGCGCGTGCAGCACTTAAGGCATAGTTTCCACCACTGCCAATGGCTGCGATTTTGCCATCTTCTGGCTCTACAACATCTCCTGTTCCGCTAAGGATAAAAATATGTTCTTTATCTAGCACAATCATCATTGCCTCTAATCGTCTTAAATACTTATCTTTACGCCATTCTTTGGAAAACTCCATCACAGATTTGAGTAAATCGCCCTTTTTGTTTTCTAAGATTCGTTCAAACATATCAAAAAGCGTGAAAGCATCTGCGGTGCTTCCCGCAAATCCACTTAAAATCTTGCCACTATAAAGTGTGCGGATTTTGGTTGCATTTCCTTTTAAGACACAATTTCCAAAGGTTACTTGTCCATCACCACCAATGACTGCGCCTTCATCACTTTTATAGGCTAGAATCGTTGTTGCTTCAAACATTATTGCGCCTCTATATCAACTTTTAAGGTTGCGTGGATTCCGTGTCCGAGCTTGATTTCTACTTCATAAATTCCTGTGGATTTGATGGGGGTTTTTAGCTCAATGGTTTTTTTGTCTATTTCAATGCGATGCTCTTTTGCGAGTGCTTCTGCAATATCCTCTTTGGTAATTGCGCCATAAAGTGAGCCATTTGCCCCCACTTTTTGAATGATTTTTACTACAATTTCAGAGATTTTTTTCGCAGTCATTTCCATTAAAGATTTTTCTTCTGCTGCAAGTTCTGCCGCTCTTTTTTGCGCTGCTTTGTAGCGGTTAATCACTTCATTTGTAGCAAAATCTGCTAATCCTTTTCCTATTAAAAAATTTCTTCCATAACCATCTTTAACTTCACAAATATCGCCTTTTTTGCCTAAACCTTTGACATCTTGCAATAATAAAACTTTCATTTCATTCCTTTGGCATTATTTAGATGGGTAGTATTGTAGCAGATTTTTGCTAAGTTTTAAACCACTCCAACATTGTGGCGGACAAAACTTGTTTTCAAGCAAGGGTTTTGGTTAGAATGTAAGCCTATTTCTATAAAGAATAGATAAAAATAAACTTAAGGAAAAGTAATGTATGGCATTGATAAGATAAGGGAAAAGCTTGAGAGAGAAAAAGAATTATCACTAGATTTGAGTTATTGTTTTAAAGATATGCTAGAGTGGTGGGATAAGCATCAGAACTGCCCCCCACATTTGCAACGAATCTTGTTTATGCAATTTTTTCTTTCTATATTGCATAAAGAGGATATAGAATGTATGGGGGATTTTCATTTTAAAAGTCCCATTTTCGTATTTTCTATTAGGGGAATCCCAAAAGGTATTCCTTTAGCATATCATTATGTAATCCACGAAACACTTTCGCTATTGTTGGGTTTAAATGACATTTATTACCCTTATGAACAGCATAAGTATTTATTGTTGGGTAAAGATTCTCATTTGTTTAGTGAATGGGGTATGGGGGCTGGTGAAATTTCCTTGCATTCTGATGATATTTATGAAGAATTGGAGGTGGAACTTTTGTCTTTAAGTATTTGGAAAGATACCACGAAAACCCCCACTCTCTTATTGCACCCAAGAGAATTGGTAAAAAGATTAAATGATGAGGATTTTTTATGCCTATTTGAATCTTATGCAGAATTTAAATCAGGCAAGAATGTTAAGGTAAGCAAATCTCAAATAAAGCCTTTAATATTCTATAAAGACGATTTTGGATTGGGATTTAATTTAGATTTTCGTATTGATAGAGAAGTGGGCGATAGAATGATAGGCGTAGATAAAAAAAGTCAAGCCTTTATTGACAGATTTAGAGAAATGCTTAAGGAATGTGAGACTTATGCTTTTGGAGATGAGGAATGTTTCCTTGTGGTTGTCAATAAAAAGACGTTGCACGGCAGAGAAAGCCTTAACGGAGCGGGTAAGGTTAGTGATATTGCTAGACTTTCTAGTGTGCCTCGTGTTTTGCTAAGAAGCAAAGGAGTAGCACAAAAATGTTTTGAATCGTTAAGCGTTGGAGTTGCAGTATGACAAAGAATTATCTCATTGATGGGGTAAAAGATTCCTCTATTTTTGGCGTTTCTTTTATTTTTCTCTATCTTTCCATTGGAGCAAATGCGTTTGAAAACAACTTAAGCTTTTTTGAGAGTCTCTCCACTACGCTTTTCGTGTTTTCAACGCCCTTGCAGTTTTTGCTCGTGCAGAGTTATTATGATGGCTATATTTTGATTCCTTTGATTCTAGCGATGAACGCACGATTTTTGTTAATGTCTGCCACGCTTGCTCCCTATTTAAAGCGCACAAATCTTTTTTGGCTCTCACTCTCTAGCATTTTGATTTGTCCCTCTGTGTTTAGCGGCTGTGTCTCTAAATTCAAACAAATGAGCGAGTCGCCTTTTGCGTATTTTTTGGGGCTTGGTTTGCCGATATGGCTTGTTTCGCTCATTTGCACGGGCATAGGGTATAGCACAGGAGCGGCTCTTAGCTCACCCGAGCTCAAACAAATCGTCTCTCTTGTCCTGCCTCTGCAATTCACAGGACTTGCGGCGAAGCATTATCCAAACCTTAAAGAAGTGGGAAGTTATTTTTGGGGCTTCATTCTAGCACCCTTTATGATAGCTTTTAGCCCGAAATTTTATCTGCTGATTCTACCTTTTGTGATAGGGTTTGCGATGCTAGTCTATGATGAAGCACAGAGGAAACGTTCAACAAGGGGGCAAAGATGAGTTTGTTTTGGATTTTGTTAATCTTTTCGGCAGTTAGTATTTTTGTTTGCAGAATCACGCCGTTTTTCTTTGCGAATCACTCCATACTTGGCAATCAAGATGGCAGATTTTATCGCTTTTTGACTTACAGCACACAGGCGATGCTTGGGGCGATTGTGTATGCGACTGCGTTTTTTACGCGTGATATTGCGCAGCTATTAAGTGAGTTTGCGCTTATTGATATTGTGAAAATTGCTTTGTTGCTGCTCGTGTTTTTTGGCACACTTTGGACAAATCGCCTTTTAAGTGCATTTTTGTTAGCGTTAGTGATTTTTGTAGGCTTTGTGCTTGGGGTTTCTTAAGTATCCAATGCGCTCTTTAAGTGCGCACAAATGGATTTCACAATGGAATCAAAAATTATGATATAATCTACATAAGCATAAATTAATTTTTATAAAAGGTTTATTAATGAGTCAAAACTATCATATTGTGTTATTGGGTGGCAGTAATTCTGTGATGGTTAATGGGTTGCAAAAAGGTTTGAGAGGAGAGAATGTAAAGCTAACAAATTTGGCTTTAGGTTCTTCTATTTCTTTGCAGAATCTTTATGAATTAAAGCGAGAGAAAAATCAAGAATTCTTGCAAATTGCAGATTTAATTATTACAGAAAGCAATATTAATGAGATTGCAAATCATCACGGATATAGTTTCGTCCCTCTTTCAACCATTCTTGCTAGTGTCCATTGGCTTTATGAGGAATTGTATCGTTTAAAGAAAAAAGTACTCATTTTGCTTTTGCCCTATAATCCAAGCCTCTATCAGTATGCAACAGCAATTGACAATGCCCATAGGGCTTGCGCAAATCAATATGGCTTTAATTGCATAGATATGCAAGGGCATTACATTAGAGAAAATATGTTTGGATTCTATGGGAGTTTTGGAGCGCACCAAATGGCAAGATTGATGAATTATTTTGGGCAAAATATTATCAAACACATTCCTTTGTTTAAAAGCCCAAAACAAAAAATCCCTTGCAATGCAAATCCAGAATTTAGAATCCTAACACCTAGAGAAATGCAGACTTCTGCGGGGGGGGGGGGGGATTTCCCTTATTAGATTACAAAATTCTGCATTTTGCGAGGAAGCTTATCCCTTACAAAAAGGCATAAGGCTCCAATTCCCCAAAAATTGTGATGGTTGGACACTCATTGGAATCCACGCTTGGAATAATGAGAAACCAAAAAATCAGTGTAGCGTCTATAATGTTTATTCTAGCATTCGTGTGATGACGCAAAATCGCCAAATTTCCAAAAGTAGCTCACTGATTCGTTTGTTTAACACCCTTAATATTCCATTGCTCTTAGATGATAAAAGTTTTTGTGCATTTGATGAAACAAATTGTTGCACAGAAAAAAGTGAAGCTGTGATTTTAAACCCTCATTCTTATACAATTTCTTATTTTAACCTGATTGATTTTTTGTTGGCTAAAGGTGGCAAGTGGGATTATGAGATTCCATTTAATTGTGCAAATATCATTGTGGAATCGGAATATGACTTTGATTTTCTTATTCCTAATGTGAAAGTTATCAAAGAGATTATTGAGGAATATTGTGTTGCAATGCGATTGACAAAGTCCCCACCTCCTAAAATAATTATCAAAGAAACCCCAAACCCTAGTATCTATCTCATAAGCGCAAAAGACAGAATCCACAACCACTTAGCTTACAAACTAGGCTCTGCAATGATTCTAAACTCTAAAAGTCTATGGGGATATATAAGAATGCCTTATGTCTTATCTTATATCAAAGCCCAACATCAATTTGAACAAGAGAAATACCAAAAGACAATCACAAAGAATCCTAAATTAAAACTTCCTCCTTTAGAATCCTATGCAGACTACAAGCAAGCTTTGAAAGAAAAAGAATGTTTTACTTATAAATTAGGTAAGGCTTTGATTGCTGCAAATTCTGTGCGGGGGGGGGGCGAATATTTGCCTACCTTGCCTTTTTCCAAGAAGTGCGTAAGCTAAAGAAAGAGTTGAGGGAGAAAAGGAAATGATTGACAACAAAGATTCTATCATTTCATTCACTAAGAAAGTTAAAGTTATGGATTGCTACGAAGTCAGATGACTGCTTGTAAGGATAAATCCCTATGCTGTTATTTAATGATTCTTTAATCCGAAGCAGTCTATGATATTGCATATAGATGCCTTTACAATGGGAATTTTAACAAATAAAAAAATTCTAAATATCAAATAAATCTTGTGTTTGCTTACTGCCTTCAAGTAGGTTGCTAAAATGCAAGATTTTACAAGTATTTTCTAAAAGTGCAAAAAGTTTAGATAAAATTTGCAAATCACGATGATAAACATAGACGCCATAGCCACGAATTACCATAATCTTTTTGCCACTTTCTTTAAAGTATCTATTGATTTCCACATCTGCACGTTCATACCAATTATCAAAGTCTTTAGGGTCATAGACTTCAAGAGTTCCAAGCATTTTATAACCAAAATAATCTTTGGGGATAATTTTATTGTGTGTCAAGGTATAAGAGACTGTAAAAGGGGGCATTCCATAAGCTATGTATTTGGCATTGGGGATATTTTGATAAATTAAAGAATGGATAAAAGCATCTAAACTTGCATCATTCCAACGATAATTTCTTTTATGATAAAGGATAATCAATGATTCTTTATTTAAATCATCAAAAATTGCATCTTTTTTGTTGATTAAGAAGTGCCCTTCTTCTAGCTTTGTAGAAAGTGAGCCGTGAAAGATTCCAAAGAAATTTTTACGAAACATAGATAAAGAAATTGCTTTGAGATTTTGCAAGATTTCTTCATTTAAAGGATAATCCATTTTTTTACCTTAAGGGTTTGTAAAAAGCGCATTGGCTTGTGTAATGAAGTCTAGCGGATCTACTTGCGCACCTCTTACTAGAATCCCAAAGTGTAAATGAGGTCCGCTTACACGTCCAGTAGCACCACTAAGAGCAATTAAATCGCCTTTTTCTACGATTTGTCCTACTTGCACTTTTATTTCACTACAATGATAATACATACTAAAAAGTCCTTCGCCGTGGTCTAATACCACAGAACCACCTGCCAAGAAGCGATTTTTGGAAATTACGACTTTGCCACGATTGCTTGCATAAATTTCTGTGCCAATTTTTGCTCTAAAATCTGTGCCACTATGATAGCTTTTTAGCTCATTATTAAACACTCTAGCACTTCCGAAAGGGCTAGTAATGACACTTTGCATAGGATAAATAAAAGCGGAATCCCAAAGTCGCTTTTGGTTATAATTGCTATAAATTTTGTTTGCTTCTTCTCGTTCGCGCTTAATTCTCTCTTGATTTTTTGGATTTGGTTTGACTTTATTTGGATTGGCTTGGATTTGTTCTTTTGTGTAATTTCCAGCAATCACTTCTATTAATGTGCCATTCTCTAATGTGATAGTGGAAATAGGAGTGCGATAGGGGATAGAGAGGATTGCGATTTTTTGGGATTTATCTAATGGATGTGGAATCCAAGAGTAAGTTTTTTGATGAATTTTAATAGGTTTTGGATTAGCGGATTGAGTAGAAAGGATAATGGTTTTACCATTTTCTACTTTGAAAATTGCAGGTGTAGAATCTTGTGCAAATAGCTGCGCATTAAAAGCAAAAAAAACCAAAACCAAAAATTTCTTAAAAATTGTATGAACAGGTATATTTAAAACTTTCATTATAAATTTTAACCTCATATTTAGGAATTTAAAAACCTTAAGAATAACAGAGTTTTACTTAAAATTAAAAGAAGAAAGATAAAGTTTAAGTTAGAGAAAAAAGGGGTTAAAAATAAATTGCGTATAAAATTTTAAGAAAGTTTAGTTTATTTTATTGATTTAACTTGACAATACTAGACTAAAGTTATATAATTTTGCTTGAAATTTGAAAGAATAATTGCTAAAATTCACTTTTAAATTTATTCAAAAATCAAAATTTAAGGAGCGAAAGTGCAAGAAGAGCAAAGTAAAAATCAAGCTTTTGACGATTCGCAAGAGAATAATGAATTGCAAGAGGAGATGACAGAGGAGACAGATTCCAAAGAATCTTTGCAATTACAAATTAGTGAGTTAAAAGACCAATATATGCGCACTTATGCAGATTTTGAAAATACTAAAAAACGTTTGATTCGTGATAAAGACCAAGCATTAGAATATGCGTATGAAAAAATTGCTAAAGATTTGCTTCCAAGTCTTGATACTCTTGAAATCGCATTAAAAACAATTTGCGATTCTAAAGAAAAAAGTGAAAATCAAGAAGATATTTTAAATAAAATTGAAGAAGGGATTGCACTCACTTTGGATAATTTGTTAAAAACATTAGCAAAGCACGGGATAGAACCAATCTTGACAGAAGGTGGATTTGACCCAAACTTTCATGATGCAATTATGCAGGTGCAAAGTGATGCACACCAGTCTGGTGAAATTGTTGCAGAAATGCAAAAAGGTTACAAATATAAAGAAAGAGTTTTGCGTCCTTCTATGGTTAGCATTGCTAAGTAAGAATCACAAAATGAATTAAATTTAAATGAAAGGATAAAAAATGGGAAAAGTATTAGGAATTGATTTAGGAACAACAAACTCTGCAATGGCAGTATTTGAGGGAAATGAGGCAAAAATTATTGCTAATAAAGAGGGCAAGAATACAACTCCCTCTATCGTGGCTTTTACAGACAAAGGGGAGGTGTTAGTAGGAGACCCTGCAAAAAGACAAGCTATCACAAATCCAGAAAAAACGATTTATTCTATCAAAAGAATTATGGGATTAATGTTTAATGAGGAAAAAGCACAAGAAGCTAAAAAACGCTTACCTTATAAAGTAGTGGATAGAAATGGTGCGTGTGCGATTGAAATTGCGGGCAAAGTTTATACGCCTCAAGAGATTTCAGCAAAAATTTTGATGAAATTAAAAGCAGATGCGGAAAGTTATCTGGGTGAAGCAGTAACAGAGGCTGTCATTACTGTGCCAGCATATTTTAATGATGCACAAAGAAAAGCTACTAAAGAAGCAGGCACGATTGCAGGGCTAAATGTTTTAAGAATCATCAACGAGCCAACAAGTGCAGCTTTGGCTTATGGTTTGGATAAAAAGCATTCTGAAAATATCGTTGTTTATGATTTAGGCGGTGGGACATTTGATGTTACTGTGCTTGAGACGGGAGATAATGTCGTTGAGGTAAAAGCAACTGGAGGCGATGCCTTTTTAGGTGGCGATGACTTTGATAATGCAATTATTGATTGGGCAGCAGCAGAGTTTGAAAGTGAAAATGGAATTAATCTAAAGGGCGATGTAATGGCGCTTCAGAGATTAAAAGAAGCAGCTGAAAATGCCAAAAAAGAGTTAAGTAGTGCGCAAGAGACTGAAATTAATTTGCCTTTTATTACCGCAGATGCAAGTGGTCCTAAACATTTAGTAAAAAAACTCACTCGTGCGAAATTTGAAAGCCTCATTGAGCAATACATTAATCAAACGATTGATAAGATTGCCAATGTGATTAAAGACGCAGATTTAAGCAAAAGCGAAATCAATGAAGTGGTAATGGTTGGTGGTTCTACTAGAATCCCAAAAGTTCAAGAGAGAGTGAAGGACTTTATCGGCAAAGAATTAAATAAATCTGTCAATCCTGACGAAGTGGTTTCAATGGGTGCGGCAATTCAAGGTGGAGTGCTTAAAGGTGATGTGAAAGATGTCTTGTTGCTTGATGTTACTCCATTGAGTTTAGGGATTGAAACATTAGGTGGCGTAATGACGAGAATTATTGAACGTGGAACAACGATTCCAACAAAGAAAAATCAAGTTTTCTCCACTGCAGAGGACAATCAACCCGCAGTTACGATTCAAGTTTTACAAGGCGAGAGAGAATTAGCAAGAGATAATAAAATGCTAGGAAATTTTGAATTAAGCGGAATCCCAGCAGCTCCTCGTGGTGTGCCACAAATTGAAGTTACTTTTGACATTGACGCAAACGGAATCTTAACCGTGAGTGCGAAAGATAAAGCAACAGGCAAAGAGCAAGAGATTAAAATCACAGGTTCTAGCGGATTGTCCGATTCTGAAATTGAGAAAATGGTTAAAGACGCAGAATTGAATAAAGAAGAGGATAAAAAGAAAAAAGAAATCATTGAAGTGCGCAATCAAGCAGATAGTTTAGTGTATCAATCACAAAAAAGTCTAGATGAAATGAAAGACAAGATTGACGCAAGTGAGGCTGAGAAAATCCAAGCAGCTATTTCTGCCTTGCAAGAAACATTAAAAAATGAAAATGTAAGTAAGGAAGAGATTGACGCAAAGGTAAAAGCACTCACAGAAGCTAGCCATAAACTTGCAGAAGCAATGTATAAAAAAGATGAAAATGCACAAGGTGGCACACAAAATAAAAAAGATGATGATGTCATTGATGCAGAAGTAGAATAGGAATCTTACAGGGGTGGAATCTCACCTTAGAGATTCCATTTGCAAATCCATAATCTTGCACGCCTGTGATTCTGTCTTCTTGTCATTGCGAGCGTAGCGAAGCAATCCAAAATATAAAACCTTAAATGTGTAATTTCGTTGTAAAATTGAATAACTTTGCTATAATATCAACTTATTTTTTCTAAAGGGCTGCTCTATGATAACAACTGCGCGGGGGGGGGGCATATCATCTTTTAATATGTAATTCCCTCTCCACTTTATTTTTTTATAAATCCCTCTTTAAGCCCATATCCCCTAGCTTCTTCTTTAGTATTTTTTGCTGTTCTTTTTTGTGTAAGTGTATTAAAATACTTCAAATAGCACTCATAAGGATTATCTATGAGTAGCTCTAAGACGATAAAGATTTTCAAAAGATTTGGCTTAAAGTTTGCTCTTGTTTATAATATAAAAAAGAAGCTAAGAAAGTTGCAAAAGGCTTTATATAAGTATTTTGCAAAGCCCTACTCTTATTTTGTGATGTTCTTTTACTGCACTTTTGCATTGAAAAATCCTCATAAAGCATACAAGATTTGCAAAAGATTCCATTATGCACTTTCTCATACGCAATCTTTGGCTTTTATTGCTAAGCATTATGATGAGATAATCTCTTGGACGCAATCTCAAGAATTTAAAGAAAAATACTTAAACACCAATCACCCTTATCCTCCCTTGCTTAATCCAGAGAGATTAAATGCAGCATTAGAAAATAAAGAATCTCAAAAAGATAAGCAATTGCAAAGTATGCAGTCTCCGCAGCCTTATGTAAATCTAAGCTATGAGAGTATTTCAGCAGAAATCGCTTGGGATTTGAATCTGCCGTTACCAAGAGAATATAAAAGTATTTGGCTTTATAATAGTTGTTCAGGTGGGGAGGCTATACAGACTTTTTTTGAGATGTGTAATGTTGAATTTTGCACGATTTGTTGGAGATTTAAAGATTATAAAAGTGCTTACTTATATTTGTATAAAAGCTATTTGCAAGGAAAATATATTATTTTTTCATTCAATAATTGGCAAGATAATGCTCAAAGGTTTGCTGCACTTTTGGATAAAAAAGTGCCTATTTTTTGCATTGCTAGAGACCCTATAAGTCGTTTAAAAACAATTATTAATCATTTGGATAATCCAAGTTGGGATATAGATTCTTCTTTTAAAAATTTTACTTTAAAGAGCGAAATTTCTTTTCCTACAATGTATTATCGTGGGGCATTTAAACTTAAGCCAGATATAAGTATTATTGGCAAAGATATGAATTTTTCGTTTCCTCCAAATGAACTTGGAAGCATTACCACGAGGCTAAATTGGCTCAAAAACGCCACTTCTGAAGTGATTTTTCTCTCCATAGATGAGATAAGCGGAAAAATGGCTTTTGATACTTTTATAAATCTTTCCCAAAAATTGCAATTTGATACGCCCTTAAAGATGAAAGTATTTGAAGGAAAAGTCAATAGATATGAGGGTTTATTAATGCTTCCTTGTATTTTAAATGCAAATACAAAAGATATTGATAAAAATACGCAAGAAGTAGAGATTAAAATCATCATTTCAACTCATCAGCTTACTCCAAATACAAATAAGAATCTCCGCAATATCGCTCCTTTGATTGACATCAAAATGCCACAAGATAATATGATTTGCTACACAAATGCGAGAGATTATAAAACTTTAAGCGAAAATGAGTTGTTATTGGCGAATATAAAAATATATTTACAAAAATATATGAAAGCACTAGAGCATTATATAGCAAATATCAAGGCAAATTTAGTCAATGAAAAGGACATATTGCAATATTTAAAAGAGAATCAAGACATAATGCTTACTCTAAAACAAACTTTGCAATCTGATATAAATCATATCGAACAAATGCGTCCTGACATCATAGAATCTTGGAAATATTATCAAGAGTTTGAGAGAATGTATAAGGAGTTGGGATAAGTTGTCCTTTGGAATCTTATAGCTCACTTGCTTGAAGTAGAGTTTTTACATAAGGGTGCTTGGGAGATTTAAAGACTTCTTGAGTTGCGCCATATTCAAGCATTTTACTTTCTTTTAAGACTAAGACATTTTGGCATAGAGTAGCAATGACACTTAAATCGTGGCTAATGCAAAGATAACTTAGATGATATTGTCGGCTAAGATTTAATAGCAAAGTTAAAATTTGGTTTTGTGTTGAGCGATCTAATGCGCTAGTTGGCTCGTCTAAAATCAATATCTTTGGGCGTAAAATCAAACTTCTAGCAATGCTGATTCGCTGTCTTTGTCCGCCACTAAGTTCGTTAGGATAGCGTTCCAAATAGCTTTCATCTAAGCCCACATCCACAAGACCTTGAATAATTTTGTCTTCTATCATTTCAGGTTCTAAGTGTAATTCTTCTTGATGAGCCTTAATTCCCTCTTGTAAGATTTGAAAAATATTCATTTTGGGATTTAAAGAACTAAAAGGGTCTTGAAAGATGATTTGAATTTTCCCTCTAAATTGACGCAACTCTTTACTTTTTAAAGCGAAAAAATCTTTTCCTAAAAATTTCATTTCCCCTTGTGTAACATTGGGTTGAAGTAGGCGACAAAGTGCATTGGCAAGGCTACTTTTTCCACTTCCAGATTCTCCAATGATTCCTAAACTCTCTCCCTCCCTTAAGACAAAACTAAGAGGGGATAAAGCAGTAAAAGATTCTAAAGTTTTGCCAAAAAGACTCTTTTTAATGGGATATTGGACACTTAGACTCTTAACTTCTAAGAGTGTCTTTTGGGTATAAGGTTCTTGGTTGTATTGGAATCCTAGTGATTGGATTAACATTTTGGTATAAGGGTTTTTTGGGGTATTAAAGATTTCTTTCGTTGCCCCTTTTTCTATAATCTTGCCCTTTTGCAGCACAATAAGATTAGAGCAGAGTTTGGCTACCACCGCTAGATTATGGCTAATAAATAAAATACTAAGATTAAATTTTTTTTGTAGATTTTTTAAAAGCGCGAGGATTTGGGATTGTGTTGTGGAATCTAATGCGGTTGTCGGCTCATCGGCAATAAGGATTTTGGGAGAATTAGCAAGAGCAATTGCGATACATACGCGTTGTCTTTGTCCCCCACTTAGCTCATAAGGATAAGATTCTAGCACTTTTTTGTCTAAATTAACATTTGTCAATAAATTTGAAATTTTTTCTTCTAAGGTTTGTTTTTGGAGGTTTGGATGATGAATCATAATGGCTTCACTTAGCTGCTTTTTAATTTTTTGCAAAGGATTGAGTGCGCTTAGGGGTTCTTGGAAAATATAGCTGATTTCTTTGCCACGCAAAGCTTGCATTTGTGATTCTTTCCATTCAAGTAAATTTTGCCCCAAATAAAGAATCTCTCCGCTTTGTAATTCGTAATTTTTAATTAATTGTAAAATCAAATGACTAAGCAAAGTTTTGCCACTTCCAGATTCCCCAACGATTCCTAGAATCTCTCCTTGTTCTAAACTAAAGTCAATTTCTTTTAGACAAAATCCTTGTAAGGAAACTTTGAGAGATTTAATTTCTAAAAGATTCATTTAGCATTTCCTCTGATAGTAATGCTTTCACTTCGCAGACAATCTCGCAAGCCTTCCCCAATAAACACAAGCAAGCAAAGTAAAATACTTAAAGCAAAGAATCCACTAAGTCCAAGCCAAGGAGCATTGAGGTTGTTTTTGCCTTGAGAGAGAATCTCACCCAAACTCGCACTAGGTGGAGGTAACCCTAATCCTAAAAAATCTAAAGAAGCCAAGGTCGTAATGCTACCACATAGAATAAAAGGTAGGTAAGTGATTGTTGCAACAAGTGCATTGGGTAAAATATGATGAATAATAATACGAAAATGGCTTACTCCTAACATTTTGGCAGCTTTAATGTAGTCAAGATTCCGCACCTTTAAGAATTCTGCACGGACAAAAGGCACAAGAGTAATCCAAGAAAACAATAAAACGACACATAAAATACTCCAAAAATTTGGCTCTAATAGACTTGCAAAGATGATTAATACAAAAAGTATTGGCATACCACTCCAAATTTCAATCAAACGTTGCCCAAATAAATCTACTTTACCTCCAAAATATCCACAAATTGCTCCGAAAAAAAGCCCAATAATAGAACTAAAAAATGTAAGAATCAAACCAAATAAAATAGAAGTTTTTAACCCATAAAGCAATCTTGCTAACACATCTCGCCCTAAATCATCTGTTCCTAGCAGATTTTTAAGGCTTGGGGGCGAGGGAGCGGGTGAGGGTAAGTCATAAATCACGGAATCGTAAGTATAGGGAATTAAAGGCATAATAAAAAAGCCTTTTTCAAGGATTTTGTTCTGTAAATAAGGGTCATTGTAGTTTGCGATACTCTCAAAGTCTCCACCAAAGATTGTTTCAGGATAATTATAAAATAAAGGAAAATAATTTGCTCCCCCATAGCGAATAAAAAGTGGTTTATCATTAGCAATGAATTGTGCATTCATACATAGCACAAAAAGTGCGCCAAAAATCCAAAGTGAAAAATACGCACGTCTGTTTTGCTTAAACGCTAAGAATCGCCTTTGATTTAAAATGCTTTTTCTTGTCATCTTTAAGCCTGTTGGAAATTGATTCTTGGGTCTATGAGTGTATAAAGTAAATCACTCATTAAAGTGATGATTAAGCCAAGAAGTGTGAAAAGATAAAGTGAGCCAAAAATGACAGGATAATCGCGAGTGATAATGGATTCATAGCCCAAAAGTCCCAAGCCATCTAGAGAAAAGATGATTTCAATCAAGAGTGAGCCACTCAGTAGCATTCCAAGCAATGCAGAAGGAATAGAAGCGATAATAATCAGCATTGCATTGCGAAAGATATGACGATAAAGCACTTGAGATTCGTTTAATCCTTTAGCAAAAGCAAGTTTGACATACTGCTTGTGGATTTCTTCTAGAAAAGAATTTTTAGAAAGTAGAGTTAAAGTCGCAAATCCACCAATACTAAGCGAAATGACAGGTAAAGTAATATGCCAAAAATAGTCTTTGATTTTACCAAATAGACTTAAAGATTCAAAATTATCCCCTACGATTCCACGCAAAGGAAAAAGATTAAAGTAAGTCCCACTAGCAAAGAAAATAATTAAAATGAGCGCAAATAAAAAGATTGGAATCGCATTGCCAATAATAATGAATGTGCTTGTAATGCTATCAAAAGTACTCCCGTCTTTAAGTGCTTTTCTAATTCCTAAGGGAATGGAAATTAGATAAATTAATAAAGTACTCCAGAGTCCTAAGCTAATAGAGACAGGGAGTTTTTCTAAGAGAAGATTGACCACAGGAGTGTTTTTGTAAAAACTATCACCAAATTCAAAGCAAAGATAATTTTTTATCATCAAAAAATAACGAGTTGCTAAAGGTTTATCAAATCCATAAAGTGCGTTGATTTTAGCAATCATTGCTTCATCTAAACCTTGATTTTTATAAACACTGCTTGAATGACTTACTTCTCCTTGCGCACCTATTCCTTCTAAACGCGCAATCATCTGTTCTACCGGACCACCTGGTGTGGCTTGGATAATAAAAAAGTTTAATGTCATAATACCGATTAAAGTAGGGATAATCAGCAAAAGTCTTTTTAGAATATATCGTCTCAATTTTTCCCTTTAACGGCGAAAATTTGGATATTTGGATTGCAGTTTTTCTAATTTACTAGGATTTGCCCACCAAGTTTCAAAACCAACATTATAAATAGGAGTAATCTCTGGGTGTTCTAAAAAATCCCAAAAAGCAACCCTAAAGGTTTTTGTATGAAAATGTGGAATCATATAATATCCCCATAACAATACGCGGTCAAGTGCGCGTGTGCTAACAAGGAGTTCTTGGTAATCTTTTGCTTGAATCACTTTAGTAATCAGTGCATCTATGACTTCATTTTTGATTCCAATATAGTTATAACTCCCCTCTGCATCGGCTGCATTTGAACCCCAAAAAAATGCTTGTTCATTGCCTGGTGAGAGACTTTGTGGAAATACACTGACAATCATATCATAATCAAATTGGCGGAGTTGGTTGATATATTGGCTAATATCTACAATACGGATTTTCATTGTGATTCCTAAGGTTTGTAGGTTTTTTTGAAATGGGATTGCTACGCGTTCCATTGCGGGGCTTGTTAGTAAGAGTTCAAAGGTAAAAGGCTGTTCTTTTGTGTTTTGTATGGAATCTTGAACATTTACTTTTTCTTTTGGTGCATAAAGTTTGCCATTTTTTATGGTAAAGCCTGCTTCTTTTAATAGTGCTTGTGCTTTTTTGAGATTTTCACGATTATTGCCATCGCCTTTGCTTTTTGGAAGTGAGAAATTTTGCGTAAAAAGTTCGGGTGGAAGTTTAGAACGATAAGGTTCTAAGAGTTCTAGCTCTGTGCCTAGTGGAATCCCAACACTTGCAAATTCAGAATTATCAAAAAAACTTTTTGTGCGACTATATTGGTTGAAAAAGAGATTCTTGTTGCTCCATTCAAAATCAAACGCAAGCCCTAAAGCCTCACGCACACGTCTATCCTTAAATAAACTTTTGCGTAAATTAAACACAAATCCTTGCATACCACTTGGCAAGGAGTGGAGTAATTCAAGCTTTTTAATCTCTTGATTCTTTAACGCAATGCTTTGATAGCCTACTGCCCAATTTTTTGCACTAGATTCTTCTCTATAATCGTATCTTCCAGATTTAAAGGCTTCTAGAGCAACCGCATCATCTTTATAATAATCAAAAGTGATTTTATCAAAGTTAAAATGTCCTATTCGTGTCTTATGATTGCGTGCCCAATAATTTTCCACACGCTTATAAGTAATGCTTCTTCCTGCATCAAAAGAATCTATGATATAAGGACCACTTCCTAATGGAAGTTTTAAAGGATTTTCACTTAAATTTATCTTTTCATAATAATGTTTAGGTAGGATAGGCAAATCCCCAAGAATAAGAGCTAATTCACGATTATCGGAGTCATTGAAATTAAAACGCACAGTGTATTTATCTACGACAATCACCTCTTTAACATCTGCATAATATCGCACCATTGAAGGATTTTCTCCTCTTGCTATGGTATTAAAACTAAATTCAACATCAAAAGCGGTTACTTCTTTGCCATCATTAAAATGTGCTTTTTCGTCTAGCTGAAAAATAACAAAAGTATTATCTTGAGCTCTTTGAACTTGCTTTGCAATTAATCCGTATTGACTACTTGGTTCATCAAAGGAGCGCACCATTAAGGTATCATAAAGCAATGAAAGCCCTTTAACGCTCGTGCCTTTAAGTAAAAAATCATAAAAGCTATCATAGCTTCCAAGTGCATATTGTTTGATATGTCCTCCTTTGGGCGCATTGGGATTTACATAATCAAAGGAAGTGAAATTTTTATATTTTACCTTACCATTGGCACTGAATGCAGAATCACTATAAGTTTGCGCTAAAAGGGAAGAAATAAGAAGCAAGTAGAGCAAAAGAATACGCATAAATTTCCTTATTTTATTATCGAAATTGAATCAAATATTCTAGCAAATTAAAGTTAATAATTCTTCACATTTTCTTCACATTTACGTGATATATTTCAATTTTAGTTTTTAAAGGAGTTTAAATGACAAAACAATTTCGCAATATTCATATTTACCTCAGTTTATTTTTCCTACCCTTAGCACTGATGTATGCGTTAAGTGGAATTTTGTATATTGCTGGGTTTGATCAAGATGTTGGAGCGACAAAGCAAACTTATATTTTAACTAAAGAGATAGCAAAAGGACAAGAATCTCAAGCACTCCTAGAATATCTTAAGGAGAATCACTTAAGTGTGCCAAGTAATATGGAAGCTAAAATGAATAGAAGAAGTGGTGCATTAGAGATGGGAGGAGTGCATTATTCTGTAAGCATTAAGCAGAATCCCGATTCTACTTGGACGATTACAACTTTAAAACGGAGTCTAATGGGTGATATGATTATGTTGCATAAAGCCAAAGCGAAATGGTATTTTGATGTGCTTGCCATTGGTTTTGGTATCACCTTAATTTTGCTTTATATTTCCGGGCTTATGATTACTTTATTTAATATTAAAAAGAATCGCAGAAGTCAATATATGACTATTTTAGCCGGAGTTTTCATCAGTGTTGCTGTGGGTGCTTTAAGTGTAATGTAGAGAGTTTGGAATAAGACTATTCTAATAAGGTACTAAAATTTGGAGAAGATTTAATCTTGGTTTCTACTTGATAATATAATGGAATCTTAAGAAAATTTAGTTTATTATTTTTTAACTTTAAATAAGTTGTATTAAATTTTTGGAGGTGCTAATATGGCGTGTTTTGTTGAATCTATCGTAGTTGCTAGTGTGTTAAGTGTTGCTAAAAAAAGTATTGCCAAGCAAGAAGAAACCCAAAAGAATATGCAAGAAAATTCTCATAAAATCTCTTGGAGTAGAAAATTGGGCTGGCTTGTAAATATGCTTTGGGGAGGTGTTTTTTTGCTTTGTATTGAACATATTTGGCACGGAGAAATTGTCGCTTATCCTCCATTTTTAACTGCAATGAGTTCGCCAGAGCATACACAAGCAATGATTTATGAAATCTTAACGATTGGTAGCGCACAGGTTGCGTTGATTGTTGCAATTTGGACTATAATGGTAGTTTGTGCTGATAAAATGTATGCAAATTTAGCTTCAAAAACACAAATAGCATAAGGATAAAAATGTGTTTATTAATCACTTTATTTGCAGCGGTAGTTTCAAGTGTTTGTTGGTTTGTAAGTAATCCTCAAAAGAATTTACAATTAGGCACTTTGAGCCTTATGTATTGGGGAGCCGGATTAATGTGGATTGTGGATTGCATTTTTGCACTTGGTGCAGGAGAACCATTTTTGGATATTAGTGGCGAAGATGCGATTCTTGGTGGAATCGTTGTGCTTTGTGGTTTGATTGCTTGGTTTGTGCTTTTGCTTATCAAAAACCCAAAACGACTTTTTGTAGCATAGTTAAGATTCTGCATTTTGTAGAATCTTGCTATACATTTAATATCTCATCTTAATCAGCTATTACGATATTTATAATCTTGATAGGAAAACTCTTTGAATAATTCAAAATCTCCATTTTCGCGAAGCATTCCAATGCTAGGCAATGGAATCCCATTGAAAGTATTATTCTTTACAATGGTGTAATGCACCATATCCTCAAAAATTATCCTATCTCCAATTTTAAGAGGTTCTTTAAAGCTATAGTCTCCGATTACATCGCCTGCGAGACAAGTTGGACCCCCTAAGCGATAGGCATAAGGCTTTTCTCCTTTTAGTTTGAGTTTATGGTGTTTTTTAGAAACTTTCGCTTCAAAACTATTGCGTACCATTGGACGATAAGGCATTTCTAAACAATCAGGCATATGTGCAGCAGCACTGACATCTAAAATAGCGATCTTCATACCATTTTGCACAATATCTATCACGCTGCCAATCAGGAATCCACATTGCCAACCAACTGCTTCACCGGGTTCTAAATAGATTTCTGTTTTGAATTTTGATTTAAACTCTTGAATCGTTTTGATAAGTAAATCTACATTATAGTCTTTGCGTGTAATATGGTGTCCTCCACCAAAATTAATCCATTGCATTTTTGGGATATACTCTCCAAAATGCGTAATAAAATGCTTCAAAGTACGCTTGAGTGCATCACTATTTTGCTCACAATGGGTATGAAAATGCAATCCACTAATACCCTCTAATCCAAATTGTTGCACCCCCTTTTTAAATTCTTTTGGTGTAATGCCAAGTCTTGAACCTTCTACACAAGGATTATAGATTTTTGGACTCACTTCGCTATATTTTGGATTAACGCGCAATCCCACTTCAATTTTTGATTGTCCTTTGCGTTCTCTGAGCTCATTTTGAGACTCTATCATTTCTTTAAAAGTTTGCCATTGTCTAAATGAATTGAAAATAATGTGATTTGAAATTTGCACAAGTTGTTGCATTTCTTCTTGTTTGTAAGAGGGGCTAAAGGTCGTGATTTCCTTACCAAATTCTTCATATCCTAATCGTGCTTCATAGATTCCACTTGCAGTGATTCCACTTAAGTAGGCTTTTGCAAGATGAAAGCTCTTCCATAATGCGTAACCTTTGAGTGCTAGTAAAATTTTCGCTCCACTACGCTGCTCTACAAATTGTAGTAATTGTAAATTTTGTTTAAATTTTTTCTCTTCTAGCACATAGCAGGGGCTTGGTAGGGAAGAGAAATTTTTAGGATAATTACGAGTAAGAAAGCTTATTTTTGTGGAATCTTGAAGAGACATCTTATCACTCCTTTAATTTTTGCTAAATTCTAGCAAATCCTTGCTTGTATAGAGATTTTTAGGCAGATTTTGCAGACAAATTTTAAAAATCTCTAGTGCAGTTTTAGAATCTTGCAGAGCACGGTGAAGGTTTTGGTTATGAATCCCTAGATACTCATTTAAAAATCCTAGCGAATAACGTGGAGATTGTAAGGTTTTTCTAGCAAGTTGTAACGTGCAGAGTTTAGTGTTATAAAGATAGCCAAAACCATAATGATAGAGGGAATAACTTAAAAAGTTATAATCAAAATCTACATTGTGTGCAACAAAAATTGAATCTCTCAAGAATAACTTAAAAGTTTCTAAAACTTTTGAAATTTTAGGAGCATTTGTAAGCATTGAAGTGTGAATACCTGTGATTTTAGTAATATATTCTGGGATTTCTTCACAAAAAACGAGTGATTCAAAAGTATCCGTGATTTCTCCATTGCTAAATTTTATTGCACCAATTTCAATAGGGTGATGAACAAAAGGATTATGTCCGTTCGTCTCAATATCTACGATACAAAAGGATTCTGATTGTATAGGAGTTAAATTGGGACGATAATAAACTTTATCGTGGGCAAATATTAGTGGGATTCCACTGCCTTTGATAATTTCAAGCTCACTTGCACTATCGCCAAATAAGCCTGCTGCTTCAGAGAGGAGTGATAAAAACTCCGTTTGACTTAAAGGGCGTTTTTTGAGTTTTGAAATGATTTTCTCGTAACATTTTGGCATTCATCAATCCATTAAGCGTTTATGACGTGGTCATTTTTGCCTTTTTGCTAATAGAAAGAACCATACCTATCATAATGCTTGTCGCTAGGATAGAGCTTCCACCATAACTTAAAAGTGGAACAGCAATTCCTTTAATAGGGATTAAGCCAGAAATTCCAAAGGCATTAATTAAAAATGAAAATCCCAAAAGAACTGCTACTCCAGAGCAAAAAAGATAATACATTGTGCTTGTGCAACGATTAGCAATTTTAAGAATCCGAAAAATAAGTGCAATAAAAAGTAGGCTAATACAAAATAATCCTATAAAGCCAATTTCTTCTGCAATACCTGCTAGAATCACATCAGTATGCACTTCACTTAAAAATCCTAATTTTATCAAGCCATTACCCAAGCCTTCGCCTAAGATTCCACCATTGGCAATCGCATTAAGGGAATGTTGAATCTGATAGGGTTCAGGTAGGTTTTCAACGCGTAAAGAATTAGCAATGGATTGCGGAAAGATAGAGAGGATTAAATCTTGCGTTCCTACCCACCAAGTTTTAATGCGCATTATACGATGGGTGCTTGTGATGATGACAAGAATAAAAAGTATAAAGGCTCCGCTTAAAAGATAGAGGAATAATTTGAAAGAAGAGCCAGCAAAAATCATCATTAAAGCCAATGTTGCACCTAAAAGCACGATTTGCCCTAAGTCATTTTGTAAGATTGCAATTAAATAGACTGCGACTAAAAAAACAGCAACATAAGGCAAAAATGTGATGAATTCTTCTTTGAGATTCTTTTGTTCTAACAAGGAAAATTTACGAGCAAAACTCCAAGCTAGAAAAATGATGAACCCAATTTTAAAAAATTCCACTGGTGCAAGGGAGAAAAAGGGTAAGCGGATCCAACGCTTTGCTCCACCAGCACTTGTTGCAAGACTTTCAGGTAAGAAGTGCATTATCAACATCAAAAAGATTCCACCAAAAAATAGAGAAAAGCCAAACCATAAAATAAAATGGTCTGGATTACAACGAGAAATTCCCCACATAACCATAATACCGAATATTCCTGCAATGAGTTGGCGTAAGATGAAATGAAATTCTCCATAATCATAATACAAAACCGCAAAAGAAGAGAGGGAATAAGAAAAAATAATACCAATAGTAATTAGACCTGCACTAATAACAAATAATGGACGATCAACCATTCAAATCTCTTTGTAATTTTTTCATTATTTCCGACTTGAGAATTTATGGAACGAAGTAATAAACAAGCAAGAATCCAATAAAAGTAAGAATCCCAAACAGAATTAATGCTAACACAAATGCCTTGCCACCAAATTCTAAAAACTTTTTTAAATCAACTTGAAGCCCTAAAGCACTCATTGCCATAACTAGAAAAAATCCAGATAGAAATTTAAAGACAGAAATGATTTCAAGTGGCAATGAAACAAGAGAATGCGCAATAACAACTCCTAAGAACCAAAAAGCGAACCAAGGAATATGCAGTTTTCTTTTCCCTCCCACTTCACTCCCCGCAAAGAAATAAGGAATCACAAGTAAAACAGCTACCAACAGCAAAACACGAATCATTTTTACAATCAAAGCCACTTCTTGTGTTTCTTCAGAAATTGCGCCACCAGCCCCGACAACATTTGCTAATTCGTGTAAAGTCAGCCCAATATAATAACCCTCTTGTGTGTGATTTAAAGGAACAAAACCTAACGCATAGGCTAAAGGGTATAAAAACATTCCTAAAAGTCCAAAAATCACAACCGTTCCTACTGCAATAATGCCTTTGTAAGGTTTAGATTTTAAAGAAGATTCTAGTGCTAAAATCGCAGCTGCTCCACAAATTGCGCTTCCTCCACTAACTAAAATTGCAATTTCTTTGTCTAGTTTTAGAAATTTTACTCCAATTATATATCCAATTCCTAGAATAAAAACTACTACCACAATACTTAAAATAATTCCATTTAAACCCACAGAAGCAATGTTTGCGAGTGTTACATTAAAACCATATAAAATAATGCCAACTCTTAAAAGTTTTTTTGCACTAAAGATTACGGCTTTTTCACAAGATTTTTCTGCTTGTCTAAAAAGTGGAGAGGCTAAGATTCCAAAGAGAACACCAATAATTAAAGGAGACAAATGCAATTTAGAGATAAAAGGTAGTAATGCAATATAGTAACTTGCTAAACTTACTAAAAACACTAATACAAAACCATTGAGCCATTCATTAATAAGATTATTTTTTAAGGATTGTATTGTCATTTTACACCCTCAATAATTTTGAATTTTGAATTAAATCATTAAAATGAAATTGAAGTGTAGCAAATTCTATTTAAAATCTTTTAATAATTTTTAATAAATCTTGTCATTTTTTTGACAAATTATTCCTTCAATCAAATCAGGTTTATTTGCACTCATAAAATGGAATTTTTGATGTATTTTATAAAGATTTGAAAACAATACTCGGCTTTTTTCTAATCCTATCTGTGCTTCTGTATTTTTTTCATTTGCTTGCTTCATTTCTTCTAACCAACTTTTAGGGACAAACACACCGGGTAATTTATGGTGTAAGAATAAAGCTGTCTTATAAGAAAAAATAGGAAAAAATCCAAAAACTAGCACACATTTTGTTTGGTTTTGAATATTAATTCGCTCACACCATTCTAGCAACTCTTGTGCAATATTTATATCATAAATAGGTTGTGTAAAGATAGCCTGCGCTCCATTTTGTATTTTTTCTTGCATTTTGCGATAAAGATTTTCTTTTTTATTTGCATAAGAATTTAACACACAGAAAGGATAGATAAGTTTGGAATCCCCCTTTAATGCTTCGCCATTAATGTCTTTTTTATGATTAAGCGCATTAATAATTTTTAAAAGCAAAAGACTATTTCCTTCAAATACACCTTTAGCTTGTGGTTGATTACCAAGCCTCAAGGGGTCGCCTGTCAAGGCTAATATAAGTCGCAAATCAAGGCTGTTCATACCCACAATATCACTTTGTAGTGCAAGTGTATTTTTATCACGCATAGAAATTGTTGTAATGCTTGGGATTTTAAAAGTAGTTTGGAGTTTAAGGCTTGCTAAAATTGCACTATGCTTGAGTTTTCCTAAAGGAGAATCTGTGCAGACAAATGCGTCTAGTTCCTTAATAAATTGTTTATTTTGGAGATTATTAAAAAGTAGTTCAAGATTAAAACTAGCAGGAGCAGAAAATTCATAGGTAAAGCATTTGCCTTTAGAAGTTAGTTTATTGACAAAAGATTCTATTTGCACACTCTGAAAAGTATTCATAGAAAGATTATTTGATTTTAAAAGAGTATTTTGCATAGAGATTCCTGATGATTGTCTATAAATTTTTGGGAAATTCTATCAAAAATTTTATTTTTGAATCTATAAAATAACATTTTAAAAGTATAAATTACCA
This sequence comes from uncultured Helicobacter sp., assembly GCF_947367035.1. Taxonomy (GTDB): domain Bacteria; phylum Campylobacterota; class Campylobacteria; order Campylobacterales; family Helicobacteraceae; genus Helicobacter_D. The sequence goes on from NZ_CANBCA010000001.1 coordinate 105,314, forward strand.
TAGTAAAATATTGTTAATAATAATTTAATACTAGTTTCTTTAGTAAAGATTTCCAAGTGTTCTTGTTCTTTTGTGGGATAAAAAGATTTTTAACTGTTAGAGATTCTGCTTATTGCAACCTTTGGATTCCTTTATTTAATTCTTGGATTTTTTTCTTATTTTGAATTAAAATTTCTTCTAGCTCAATGAGTGTTCTAGGCGAGAGATATTCTAGTAATTCTATAATTTTTTCATATTGTGTGTAATTTATTTTCTCATTATAAACCTTTGTGATGATTTTTAAAGCCTGTTTGGGATTAGAAAATAATTCTTGCTCACAGATTCCAAGCGCATCGGCAATATAAGGAATCATATCCGCTTTAATCTCAATATTGCCATTCAGATAAGCATAAATGCTAGAGATACTCGGAGTTTCTCCTGTTTTGTTTGCTTTCATACCAAAGTCAATCAAACGATGTGCAAGTTCTTTTTTGCTCATATTTTTTTCTTGCAAGATTTCATTGATTCTTTCAACAACTTTCATTTATAGCTCTTTATATTAAAACTATAATTTTAAGCTTTATATTATTGTAAAAGTATAATTTAATTATAGAAAAGCTATAATTTAGTTTTTAAAACTTAAGGATTAGGATAAGGAATGCCAAAACTTTCTATTATTATCCCCTTTGGCACAAGTGCGCAAAGAGAATATATTAAACAAAGAGTAATAGAAAAAGCTTTGAATGCCAAAGGGATAGATGAAGTGGAATATCTTTTGTAGAGGGATATTCAAGCCATATTTGTGAAGAATTACCCAAACTCATACAAGAAAATGGACACCAATACATAAAAGATACTGCACAACAAGAAAGAGGAGCATTTTCTTTAGGCTCTTGTCGGAATCTTGGCGCAATTTATGCCAATGCACCTGTAATAATGCCTTTAGATGTGGATTGTTATTTGAGTTTAGAGAATTTAAAAAAGATTTTACAATTAATTGAAATTAAGCAAATCCATAAGAATCCTAATCAATTTTTGATTCCACCTTGTATCTTTTTAAATGAAAGCGGAAGTGAGTTTATCGTTCAAGCAGAGGAGGATAAAAGGGATAATATTCTCCTGCACGATATAAATAGCAAACAAAATATGCTTAATCAGTTTTTTACACCTGCTTCAAGCTCTTTTGTAATGAATCGGCATAAATACTTGGAGATTGGCGGAAATGACTTAGAATTTGTCGGGCACGGATACGAGGATTTTGATTTGATGAATAGAATCTTAAAAACTTGCGCAACTTTTGAATCTTTGCCTAGAAATTTAGATTTTGATTATAGGAATTGGAGTTTTAATGATTTTAAAGGCTTCCGTTCTTGGTTTAGTATCGTAGGATATGAGAGTATTTTTTATGGAATCTGGCTTTATCATTTGTGGCATATTGAACCAAATCAAAATGGATATTTGGATAATAGAGAGAAAAATCATCAGAAGTTTTATCGTAATTTAAAGAGATTTAAGAATCTTAGCGATGGAGTGGATTGTCTGCAAGATAAAATGGCTCTAGGCAAAAAAGTGCTTTTATTTACTGCTGAAAATTCTAGCGTTTATAAAGCGTTGAGGGGAGTGAGCGTTTATATTGGTGAGCTAGTTTGCAAAAGGGAATATGAATTTTTTATAGAGGAGGAGTTTGATAAGACAAGATTTTTAGAATTTTTAAAAGAGTGGCAAATTTCTTGTGTGCTTTTTCCAAATCCTTATGGTAATGCACAACGCATTTTAATTTATGAGTTTGTAAAAGATTCAAAAATTCCTTTTATTGTATGGGATAGAGGTGCTTTTAGTGATTCTTGGTTTTTTGATACACAAGGTTGCAATTATGATTCATCCTCGTATTTACCAAAATATTGGGATAAGCCCTTGTCTAGTTTGGAAATAGAACAGACACAAGATTATATAAAATCCCTCTTAAATGGAGAAAAATTTTTACAATCACAAGGTCAAAGAATAGGGGGAGCTAGTTTAAGGAGGAAACTCGGGATTCGGCATAAAAAAGTAATTTTTGTGCCTTTGCAGACGCAAAACGATTCTGTGATATTGCATTTTACCTATGAACCTTTTAGCTGGGAATGGTTTTTGGAGATTATTAATCAAATGGCTAGAAGTTATACAAACGATGATATTGTGTTTTGCGTTAAAAAGCATCCATTGACTTTAAATATAGAAAAAGACAAATACGATTCCTTGCTTTTTGTCCCTGATAATACAAATTTTATAGATTTGTTAGAGATTTGTTGCGGGGCAGTGATGATTAACTCTGGGGTGGGAGTTTATGCGATGATAAGTGGCAAAGCTTGTGTGTTGTGTGGTAACGCATTTTATTCTCATCAAGGATTGAATTTGTCCGCAAAAAATGTGGAGGAGCTAAAAATGCAAATCCATAGAATCTTAAATGGTGAATTTCAAGTAGATAATGAAAAAATGCTACGTTTCGTGCATTATTTGTGGAAAGAATTTTATAGCTATGGACAATCACAGGTTAAACAAACAAAAGATAGCACAAATAACAGATTGGTAGAGCAAGTAACTTCCATTGATTTTTACAAGATTCGTATAGGAGGGCGAAGCTATCTTGAAGCTACAAGTGTAGAAAAAAATGCTTATACATTAAAATCTCTAGCTTATAAACCCTATTTGTATGAAATCAAAAATACTAAATATGGGAATTTTTCTATTTCATTTTTAAACAAGGTTTTTTCTAAAGTTTCGCATACGAAGTTTTTTAGACTTTTTAGGAAACTTCTTACAAGACCAAAAGATTTTGTAATGGATTCTAAAAATCCTTTGATTAAGCAATTTAGAATCTTTGTAAAATAAAATGAAGGGGAAAGAATGCAAAAATATAAATTTGGGATTCTCTTAGCAGCGACAAAAGATAGTGCTTTTACAATTGGAACTCTTTTATTAAATATTTTGTATAAAATGCCAAATCAAGTGAATGTTTTTTATATTATCCAAGATGGATTCTTGCCATCAGATAAAAGGATTATGCAAGAGATTGTGGAATCTTGCGGGGGGGGGGGTAAATCTCGTGTTTGTTGATTTTGCTTTTGAGGATTTTAGTGCAGAGATTAAGAAATACAATCCTAGCTTCCACATAGACAAGACAAATCCTATTTTAAGCCGCTATACGCATATGAGTTATGCTAGATTTGAGGCTTTGAAGTTTCTTTGTGAATGTGAAAGAATCGTGTATTTGGATTTTGATATGTTGCTTTTGCGTGGTATTGAGGAATTAGCACAGGGGGATTTTGATGTGGCTTGTTTTAGAGGAAGTGCGAGCTTATCGCAAGGAATTGGTGCATTATGTCCTCATCATCTTAAAGAAGTCAAGAACTATTCTACTGGGATTATTGTCTTTGGCTCTATGAGACTTACAGGAATGTATGAGTTTGTCTATCGTTTCATTGCGGAGCATTGTGAGGATTATTTCACACAGGCAAAACTTGGAGACCAAGCACTCTTTAGCCTTTATTTACTCACAAATCCTCTAAAGATTTACGAGCTAGGGGATAAATATTATGGAAACATTAGTTGGATAAAAAGTAAAGAATCTTCTATTATTCACGCTTGGAGACAACATAACCGCTTTTGGAATAATAAGCTTTGTGCGCTTTGCTGGGGGCAATGGTGGGTTTATTATCATCGCTGGTTAGAGCTTGGTGGGAGCGCATATAATGGAGATTGGAAAGCAAAGTTAGAAGTGCCACTTAGTGGTGGTGAAGTGTGGCAGTATTTTGAGAGGATTGCTTGGGCGAAGCAAATAATGGAGATTCCTATGGAACCTTTTGAGCTGATTGTGCAAGTGGATTTTAAAAACAAATTAAAATTTACTTTTGCCGGGATTGATAAAAGCATTTTTTTACAAGTCTATTCTAAGAGCATTTATACTTTTATTTTAGAGTTTTGCTACAAAGAGAATGTGATAATAAGCGAAACAATCAATAGAAAGGAATTGAATAGTTTTTTACCGCAATTCATTGAGAGTCAAATACGCAATTTGGATTTTGTAAGCAATTCAAATAAGGAGGAGAAATGGGTTAATTTTAAGTTTTTAAGAAATGTGTTTTGCAAAATTAAATGCAAAAACTAAAACAATTTTGTTTGATAGGATAGGTTGCGGATTTGCCATAGGTGATGAAAATGACACCTTTTGATGGAAGCGAGAAAGTTATTTATGAAAAAGATAGCTTTAAAATGGTAGTTGGCAAGGCATCAACAAACAAAGAGGAGGAATTTTGTATAGGCTTGAATAGCAATGGTTTTCCAAGCAATGCTTATGTGGTTTTTCCTCCACAACTTAGCTTAGATTTATTGCGGAATCTCTTAGGAGAAGAAGGCGCAAAAAATGAGCAGATTATGGAAGCAATTAAACGAATTACTCAATAATTTGCTTTTTATGGATAATATAACCATTCATCACATTGTAAAAGTCATTGCAAATGATTGATGAGGTTTAAAAAATGGGGGGATCTTATTGAGGAATTTTTGGGTTTGTAAAACAGAAAAGGAAGAATGATGATTTTTAAATATCAGGATTTGCAAGAAGTTTCAAATATATTACGATTTCATAAAGAGTCTAATGTGTGGGAAGTAGAGTTTGAATCTTGTGTTGATTTGGAATATTTGAAAATTTATTTAGAGCCAAAGGAAATTTGGGTGAATCCTTGCAGGGTTGTTTTGGAATTTTTCATAGAGTGCGGGGGGGGGGGAGTTTTAAGGCTTTTGAAAAAGTTTGTGAGGTTTATAATAAGGAATTTTTAGATTTTGAAATAAGTAAAAAAGTAAAAACAATTAAAATTTATATGCAAAATTATGAATATTTTTCTATTTGTAAATTTCAAGCTTACACTAGAAAATATAAAGGCTTACTTGTCAGTATCACAGATGATGGGATTGGCGTTAGAATAATGAATATGCTAGTGAGTATGTATCTTGCAAATTTAAGTGGATATAAGTTTGGATTTGTGTGGAGAAGTGATATAAACGCTTGTGGGACAGATGATTTGAGAAACAATCTGGGTAAAAGTTATCATTATGATATTTTGTTGCCACAAATTGAGAGTGAGGAATATCTTTTTGATTCCAAATTCATTTCACAGCATTCTTATACAAAGCAAATTAAAAGAGAAAGCAAACATTTAGCAAGGAATATCCCGCTTTCTAAGTTAAAAGATAGTTTGCCATTTGAGGGGAGCTTTGGGTGGAGTTATCAAGATAGTGGAATATATATTTCTGGTGTAGATAAAAGTTATTTGCAGGAATTGCCTAAACTCTATTCACAGATTCCATTTAGCTCACATATTGTGGAGATTATGGAAATGGCAAAAATTGCGGCGCAAGCTTTGCAGGATTTTGTTGCTTTGCATTGGCGGGGAGGAGATGCGCTCTATAGTTATTTTATTAGAAGTCGCGGGAATCATTACAAAAAAGTAATGCCTATTGAGATTGCTTTTTTTATCATAAAAACTTATTTACCTAAAGGCAATCTTATTGTGTTTTCAGATGATATTGCTTCTATGCAAAGTCTGCTAGAATACGCAAAGGAGATTCCGACAAATTTTAAGCTTTGTAGTATTGTTGAGTTCTTGCCTGAAAACTTAAATGATGTAGATAGAATCTTTTTTGAGATTACCTTTATGTCCAAAGCTAAAGAGATATTTTCTGCTGGTAGTCATTTTTCTTACTTGGCTAGTGTGATAGGAAAAGGCAGGGAGCAAAACTTCACTTATAAATTTTTTGATGAAAAAATGCAAGTTGAGATTATTTTGCAATATTTAGAAAAAATCAAAATCCACCCCATAGCACAAGCTTTTTCTTATTTGCACCTTTATATATTGAAAAGAGGGGAGAGAGACTTTAAGTTTTTGGGGGATATGGCTTATAGGGCAATGAATTTAGACGAGAAAAACCCACTTTATAAAATAGCTTTTTTGGATTCTTTAATAAAGCAAGAAAGATTTAAAGAAGCAGATGAATTGTTGGTAAATATAGAGGAAAAGAGTGAGTTTTATAAGGTCTTTTGCAAGTGTGTTTTAACATCAAGATTTCAAGATATAGTGCAAGATATTTTTAAGAATGCTTATCGGGGTTCAAACATTATGAAAATGGCGAGCGCAATAACGCAACCTTGTGGGAGAAATTTGGAAAAAGGAGCGGTGGAGAGAGTAAGAGAGCAATTAAGCTATAAACTAGGAGAGGCTTATTTACAAAGCAATCTTTTTAATATGCCTTTTAGGCTTTTAGCTATAAAAAAAGAACACAAAATCCTTAAGAAACTACAAAAGAAAATGATAGAAAGAGGAGAGTTGAATCCCCCTAAAACATTGCATAGTTTTACGGATTATTTTGAGGCTTTGCAAATACAAAATGAGAAAGAATTTAAAATTGGGCAACTAATCATTGAGGCGGATAAAAGTTTTTTAAAATTTGGTTTTCTAACTCTTTATTTTAAATGCAAAGGTTTATAATCCAAAAACTTAACAAAGAAAATTACCAAAATTAACGTGAATAATCTAGGATTCTTGAGTTTATATCCCTAAAAACCCTTTTAAAAATTCTTGGTGTAACACGGGAGTAAATTCCAAAACTTGGTGTGTTGCGACAGAATTTAGCGCATAAGGGTCGTTTTTGAAAAACTCCTCTGCTGTTTTTTTGGAATCAAATGTCCCAATGACGATTCCGCCTGTTTTTGGATTCTGTGGTCCGCTTGCTAAAAGATGTTTGCTCTCATAGCCTTTTTGTAAAAAAGTGCGGTGAGCGGGCAAAATTGTTTCAATTTCATTCATTGGTTTTGTGTAGGTGATTAAAATCACAAATAGATTTTTCATTTTGTTTCCTTAATTTGAGTTTTTTAAAGATATTTTATCAAAAGTGGAATTTTTACAGGTGAGATTCTAGATTGCCACGATTCCTTGCGGAATCTCACAAGGACGTGACTACATACCCTTTTTCACTTCTTCTAATCGCTCTTCATCGGAGATATTTTGCGCAAGATTGTCCCAGCGAAGTTTAACTCCACCTAAAATATGAAAGTGCAGGTAAGGCACTTCTTGTCCCCCATCTACACCCACATTACTGATGATACGATAGCCACTCTTGTCTAAGTTTAAAGTGCGTGCGACTTCTTGAATAAAACTCGTAAAACCAACCATTTCGCTGGGGTTAAGCTCTTGGAAATCTTTGGCAAATTTTTTTGGAATCGCAAGCACATGCACAGGTGCTTTGGGTGCAATATCGTGAAAGGCTAGAAAATTCTCATTTTCTAATACTTTGTTGCAAGGCACTTCGCCTTTAATAATTTTTTCAAATATACTCATTTTAAAACCTTAAAATAAATTTTTGAAATTTTACCTTATTTTCTCTATGGATTTGTATGAGTTTTAAGAAAAGTGAATAAAATTTTACAATACAATCTCAAAACTATTTTACAAAGACTAGGAATAAAATGACAGAAATATTTTCTAAGATTAATGATGCGCAAACAACTGCGGAACTAGAAAAGATTCGTATTCTAGTAATGGGAAAAAAGGGAAGCTTAACTGCGAGGTTTGCTGCACTTAAATCTTGCGAGGAATCTGAAAAAAAAGCCTTAGCCAAAGAGCTAAATACTCTTAAAATGAAGTTTGAAAAAGCTCTAATGGATAAAAAAGAGCAGTTAGCACTAAAAGAGCTTGAAACAAAACTTAATGCAGAAAGAATTGATGTTTCACTCTTTAGTCCAAGCTCTCAAAAAGGGGCAAATCACCCCGTTATGTTGATGTTGGATAAAATTGTAGAATACTTTGTAGGAATGAATTTTTCATTAAATGTCGGACCTTTGGTAGAAGATGATTTTCATAATTTTGAAGCATTGAATTTACCTAAATATCACCCCGCAAGAGATATGCAAGACACTTTTTATTTTAAAGATGGCAAGCTACTTCGCACGCATACTTCGCCTGTGCAAGTGCGCACAATGGAATCCCAAAAGCCACCGATTCGTATGATTTGCCCCGGAAGTGTGTTCCGATGTGATTATGATTTGACACATACGCCGATGTTTCATCAAGTAGAAGGATTAGTTGTAGAAGAGGGCAAGGATTCCGTGAGTTTTGCGAATCTAAAATTTATTTTGGAAGATTTTTTGCGATATATGTTTGGAGATGTGAAAGTGCGATTCCGTTCAAGCTTTTTCCCCTTTACAGAACCAAGTGCTGAAGTGGATATGAGTTGTATTTTTTGTAAAGGTTCCGGGTGTCGTGTCTGTTCGCATACGGGCTGGCTAGAGGTATTAGGTTGTGGAGTGGTAGATGACAATGTCTTTAAGGCGGTGGGTTATGAAAATGTGAGCGGATACGCTTTTGGTTTGGGTGTGGAGAGGTTTGCTATGCTTTTGTTTAGTGTGCCAGATTTAAGAGCTTTTTTTGAGAGTGATTTAAGAGTTTTGGAGCAATTTAAATGATTTTTACACGTAGTATTTTAAACCAAGTTTTACCAACAGAAAATATCTCAAGTGAGGAAATTTGTAAAGTTTTCAATAAAATAGGGTTAGAGGTAGAATCTTTTCAAACAAAAATTGCACCCAAAAAAGTTGTTGTTGGTAAAATCCTTGAATGCCAAAAACACCCAAATGCCACGAAGCTTAATGTTTGCCAAGTCGCCATTAGTGGAGAAGAAGATAAATATCAAGTGTGCCAAATCGTCTGTGGCGCACCTAATGCAAGGGCTGATATTTATGTTGCTGTTGCATTAGAGGGAGCAGAACTGCCTCAAATAACAATTAAAAAGGCGAATCTTAGGGGAGTGGAGAGTCGTGGTATGCTATGCTCCACCAATGAAATTGGCTTTCCAAAAGTTAATGACGGAATCGTAGAGCTTGATTCAAGTATTGGAGAATTAGTCGTTGGAAAAGAATTGAGTGAATATCCTTGTTTTAATGAGGAAGTTTATGAGGTTTCTATTACTCCCAATCGTGGCGATTGTATGAGTTTGCTTGGTATCGCTAGAGATTTGAGTGTTGCATTAAAGCTTGAGCGTAAAACCATTTGTTCTATGCCAAAAATATCTGAAAATGCTCCAGGAATTGGGAGGGTATTGCAAGTTGTGGCAAGTGGAGAGCATAAAGTTTCTTTGCTTTTTAAAGCAATTGAGGCTAAGCCCTTTGCGCCACCTTTAAATGCTGTTTTATTTTTGGCTTATAATGATAGATTGGATAAGGATTGGTTGAGTAATGTGTTGCGTTTTGGCACTCTCTTTAGTGGGGTGCTTTTGAATGCTTATCCACAAAGTTTTTGTAAATTAGAGAGTGATGGTAAAGTTGTGCTAGAACTTAAAAAAGATTCTCAAGGTTTTGAAAGTATCTATCAAGAAGATAAAAAATTATCAACCATTGGTATTAATGGATATGTAGAGAATCTTTCAAGAGAGATAAATTTCAATACAGAAGAAAGAGAATTTATTGTTTTAGAGGCAAGTTATATTCCTCCAGAGATTATTTCACAAAAGGTGATGGAATCTAAACCAAAGATAGACGAAAAGATTTTCGCTCATTCTTCACGAGGAAGTAATACGGATTTAAGTATTGGATTATCTGTCCTTTTAAGCTTATTTGTAGGCAGTGATGTGGTCTTGTATAATGATACACAAGAAATTTTAAACGAGCAGCCAAAAGAAACAATTACGATAGAGATTCCATTGCTGTCGCGAATAATAGGAGTAGAATTAGACAAATTACAAGTCATTAATATTTTAAAAGCCTTAGAGTTTAAAATAGAAAATTCTAATAATGAAAGCCTTGTTGTGATTCCACCGACATTTCGTCACGATATTTTAGGATTTCAAGATATTGCAGAAGAAATTATTCGTTTTTATGGGATTGATAATATTCCAAGTATGCCATTAACTTTTGCTCAACAAAACCAAAGCAATGAATCTTTAAAGTTATATAGGTTTAGACGAAATCTTACCCAAAAGGCTATTGGAGTGGGATTTAATCAAGTGGTGCATTTTTTATTTGAAAGTAAAGAGAAATTACAAAAATATCATTTTCCTGTTTTAGAGAGCTCATTAGAGTTAGTAAATCCAATTACACAGGATTTGAATACTTTGCGTAGCACCTTACTATTAGGGCTTTTACGTGCGGCAGAACAGAATCGTAACAATGGATTTAATGCTATAAGCTTAAGTGAGATAGGCGCAGTATATGATAAATGGCGCAACCAAAGCGAGAAGATGGCATTTTTACAAAGTGGATTTGTAAGTGAAGAGCGTTATCCTAATGCTAAAGGTCTTAAGGGTAATTATTTTGAATTTTGTGATAGAGTGGCACGTGTGATTGGAAAATTTGAATTAGAAGAAGTTAAGAGTGAGATTGGTTTGTTTCACCCTAACCAATGCGCAAAAATCTTACAAAATGGTAAAGAAATTGGAATCTTAGCGACTTTACATCCGCAAGTTGCGCTGGAGTTGGGACTAGATTGCACTTATTTGTGTGAAATCTCTTTAGAATCTTTTAAAAATGCTTTACCAAGAGTAAAGATGTATTCTAAGTTTCAAAAAACGCAACGTGATTTGAGTATAGTTTTAAAGAGTGAAATTCCCTATTATAAGTTAAGAGTAGCAATTAATAAGTTAAATATATCTAATGTGGTTGGATTTTATCCACTAGATATTTATCAAGAGGAGTCTTTAGGGGATAAGTTTAGTTTGACAATTCGCTTTGAATTGCAATCTGAAGTCAAAACATTAGATGAAAAAGAGATTAATGAGGCAATGAATCAGATTTTAGAAATGCTGAAAGCGGAATTTGATGTGGAGTTAAGATGAAATTAAAGGTGAGTAAAGCTCAAGCTTTTTCACTAGATGCAAATAAAATTGCAGCGGATAAATCTATCTCTCATCGTTGTGCTATTTTTTCTCTTTTAAGTGATAAATCAAGTTTTGTGCGCAATTATTTGGAGGGTGAGGATACCTTAAATACTTTGCAAATTGCTCAAAAGTTAGGCTTGAGTGTGCAAAAAGAGCAAGAAGGTTTATATTTGATTCCTCCTGCAAAGATTTGTGAGCCAAATGCTATTTTAGATTGTGGAAATGCTGGAACAGCAATTCGGCTCTATTTGGGGCTTTTGAGCGCACAAAAAGGAATTTTTGTCTTAAGTGGAGATGAATATTTAAATAAGCGTCCAATGAAACGTGTAACAGAACCTTTGCGAAGTATAGGAGCACAAATTATTGGGAGGGAAGATGCAAACTTTGCTCCTTTGGTTGTATTGGGTAATGAGAGATTAGCAAAGTTTAATTATACGAGTAAGATTCCAAGTGCCCAAGTAAAATCTGCAATGATTTTAAGTGCGCTTTTTGCTAAAGAGGACTCTATTTACCGCGAAATAGAACTTAGTCGCGACCATAGTGAAAAAATCTTAAAAGGTATGGGTGCTAAAATAGAATCTAAAATCTTAAAAAATGCAGTTGAAATTAAAATTGAATCCTTAAAGGGTAAGAAGTTAGATCCATTAAACATAGAGATTCCAGCAGACCCCTCTAGTGCATTTTTCTTTGCTCTAGCAATTGCTATTACTCCTAATGCGCAAGGAATCTTGCGCAATGTATTATTGAATAAAACTAGAATAGAAGCCTTTAAAATCTTAGAACAAATGGGGGTTAAGATTCAATATATCATAACTTCAGAAACTTATGAGAGAATTGGGGATATTGAAATGACTGCGCCCAGTTCGTTACAGGCGGTCAATGTCCATCAAAAGATTGCGTGGTTGATTGACGAAATTCCAGCCCTTGCGATTGCAATGGCGTGTGCTAATGGCACAAGTCGTGTCCAAAATGCGAAGGAGCTAAGAGTAAAGGAAACAGATAGAATCTACGCAGTCGTTAAGAATCTCCAATCTTGTGGCATTGAAGCTTATGAGCTAGAAGATGGGTTTGAGATTGTTGGAGGAGAGTTGCAAAAAGCTTGTGTGTCTAGCTTTGGAGACCATAGAATCGCAATGAGTTTTGCCATTGCTGGGCTTGTATGTGGAATGGAAATTGAAAATGCAGAATATATTAATATTTCTTTTCCAAACTTTTTAGAAATTTTAGCTTCTATTACAAAGATTGAAAGAGATTAGATGCGTGTAAAATTGGCTAAAAATTATGGATTTTGTTTTGGCGTAAGACGTGCTATTAAACTTGCAGAAAGTAAGCCAAATGGTATTACACTTGGTCCATTGATTCATAATGATAAAGAAATTAATCGCTTAAAAGAGGATTTTAATGTTGTTGTAAATGAAAATATAGAGGAAATCCCACAAAATGCTGAAGTGGTGATTCGCACGCACGGAATCCCAAAGCAAGATTTGCAAAAATTAAAAGAAAAAACCTCTAAGATTACAGATGCGACTTGTCCTTTTGTAACTAAACCTCAAGAAATTTGTGAAAAAATGAGTGCACAGGGTTATCAGATTATTATCTTTGGAGATATGAAACACCCTGAAGTAAAGGGGGTAATGAGTTATTGTGAAAATAACCCTTTGGTAGTAGAAAATTTAGAAGCCTTAAAAGCAGTTAAACTAACAGAAAAAGTAGCCCTAATCTCTCAAACAACCAAAAATATTGAATTATTTTTAGAAATTGCAAATTATTTGATTCGTAATTGTTCAGAATGTAGAGTGTTTAATACAATTTGTAATGCAACTTTTGATAATCAAGATTCTGCACGAAATTTAGCAAAAGAAGTAGATGTAATGGTAATTGTTGGAGGGAAAAATTCTTCTAATACAAAGCAGTTATATAATATTTCTAAAGAGCACTGCAAGGATTGCTATTTAATTGAAGATTTTTCAGAATTAAATGTGCAATGGTTTAAGGATAAAAGGCTTTGTGGGGTAAGTGCTGGGGCTTCTACTCCGAATTGGATTATTGATAAAGTAGTCCAAACAATTGAAAGTTATTGATTTTATACTTTTAAAAGGCAAAATCTAGTAAAATTAAAGCGTTTTATTTTTTAAAAAAGGGCGCAGATGGCTGTTGGAATTAACACAAGTGAGTTAGAAAAAATAGTGATTGACGAAAATGAAGATTTTGCTTCAATGTTTGAGCAATTTGAAAAAGAAGAGAGCGAAAGTGTTTCACAAGGTGAAATTGTAGCAATTAAAAATGAGCAAGTGATTATTGCGGTTTCAGGTGAGAAGAAAGAAGGTATTATTCCTCTTGAAGAAATTAAAGATGCTAAAGGCAAATTATTATTCAAAGAGGGAGATTTGTTGCCAATTGTTATCATTGGGAAGCGCAATGAGCAACCCATTATTTCTCATAAAAAAGCAATTCGTAGAGAAAAAATACGTCAATATATTAAAGATTTGGGTGAGGATTATAAGGACAAAGTTGTAGAAGGTATTGTAACTAGACGAAATAAAGGTGGCTATGTTGTTGAAAGTAATGGAATAGAATATTTTATGCCTAAATTTGCAGCTGCTTTCAAAGAGGGAAGTAAAATTGAAGGTAAAAAGATTAAAGCTTGTATTGTTAATGTAAAGCCTGAAGAGGATAGCATTGTGATTTCACGCAAGCGTTTATTTGAGATTGAAAACACTATTAAAAAAGATGCAATTGATAATTTATTGAAACAAGATGGAATCCTACAAGGCAAAGTGAAGAAGATTACAAGTTTTGGAATGTTTGTGGATATAGAGGGTGTAGAAGGGTTGGTGCATTACACGGAAATTAGTTATAAAGGTCCAGTAAATCCCTCAAAGCTTTACAAAGAGGAGGATATAGTTCCTGTCAAAGTTTTGAGTTATGATAAAGATAAGAGACGTTTAGCATTATCTATTAAAGCAACGACAGATGACCCTTGGAAAGAAATTGAAAATGAGTTAGAAGTAGGTGATGCGATTAAGGTAACGGTAAGTAATATTGAGCCTTATGGCGTATTTGTAGATTTAGGCAATGACATTGAAGGGTTTTTGCATATCTCTGAAATTTCGTGGAATAAAAATATTCAAAATCCTGAAGAATTTTTGAAGACTGGACAAGAAATTGATGTTGAGGTAATTGAGATTGATACTAAAGATCGCCGTTTAAGAGTTTCTTTGAAAAAATTATTGGATAAGCCTTTTGAGCAATTTACAAAAAAACACAAAGAGGGTGAGATTTTAAAAGGTGTCGTTGCAACCCTAACGGATTTTGGTGCATTTATAAAATTAGATGGTATTGATGGTTTATTGCACAATGAAGACGCTTATTGGAATAAGAATGAAAAATGCAAAGATTTGATGAAAATTGGTGAAACAATTGAAGTAAAAATTGCAAAAATTGACCGCGAAAAAGAACGGATTTCCTTGACGCGCAAAGGTTTAATTACTTCGCCTGTGGAAGAATTTGCCAAAAAATATTCTATGGACGATGTGGTAGTTGGTGTGGTAAGGGATATAAAAGATTTTGGTATCTTTATTAAAATTGATGATGAAATGGACGCTCTTATTCGTAATGAAGATTTATTTCCGCTGAAGAAAGAAGAAATTAAAGTAGGAGATAAAATCAATGGTGTTATTTCTTTAATTGATGCAGAAAATAACAGGATTCGTGTTTCTGTACGTAGATTAGAGAGACAAAAGGAAAAAGCAAATCTTAAAAATTTCAATAGCAACACGAATGATAAAATGACGCTAGGGGATATTATTAAAGACCAAATTCAATAGCTTATAATGGAAAGAATATGCAAATAAGAGTATTAATTGGAATTTTCTCTTTTTTAACTTGCATATTATTATTTATTTTGATTCGTAATTATATTGATGCGATGAATGTTTATTCTTTACCTAAATTTAATCCCTATGAACTTGCTCAGTTTGATGGCAATAGAACAAAGTCAATTGAGATGCCAGATTGGCTTGACCGATTATCAGGTAGAGATGAACGTGAGTTCATCTATCCAGCTTCAGAACTACAAGTTAAATTACTTTTTACTGATGAATTAAAACAGACTTCTAAAGAGATTTTTAGAGTTTCAGTAGGGGTAATTAACGATTATCAATTTTTTTGCATTAATCAGGTTTTAGGAGCCTATAACATAGAGTATTCATATTACAAAATTGGCGAAAATATTTCACTTGTTGTTGCAACAGAAGATGAAAGTTATCTTCGTAATGTGTTGGAAAAACTAAAACACTACGAAATTAATTATACTTTGTCTAAATCTTAAAAATGGAGAGTTTTTGATGTCAAAATATACAATTATTGTCTGTGACCATATTCACCAAAGTGGTTTGGATTTGCTAGCAAAAGATACAGAAGTAGAGATGTTGAATTTGGCAAGTTTGCCTAAAGATGAATTGAAAAAAGAATTACATAAGGGAGATGTTGCTATCACTAGAAGCTCAACAGATGTAGATGATAGCTTTTTGGAGTCTGCAACTAAATTGCGCGCAGTCGTGCGTGCAGGGGTAGGAGTAGATAATGTAGATATTGAAAAGTCTAGCAAAAAAGGTGTAGTGGTGATGAATGTTCCTACAGCAAATACGATTGCAGCAGTAGAGCTAACTTGTGCTCATATTTTAAGCGCAATTCGTAGATTTCCTGAAGCAAATATGCAACTTAAAGTAGAACGTAAGTGGAAGAGGGAAGATTGGTATGGAACAGAACTTAAAGATAAAAAGCTTGGAATCATTGGTTTTGGTAACATTGGAAGTAGGGTAGGGAAACGTATGAAAGCTTTTGAAATGGAAGTGATTGCCTATGACCCTTATATCAATCCGGCAAAAGCCACAGATGTTGGAGTTACTTATACAAGAAACTTTGAAGATATTTTGAGTTGTGATATTATTACAATCCATACACCTAAAAATAAAGAAACCATCAATATAATTGATAAAGAGCAAATTGCAAAAATGAAAGAGGGCGTTATCCTTATCAACTGCGCGCGCGGCGGTTTATATAATGAAGATGCACTTTATGAAGCATTGAGTTCTGGTAAGATTCGTTTTGCTGGGATTGATGTATTTGCTAAAGAACCGGGAAATACCAATAAACTATTGGATTTAAAAAATATTTATGTAACTCCTCATATTGGTGCAAATACTTTAGAATCCCAAGAGAAAATTGCTATTCAAGCAGCACAAGCAGCTTTAGAAGCTGCACGTGGTTCAAGCTTCCCTAACGCTTTAAATTTGCCAATCAAAGAAAACGAATTACCAAATTTTGTCAAAGCATATTTGGAGTTAGTGCAAAAAATGGCATTTTTTGCGATTCAAATTAATAAAGATGAAGTGCGTTCTATTACACTTGAAGCAGAAGGAGAGATTCGGGATTATCTTTCTTCCCTTTCCACCTTTGCTTTAGTTGGAATCTTAAATGCGACGATTGGGGATAAAGTAAATTATGTTAATGCGCCTTATGTGGCTAAAGAAAGAGGGATTGAGGTGAAGCTAGAGGGTAAAGAATCCCAGAGTATTTATAAAAATCAAATTAAGCTAACTTTACTTACTCAAAATGGGGAATTTAGCGTGAGTGGCGCAGTATTTAATGAGACAACACCTAAAATTGTTGATATTAATAATTTTGCACTAGACATTGAACCAAAAGGTAAAATGATTTTATTTAGGAATGACGATACGCCCGGTGTTATTGGGTTTGTCGGCACAACTTTGGCAAAACACAATATTAATATTGCTGATTTTCGTTTGGGGCGTTATGGAAAAGAGGCATTGGCTGTAATTGTTGTAGATGATGCGGTTTCTTCTCTCGTGCTTAAGGAATTATCTAGCTTAGAGGCTTGTATTTCTATTAAATATGCCGTATTATAATTTCTTTTTTACAATGGAGCACAATGTGTCAAGATCTAAAACTTGCTAAAAGTTATTATTGTAATAAATGGAATCTATAGGCAGGTTGTCGCTCATTTTCTTTTTCTATTAACATTTGTTAATAGAATCTGTAAAAATGTTACCTTTTTGCTTAAAACAGATTTAATTTTTCCAAAAGCAAATTGTTTTTAATTATTTTTAAAATAAATTTCAATACATTAAAAGCATCAAAATCTAATTTTTGGAGGAATTATGTGGCAGCAGATTACTGACCCACTCGGGAATATATTTTTAAGTGCAGCGGTAGCTTTTATCCCAATATTGTGTTTTTTATTATGCTTATTGACTTTCAAGCTTAAGGGCTATCAGGCTGGATTTATTACTGTGATTGTTGCAAGCACTGTGGCTTTTTTTATTTATGGAATGCCTTTTTCACTCATTGGTGCTTCTTTTGTGCAAGGTTTCGCTCAAGGAATGTGGCCCATAGCGTGGATTATTATTGCAGCAATATTTCTTTATAAATTGTCGGTCAAATCAGGCTCTTTTGAAGTCATTAAATCTAGCGTTATGTCTATCACACCTGACCATAGAATCCAAGTAATTTTGATTGGTTTTTGTTTCGGTTCATTTTTAGAGGGAGCCATTGGTTTTGGCGGACCCGTGGCAATTACAGCAGCACTTTTGGTTGGGTTAGGTCTTAAACCACTCTATGCTGCTGGGCTTTGCTTGATTGCGAATACTGCTCCTGTAGCTTTTGGTGCAGTTGGGATTCCAATTATCGCGATGAGTAATTTAGTGGGTGTGGATCAACACGCAGTTTCTGCAATGGTCGGTAGAATGCTTGTCCCACTTAGCTTAACAGTGCCATTTTTTATTGTTTTTTTGATGGACGGGATAAAAGGGGTAAAAGAGACTTTCCCAGCAATTTTTGTTGCTGCAGTTTCTTTTACGGGAACACAATTTTTAAGTTCAAATTTTTTAGGCGCAGAATTGCCTGATATTGTCTCTGCAATTGTTTCTTTGGCTTGCACCACATTGTTTTTAAAAGTTTGGAAACCTTCAAACATTTTTAGATTAGATAATGAAACAAACTTTTCTAATAATGCTCAACTAGAATTGGGAGTGGTTATTAAAGCTTGGATGCCCTTTATTTTGCTCATTATTTGTATTGTGATTTGGACGCAACCTTGGTTTAAAGCATTGTTTGCGAAAGGCGCAGTTTTTGATTATACACAAGTAACGATTGCGTTTAATAATATTCAAGGTGGAATCTTAGATGAGAATGGTAAGCCTATCTCTTTAAGCTTGCCGATTAACTTTATTGCACTTCAAGCGGGGACTGCAATTTTACTAGCTGCATTCTTGAGCATTTGGACATTAAAAATTAAAGCAAGTGATGCAGGAGAATGCTTTTGGGATACTTTAAAAGAAATGGCGATTCCTTGTATCACGATTGGACTTGTTGTTAGCTTTGCTTTTATTGCAAAAAACTCTGCAATGAGTGCAACTTTGGGATTAGCTTTTGCACAAACTGGAGATGCTTTTGCATTCTTTAGCCCTGTGATTGGTTGGATTGGAGTTTTCTTAACCGGAAGTGATACAAGTGCAAATCTCCTTTTTGGACCGCTTCAACAAGTAACTGCTGGGGAATTAGGTGTAGGAGAGGCATTATTCTTAGCGGCAAACTCTGTAGGGGGTGTGGTCGGTAAGATGATCTCCCCTCAATCTATTGCGATTGCGTGTGCAGCGGTTGGTCTTGTTGGAAAGGAATCCGAATTGTTTAAATTCACATTAAAATATTCTGTTGGCTTTATTTTATTGATTGGAGTTTGGACATTTATTATTGCATTTTTCTTTAATGGAATCATTCCAGAGATAGTGCCGCTTGCGAAATAGGGTAAAAGCAATGAGAAAAGTATATTTTTTTGCAACTTGTTTAGGTGCAGTTGCTATGCAAGAGGCTGTGTTAAGCGGAATCAAACTTCTCCGCCGTGAAGGAGTGGAAGTAATTTTTAAAAAAAACCAAACCTGTTGTGCGCAACCTTCTTTTAATTCCGGATATTTTAAAGAGAGTAAAGAAGTTGCCCTTTATAACATCAAGCAATTTCCTGAAGATTATCCTGTTATTGTGCCAAGCGGTTCTTGTGCAGGAATGATGAGCCACGATTATTTACAACTCTTTAAAGGAGATTCCCATTTTGATTTAGTGAAAGAATTTAGCGGACGTGTTATGGAGCTAAGTCAGTATTTAGATGATGTATTGAATGTAGATTATGAAGACAAAGGAGAAAATATTAAAGTTACTTGGCATTCAAACTGCCACGCTTTAAGGATTCAAGAGAGTGTCAATGCAAGTAAAAATCTAATAAGGCGTCTAAAAAATGTAGAGTTAGTGCCATTAGAATTTGAAGAGGAGTGTTGCGGATTTGGCGGGACATTTTCTGTAAAAGAACCTGAAATCTCTAATGCAATGGCAATGCAAAAGATAAAAGACATTGAAGCTACAGGTGCAAGGTATGTTGTGAGTGGCGATGGAGGTTGTCTTTTAAATATTCAAGGCACAATGAGTAAATTAGGGATTGATACAAAAAGTATTCATCTTTATGAATTTTTATTAAAACGATTAGAAGGGGTAAGTTTATGAGTATAGGACATAAAATCCCACATAATGAAATAGTGCACACAAAGCTTAATGATTCTCAAATGAGAGAGAACCTAAATATTGCTATGCATACGCTACAAAGGAATCGTCTAAAGATTATTGACGAGAAGTTTGAGGATTGGCAAGGATTGCGTTCTAAAGCAATGCAAGCAAAAAATAATGCGTTAATGAGCCTAGAAGAGAGATTGTTGGAGTTTGAAAGAAATGCGACCAAAAATGGCATACAAGTGCATTGGGCTTCAGGGAGTGATGATGCTTGCGAGATTGTCTATGAATTAATGAAAGCAAAGAATATTCGTAAGATTCTAAAAGGCAAGTCTATGGCGAGTGAGGAAATCGGACTGAATCATTTTTTAGAGAAAAAGGGTATTAGTGCGATTGAAACAGATTTGGGCGAACTTATTTTGCAATTAAATGGTGAAACTCCTGTGCATATTGTAGTACCCGCAATTCATCGCAATCGCTATGAAGTAGGTAAGATCTTTGAGGAAAAATTAGGCGCAAGTTTGGAATCTGAACCAGAAAAATTAAATGCCATTGCAAGAAAGCATTTAAGAGATGAGTTTGAGGGTTTAGAAATGGGCTTAAGTGGTGTAAATTTTGCGATGTCTAAAGAGGGTGCATTTTGGCTGATTGAAAATGAAGGAAATGGTAGAATGTGTACTACAGCCCCAGAGATTCACGTAGCAATTTGTGGAATTGAAAAGGTAATGGAAACTTTTGAAGATGCTGCAACAATGGTGCATTTACTTACTCCCTCTGCCACAGGGCAATTTATACCAACTTATAATAATATCATTACCTCCCCACGAAAAAATGGTGATTTAGATGGACCTAAAGAAGTGCATATTATTTTGTTTGACCATCATAGAAGTGATATGTTATCTCACTTGGATTATTATGAAGCGTTGCGTTGTATTCGTTGCGGAGCGTGTATGAACTTTTGTCCTGTTTATGATAAAATTGGGGGACATACTTATCAGACAATTTATCCTGGACCTATTGGTGAAGTAATTAGCCCAAATCTCTTTGGGATTGATTTGACAGGCGACATTTTGAGTTTTTGTTCTCTTTGTGGAAGGTGTAGTGAAGTTTGTCCTGTTAAGATTCCACTTGCAGATTTGATTAGAAAACTAAGAAGTAATAAAATAGGTGAAGGAGAAAATCCACCTCTAGGCGCAAGTAGATTAGAGTCTAATCAAAGTGAGGCTATGGGTATGCGAAGTTTTGCTAAAGTGGCTAGCAATGGTGCATTGTGGAGATTCTCACTTGGGAATGCACATTATTTTAATAGTGTTTTGCACCGCTTCAAGGATTCCTTGCCTGTGATTAAGAAATGGAGTGTATTCAAAGAACTGCCACAAATCAAGGGTAACTTATATCAAAAGATTCAAAAGCTACAAGGAGTGCATTATGAGTAGCAGAATTGAAAAGATTTCACAACGAAGTAAAGGACAGATTTTAGAAAGATTAAAAAAAGCTTACAAAATGCCAGAATTTGAACGCAAAGCTAGTATTGATCCTGTGGCACATATCCAAAAAAGCGATGAAATGCTAGAAGAAATGAAGCGTAAAATGACAGACAATAAGTATATTGTAGAACAGTGTGATGGCATTAGCTTAGAAAGTAAAATTAATGAAATTGTTAAAAGTTATGGTTATCAAAAAATGATTTATGGAGAAAGTTTAGAGCTAGATATAAATAAGATTGAGGCAACACAAAAAATATGCTTCAATCAAGAAATTGAAAACTTAAGAACAGATGTTTTTCATAGTGATTTTTCTATTGTTCGCGCAAGGGTTGGGGTTAGTTCACACGGAGTTGCATTGGTGCATTCTTCTAAAATGCAGCCTAGAATGCTCTCTTTAGCCCCTACGCTTTGCATTATGCTTTTAAAAAAGGAGAATATTGTTGGGAGTTTAGTAGAAGCGTTGAATTTAGTCAAAGCAGAAAATGAGGTTTTACCTAGTAATATTTTATTTATTGCTGGTCCTTCACGCACAGCAGATATTGAATTAATTACCGTATTTGGGGTACACGGCTCACAGAAAGTGCATATTATTTTATATGAATAAGATTCCTACAAGGAGTCTTATTATTTTATCGAATTAGCTAAAAAATCATTTTTGAAGCGGACATAGTTTTGCGCTGATTCTATAATTAAAGCAATTTCTTCTTTTTTTAATTCTCTAACAAATTTCGCTGGATTTCCTAGAATTAACGAGCGTGGAGGGAATTTTTTACCCTTTGTTACAATACTACCAGCTCCTACGATACTCTCTTCGCCAATCTCTACATTATCCATAATACAAGTGTGCATTCCAACAAGGCAGCAAGAATGGATTTGGCACGCGTGAATAATGCAGTTATGTCCGATTGTAACATCATCTCCTATGATAACAGGGAATCCCGAATCTATCATTTTGCCCTTATCATCAAAGAGTCTGTGCCAAATATGCAAAGTGGTTAAGTCTTGAATGTTTGTGCGCTCACCTATTTTGATAAAGTTTTCATCGCCTCTTAATACGCAGTTAAACCATATACTAGAATTTTTGCCAATTTCTACTTCACCGATAATCTTAGCCCCCTCTGCAATAAAAACATCAGAGGCGATTTTGGGACTTTTCCCTTTGAAATTTAACATCATTTTCTCTCCTTTTGATTTGAATGAATATTGATTTGCCCACTTACTTCATCAAGTAAATCAATAATATGGTTGTCAAGCTGCATCAGTTTGTTTCGCTTAGACCTATAACACGTTTTTGTAAGATTTTTAGAATAAATGACTTCAAACTTTGATTCTAAAGCTAATAATTCTTTTTCTTGCTGGTTTTTATTGTTGAGTTGCTTTAAACTCGCAATTTCTCTAACGATTGCAATCCTTTGTCTTGGAGTTAGGGTTAGGTTTTTGCTTGGGGAAACCTTTTCACAGAATCCACATTTCATACAAGCATCCAGATAATCTTCAAAAATTCTATAATATTTCACTCCATTTTACCTATCAAACAAAAACTTTTTACATTAGTTTGTAAATCTCGTATAATCTTTATATTGCATATTAATCTTTCGCATTCGTGATTGTTGATTCATTTTACTTTGTTTTCATTGTTAATTCTCTTATTTTTGGCAAGTTTAATCTAGAGGAATAAATTTTGTTTAGAAATTACCCATTCTTTTATTCATTTTCTTTAAGCATTGGATTAAAAAGTAAAGATTCTTGATAAAGAGAACTTTCTACATTAAAGAATCCCAATAAAGAATGCACGAGATTATCGTGGGAAAGTTTATAGTTCGCAAACCACTTGATGAGAGCCATAATTATTGTCTAACCAAATAACATTTATACCAATATTTTATAAAATATCTAAAACATTTTCTTAAGATTCAGAAGCTTTAAAATCTTTGCGCGGATTAAAGCTAAATATACAAGGCACAGTATAAGAGAAAAGAATGTTAAAGGTTGTGTCCCATCATAAAAGTTTTACAGATATGCGTATGGATTTATTTGGTGTATTGCGGTATATAAGAGCAATTTTGACATAGAGATTCTATACGCTTTCCTTCTTTGAATCCTTGAATCAAGGACTCTACACGCGGTGTATTGAGAATCTCTTTGAGACTTTGAGTTTTGATATTTCCTAGATTAATAGAACCTTTTGTATCAAAGCAACAAGGCACAACAATGCCGTTACAAAGGATTCCAAGCTGCTTACTTGCTCCATAGCAGAGTCCCTCATTTTGCTTAGGTTTCTTGGGATTTACCCATTCAAAAAAGGGTGCGCCCACAAGATGAATTTTATATGCAAGGCGAGTTTTGATAGGTTGAATGGAGTCAAGATGAAAAAAATCTTTTAAGTGTTGATAAATAGGGAAGTTTTTTTTCGGCGCACTGAAATTTTGATTGAGATTCCAAAGCCTTAAATTAATAAACTTTTTGCTTTGTAATTGTTGATGTTGGTGGCAGAGATTAAAAATTGGTGCAAGATAAGAATCTAGTGAGATGAATTTGTTTTGGTAAAGCGCGCTCATTAAAGAGATATTGATTTGATGAATGCTTGGGTGATGAAGCAAAAGATGAGAGTTGTTTGCATTGCAATAAAATCCACTCGTTGTTAAATCAATTTTTAGCCCAAAATCCCTTGCAATATCCAAATAATCTTTTAGCGATTCTACACTTAATGGGTCGCCTAAAATATGGAAGGCACAGAATCTAGTATAGGGTTTAATTTCTTTTGCAATTTTACTAAAAAGACTTAAAGACATTATGTCTTTGGAATCTTTTAGTGGAGTGCAGAAAGTGCAGTTTAATCCGCAAAAGTTTGTGATTTCAATAAAAACTTTTTTTAATTGCATAGAAGGATAAAAGTTTCAAAACTATTCATTACGTAAGACTTGCAAAGGGTCAATTTGCGTTGCTTTTTTCGCCGGATAATAAGAGGAGAGAAAAACAATCACAAATGAACCAATTAAAATCATTGTTAAATCAATCATAGAGAGTTCTAGTGGGAGCTTATTGCTTCCATAGACATCAGCAGGAAGTGAGATGATTGGAAAGTTTGCAAGGATAGATAAAGCAATGGCTGCTAGAATCCCGCCAACTAGGATTCCGCTAATCCCAATAAGATTTCCTAAATATAAAAAAGTTTTTTTAATCTCTGTTGTGCTGACACCCATTGTAAGAAGCAGAGCAATTTCTTTGCGCCGACTCATCACGGTCATTAAAAGCGAACTGATAATATTAAGTGAAGCGACAAGAATAATCAGCATTAAAACGATGAATAAAGCGCGTTTTTCTAACGCAAGGGCGGCAAAAAAATTTCCATTTTGCTCCCACCAGCCAACAAAACGAATTTGTGGATAATGTTTTTGTAATACAAGAATATCTTCACGAGAGTTATTAGAATAAATATGGATACCATCATAAACGCTATTTGGTAGTTGCTTAATGGTTTGTAGGGATTCTAAATTGGTATAAATATATCCCTTATCATAGGCAATTAATCCAGAATCAAAAACGCCCACAACATTAAAATGTTTCATTGTAGGTGTTAAGCTCATCGCAGTTGGGGTAAGATGAGTGAATATGAGCAGTAGTTTAGAGCTTAATTGCAATCCATATTGTCGTTGCAAAGTTTTGCCTATAATCACATCAAATACTTCTTTTTCATAAGAAGAACCAAAGTTTTGTTGATAGAATTTTTGCGTCTCATCAAAAGCTATTTTGAAAATAGGATTGAGCGCACTTTCCCGCTCAAAATCTACACCAAATACCATTGCTCCTTCCATTCTTTGCCCTCTTTTGGAGATGGCTTGCATTTGCACAAAAGGACTAAATTTTAAATGCTGAAACTGCGATTCCATATCTTCTAGCAAGTTAGAATCTATAGCGTCAAAACTATCACTAATGGCAGTGATTGGATAATTCATAATGAATAATTTGCGTTCAAATTCTTTGTCAAATCCATTCATTAATGCCATTGCGACAATCAAGACCATTACACCAATACATACACCTAGAAATGCCAAAATAGCTGTGATAGAAATAAAAGGTTGAGATTTGTTGAATCGCAAATATTTGCGCACTAAAAAAGAAATAAGCTTAGTATTTTGTTTGGTGCGCTGCAAGGGTGTAGAATGGACAGATTGCATATTTGAGATTCCTTACTTTGCTAGTATGCCACTTTTTGGTCCGCTTTTACCACAACAATCTTTGTATTTTTTACCGCTTCCACAAGGGCAGGGTGCATTACGGACAGGCTTTGTTTTTATACCACCAATTTTCATATTTTTTGTAGAATCACTTAATTTTTGACGCGCTAATTCTGCTTCCTTTTCATTTTCTTTAATGGCTGGTTTTAATTGAACTTTTTGAAGCATTTTAACGGCTGTGTATTTGATTTGTGAAGCAAGCTCTAAAAAGAGGTTATAACTTTCTTTTTTATATTCTACAAGAGGGTCTTTTTGATTGTAGCCACGAAGCCCAATTCCTGTTTTTAGATTATCCATTACATAAAGATGCTCACGCCACAGATTATCTAATGTTTGCAAATAAACAAGTTTTTCAATCTCACTACGCGTTTTTTCATCTAGCACTTGCATTTTTTCTTCATAATCATGAGCTAAGATTTCTTCAATATAACTTTCAAAATTATTATTTTCTTTATAATATTCTTTTAAAGATTCTTGATTTAAAAGAGCATTAAAATCTTCTTGTGCCTGTGCGCAGAGCAATCCCAAATCATCTTCTTCATTGAAAACTTCACATTTTTGTAGAAGCATTACAATGGCTTCTTGTCTATTTTCAACGATTTTATGTGAAATATTATGATGAGGGTCTAGCATTTCATCTCGCACACGATAGATTGCCTTTCTTTGTTCATTGGCGACGTCATCGTATTCTAGTAAATGTTTTCTTGCTTCAAAGTGCATACTTTCAACTTTTTTTTGTGCATTTTCAACCGAACGCGTTACAAGATGAGATTCAATATGTTCCCCTTCATCTAATCCTAGTTTGTCCATAATATTTTTAATTTTATCACTTCCAAAGATACGTAATAAAGGGTCTTCAAGGCTTAAATAAAATTGACTTGTACCTGGGTCTCCTTGTCGCCCACTTCTTCCTCTTAATTGATTGTCAATTCTACGTGATTCGTGTCGTTCCGTTCCAATGATATAAAGTCCGCCTAGTGAGCGCACTTCATCATTAATTTTAATATCTACACCGCGTCCAGCCATATTGGTGGCAATCGTTACTGCTCCTTTTCTCCCAGCGTCTTTAATGATTTCTGCTTCTTTGGCGTGTTGTTTCGCATTTAATACAGAGTGAGGGATTCTTTCTTTTTGCAATAATTCGTGGATTTTTTCACTTTTTTCTATGGAGGCGGTTCCCACAAGGATAGGCTGTCCCTTTTGGTGCAATTCTATGATTTTACTTACTAATGCTTTAAATTTCTCTCTTTCGGTTTTATAAATCAAATCATTCAAATCTTGGCGTGAAATTGGCACATTAGTTGGAATAGAAACAACTTCTAAGTTATAAATTTGCAAAAACTCACTTGCTTCTGTCTGTGCTGTTCCAGTCATTCCCGCTAACTTTTCATAAAGTCTAAAATAGTTTTGATAGGTGATGTCTGCAAGAGTTTGAGATTCTTCTTTAATCTGCACTCCCTCTTTAGCTTCTAAGGCTTGGTGCAAACCTTCACTAAATCGCCTTCCCTCACTCAAACGTCCTGTAAATTCATCAACAATAACTACTTCACCCTCACGCACAACATAGTCTTTGTCTTTTTTGAAAAGTCTGTTTGCTTTGAGTGCTTGGTCTAAATGATGTGCTAGAATCGCATTTTCAATACTATACAGATTTTCCACGCCAAATAGCTTTTCTGCCTCATTAACTCCTTCTTCGGTGAGTAGAATTGTGCGATTTTTTTCATCTAAAGTATAATGTTTTTCTTCTTTTAATTTAAGAGCAACAACATTTGCTGCTTTATAGTTGTCCAAAGTGCGATTAGCAGGTCCTGAAATAATTAAAGGAGTGCGTGCTTCGTCAATCAAAATAGAATCCACTTCATCTACGATAGCGAAATGATGGTATTTTTGCACTTTTTGTGAAAAATCATATTTCATATTATCACGCAAGTAATCAAACCCAAACTCATTATTTGTGCCATAAACAATATCGCTGGAATATTGTTGCAATCTGTCGTTATCATCATAGTTTCCACTTACGATGATACCCACAGAATAACCTAAAAATTCATAAAGTGGGCGCATAAGATCCGCATCTCTTTGAGCAAGATAGTCATTAACTGTTACGATATGCACACTTTTGCCAAGCATAGCATTTAAGCAAACAGGAAGTGTAGCCACAAGGGTTTTTCCTTCCCCTGTTTTCATTTCTGCAATTTTACCTTCGTGTAGCACAATGCCCCCGATTAATTGCACATCAAAATGACGCATATTCAATACTCTTTTACTTACTTCTCGTGTAATTGCAAAGGAATCATAAAGCACTTTATTGAGTTCTACTTTGGTATCTTTAGCGTTATGGACTTGTTCTTTTAGTGCATTAAAGGCGACTTTTAACTCTTCATCACTTAATTTTTGATAAGTTTCTTCTAAAGCATTAATTTTATGAATTTCTTTGTGATAATACTTAATGAGTCGGTCGTTTTTGCTACTGAAAATTTTTTTTACAAGCGTGAATATCATATTTAAGCCTTTCATATCAAATCAAATCTTAAATCATACAATAAAAGTAAAAGTATAAAAAGCTTTAATTTTATCATAAATACACTATTACTTAGATAAAATACAACAAATATTTGTTAAAAGGATTTTGAGAAAATGATTTTTATTGATGCATGTTTTAAAAAGCAAACTCCTTACACTCCAGTATGGTTTATGCGTCAAGCAGGAAGATATTTGAATGAATATAAAGCAGTGCGCACGCAAGCAGGAGATTTTTTAAATCTTTGTAAGAATCCACAATTAGCAAGTGAAGTAACTTTACAACCTGTGGAGATTTTAAATGTAGATGCGGCAATTTTGTTTAGTGATATTTTGGTTGTACCATTAGAAATGGGAATGGATTTAGGATTTTTTGCAGGGGAGGGACCAAAGTTTTCCAAACCCATAGAATCGCAAAGTGATTTGGACTCTTTAAATGATGAGGCATATACAAGATTAAATTATGTTTATGATACGATTGCATTAACACGTGAAAATCTTGCTAAAGACAAGGCATTAATAGGCTTTTGTGGAGCCCCTTGGACACTTGCAACTTATATGATAGAGGGAGAAGGTAGTAAAACTTATGCAAAGTCAAAAAAACTTTTATACTCTAATCCAAAGTTTTTGCACGCTATTTTAGCTAAGATTACGCGTAATTTGCAGTATTATTTAGAATCACAAATTCAAGCCGGTGTCAATGCTGTGATGGTGTTTGATTCTTGGGCAAGCGCATTAGAGGAAAGCGCATATTTGGAATTTGGCTGGGAATATTGCAAACAAGTTGCAAGTTTTATCAAGCGTAAATATCCTGATATTCCTGTTATTTTATTTCCTAAAGGAATCTCTGGGTATTTAGATAAAATTGATGGAGAATTTGATGTCTTTGGGGTAGATTGGAGCACACCACTTAGAATCGCAAAAGAGAAATTAGGGCATAAATATACCTTACAAGGCAATTTGGAGCCTTGCAGAATCTATCATCAGGCTTCTATGCTAGAGGGTGCACAAGAGATTTTGGATTTAATGAGAAATTCCCCACATATTTTTAATTTAGGACACGGAATGCTTCCAGATTTACCTAGAGAAAATGCAATCAAACTTGTAGAATTTATTCATCATTATAGATAAAATTTGTAACACTTTTAAAAATTCTATTTTTTGAGTAAATTTTAAACATTTTGGGTAACTTTCCTAAAGTATAACCCAAAATTTACCTTAAATTTTTATTTTTTGATTTATTTGCTCAAGAAAAAATATACAATTAGATTATCCTTAAATAAAATTTAAAAGGAATATAGAATGAAGGTAATTGGAATGGCGATTTGGGCTGTTGTAGCTCTTATTGGTGCGTGGTGTTTTGGCGTGTTGGCATTACATCAAGGTGAGCAGATTTCTGCAGTATGGATTGTCGTAGCAGCAGTGTGTATTTATATGATTGGTTACAGATTCTATTCAAAATATATTGCAGAGAAAGTTTTAGGATTAGATGATAATCGTGCCACTCCTGCTTTGACAATGAACGATGGGCGTGATTTTTGCCCTACAAATAAAATTGTGCTTTTTGGACATCATTTTGCTGCGATTGCTGGAGCTGGTCCTCTTGTAGGTCCAATTCTTGCCGCACAAATGGGATATTTGCCAAGTATGATTTGGGTTGTTGTTGGGGTAGTGCTTGCTGGAGCAGTTCATGATTTCACGGTTTTATTTGTTTCTATGCGTAGGAATGGCAAATCTCTAGGTGAAATTATTAAATTAGAACTAGGCAAGGGAGTTGGAAGTATTGCAATGGTTGGGATTTTAGGTATTATGATGCTCATCATTGCGATTTTAGCACTTGTTGTGGTTAATGCTCTTGCAGAATCTCCTTGGGGATTATTTACGATTGCAATGACGATTCCAATCGCCATTTATATGGGAATCCATATGCGATTTTTGCGTCCGGGTAAAATTGGCGAAGCAAGTTTATTTGGATTTGTTCTTTTACTTCTTGCGTTGTTTTATGGGCAAGAAGTTGCTGCAAATCCAACATTGGCAAGCTTTTTTACATTAAGTCCTATTACATTAACTTATATTATGATTGGATATGGTTTTATTGCTGCAATTTTACCTGTTTGGTTTCTTTTAGCTCCTCGCGATTATTTAAGCACATTCTTAAAGATTGGTGTTATTGTTCTAATGGCGGCAGGAATCTTGATTGTCGCACCAGACATTCAATTTCCAAGCGTTACAAAATTTGTTGATGGCACGGGACCTGTGTTTAGCGGAGAGCTTTTTCCGTTTTTGTTTATTACGATTGCTTGTGGAGCAATTAGTGGATTCCACGCACTTATCTCTAGCGGGACAACACCCAAAATGCTAGAAAAAGAATCGCACGCAAGAATGGTGGGCTATGGTTCAATGGTGATGGAATCTGCTGTGGCAGTTATGGCTTTGATTGCCGCGTGTATTTTGACTCCGGGATTATATTTTTCTATCAATGTCGCTCCAGCAGGTTTAGGCACAACAGGAATCACTGATGTAGCACAAGCAGCGGCTGTGGCAGCACAAACAATTAATAATTTTGGCTTTGTCATTACACCAGAGGAAATCCTAAATAAGGCAACAGAAATTGGTGAAAATAGTATTTTAAGTAGAACAGGCGGTGCGCCTACTTTTGCGATTGGTTTAGCGACAATTATTTCTGAAGTGCCACTTTTTAATCAGGGTTCTACCGCATTTTGGTATCATTTCGCGATTTTATTTGAAGCTCTTTTTATTTTAACAGCAGTTGATGCAGGGACAAGAGCAGGACGCTTTATGGTGCAAGATGTTTTAGGTAATGTGTATGCGCCTATTGGCAATATCCAATCTATGTTTTGGGGTGTCGTCGCAACATTGATCTGCGTTACAGGCTGGGGTTATATTCTCTATCAAGGGATTACAGATCCACAAGGGGGAGTGAAATCACTTTGGACTCTCTTTGGGGTTTCTAATCAAATGCTTGCGGGTATGGCATTATTGCTTGTGATTGCTGTGCTTTTTAAAATGGGCAAAGCAAAGCAAGCTTGGGTGGTTATTTTGCCCGCAGCTTGGGTTTTGCTTACCACTCTCTATGCGGGTATTTTAAAACTTCTTCCAGCAAACGGAGAGAGGGTGCATGATGCGGTTAGCCATATTGCACTTTGGCAAATCAATAGTGCAAAAGCCGTCGCCGCAACTGACCCAGCAATGGTAGAAAGGTTTGCAACGATTGCGACAAACAACTTAGTAAATGCTGGACTTTGCGCATTTTTTATGTTCGTTACTTGTTTGATTTTAATCCAAACTATTCGCATTTGCCTCAAAGCGACAAGGGGTGAAATAGATATTCCACTTGCAGAATCCCCCTATGAAGAAGCAAGTAAATATGAAGGAAAAGTTGCCGCACACGGCTAATTTATTAATCCAAAGGGTCTTTCTCCTTTTGGATTCTATGTTTTTAAAAAACTACATATATCCACATCTAATACTTTAGATATTTTATATAAATGTTCTAAATTAAAATGTTTTCCATATCTACAACATTCACAATTTGAATAAAAAGCCACTGACTTTATACCAATTTCTAGTGCTAAATCAAGCTGCGAAATCCCTTTTGCTTCTCTTGTTTCGCGGACAATCTTTGAAATATTTTGATAAAAATTTAAAATTTCATCTTTTTGAATATCACAGAGTTTTTCTTCTTTCATTATTTATCCTATAGGATTAAGTAATATTTAAACTCTATATTGATACAATCTTAATATCTATATCCTATAGGATAATATAAAGGAGTTAAAATGAAAAATTTATGTCTTTTGGTTAGTTTGGTTGCAATGCTTACAACCTTAGGAATTGCAGCAAATGAGAATAACGATGTGGTAAAAAATACTAAGAATGAAGCAGCAAAGATTGGAACTAATGCAGTTAGTGGAATACTATCTGGGAAGAAAAGCGATCAAATTATCCAAGAATCCAAGAATCAAGTAGTTGAGACTGCAAAAGGCAAGGTAAATAAAAAACTTGATGAGGTAACAAAATAAATCTCTTGTGAGATTTATACTCATTTATCCACTGCACCCCTTTTATATCTTTTTCTTATATTTTTTTAATCATAAATACCTTACAATGCAAATTTAAGGATATTATATGAAAAGAATTGTCGCAACTTTAAAAGCACTTTATAAAAAATCTGATAGATTCTTTCATTTACTTGTGGGTATGCCAAGTTATGACAAATATGTTGAACATATGCGGCAAAATCACCCTGATAAGATTCCAAAATCCCAAAGAGAGTTTTTTAAAGAAGCAATGGAAGCCAAATATGGTGCGGGGCGAAATAAATGCTGATAAGCTAGAGCCATAAGGTTTATGGATACAAAGCAAGGCATAAAATTTCAAACCCACTTTTTATGACTTAAATATAAAAACTCGTGAGGATAAAATCATAAAATTTATATTTTGATTATTGATTCTTATAAAAGTGGAATGATAAATGCTTTTTAAATTTTAAAAATTTAAAAGGAGTTTAAATGCTGTCATCAGTAAATCCCTATGGAATCGGGAATATTTATCCAAATCCACAAGTAGAAGCTTTAAAGCCAACAATAGCTCAAGAAGCACAAATACAGGGCGTGGAATTTAATAATACTCAAGAAGCGCAAGAATTACCAGAGTTATCGCAAATTGCTTTAGAGATTCGTAAATTTAGTGATGGTATCAAGGGTGCAAATGAAATGATTGGTGCAATGCAAATCGCAGATATGACTCTAAATGGTTTGGGGAATCAAATCAAAAGTAGTGGAGAGAATGTTGCGCAACTAGACAACACAGCCAAAGCAGCTCAATTTAAAGGAGAATCTTTATTTGGTAGAGAGCTTACGCTAAGTCTTGCTGGAGAAAATGTTTCACTCTCTCTGCCATTTCCAAGTCAAATGGAAGGCTCTATTAGTAAGGGTTTAGCCAATAAACATAATGAGATTATGCAAAAAATGGGGCAAATTAGCGGTTTGATTGAAAAGGCAAGTTTGCCAATTAGCGCATCAAGCACTCAAGAATTTGATTTTGAGAATTTTGACGCAAACTCTTTAAAGGGTTTGTTTGGATAACAGATAAGGTAAATGATGCAAAAGATTATTAAGCTTTCGCATCATTTCTAGTAGTCATTTTTTCATCTAGAATTTTATCTAATATTTCCACAACTTCATCGGATGCAATTTCTCCTGCATTAAGCAGAGATAAGATTTCTTCACTTGATTCTAATAAACCTTTGTCTCTAAATATATCCAATGCTTTTTTAAACGAAGTATGCACATTATCGTGAGGAGATTCTAAATTACCATAACTTGGTAATTGGCTAAATATTTCTTTGCCATTCCCTTGCTCATACCATTTTCCAAGTCTGCAGTCGTGATGATTTGAAAGAGTGATTTCTTTATCATCATTGATAATGGCTTTGTAGCCATTAATTTTGAAAAGCAAATGGTCTAATTTGACGAGTCCAATGAAAGTAGTATCTAGGATATTTACAGAGTTTTGTCTCACATTCATAGAAGTTTCTCCTACTTGCGCAAACTTTGCAACTTCACCATTGACATGTTCCATTTCATCTACCATTTCTGCGGTAGAAGTTTGCACTTCAGAGAAATTTTGGCGAACAACTTGGATATTCATTTCAATTTCTTTTGTTGCCTTTTGCGCTCTTTCTGCTAGTTTGCGCACTTCATCAGCTACGACCGCAAAACCTCTTCCGTGTTCTCCAGCACGGGCTGCTTCAATCGCAGCGTTGAGTGCAAGCAAGTTAGTTTGGTCGCTAACATCTGTAATGAGATTAATTACATTACTAATGGAATCTAAATCCTGATAGACTTGTAATATCATAGATTGCAAGTTATTGAGCTTTTCTGTTACACTAGAAACACTGCTTGTGATTCCTTCTTCAAGGGAGTTTGTCTGTCTAGCACTTTCTACTGAATTCTTTTTTATATCTTGTAACATTTCAACAGAGGAAGCAAAATTATCTTGAAGGATTTTAAGATGTTTAGAAGAAGAATTAGTAAGCATATCTAAAATTTTATTGAATGTTTTTATATAAATTTCGTCTGTTTGAAATTTTGCTAACATTGCTTCGTGTTCATCTTTTTTTTCAACACATTTGCGTAGTGCATTTTCAAGCTGTTCAATTTTTGAATGCAATGCTTTATTTTCTGCTATAAGCTCTTGTTCTCTTTTGTTGTTGCTAAACATCAACGACCCCTTACTTTAATTATTTTATCTAGATTAACATAAAATTTAATATTGTATCTAAAAAACAATAAAATTCCACTGGAATGTTAAAAGTTTATAAAAATTTTATGATTTCTTCTTTAGGATTCCGTATTTTTAATGGAATCTCATCAGATGTTTTTTCTCCAATGATTAGTAGAATAACACTTCGTTCTTTTGTGGTATCTAGCTTTAAGTATTTATCTAACTTATCAGAATCAAACCCACCAATGATACACGACCCAAGCCCTAAAGCACTTGTGGCATTTGCTAAATTGCCCAATGCTAAAAAGACTTGCTCTCTTGCATAATGTAATTTTTGCTCTAAATCCATCTTATCAATAAAAGGTTTATAAAGTGTGATTCTTTTTTCTATTTCTGCTTGTGGCATTTTACGTGATTTGAGTTTAGAAACAAAGTATTCTCCAAAGTCAAGACGTGCAGTGAGGATAAGAATTGCTCCACAATTTTCCACGTGATTTTGGTGGTTTGCAATGGCTGAAATTTCTACTTTTTTGTCTTTATCTTGGACTACATAGAATCTCCACGGCTCCAAACCGAGTGAGCTAGGGGAGAGACGACCTGCTTCTAAAATATATTCTAAAGATTCTTGTGAAATTGTAGAATCCCTAAAAGAACGGCAAGAATAGCGATTTAAAATAACTTGTTGAAAGATTTGTTGGGTTGGTTTCATTTTCATTCCTTAATAAAAAATTGTTGTGCTTTTTCTTTACTTTCAAAAGCAACTGATTCTATTTCTTTACCCTCAAAATGCACTTTATAAGGTTGGTTTGCTTTGGTTTTGCCATAGAGCAGGGTAAGAGAGATTGCAAGACTTTTATCTTTTGCGCTTGCATCATTCTCCACAAGTCCCAAAGGACCAATGCAATCTATTAATTTGATTTGTGTCATTTTGGGGTGATAAAAGTTTAATTTTTGGTTTTCTTCTTCATTTCTTGCAATGACACAACGTCCCCCATCAGGCAAAATCATATAACGTCCAAATTTGACCAATTCCATATCTTCAAAGACAATTTGGCGATGCAATTGAATATCTTTTAGCTTATTTGCAATGGAGGTCTCTGTGAGCAAACAACCTCCACCGGGAGGCTCATAATACTCTATGCCATATTCCTTTACAAGTTGCAACTGCCTTTCTCTCCCTCTACCGCTAATATCAAGGAGTTTTTCTCTAGGAATCCAACCTTTTTGTTCTGGAATCGTAGGTGGCAAAAGTTTCGCGCACAATGGGCGCACAATAAGTCCATTCGCCTCACAGAGATTTTCTACTTGCCCTAAAGCTTCTGCGCGTTGGCTTTTGGGACGTTGTCCCAGCACTTCCCCGCTGATGACAAAGCTTGCCTTTCGCGATTCTAACATTGTTAATGCATGAGAAAACATATTTGCGTGGCAGTCAATGCAAGGATTAAAATATTTTCCATAGCCAAACTTGGGTTTAAAGAGAATCTCATCAAAAAATTGTCGCCGAATATCCACAATTTCTAATTCTACGCCCACTTGCTCTAATCTTTGGCGCAAAATTTCACTTTTATCTCTTTTTGCGCCAAAGCCTATGTTGAAGTGTAAAGCTAAAACTTCTATGCCTAAATCTTTGATGATTTTAATCGCAAGTAAGCTATCTAGCCCGCCACTAAAAAGTGCTAGTGCTTTCATAAAGTGTCAAATCTCCTTTTTTTAAATCTTCTAAGTATTTTTGAAGTTTCCTTAATAAAAATGATTTTTCCCTTAATGAGAGAGAATTGTCTTGCAGAAGAGATTTTTTCTGCTCATTATAATATCGGTATAGAATCATAATCATTTGTTGTTTTAAACTTTCTTTAGTTTGGGGTTTGATTTTAGAATCTAGCAGGATTCCAATTAATTCAGAGGATTCTAACTCGCCTTGAAGTAATTTTTGGTATGCAAGTTTTTCAGAATGAAACATTTGTGGTTCTAGATAATTTAATACAAAATCCAATAGGCTCATATTTTCTAAAATACTTTTAATAATGATTTTTTCCGCCAATCCATAAAAGTCGCTTTGACTACTTTTGGTCTTTGGATATAGATTTTGTGGAATGGAATTTATTGTGGAATGGGTTTTAATTAAATGCACAGGTAAATTAAGCTTTTGTGCAAGCCAAGTTTTGTATTCTTCTTGAATCACAGGAGAAAGTTGGTGTAAATAAGCTAAAGATTCCTTTAAACAAGCATCTTTTTGCACAGCATTTTTTAAATCAAATTGCTTTAAAATCGTATCTAATACATAGTCAATCAATGGAATAGGTGCGCTAAAAAGGCTTTTTAGCGTTTCAATTTCCCCATTTTTAACCATATCTGCTGGGTCTAGTCCATTATCAAAAAGCACAACCCCCCCCTCTTTGTTTGCTAAACTTAAGAGATTTGCAGCTTTAAAAGCCGCATTCATTCCCGCATTATCCCCATCAAAGGCTAAGAGGACTTTGGGATTGTTTTTAGCAAGTAAAGGCAAATGCTCACGCGTCAGAGCAGTGCCTAGAGTCGCAACCGCATTGTTAAAACCTGCTTGATGAAGCATAATAACATCTAAATAACCCTCTGTAATGATGATTTCATTTAGGCGATAAATGGTCTCTTTAGCCTGTGGGTAGCCATAGAGAACTTGAGATTTATTAAAAAATTTCGTTTGAGGAGAGTTAATGTATTTTGCTGGGTGGTTGCTTAATGTGCGTCCGCCAAAGCCTATGATTTTGTTTTGTGCAGAGCGAATAGGGAAAATTAGACGTTGTGTAAGTCTAGCATAGTATCGTTTAGTGCCATTTTCTATATCTGCCCCAAGAATTCCCACGTTAAGCGCATCTTGGAGATTGATAAAGTTGCGTTGCAAATGAGCCATAATCTCATAGTTGTTTGGGGCATAGCCTAGTTCAAAGCGCACTTTTGTTTCTAATGTAATTCCACGTTCTTTGATATAGGATTCTGTTTCATTATTTAACATAGATTGATAATACTGATTCATAAAGTCTAAGATTTTAAAATCATCATTTTTTTTAATTTTGTCCGTGTATTCTAAATGAACATTATAAATTTGCGCTAGTTTTTCTAATGCTTCCACATAATTAAACTTTTCGTAATCCATTACAAATTTAATAGAATCCCCACTTGCCCCACAGCCAAAGCAATGAAAATATCCTTTGTTGGCATTTAGCACAAAGCTTGGTGTCTTTTCTTGGTGAAAAGGGCAACAGGCTTTATAGCTTCCACCTATTTTTTTTACTTCAATATAATGGCTCACAACTTCCAAAATATCTAGTTGATTTTTGAGAGTTTCAATGCTTTGCTGTGTAATCAAATTTGCTCCAAAATTACCCATAAACTTAAAAATCGCATATTTTACAAAAAATTATCTATAAGTTTTGTTATAATTTGGGGGATTTTTAACAAAAGGGAAAATTTGGATTTTTTGGAGAATCTTGAATATCGCGACCCGCTCTTTGGCATCGTAGTATTTATTTTCTGTATAGGAATTATCAGCCTTTTTGCATATTATTGGAATTATTTAATCAGTAAAAAGCGACAAGATTCTTTAAACAAATTCATAGGAAGTTTTGATTATATCGGCTTTGATAAAGAGGTGCAGGAGTTTTTAGCTCTAAGTCCTAATCCCGCTTCTTCGCTGTTATTTATGGCAAAAATGTATCAAAAGAGCGCTAATTATGAAAAAGCGATTCGTCTTTATGTCACGCTCTTAGATTCTATTAAAAATCCTGTGGATAAAGTGCCGATTTTAGAATCTCTTGGAATCGTATATGAGAAAGCTGGCTTTCCCTTACGTGCTAAGGAAATTTATTTGGAGATATTGCATTATTTTCCAAGAAATCCTTTAGTTTTGAAAGCTCTGATTAGAACTTATGAAAAATTGAGTTTATTTAAAGATGCTTTAAACGCATTGGATTGCTTGGAAGAAATGCAAGGTAGCACAGGATTATATCGGTGCTATTTGAAAACAAAAATCTTGATTTCAAGTCAGCAAAAAGGTGAGGAAACTACTAAGAAACTATTGGTCTTTTTACAAAAAGAGCCACTTTTAGCACGTTTGATTTTAAACTATTTCAAGGATTTTTATCCTACACTTTTTTGGGAGTGTTTGGGAGTGATTCCTAAAGAGATTCTTTTGGAATTGCAAGATATATTGTGGAATCTTAACAATGAGGCAATCCCAGAGAATCTAGCAAAAGAATTGCAAAATATGCAGACAAATCCTCAAAGCAAAATCTTAAAAGATATTTTTGAGGCAAAAGGGATTTTGCCTCTTAGTTTTTCGCAAAAAGTCACTTTTGAATTAGAAACAATTTGTCTTTTACGAACGCATAAAAGTTTTCAAGGGGATTTGGGATTTAATTACCAGTGTGAATCTTGCAAAGCAACCACTCCATTATCAGCCGAACATTGCCCACATTGTGAAGAGCTTTTGACACTTAAAACGCGAGTTTTTTTAAAGGAAAAGCAAGATGAAGCGCGTTACTCTTTTTTGTGATGGTTCTTCTTTGGGGAATCCGGGAAGTGGTGGTTGGTGTGGGATTTTACGCTATGGTAAATACGAAAAAATTATAAGAGGAGGCGCAGAAATTGCCACAAACAATCAAATGGAACTAACTGCATTGATTCGTGGTTTAGAAGCACTCAAAGAACCTTGCGAAGTTTTGGTAGTTTGTGATTCTAAATATGTTTTAGAAGGTTTAAGTCAATGGTTACCAAAATGGGAAGAAAGAAATTTTAAAAATGTTAAAAATCTAGAGCTTTGGCAGCTTTACTTAAAAGTTTCCAAACCGCATAAAATTAGGGTGGAATGGATTAAAGGGCATAGCGGACACACAGAGAATGAAATCTGTGATAAGATTGCCAAAGAAGAGGCATTGAAATTTAAAAATTTTAAGGATTGATGTGGAATTAAAACTTTTTGAACAAACTTTAGGGTATCGCTTTAAAGGGAAGAATTTATTAAAAGAAGCTCTAACACACAAAAGTGCTAAGAGAGGCAATCACAACGAGCGTTTAGAGTTTTTAGGTGATGCAGTGTTGGATTTGATTATAGGGGAATTTTTATATACAAAGTTTCCACATTCTCCAGAGGGAGAGTTGTCTAAAATGCGTGCTTCGATGGTAAATGAAAAGTCTTTTGCAAAATTAGCTCGTCATTTAAATCTTGGTAAATATCTCTATATTTCCACTTCTGAAGAGCAGAATAATGGTAGGGAAAAAGATTCTATTCTCTCCAATGCTTTTGAAGCGGTTATGGGTGCGGTTTATTTGGAGAGTGGATTAGAAATCGTGCGTAAGTTAGTACTTGAATTGGTAGAGACAATTTACCCAAAAATTGATTTAAAAAGCCTATTTTATGACCATAAAACAGCATTGCAAGAACTTACTCAATCTCTCTTTGGGACTATTCCAGAATATATTGTGCTAGACTCCTTTGGACCTGACCATAATAAAGAATTTTTAATGAGTGTTCAAATTCAAAACAAAGAATATGCAAAAGCTTTTGGTAAAAGTAAAAAAGAAGCCCAACAAATTTGTGCAAAGATTGCCTTGGAAATGTTGCAACAAAAATAACTTAAAGGATAGTTAATGAATACTTTTGGAGAGGCACTAAGGGTTACGACTTTTGGTGAGAGTCACGGTGCAGGGATTGGTGCGGTGATAGATGGATTGCCATCAGGTTTAGAGATTGATGAGGATTGGATTGCTTCTGAAATGCTTAGACGCGCAGGAGGGAAGAATCTCTATTCTACCCAGCGCAAGGAAGCTGATGAGGTGAGAATTTTAAGTGGTGTGTTTGAGGGTAAAACGACTGGCACACCTTTGGGATTCTTTATCCAAAATACTGCAAATAAAAGTAAAGATTATGATTCAATTAAAAATTTATTTCGTCCCGGACACGCGGATTGGAGTTATTTTCATAAATACGGAATCCGAGATTATCGTGGTGGGGGGCGCAGTAGTGCAAGAGAAACAAGTGCGCGTGTAGCCGCAGGTGCGATTGCTAAAATGCTTTTAAAGCCTTTTGGTGTTGTTGTGCAAAGTGGAATCTTAAATATTGGTTCAATTAAGGGGGAAACAATAGACTTCCAAAATGCGCAAAAAAGTGAAATTTTTGCATTGGATAGACAAGTAGAATCTGCACAAAAAGAAGCAATTTTACACGCAAGAGAAGCGCACGACAGCTTAGGAGGTGTGGCATTGGTTCAAGCTAGTGGTGTGCCTTGCGGACTTGGTGAGCCTTTGTATTATAAGCTAGATTCTGCTATTGGTGCTTTGATTTTAGGTTTAAATGGTGTCAAAGCCGTAGAAATTGGTAATGGTGTGGAATCTGCTAAGTTAAAAGGCTCGCAAAACAATGATACAATGGACAAAAATGGATTTGTTAGTAATTATTGCGGTGGAATCTTGGGCGGTATTAGCAATGGTGCGGAGATTATTCTTAAAGTGCATTTTAAACCAACACCTAGTATTTTTCTACCGCAAAGCACACAAGATATACAAGGCAATGTTGTTCAATGCGAAATCAAGGGAAGACACGACCCTTGCATCGCAGTGCGTGGTAGTGTTGTGTGTGAATCTAGTCTTGCACTCATTTTAGCAGATATGCTTTTACTCAATGCTACAAGTAAGCTAGAAAATTTAAAAAAACTTTATTCTTAAGGTAGAATGTGGCTAAAAATGCGCTGATTTTCGCTGATGGCAAACTTGGCGTTGGACTTGGGCATATTAGTCGTTGTCGGGCTTTGCAGGCAGAGTTGGAATTGCTAGGTTTTCAAGTAGAGTTAAAAGATACGCAAGAGTTGGAAGCAAATCTTGGGAATATTTTATTGGATTTAATTGCAATAGATTCGTATGTGTTGCCTTTAAAATCCTATGAACAAGCAGTAAAATGTGCTAAAGTTTGCTTGTTTTTTGATGATGCTTTGCGTCTTTCTTATCCTAAGGCTATTTTATTAAATAACGCAAGTTGTGTGAATTTTGTCAAATATAAGGAAAAATATCCTCACCATATTTTGTTTTTGGGGAGTGATTATCGTTTGTTGCAACCCCCCTTTATAGAAGCGTTGAAAAGCCCAACAATTCCTTTAAAGCAGAAAGTGCAAAATGTGTTAATCACACTTGGAGGGAAAGATATTTTAAGCTTAAATAAACCTTTGATTATGGCTTTAAGAGAGGCTTACCCACATTTAAATCTACACTGCATTACAAAGGATTCTACACTTGCAAAGCAAGGCGTAAAAGTATATTTTGATTTATCTGCGCAAGAAATGGTGGATTTAATTCAACAAATGGACCTCTGTATTTGTGCCTGTGGGCAGAGTTTAGGAGAGATTTTAGCCTGTGGAATCCCAGCTATTGCCTTAGAGGTTGCAAGCAATCAAAAAGCCAATTTGGAGAGTTTTTCCTCTTGTATTTTAAGTGTGTCTAAATCATATTTGCTTCCTCGCGATTCTATTTGTAATCAAGTGTTAAAGTATTTTTGCATCTTGACTTCTCTTGCTTTGCGTAAAACTCATCAAAAGTGTGCCTTAGAAATTTTAAATCGTCCGACAAAATGGAAAGAGAGCCTAGAGAAGATATTTTAAATCCAATGGGGCTTATGCTATAATCTATCTAAAATTTGATTTAGGAAAAGTTATGCGAAAAATCATAGGGATATTAGCATTTGCAAGTATGGCGTTTGGCGATTCCATAAAAGAGATTCAAATGTATTCTAGTCCTACTTGTGGCTGTTGTGAAGAATGGGCAAAGTATATGAATGCAAAAGGCTTTCAAGTGAAATCTCATAAAGATGATGGGTTGTTTATGAAAGTCAAAGAAAATTTTAAAATCGCTCCAAAATATCAGAGTTGCCATACAGGAGTAATAGAGCAAAAGGGTGTAAAATATGCAATAGAGGGACACGTTCCAGCAGATGCAGTAGAATGGCTACTAAAAAATTCACCAAAAGATGTGATTGGTATCTCAACTCCGGGAATGCCACAAGGAAGTCCGGGAATGGAGCAAGGGACTTATGAGGAATATCCTGTCGTGCTAATGATGCAAGGGGGCGGTTATAAGGTTTTTGGCATTTATAAAGGAGAGAAAATGCTAAAAAGTGGGGTAGGAAAGTAGAGTAGCTTAAGAGTTACTCTCTCTTAGGTAGTAACTCTTAAGTTTTACCTTAAAAGCTATTTATGGAGCTCAAGTGTTTCACAGATTCCACGCACTTGCAAAATTAACTTATTTATGAGCAAAAATTACCCACAGCGCAAAATATCTTTATCACGGAACACTAACTTTACACAAATCCACAATTTATGGAATTAAATAATAGTTTTTTATTTAAGATTCTATTATTTTGCTTTAATGTAAATGATAAATCTATAATATTTGTTAATAAATATTTTAACCTTTCTTTTATATATTTATTGACATAGAGTAGTAAATTTGTTAGTCTTTGTAGGATAACTCATTTTAAGGAGGTCATTATGAGAGAGGTTCAAGAGATAAAAGTATTGGTTGCAGACCCTTCTGCATTAGGATTATTTGGCTTAGCAGTGATTACTTTGGTTGCTTCTTCAAGTAAGATTGGTATTACTTCAGGTATTTCTTTAGTGATCCCTTGGGCAATCTTTCTTGGTGCGACCGCTCAACTAATTGCGTGTTTGAATGATTTTAAGCATAACAATACATTTGGTGCAACTGCTTTTGGCGCTTATGCGCTTTTTTGGTATGCTATGGGAATGACTTGGTTAATCCAAAATGGAGTTTTTGGCGAAAAATTGGCTAATAGTGCAGATATAAAACAATTAGGATTTGCTTTTTTATCTTATTTAATTTTTACATTATTTATGACGATTGGCGCGATGAAAACACATAAGGTTTTGTTTTTTATTTTTGTCTTGATAGATTTTTTATTTATTGGATTGTCTTTGGATTCTTTTGGTATTGTATCGGGATTTGCGCATAGTTTAGCAGCCTATTCAGAATTTGGTATCGCTATATTGTCCTTTTATGCCTCTGGCGCTTCTGTATTAAACATTCATTTTGGCAAAGTTGTTTTGCCTGTGGGGAAATTCCAATAATCTTATAAATCCTTAAGCTTTTGGCTAAGGATGAGTGCAACTCAATCAGTTTTTTATACATTTAGGAATGATTTTTGCTTAATAGTTTTCAAAGGATTTGATAAATTTTCAAGGATATTGAGGAGAGATAAAATGTCTTATTCGTATTCAAAACAGTTTGGTGTGCAATCTTATATGTCGGGTGTGAATTATTCTGATTGGATGAAAGAAGCCCTGAATCCAGAAAATAAATCTGCTGAAAATGAGCGGTTGAGTATCACTTCAAGCCAAGAGGATTATTTCAAGAAACAGAGATTAA
This sequence comes from uncultured Helicobacter sp., assembly GCF_947367035.1. Taxonomy (GTDB): domain Bacteria; phylum Campylobacterota; class Campylobacteria; order Campylobacterales; family Helicobacteraceae; genus Helicobacter_D. The sequence continues at coordinate 148,671 of NZ_CANBCA010000001.1, forward strand.
TTCAAGAAGCCATTGCACAACTACAAAGTAGAGGAAGTGTGAGCAGTGAAATTGCCAAAGAAATAGATGTAGAATCCCTAAAAAAGAGTTTAAAAGATGCAGAAAATGGTGAATCTAATGCGCTTAATATTGGTGAGGGTTCAGAATCTAGTGAAGCAAGAAAACAAAGCCAACTGAATGCTAAAGCACAAAGTGCAACGTTAAAAACTGCCGTTAATGTGCTAGATAAAGAACAAAATATCACTCCTAATGTTTTGCAGCAAGCGACTAATGTTGCAGAAGATGAAGAAATCCAAAAAACAAAAGATATTATTAAACAAAGCATAGATAACGATTCGTTAGCAAATAGAATGGCAGATAGGACAAGCGGACTATTTAATAAACCTGTTTTTAGCACTTCTCCTATTGTGCCAAGTAATGTAAGTGAGCAGGATAAAACGGCTTACAATCCTTTAGCAATTCAAGCTGATTCCACAACAGAAAGTGTGCAAGGGATTTTAGCGGTAGAATTCACTGATGAGGTTAGTGGCACAAATGTGCGTGTGCCACTAACGCAGGAAAATGCAGATAAGCTCAAAGAGCAATTTGGAAGCTTAGAAATGGCAAGTGATTATGTCAAAGGATTTTATTATGATGCCGCATATAAAATGGGCTATTTGAGTAGTGATAGTGATGGAGATGGTAAAATTAGCTTAGATGAGGGTGTGAATCTCAAAACTCTCGTAAGTTTAATGAGTGGAGAATATTCTTCTGTATCCGAGCAATTTGGCGGTAATGTGGAAATGCAAAAGAAATTTTTGGAGCAAGTAGGGTTTATTGATAATCTTGCAGATTTCATTAACCATTCTATCTCTCAAGATGGTAATTTTGATGGAAGTTTGAGTTTAAATGAGATTTTAAACGGCACGAATGAGGCAGTTTTCTTAAAAACAGCCCAAAATGCAAATTCAAGTAGTGTAGAAGTGCTAGTGATTCAAAGTTTCAAGATAGAATTTAATCAAGAAGAATTGAATGATACTTTATTGAATCTTGGAGCAAAGGCAGAGGATTCTGCGCAAATCCTTAACAATAGGAAGTTAAAAGAACTCTTAGATGTTAGTTATTTAGAATCTTTAGATGAAGTGACAAGAGAACAATTATTTAAAAGTGAAGTGCTTTTAAAAAATATGTTGGAAAGTGTATGATAGTGCTAGAATCTCTTGTCATAGAGATTCTATGCTTTGGATTGATTGTTTTTGCATTGTGGTTGTATAGGCAAAGATTAAAAGATTAATTTGCAGAGATTGTAATCTTTAAAATTTTATCTTCTTGTTTAATAGAATCTAATACCGCCAAACTTTCTTTATCGTTAGGTGCAATTTGTCCAAAAATCGTATGTTCGCCATCAAGATGTGGTTGCGGGGCAAAACAAATAAAAAATTGACTTCCTCCTGTATCTCTCCCAGCGTGTGCCATAGAAAGTGAGCCTCTTAAGTGCTTGTGCGGGTTGTTTTTTAACTCACATTTGATATGGTAGCCCGGTCCTCCTCGTCCGCTACTTTCGGGACAACCACCTTGTGCTACAAATCCAGCAATCACACGATGAAATTTTAGACTATCATAAAATCCACTTTGGGCTAAGTTTGTAAAATTTGCAACTGTGTTAGGTGCGACCTGCGGAAAAAGTTTGAATTTCATTTGTCCTTTTTGTGTAGAAATTATTGCATATTGCATTGAGTCAAGTTCTTCTTGTGTGGGATTAAATTCTTTTAATTCCATATTTTAAATCCTTAGTGTAAAATTAAAGATTTTATTGTAGTATTTTAAGCATTAAAAATTGCAAAAAGGACAAAAATGGCAAAAATTGTTCTAATGATATTTTTCACACTCTTTGCACACGCAAAATACCCCCAATGGCTACAAAATAGCGTTAAAGTCGTTGCGGAATTTAAAGAGCCTCACCAGCAAGTGCCAGATTATGTTGAGGGCTATGGAATCGTGATAAATGATAATTTGGTGCTAACGAGCGCAAAGATAGTTTTTAACGAGAAAAGAGCAGAAGACATTACGCTTTATCATACAGAAATTTTAGGGCAGCCTATTGCTTGTTTGAGCCACGCTAAAATTTTGGCACTAGACGATAATTTTGATTTAGCTGTGCTTGAAGTAGAGCGATTTACAGATATTTATTGCAATATTCTACCCACACCAAATTT
>NZ_CANBCA010000002.1 GCF_947367035.1 uncultured Helicobacter sp.
CAAAAGTCTTAAAGTATTAGTGATTTGTGTGCGAGATTTTGAAAGCCGTTTTGCAACCTCTTCGTGTGTAATTCCATAGTCTTCAATGAGCTCTTTATAGGATTGTGCAAGATCAATGGGATTCAAATCTTCTCTTTGAATATTCTCAATTAAGGCTAATTCGCGGAGTTTTTCTTCTTGCACATCTACAATAATTGCTTTAATACTTTCTTTTTTTGCTAACTTACTTGCGCGTAATCTTCTTTCGCCAGCAATTAAAAAGTAGTGATCTGCGTGTTGGCTATCTTCATAAACCAAAATAGGTTGTAATAAACCGTGTTCTTCAATAGAAATAGCAAGCTCTTGCAAACTAGCGGAGTCAAAAATCTTACGCGGTTGCAAAGGATTGGGTTTAATTTTATCTAAATCAATTTCTACTACAAGTCCAGAATTATCATTTAAATCATTTTGGTAAGCTTCCTCTACTTCACCTAATATTGCGCTTAATCCACGCCCTAACCCTGCATTTTTTTTTGCCATTAAGCCCTCTTTTCTAAGATTGCTCGTGCTAAATTTTGATAGGCGATATTACCTTGAGAACGTACATCATAGAGAATTACAGGTTTTCCAAAGCTTGGAGATTCTGCAAGTTTAATATTTCTAGGAATTGCAATTGCATCTTTAGAGTTATCTTCTTTAATAAGCTGTCCATTAAAATGCTGCAATAAATCCGCATAAACTTGCCGTGAAAGGTTATTTTGTGCGCTATACATTGTCGGCAATAATCCTTTAATTTCTAAAGTAGGATTGATTTCTTTGCGCAATAATTTAATCGTATTTAACAACTGCGCCAATCCCTCTAAAGCGAAAAACTCACATTGAATAGGAATAATAACAGAGTGTGCTGCACTAAGTGCATTAATAGTTAATGGTCCAAGTGCAGGTGGAGAATCTATAATAATATAGTCATAAGCGTCCATAATATCTTCAATCTTCTTTTTCAAAATTAATTCTCGCCCATTGCGCTTTTGACTATAAAATTCTTTCTCAATTCCAACTAATCCAATATTTGAGGGTGCTAATTGCAAAGTAGGAATTGAGGTTTTTTGTATAATTTGTGAAAGTTTTTTTGTTCCAATTAAAACATGATAAATATTGAACTCTATGCTATTGCGATGGAAACCTAAACTCGTTGTAGCATTTGCTTGTGGATCAACATCTACTAAAAGTACTTTTTTTTCTTCCACTGCAAGTGAAGCAGCAAGATTGACAGCCGTTGTTGTTTTACCTACTCCACCTTTTTGATTTGCAATACAAATCACTTCACACATTCTTCCACTCCACTATCTTAAACTATAAATCTTTTCACCTTCAATGAGAACAGAACCATCTTCACAAAGCAAAGCATTATTCAAGGAAGCTAGTTTCCCTTTATGATGAAAAGTATAATTAAAATTATTCGAAAATTCTAACGAATATCTGCTGAAAATTTGCTTCCAACTAGATTTTTTTTTGTCATTTTCTAATCTCTCTACAAAAGATTCTAAAATTTTTTCTTTAGAAATTTTTATATCTAATTTACCAAAATCTTGATTCTCAACTTCTAAATTTAATCCGATTCCGCAAAGGATTATTTCCCCTAACGTTGCACATAAAACTCCCCCTATTTTCTGATGACTCATATACAGATCGTTAGGCCATTTTAACCAAACTTTTGAACCATTCTCTTGCAAAATCTCCTTAAATATAAATCCCATATAAATTGAAGTAGATTCTAAAGGCAAGTCCTTTGGTAACGAACTTATCTCAAGCGCAAAAGAAAAATATAACCCATTCTTAACATTTTCCCATACACTTCCGCGACTACCAATCCCACTATTTTGCCGATTTGCCACTATCATTATAGGTGGTTTTAATTTCCCCTTTCGGATTCCCTTGCTTAAGAAAATTTGAGTAGATTCTATACAATCAAATTCTAAAATCTGCATTTTATTCCAAAATATCTCCTAATTTCAAACGTTTTCCCTGTAAATACTGATAAGCACTCATAGCCTTTTTAGATGGAGCCTGTAGGGATTCTATCCAAACACTCCCATTTTTACAGCCTATTTTTATTTGTTCTTTTGTGATATACAAAATCTCTCCCGCAGGGTTTTGACTCACAGATTCCGCCATTTTTACTCCCTTTAATTTCAAACCATTTTTCAAATAAATTTCTGGCCACCCTTCATAAGCACGTGCCTTTTTAACTAAAGAAATTGCATCATCAAAACAAACTTGCCCAAATTCTTTTTTAATTTTTTTACAATAACTCACATCAGCTTCTATTTGCTTTAAAGGCAGAATAAAATCACATCTTTCTAAGTACTCTATTGTTAAATTCGCCGCCATTTTTGCGAGCTTTGAAAACAATTCTGTTTGACTTTGAAACTGATTTCGAATGACTTTGAAACCCAAAATATCGCCGCAATCCAATCCCTCATTCATTTTCATTGCAGTAACACCAAAATATTTTTCGTCTTTTAAGATGCTTTGTTGGATTGGACTAGCACCACGAAACTGCGGTAAAATAGAAGCGTGTAAGTTGATGCAAGTTGCAATCTCTAATATGCTTTTGGGCAAAATCTTACCATACGCTGCCACAATGATTCTATCGCAAGGAATCTGTTTTAACTTTTTTACAAAATTATCGTCTAGTTTAGTAGGTTGAAAAATTGGAATCCTAGAATCTCTTTCCAATAATAACTTTTTAGTCGCTGGCATTTGTAAGCGCATATTTCTTCCTGCTCTTTTATCTTCTTGACAAACCAATGCACAAACTTGATGGTATTTTAGTAGGGATTGTAGAATCATTGCTGCATAATCTGGTGTTCCCATAAAAATCACTCGCATAAGAATATTCCTTCTTTAAATCTTTATTTGGGCTAAAGATAATAACAAAATTATATTTAATTCTAAGAGAATAAGATTCGCAAATAAATAAAATTACAAAATTAAATTTGTAATAGTAAAATAAAATTCCTTTAATAAGTCTCTAATAAATCAAATTCTTTTATAATGGTCTTCTTTGATTTCAAAGGTGCAGCAAACTCATTACCTCTTTGATAAATTGGTAAAATACTAGAGCTGTAATCAATAGATTCCTCTCCATAAGCATAGTATCTTTGGGATTCTACTTGGGGCATTTTAGTGGAATCTTGCGTAATATTTTTCATTGTTTCTTGTGATTTCATTAAATCTCGTGGTTTGGTAGATTTAAAGTTATTTTGCGATATTTGAAACATCATTGCTTGAGTTTCTTTGCTTTGAAAATAAGATTCTAATTGTTTAACGCGCATTGCTACCTCTTGATAATATTTTTCAGCTTGTATATTGGCTTGCTCATTTTTTTGCCAACTATAACCCTTATTGTAAGATTTAATAATATTTTTCCAATTTCCGTTATGTTCTTTTTGCCAATATTTCAGTTCTGTAATGGCGATTTGCTCTGCAAAATTATCATTTTCAACCAACATAGCCCCCACCATATTTTGCGTAAAACCATTTTGCTTCAATTTCGGATAGCGATTGATCACACCCGGAATATAAGCGTGAAAGTTTCCTGCGCTTGGGTCTTGAAAGTTCATTTTATATTCACCCGCACAAGATTCTTTCCAAGCAATTGCTGCAAGTGTTAATCCGAATCCCTCGTGTTCTCCTGCCAAATAAGAACGCAATAGGACTTCTTTTTGCGATTCTGAAAATTGCGCCAAAGGAACACACGAATTTTTAAACTCTATTTGTGGTAACGCAAAATTCAAAGTAACCGCAATACATAAAATAAAAATCCATCGCATAAAAACTCCTTTTAACAGGATCTTAGCAATTTTTGTTCCTTATTTGAGGTTTGCGATTCTTAATTCAAAAGTTGCAATCGTTCCATTAGTATCTAAGCGATTTTGCAACGAGATTCTACCACCCAATGCATTGGCCGCATTTTTAGCGAGAAATAATCCAAGCCCTGCACCACTTTTATTACCTGCACGTTTAAAAGGAGCATAAATGTTTTCTAAATCTGAATCAATTCCACAACCTTCATCTACAACAACAATGCGTAGAATTTCCTGATGAATGATTTGACTTGTCAACAAAACACTTTTACCCTTTGGAGTAAATTTAAAAGCATTTTGTAAAAAATTTTGCACGATTTGAGTAAGAAGTGTTGGTTTAATTGTAATTAAAAGTTCATTAGTTTCAAGCTTACAAATAAATTGCTTTTGCTCCTTTTTACTAAGAATATGAAAATTATCTGCAATGTTTTGTAAGATTTTATGAACATCTACAAGACTAGATTTTTCAAACTGCGCACTTTCTTGCCTACCTAAATCAAGTAAAGTTTTAATAATTGCATTCATCTCATTGATACTTTGAATATTCTCTCTTAAGGCATTAATATACACTTCCTTTTCTCTTTCTTTAATCAGTGTTACTTCGCATTTGGTTTTAATAACTGCCAAAGGAGTTTTAAGCTCGTGTGCAATTCCAATAAATAATTGCTTTTGTCCTCCAAAATAACTTTTGATTCTCTGCAAAAGATTATTAATAGAAGTCACTAAGGGATAAAATTCCAAAGGCAAATCTTGACTATTTAGAATCTCTAAATCGTGTTCTTTGAGTTTGCTAAGCGTAATTGAAAGTTTTTGTATCGGTTTATAGAGAATATTTGAAAAAGCAAGTGCGAAAAGCTGGATTAGAATGAACGCAAAAAAAATTACTAGAATAATTCCCTTAAAAGTAGAATCTAAAAATCTAACATCTTGAGTAATATCCTTAGTGATTTTAAGCACTTTATTTGTTTTATAAGGAGAAGAAATTGAATAATAAATGTTATTTTGAACTTTTGATTTTGTATAAGTATTTTTAGAAATTTTTTTATCTAAAACTTCAATAAACAGGGACTCTCTTTGAAGAGGATTGGAATTTTGAATATAAAAATTCTGTCCAATTTGATAGTTAATATTATTTTTTAAAATATGATTTAGCTGTTTTTCAAGTTCAGATTCAATATGTCCATAAGTATTAAAATAGAGATAAATATAAAGTGCAGTAGAAAACATCGCCAAAAGAGCGATAAAGGAGATTGTAATCTGCTTAGTATAATCCCCTCTTATACTCCTTTTGGATAACAAAATCTATAACCCCTACGTCTAACCGTTTCAATTGTAGCAATATTAAGCGGTTTATCCATTTTTTGGCGAATTTGGTTGATTGCCACTTCAATGACATTAGGCGTTACAAGCTCTGGTTCTTCCCAAATCGCATCTAATAATTGTTCTTTTGAAACAATTTGGTCGCGATGGCGTGCAAGATGAGTCAATACTTCAAAAGGCTTCCCTTTAAGCTCAATTTCTTGATTTTTATAAGTGATTTTTTCTTCATCTGGATTAATAATCAAATCTTCAATTTCAATCAAGTTTGTCCCACCAAAACGCAAACGCGCTTCGATTCTTGCAACCAATACATTAAAGTCAAAAGGCTTAGCTAGAAAATCATCTGCTCCAGCTCTTAGTGCTTCTACCTCACTTTCCGCATCATCACGTGCAGAAATAATAACAACTGCAGTGCGTGGAGATTTATTTTTAACCTGATTAATAATTTCAAGTCCGCTACCATCTGGCAACATCCAATCTGCAAGCACTAAATCGTAATTGCGAATGCTGATATAATATTCTCCATCTTTTAAGTTTTCTGCCACATCGGTTTGATAATTAAACTCATTTAAGCCCTCTGTGATTGTCTTATTAAGACTAATTTCATCTTCAACGATTAAAATTCGCATTCCTTTTCCTTATTTTATGTTTGATTTAAAAAATTGTGGTATTGTAGCATAGTTTTAGCTATTTTTAAACAAATTTTTATGAAAAATTAAAAAATATTTAATATTAATATAAAAAGTAAATTCTTAAAATATCTTAAATCTTCTTTTAAGAATTTATGAAAAATTACATAAAAATAGCCAAAATCTTTTCTTTCATATTAGAATCCCCAAACAAATTTCCATATTGATTCTATCCTCCGCTTTGCAATAGTATCAAGAATCTTACCCGAATCTCTTTAATACAAACTTGTTAACCGCTAATTGATTTATTAGGAACCATTATTATAGCTAACTTAAGAATATTACAATATAACTACACTCTGCGATTCTTCAACACATCGGCAATAAGAAAAGATAGCTCCACTGCCTGACTAGCATTCAAACGCGGGTCGCATTGCGTATTATAATTACAACCCAAATTCTCTTCTGTAATAGCTTGCATACCTCCCACACATTCTGTTACATCCTCCCCCGTCATCTCCAAATGCACACCTCCAGCATAAGTGCCAATACCTTTATGAATCTCAAAAAATGCTTTCACTTCCTCTAAAATACTATTAAAAGAACGTGTCTTATAACCACTGCTAGCTTTGATGGTATTGCCGTGCATCGGGTCAATGCTCCAAACAATCTCTCTCCCTTCATTTTTAATAGATTCTAATAATTTAGGTAATTTTTCCTTGATGGCTTCTGCACCCATACGAATGATGAAATTTAAACGTCCTGCTTCATTCTTAGGGTTTAGAATCTCACAAATACCTAAAACATCTTCTTTACTTGCTTGAGGTCCAATTTTTACACCCAATGGATTTTCTACACCGCGCAAAAATTCTAAATGCGCCCCATTAAGATTCCTAGTCCGCTCACCAATCCACAACATATGCGCAGAACAATCATACCATTCATTTGTCAAATGATCTTTACGAGTTAGAGCCTCTTCGTAATTTAAAAGTAAAGCCTCGTGAGAAGTAAAAAACTCTGTTTCACGCAAAGTAGGAGTATTTTGTGCAGTGATTCCACAAGCCTCCATAAATGCTAAGGCTTGTGTAATTTTATCTGCCATACTTTGGAATCGCTCACTTTGCGCACTATTCACAAAATTAAGATTCCATTTTTGCACTTGATTTAAATCTGCCAATCCCCCCTGTGCAAAAGCTCGGATTAAGTTAAGTGTAGCAGAAGATTGATGGTAGGCTTGCAAAATTCGTTTAGGGTCTGCCTCTCTCGCAGTTTTTTCAAATGCGATTCCATTAATAATATCACCCCGATAGCTTGGCAATGTTACACCATTAAGAGTTTCCGTATCACTAGAACGTGGTTTGGCAAATTGTCCTGCTAAACGACCCACTTTAACAACAGGACAAGCTCCCGCATAGGTTAGAACAACTGCCATTTGCAAGATGACTTTAAATAAATCACGAATCCGTATCGCATTAAAGTCTGAAAAACTCTCTGCACAATCACCCCCTTGCAATAAAAATGCTTCACCCTTAGAAACCTTTGCTAAATGTTGTTTAAGCGTTCTTGCTTCACCAGCAAAGACAAGAGGAGGATATTTGCTGAGCTCTTCTTCAACTACTTCCAAAGCATTTAAATCATTATAAGTGGGTTGCTGAAGAGCAGTTTTGCTCCTCCAACTTTTTGGATTCCAGTTTGTATGTTGCATTGATTTTCCTAATACATCTAAAATAAACAGAAAATTCTACCCAACAAAAAATAAAACAACCCTTACTAACTCCTATTTACCCAAATATACTTGTCTTGGACGTGTAATTCTAGCGTGAGGATTTTTGATATGCTCCATAACTTGAGCACACCAACCTGGCATTCTACCAATAACAAAAATTGGTGTGAAAAGTTGCACAGGAATTTTCAATGCAGTTAAAATAATTCCGCTATAAAAATCTACATTAGGATAGAGATTTCTTTCTTTGAAATAATCGTCATTTAAAGCAACTTCTTCTAGCTTCTCGGCAATCTCACTCAAACGCGCATTCATTGTAATTCCTTTTTTATTTAATTCATCTTTTAGGGCTTTGATTGCTTTTGCGCGAGGGTCATAGCTTTTATAAACACGATGACCAAATCCCATTAACCTAAAAGGGTCGCTTTTATCTTTTGCTTTCGCAACAAATTTATCTACATTTTTTACATCACCAATTTGTTCTAATTGCACTAAAACTTTCTCATTAGCACCTCCGTGTGCAGGTCCCCAAAGAGCATTGATGCCAGCTGAAATTGCAGCATAGGGATGAACGCCTGTGGAAGCAACATTGCGAACAGTTGTTGTAGAAGCATTTTGTCCGTGGTCTGCGTGAAGAGCAAAGATTTTATCCAATGCTTCTACTTCAAGTGCCGAGATTTCTTCTTCTCCTTTTAAAGTATATTTAAGCTTTCCTCCTGGATAAGCACGCAGCATATAAAGAAAATTCTCGACATAGCTACGACTCACATCAGGATAAATAAGAGGTGCACCAATGGAATTGCGGTAAGAGAATGCAACTAAAGTAGTAATTTTGGCAATAATTCTACGCGCCATTGTTTGATAATCGCCTTCATCGTCCATTTCTTTATGATCGAAGTGAAAAGTAGAAAGTGCTGCAACTGCAGAACTCAAGTTCGCCATAGGGTGTCCGCCATCAGGAAAAGCACTAAAAATATTAATCAAACCTTCGTGTAAAAAGCTTCTATGGCGCAATTCCAAATCAAACTCTTTAGATTCTTGTTCATTCTTAGGGGCTTCACCTGTGATAAGCAATTTTGCAACATCAGTAAATTTGTATTTTTCTACAATCTCTTCAACCGGGATTCCTTTATAGAGCAATTGTCCATTTTTACCATCTATGTAGCTAATAGTGGATTCGCAACCTGCTGTTGAGCCATAACCCGGGTCATAAGAAAAGATATTCGTGCGTTCAAATAGTTTGCTAAAATCCACCGCCTTAGGACCGCGTGTGCATTCAATAAGGTTAAAGTCAAATTTCTCTCCTGTTTCGTTGTTAATTAATGTTATAGTTCCCATATTTAACTCCTTAAAATCAAAAATCATAATCTATTGTAACGAACTTTTTTAAAAAAGTGTAAAAAAATTTTAAATTTCTATCAAAATTTTTAAATCTGCTATTTTTTTACACATTAATTTTAGTTATAGATAACATCTATTTCGCTTTTTGGATTAAAATCAAAAATACTTGAATCTATAGTAATATTTATTTTTGCATTATGAAATAAGATTTCAACTTTATTACCCAATGTGTCATTAAAAATAATTTGTTTTGGGATTCCATTTTCTAAAAACACATTATATTTTTGCTCTAAAATAACTGCTTCATAGTAATTTTTTGTTATTTTCTTAGCATTTTTCAATAAATAAAGCAGATTTAAGTTCTCTTGCAATTGTGTAAAAATGGCTTGTTTTAATTTTGGTTCATAAATAATCATCGTGTTTTCTTCAATAAAAATTTCTTTGGGAATAGGCGTAATGTAACTCCACCTCAAACTTGATGGTGCAAGTGCTTGGAGCTTACCTTTATAAACAATTTGATTTTGTGCATTTGCTTCACTAGAATATAAGATTTGTGTAAAATCTGCACTAAAAGACTCTATCTCCTTTAAAGATTCAGCATTACTAAAATGAATGCAAAACAATATTGCAATTCCACATTTTAATAGAATCTTTAAATAAAATTGAAATACTTTACACATTCATCGCCTTTAATTTTTAATGCTTAGAATCTTTGTGTAGAAAATATAATCCTATCGCAAGTGCTAAAATAGAAATAGCAAAAAATAACATATCTTGCGTACTTTTCATTCCCATATTAAGCACTTTGGAAAAAAATGCTACAATTAGAGCCATTACAATAACCTTTGCAAGCTTATCTTTCAGTTGGTCTAATGTATGAATTTCTAACACCTTAGAATTACTTTCATCTTTAATTTGAATTTTAGTAATAAATAATTCATAAAGTCCAAAAGCAAAAATCAATAAAACAACTGCGATAAGATATAAATCAATTGCCATAATTATCGTGTTAAGCAAAATATTATGAATATCCGCATCAGCCCCCAATACACCAACGTAATAAAAATAAGTTTGTTTGGCAGCTTTGAGTATATCCACACTTGCAACTACAAACAATAAAATAGAGCCAATCAATGATAAAATTACAGCTAAAATAACGAAAAGTCTTGCATTCCACATTAATTTTTCAAAAATATTTTTCAAATCTATCCTTTTCAAATTGCATCGTTCAATTCTGTTCAACTTATCACAAAACTTAAAGGGCTAATTAAATCTAAATTCATTGATTTTATTTTCCATTTCTACGGCTCTTTGTTCTAGCTCATTAGAGACTGATGAAATCCTATTCATTTCATTAGTGATTTCTTGAAGATTTTGATTTAATATTTTGTTGTTGTCCAACAGCATTTCTGTATCCTTGCTTAGTATTAAAGAACTGTCAATTGTCCCTTTTGCCAACGTGCTTACAATCTTAATTTTTTCTGCTACTGAAGAAATAGTTTCTTGAATACTTTGAGACTCACCTACAATATGATAGAATACTTTTGCATTTTGCGTGATTTGACTATTTACCCCATTAATAGACTGCACAATGGTATTAATAATAGCATCAATTTCATTGAGGGATTTTTGTGTCCTCTCTGCGAGTTGTCGCACTTCATCAGCTACGACCGCAAAGCCTCTTCCGTGTTCTCCAGCACGGGCTGCCTCAATTGCCGCATTCAAAGCTAAAAGATTTGTTTGGGAAGCAATGTCGTCAATAGCACTCAGGATTCCTTTGATATTTTGAGCCTCTTCATCTAATAAGGTAACATTATGAACCAAATCCTCCTGTAATTGTGCATTTTGTGCAATATTTTGAGTAAAGTTCATAACTGCATTAGAAGCATTATCCAACTCTTCTTTTGCCAAAACAACATCTTGCATTGTCGTATTTGTTTTTTGCATATTGTCTTCTAATTCTTTTTCAACTTCTTTCCCTGTTATTTCTGTTTTATTAGATAACTCAAATCCCTCTTGTGTGCGAACCAAAATTTGCTTAGCACTATCAAGCAAATTTTTTGAAATTTGCAAATTTTGCTTACTTTGAGGAGCTAATTGTGAGAATATCTCTCGGATAGCTTCAAGAAAATCATTCATTGCCTGATTAATAACACCTATTTCATCAGAACTTCTTTCAATTATAAAATCTTTACTAATGTCTTTTGAATCCTTTAGTTCTATCAAATGTTTTCTCATTAGACGTATTCTAAAGGTAATGCTATGTGCAATAAGATACCCAACCGCTAAAGTAACAATGACTACTACCCCTGCAATACCAAGCATAAACCAAAAACTTAAAAAATTTGCTTTTTCAATTTTAGAAATTTGTTCTATTAGACCTTTTGCCAACCTATCTTCTACATTTTTCAATAAATTAATTTTTTGAGTGATTGTGCTAAACCAATAAGTTGCTTGAACTCCAAACCCTCCTTCTATAAAGTGTTCCATTGCCACTTTTCTCATTCTTTCTACTTCAGAAAAACTCTTATCTTCTGTCATTTTTAAATAATATTGATAGTCTTGTTGGTCAGCATAACGTTTAAAATCTTCTAAAAAAATATTTTGTGCAATCGTTAAAGCAATAAAACGATTATAAATACCACTAGCAAATTTATCTGCACCAAAAGTGTTGGATAACACCGCTCGTTCTTGTCCAGCATTCTCTTTGGCATCTAAAAAATTAACATAAGCAACCAAATTTCTTGTAATTTGGTCATTAGTGCTAATATTGATGATTTCGACAATAGATTGGATATTTAAAGCAATTGTGCCTGTATAATATGCTAAAATATCCCCTACTTTAACATTTAACGAATCTACCCCTTGACGAATTTCGTTAATTTTACTGATTTGATTAAGAGAATCTTGCAAAGATTTTTGTATATTTTGAGGATAAGAGTGCAAATCAAATGTGTTCAAAAAAAGATGTAATTCTTTAATCTTTTCATTACTTAATTTGCGTTGATTTTGTAAAGCTTCTCCAAAATCTCTGCCTTGTGAGCCTAAAAACCCAGCTGAAGTGCCTCTCTCTTTTTGTAATTCGTGAATCACAAGAGAAACTTTGGTAGCCAAAGTAACTCCCTGTTTTAAAAGTAAAGATTCTTGTGCAATTTGATAACGCTCACTAATCAAAACAAGAGAAAATGCAATTAAAGTAATCAAGGGAATCAACATTAAGCAAATTAACTTTGTCCCAACCTTAAGATTGTTTAAAATCAGCATATTCTATTCCTTTAGCTTTTTGGATAAAATTATTTTAACTTAAATTTTCTTAAAAAATAAGTTAAAAAAAATGATTAAACATGTTAAAACTACTTTAGTTTTCAGTAAAATTTCTATACAATTTATTGCACAATATTAAAAATTTTCACTTCCATAGTTGAGAAAGGATTGTTATGAAAAACCTTATACCAACCCTATTTACTTTTGCTTTTTGTTTCTTTCTTAATGCGTGTTCTTCCACAACGCTAACTAATCGTTCGCAACTTATGCTTTTAAACACTCAAGAAGAAGTGGCATTAGGAGAACAAAGTGCACAAAAAATATTAAAAAACTCCAAATTAAGCACAAATAAAAAACAAACACAAATGGTCAAACGCGTGGGACAAAAAATCGCAAATGTTGCGGAACGTCCAGATTTTAATTGGGAATTTTATCTTTTAGAAGACAAACAAGTTAATGCGTTTTGTCTGCCCGGAGGAAAAGTGTTTGTCTATACAGGACTTATGCCTTTAGCCGCAAATGATGATGAGCTTGCAGTTGTGCTATCTCACGAAATTGCCCACACAATTTTACGACACGGCGCAGAAAGAATGAGTATGCAGACACTTCAACAAATTGGTGGGGGATTATTGGGATTAGTTATTGGCACACAAGCCCCAGAATATAGTAATTTATTCAATCAAGCCTATAATTTTGGGAGTAATGTGGGCGTGATGTTACCCTTTAGTCGTTCGCACGAACTTGAAGCAGATAAAGCGGGCATTCTTCTAATGCAAAAGGCTGGTTATAATCCAAAAGCTGCGATTAGTTTTTGGGAAAAAATGGCTGCTAATGGAGAGAAAAGCTCTTCTGATTTCCTCTCAACTCACCCTAGTGACTCTAAGCGAATTGTAGAAATTGAAAAAATCTTAAATTCACAAAATAAATAAGCCAATATGAGGATTCGCAATCCTACGTCAGCGGAATCGTAGCACACATAGTTTTCTAGGAATTATACTTTAATTACTGCCAATGTAGCAAAAGATTTAAAAAAACAATTTTTAGCGATTCCACTTCACTTAAATGCACACGCTCATTAATAGAATGAATACTATCGTTACACACACCGCATTCTACCACGCTCACTCCATATTCCGCAAAATACCGCGCATCGCTTGTGCCTCCACTTGTGCTAAGCACTGGAGCAAAGCCACTTTGGGATTCCAACACTTTTGCGATTCTTTGCACAATATGACTTTGTTTGTTCGTCAAAAAAGGCTTGGAGCTTTGGTTCAACTCCAAAGAATGCGGAATCTTGGCAAGCAAGTTTTCTAAATACTGGCGCAAATCCTCTAAACTCGTCTGCGTAGAATTGCGCACATTAAACATTATCTTTATATCTTGTGGCGTAACATTCACGACTTCCAACCCCCCGCGAATGTCTGTAATCACAAGCTTGCTTGGCTCAAACTCCGCACTGCCTTTGTCTAGCTCATATCCTGCGATTTGAGAAAGATAAGGCGCAAGAATCTCCACAGGATTTATGCACTTTTTAGGATAAGCTACGTGTCCTTGTTTGCCAAATATTTTTAAAATTCCATTAATAGAGCCACGTCTCCCGATTTTTATCATATCGCCAAACTTTTCTACACTTGTAGGCTCTGCAACAAGAGCAAAATCAGGCAATAAATCCTGCCTTTTTAAACATTCTAAAACATATTTTGTGCCAAAAATCGCCTCCCCCTCTTCATCACTTGTTAAAAGCACCGATAGGATTCCATTAAAACCTTGTGAAGAGATTGGACTATCTACAAACTCCCTAATTGCACAGAGAAAAGCACTTACTCCCGCTTTCATATCCTGTGTGCCTCTACCATAGAGGAATCCCTCTTTTACCATAGGAGTAAAAGGCTCACTCGCCCAACCCTCACCCGGCGGCACAACATCAATGTGTCCTGCAAAGCACAAATGTGTTTTTTTAGCTTCATATAATTCTGTATTTGTAGAATTAATATCTATCTTTTGTGATTCCGCATTTTGCAGACTTAAATCCTTATAAAGAAAAAGATTCTTGACTCCCTCTTTCTCAAACTCTAAGACTTCAAAATCGCTTAAAATTTCCTTAATATACTCATAGATTCCACATTCCTTCGGTGTAATGGTTGGATAAGTAATCAGCTTTTGTAAAACTTCTATCACATTAGTTTGCATTATAATCCTTTATAAATCAATTTTTACAGTCTTAAATTCTATATGTGTGTTCTTTGTCCTTTGTGGAAATATTTTGAATCTTTTGTAAATAGGCTTGCAAAAGATTCCATCTTACTGTTTCATCACAATAAAACTCACAAAATTCACCCAACGGAAAAGCGTCTCCACACACGAAAATCCTGCTTTTAAAAACATCTCGCAATTCTCCGTCTCACTATAAGGCACAAGCACATTCTCCAAAGCCTCGCGCTTTTTGGCTATCTCAAAATCGCTATATCCCTGCTTCTTTTTGTTCGCTAAATAATATTGAATCATCTTAAAATCTAGCTCCTTATGCTCCACCATTACCTTTTCAGAGACGATGAAAATACCCCTAGGATTCAGACAATTATAAATCTTTTGCACCAACTTTTCACGCTGCATTGGGCGGATAAATTGCAAAGTATAATTGGCTATCACAACATCACTTTTAGGAAAATCCACCTCCAAAATATCGCCGTAGATGAGGTTTGCGCACATTTCATACGCACTTAATTTATTCCGTGCTTGGGCTAACATAGATTCCGCATTGTCTATCCCATAGAGATTCAGTGGAAACCCCGCTTTAGAGGCAATCTCTATCAACATCGCCCCCGTGCTTGTCCCTAAATCTAGCAAGGTGGAATCAGGCTTTAAATACATCAATGCAAAGTCCGCACAAAGCCCTAAAACTTCCTTATAATAAGGGATTGAGCGGCTCACCATATCATCAAACACACCCGCAACTTTTGCATCAAATTCAAATTGCTTTTGTGGATTTTCTGCAAAAATCTTATCCATTTGCTTCCTTTGTTAGTGATAATATTTTTTGATTGTTTGTGTTTTGCGATTCTGTATTTTTGAGCTTTAAAACCTTATAAGCTACTTCTATGTCTTTATACATTTGCTCTTTTAAATCGCTTAAATACTCAAAATGCCTATTTTCCCTAAGATATTTAATGAGAAAAAATCCCGCCTCCTTTTCTACTACTTCTAACTCTAAGCCTAGTAAATGCCCCTCAATTGCAAAAGATTTATCCGTGCTGACACGATTACCAATGAAAATCACTGCTGGATACTTTGGAGATTCTGTACTTTGTGCGCCTAACTGCACAAATCCTGCATAAACCCCCTCTTTTGGTAATAAAAATCCATCATTTTCAAGATTAATTGTTGCAATAAGTTTTTTTGCCCCAATTCCTTGCCCACGCACGATTGAACCACGAATCTCATAGGGGCGTCCTAGCAATTTATTTGCTTGTTTTAAATTGCCATTTACTAATAACTCTTTAATCAACCCACTATGAATAGAGAGTTTTTTATAAAATACTTCCTCAATGACAACCACTTCACCTGTGAAACATTTACTCAAATCAAAAGTATAATAATGCCTATTTTTCCCAAAACGAAAATCATATCCTACAACCAAACGTTTTAAATTTGGTAAAACTTTTAGCAAAAATTCCACAAATTCTTTGTCGCTTTTCTCTTTAACATCCCTCAAATCCAAATGAAAAATTGGATAAGAAGCATAAAAAGCGCGATATTTCTTGGGTAACAATTCACCTTGATCGCTTTCAATACACAAAATCGCACCCTTAACATCTAATTGCTCAAAAAGAGCTTGATGTGCTTTGTGCATTCCATCAAATTTTCCAAGTGCAAGACTTGTAATATTATATGCAAGATTCGGCTTTTGTAGCAGCGATAAAAAACTCCACATTCCCTTCCTTTCCTCTCACCTTAGATTTCTCACAAACTAGAATCTTAAAGCCTTCTTGATTTAATAACATCAGCATTTGCTCTAATGTTCGTATTATACTTTGTGAATCCATTAAAACGCCTTTTTTATTGCGTTTCACCCTAATACCCACTTCAAATTGTGGCTTAAAAAGCAAAATGACCAATCCACTTGCCAATACTTTAATTGCACTTAAAATCTCTTTTAAGGAGATAAAAGAAACATCACAAACCACTAGAGAAAAGGCTTGTGATTCTTTATATTCTTTTGCAAACTTACGAATATCTGTGCGCTCATAAAATTTCACGCGTGGATTTTGCCTTAAGCTTATATGCAGTTGATTGCTTCCCACATCTACACAAACGATTGAAGGCACACCTGCTTTTAATAAAACTTCACTAAATCCTCCAGCACTTGCGCCAATATCTAAAGCCTTTAAAGAACCAAACTCTTGTGTCAGATGAGGATTGGACTTTAAGAAATAATATAGTTTCTCTCCTGCACGACTAACAAAACACAAAGGATTCAAAAGAGAAATGGAATCGTGCGGTGAAACTTCATAAGAGACCTTTTGGCACACTTCGCCATTCACACAAACTTTGCCATTTTTAATAAAGTTTTGTGCCTTGTTGCGTGATTCACACAAACCCAATTTCACACAAGCAATATCTAGCCGTGTTTCTTGTATATCCTGCGATTGCAAATCACTTTCCTTTAAGTTCCTCTCTACTTAAGCCCTTAAATCCAAATTTCAAAGAATTTTCACCAAATTTTGGGTGGCTTAAAACAAGCGTTAAACTATCTTGTATGCGTTTATTTTGTGGTTTAAATCGCACCAAATAATATTCTCCCCAACGCATTGCATTATCCTCCATAAAATTTTCCAAATACTCTTTCTCTAGTCGCGTGAATTTTTCTGGCAATTCTCCATTACTTAAAGTCAAACGATAGCCATTTTCTAGGAATCCTAAGGAATTCTGTTCGCTTTGATAAACATCTACAAAAAATAGTTCCCCATTCTCGTGCGGATATCTCTCCTCATCATAAGCATTTAAATGCACTGCAATCAATACAATACGCGTAATTTCATCAAAAACTAATTCGCTTTTTCTCGTAGCTTGAATATAAGATTCTTCGGGTTTAGAGGGAATCAATCTTGATTTAAAAGATTCCATTTTAGCACACCCACTTAAAATCACTAGACTTAAACTTAAGATTCCAACCTTTAAGAATTGCATAGAATAATTTAAACTCATTTTTGCACACCAATTTGATAATAAGTAAAACCAAGTTCTTTTAATCTTCTAGCATTGTATTGATTGCGTCCATCAAAAATAATAGGGGTTTTCAAACGCTCTTTGATTTCTAAAAAATCCGGACTTCTAAACTCTTTCCATTCTGTAACTAAAACCATACAATCACAATTTTCTAATGCGTCATATTTATTTTTGGCGTACAACAAGTTTGGAGTATCTTTTAGGTAAAATTGCTGCGCTTCTTGCATTGCTTTTGGGTCATAAACTTTTACCACTGCACCACGTGCAATGAGTTCATTAATAAGAATTATAGAAGTAGCCTCACGCATATCATCAGTTTCTGGTTTGAAACTAAGCCCCCATAGACAAATTTGCCTTTCACTTAAATCATTTCCAAAATGTTGCACAATTTTTTTACCTAAAATGCGCTTTTGTTCGTAATTGACTTGCTCTACTGCGTGAATAATCTTGGGATTCACTCCATTATCTAATGCAATTTTTGATAAGGCTTTCACATCTTTTGGAAAACAGCTCCCACCATAACCACAACCTGGATAAATAAAGCTATACCCTATACGTTTATCGCTTCCAATTCCAACACGCACATCATTCACATTTGCGCCAACCGCTTCACAAATATTCGCTATTTCATTAATAAAGCTAATTTTTGTTGCTAGCATTGCATTTGCAGCATATTTTGTCATCTCTGCACTTTTTATATCCATAACAATCAACCTATCGTGGCTACGACAAAAAGGTGCATAAAGCTCCTTTAGCCTCTCCTCTGCCCACTTCTCTTCTACACCAATCACTACACGATCTGGCTTCAAAAAGTCATTTATTGCATCGCCTTCTTTTAAAAATTCTGGATTACTCACGACACTAAAGGAAATTTTTTGATTGCGTTTTCTTAAAGATTCCTCAATAATAGCTCGGACTTTTTGCGCAGTGCCAACAGGAACGGTGGATTTATCCACAATAATTAATTGCGATTCCATTTGCTCCCCAATTTCTTTTGCAACTTTTAGCACATATTGTAAATCTGCATTTCCATCTTCTCCCATAGGTGTGCCAACGGCAATAAATGCAATGGCACAATTTTTTAATGCGTCTTTTAAAGAAGTTGTGAAATGAAGATTTCCATTTTGATAATTTTTATTAACAAGTCCCTCCAAACCTGGCTCATAAATTGGAATCTTGCCTAATTTAAGTTGCGTGATTTTAGATTCTACCACATCCACACACACCACTCTATTACCCATTTCTGCAAAACAAGTTCCACTGACCAATCCCACATATCCCGTGCCAATCATTGCTATATTCATCTAAAATTTACCTTGATAAGATTCATAATTCGCATTTTAGCATAATCTTATCCCAAATAACAAAGCCGCAAAGGAAACTTAAAGCAAAATAAATTTATAATTTTTCATTTAAAAATAAAGACTTTGCAAGGTTTGATTATGGCACGACATCTCTTAGAAACCAAAGATTTGAGTAAAAATGAAGTAGAACAAATTTTGGATTTAGCCCAAAGTTTTTTGGAATCTAAACCTAGAAACAGCTTAAATGGACACATTGTTATTACAATATTTTTCGAAAACTCTACACGCACACTCTCTAGCTTTGAAGTTGCTACAAAAAGATTAGGTGGGAGTGTAGTGCGTTTAGATGTTTCAAGAAGTTCCACGACAAAGGGTGAAACACTCTTTGATACTGCAGCAAACCTCAATGCAATGAATCCAAGCGCCATTGTCGTGCGACATAGAAATTCTGGTGTGCCAAATATCCTTTCTCAATATGTTTCTTGCTCTATTATTAATGGAGGAGATGGAGCACACGCACACCCTACACAAGCACTTTTAGATTTGCTAACTTTGCGCAAACATTTAGGCAACCTAGAGGGTAAAAAAATCGCCATAGTTGGTGATATTCGCAATTCGCGTGTGGCAAATAGTAATATTGAACTTTTAGGAAGATTTGGAATGGAAGTGATTTTAGTTGGTCCTCCTCATTTTATTCCTAAAACCTCTTTACGTCATTGTCTATTTCTAAAAGAGGTAATTAACGAAGTAGATGCGGTGATGAGTTTGCGCACACAAATAGAGCGCCATAATTGCCCTATTTATTCAAGCTTAAAAGACTATGCGAGTGATTATTGTATCACACAAGAACTTTTTGGTAATCGTGAGATTATTTTATTGCACCCTGGACCTGTACATCGCAATATTGACATTAGCGATGCGATGTTAAAAGATCCTCGCTGCAAAGCACTAGAACAAGTAACAAATGGTGTCGCTATTCGTATGGCAGTTCTAGAAACACTTATTACACACAATAATCATTCAAAAATTCCTAAAAACTTCCCTTATTTTTAATGCTTGAATTACTTAGTTTAGCAGCAGTAGGATTTATCACTGCATTAACGCCTGGTCCAGATATTTTATTTGTGCTTAGAAACACACTGGGCTATGGTGCGAAAATTGGATTTTTAAGCCTTTTTGGAATCTTTTGTGGCTGGATTATATTTCTAAGTCTTGTGTATTTTGGCTTTGCACATTTCATACAAGGGACACTGATTCAAGGTATTCTTTGCACAGTTGGAGGAATCTATTTAGGTTATATTTCCTACCTTTTACTATTTAAAGCAAATCCAAATGTTGATTTAAATCAAACAGATTCCAAAACACAATTCCATAGCACATATACTTTTATGATTAAAGGAATGTTTGTCAATCTCTCAAATCCCAAGGCAATTCTATTTTTTGGACTTATTATCACTCCTTTTATGGATAAGCATTTAGAATTGAGTATTCTTGTGTTGCTCATTGCTCTAACTTTAGCCTTTATATTTGTAATTTTTATTGCAACATTTTTCAAAAAATTTATCAATAACGCACTTTTTAGATTGATTGACAGAGTTTGTGGAATCGTGTTTATTATTTTTGCGATTCTACTTCTAATGTCAAGCTATCAAAGTTTTACTTTATACTTTAATCCAATTTAATTTTTTAGAATCTTGACAAGTGCATATTTTTAGATTAGAATTCTCCCATTACTTCAAATTTTAAATTAAAAGGCTTCAATGGATTTCAATATCCAATTCTATCTACTTTTTCAAATTTTTTAAGAAACTTTTGAAAAGAATCCTAAATAAAACTTAAGGGAACAAATGAGCGAAAATAATCCAAACAAAAAAGAACACAAAACCCGCACTCATACACCTGTGGAAGGCTACACGATTGAAGATTTGCGCGCCAAATCCATCAACAAACTAGCAGAAATTGCCAAATCTTTAGGCATTGAAAATCCACAAGAATTTTTGCGTCAAGATTTAATTTTTGAGATTCTAAAAACACAAGTTAGCAAAGGTGGATTTATTCTTTTTACTGGAATTTTAGAAATCACATCAGAGGGATATGGGTTCTTACGTGCAATTGATGAAAATTTCTCTGGCTCACAAAACGATGCGTATGTGAGTAGCACTCAAATTCGGCGATTTACTTTAAGAAATGGCGATATTATTACCGGACAAGTTCGAAGCCCAAAGGACCAAGAGCGATATTATGCTCTTTTAAAAGTAGAAGCTATTAACTACCAATCACCAGAGGAAATGAAAAATCGCCCACTTTTTGATAATCTTACTCCTCTTTTTCCAACAGAACAAATTAAGCTAGAATATAATAGCTTCAAAATCACAGGTAGAATGTTAGACCTTTTTGCTCCGATTGGAAAAGGACAGCGCGCACTTATCGTTGCACCTCCAAGAACGGGTAAAACAGAACTGATGAAAGAGCTGGCATATGGAATCACACACAACCACCCAGAAATAGAACTAATTGTTTTACTTGTAGATGAGCGTCCAGAGGAAGTTACTGATATGGAGCGAAGTGTTAAAGGGGAAGTTTATAGCTCCACCTTTGATATGCCAGCAAATAATCATACGCGTGTTGCAGAACTTGTGATAGAAAAAGCAAAACGTATGGTAGAAATGGGGAAAGATGTCGTGATTTTGCTAGATTCCATTACGCGACTAGCACGTGCTTATAATACTGCAACGCCGAGTAGTGGCAAAGTGCTAAGTGGTGGGGTTGATGCAAATGCTCTGCATAAACCTAAACGATTCTTTGGCGCAGCAAGAAATATTGAACAGGGTGGAAGTTTGACAATTATTGCTACCGCACTCATTGAAACAGGTTCAAGAATGGACGAAGTTATCTTTGAAGAATTTAAAGGCACAGGAAATAGTGAAATCGTTCTAGCGCGACATATAGCGGAGCGTAGAATCTATCCTGCAATGGACATTTTAAAAAGTGGCACACGCAAAGAAGAATTACTTTTAGGACACGACAAATTACAAAAAGTTTGGGTGCTTCGCAATGCAATTCATCAAATGAATAATGAAATTGACGCACTTACTTTCCTCTATTCCCAAATGCAAAAAAGCAAAGATAATGAAGAGTTTTTAAATATGATGAATGACAATATGAAAGACTGAATAAATGATTCCACATAGAATCGGGGTATTTGATAGTGGTGCGGGTGGCATCAGCGTCTTAAAAAGTCTCATTCATTCGCATAATTTTAATGAAATTATTTATTATGGCGATACGGCGCGCGTCCCCTATGGTGTGCGTAGTGCAGAAACTATTGAACAATATTCACTAGAAGCCTTAGAGTTTTTTAAATCTTTTGATTTAGATTTGTTAGTCATTGCGTGTAACACAGTAAGTGCTTATGGATTAAAAGCGATGCAAAAAGTCGCTCCTTACCCTATTATAGGCGTGATTGAACCAGGCGTTTTAGCTCTGAAAAACAAAATCACCAATAAAGATTCTAAAATTTTAATTTTAGGCACGAAAGCAACAATTCAAAGCAATCTTTATAGCAAGCTTCTAGCCTGCGAAGGTTATTGCAATACTTTTGGACTTGCAACAAGCCTTTTTGTTCCGATTGTAGAGGAAGGAATTTTTAAAGGCAAAATCCTACAAGCAACAATGGAGCATTATTTTACCAACTATCCACAAAAACCAGAAGCTATTATTTTGGGTTGTACACATTTTCCACTCCTTGCAGATTCTATTTCTAAATATTATCATAACCAACCCCTTTTAATTCATTCTGGGGAAGCAATTATGGAATATTTACAAGCTTTTTATATCCTAAAATCCTTTGATTCTCCTCCGAAAGTTACTTTTTATGCAAGTGATTGTGTGGAAAAGTTAGAACAAATTGCTAAAATATGGCTTACAAAGTAAAAATATTGTTTTTTATGATAAATTCTAAAAAGAAAGCTAAATTTTATTTTTATTTTGATACTTTATGTATTCTATAAAACAAAAATTTATAAATTCAAAAACATACAAAGGAAATTCTATGCGAAAAGTATGGGTAAAAGCTAGAGAAGCAGATAAAATCAAAACACAGTTACATTACGCAAAACGTGGAATCCTTACACCAGAAATGGAATATGTCGCTAACATTGAGCATTTAAATCCAGAAACAATCCGTAAAGAAATTGCAAAAGGAAGACTTATCTTACCTGCAAATATCAATCACACAAATTTAGAGCCAATGGGTATTGGAATCTCTGTGCGAACAAAGATTAATTCCAATATCGGTAGCTCCGCACTTGCAAGCTCCATTGAAGAAGAAGTGCAAAAAACACTGATTTCTATCAAATATGGTGCAGATACCATTATGGATTTAAGCACTGGGGGAGATTTGGACTCTATTCGTCAAGCCGTGATTCAGAGTTCTAGTGTGCCAATAGGGACAGTGCCGATTTATCAAATCTTACACGATGTAAAAAACGATATTAATGCCTTAAATATTGATAAAATGCTAGAAGTAATGGAGAGACAGGCTAAACAAGGTGTGAGTTATTTTACGATTCATTGCGGATTTTTACTAGAACATATGCCGATGTTATCCAAGCGTAAAATGGGCATTGTAAGTCGCGGAGGAAGCTTGATGGCATCGTGGATGTTACACTATCATAAACAAAATCCATTCTATGAAGCTTTTGACGATATTTTGGATATTTGCCAACGCTATGATGTTTCTTTAAGTCTTGGAGATTCCTTGCGACCGGGTTGCTTAGCAGACTCTAGTGATGAAGCACAACTCAATGAATTGAAGGTAATGGGAGAACTTGCTTTACGTGCTTGGGAAAAAGATGTGCAAGTAATGATAGAAGGACCAGGGCATACGCCGATGAATGAAATTGAACGCAATGTGGAATTACAAAAAGAACTTTGCCACGAAGCACCTTTTTATGTTTTAGGACCACTTGTTACAGATATTGCCGCGGGTTATGACCATATTGCTTCAGCCATTGGTGCAGCTATTGCAGCGTGGAAAGGAGTTGCAATGCTTTGTTATGTTACACCCAAAGAACATTTGGGCTTGCCTAATGCAAAAGATGTGCGTGAAGGAATTATTGCCTATAAAATTGCGGCTCACGCTGCAGATATTGCACGAGGACGTATCAATGCACGCATCAAAGATGACGCAATGAGTAATGCACGATACAATTTTGATTGGAACAAACAATTTGAACTTGCTCTTGACCCTGATAGAGCACGTGAATATCACGATGAAAGCTTACCTCAAGAGGTTTTTAAAGATGCGAAATTCTGCTCTATGTGCGGACCAAAATTTTGTAGTTACAAAATTTCACAAGAAATTATTGAACAACATCAAATAAAGGAAAGTTTATGAATCAAGAACAACTTGTTAATTTACTAAAAGAAGTGATTTATCCAAATTTTGAAAAAGACATTGTTACCTTTGGATTTGTCAAAGAAATGCTTGTAGAGGGAGATTCTGTGGCTGTGCGTGTAGAGATTCCATCTGCTTCACCTGATGTGGCAGAAGAGATTAGAAACAGCATTACTCAAAAACTCAAAGCGCAAGGGATTCAGAGGATTAATTTAGACATTAAACAGCCAAAGCCACAAGAACAAAAACCACAAAGCACAAAAAATCTAGCTCCTCAAATCAAAAACTTTGTTATGGTAAGTAGTGGCAAAGGGGGTGTGGGTAAATCTACTACAAGTGTCAATCTTGCTATTGCCCTAGCAATGCAGGGTAAAAAAGTCGCTTTACTAGATGCGGATATTTATGGACCTAACACGCCTAGAATGCTCGGCTTAGAAAAAAACAAGCCCGAAGTAGATTCCAAGCTTAAAAAGCTTATTCCTCTCCAAGCATTTGGGATTGAAATGATTTCTATGGGTGTGCTGTATGATGAGGGACAAAGCCTTATTTGGCGCGGACCTATGATTATTCGCGCGATTGAACAAATGTTAAGTGATGTTTTGTGGGGAGATTTGGATATAATGGTAATTGATATGCCTCCAGGAACTGGTGATGCACAACTTACTCTTGCTCAAAGTGTCCCTGTAACTGCTGGAATCTCTGTTTCTACTCCACAAAAAGTTGCGCTTGATGATGGCGCAAGAGCATTAGATATGTTTTTAAAACTCAAAATTCCTGTGGCGGGAATCATAGAGAATATGAGCGGATTTATTTGTCCGAGTTGTGGAGAAGAATACGATATTTTTGGCAAAGGCACGACAGAAGAAGTTGCTAAAAAGTTCAATACAAAAACTCTTGCGCAGATTCCTATTGAACCTATTGTGCGTGAGGGTGGCGACAATGGCAAGCCAATCGTATATTTCAAGCCAGATTCCAAATCTGCTAAAGAATATCTAAAGGCTGCCAAAGAATTATGGGAGTTTATAGAGGAAGTCAATGCTAAAAAATTAGCAGATAATAGTGCGATTCAGCCTGTGGATAATGGCAAGTCTGCTTGCAATAGCTAGGCGGATTCCCCGCTTTTACCCTACCCCTTTAACAAATGATTCAAAAAGGTATTCATCTTTTCTTGTTTGCTTAGTGCTTGAAGTTCTTGAACATTGAGAGAATGAGAATCTAAAATCTCTTGAAAGACTTTGAGGAAATGCGTTAAAGAGTTTGCAAACTGCTCTCTATCTTCGCCCCATTGAATCGTATTATTATGCGTATAACCTAAATCTATCAACTCTTGTAAATGGGATTCCACAGAGATTTTACCATTTAACAAATCCCAGAATCTTTGGTCTGTATCGTAATGAATAAGGTAGTTGTTGAGGGTATTAGGGAAGTTACGCCTTGATTGTAGCTCCCAAAAAAGATTTAAAATCATTCAATTTAACCCTGCCCCGCTCTTTAAATCTCATTTTTCTCCTTTTAGCTTGCATTGAGTTTGTATTCTTGCGCACAAAATCTATCTCCTTTTAGGCACCTTAAGATAAGATTATTAGAAATATTTGGCTAAATATACTTTTTGTGTAAAAAATATACATCTCATACATAGAGAAAATAAAAATATAAAACTAGGTCAGAATATTAATTTAATTTTTGTTAATATATTAGACTATCCAAAAACAATAAAAGCAAAAGGTTATTTTTATGGACCTTAAAATCTTAAAAACACAAAACATTAAAATATCTCAAAAATGGTTCAAAAAAGCCTTAAAGGGATTTGAAAGCAATATGCAAAATCAAGATTTTCCTTGTATTTTTGCGCTTAAAGCTTATAAACTTCAAGGTATCTTATTTTTGTTTGTCCCTATTTGCCAACCAAACAAATTAATAAAGGGTATGATTGAATACACAGAATTTACAAAAATTACTCCGATTCACAAAAGAATTTACAACCCTTTAGTTATATTTTTCAGAATCAATTCACTAACCTTGTTGAAGAGCAAACTTTTGCGTGGCAACAACTTCAATTCTTGCACAACAATGATTTAAAAAAATGGCTAGAACATATTCCTATGGATCCAAATAATTCTGCGTGGAGCTTTTGTTTCAATGAAGTAGAGTTGTTCTTTAATATAAGCTGTCCTTATCATCAAATTTTTAAAAATAGAAATTTGGGCGATTTTATTACATTTATAGTAAATTCTAGAGAAAATTTTGATTATGTGGCAAATGGAAATAAAAAATAGGGTGTCAATGTAAGAGAAATTATGAGAAATAGAGTTAAACAATATAACAATGGCTATCTACCGCAATCATTAGGATTCTTTGGTTCAAAAGACAACTTTGAGTGGAAACAATATACTTTAGATGAAAACTATCTATATACCAAACAAGAAACATTTTTACAATGCCCTTTAACAATCTCTAAGGGGAATCCCAATGTTTGAAATTTTACTTGCCTATATTCTAGCGGTTTTTCTACTCATTGCGACACCCGGTCCTGTGGTTGCACTTGTGATACGCAATGCTTCAATGTATGGATTCAAAACAGCATTCTTCACAAGCATAGGGACAAACTTCGCCTCTTTGCTCTTGATAACCTTTGCCATTGCAGTGATTCTAGGTGCATTTGAAATTTCTCCCTTTGCATTATCCCTCATCAGTATTGCAGGTTGTGCATTTATTTTTTATTTAGGATTTAGCTCTTTGTATCATACATTGAAAAACTATCAAAATCAGCCCCAAAAGGAATCCAAACTGCAATTCAATCAAACCAAAACTAACAAAACCTTTGTCTCTAGCTTTTTAGAGGGTTTTGGCATTGCAATAGGCAATCCAAAAGACATTTTATTTTTTGTAGCATTTTTTCCGCAGTTTATCCATATCACCGATTCTATTCTTACGAGTTTAAGCATTCTAGTAGCAGTATGGATTCTCCTTGATTTCTGTATTCTTATGAGCTATGCGCTTTTGATGCAAAAGGCAATTTTATTGCGGTATAAAAACATTATTGGAATCATCAGTGATATTATTTTAATGCTTGTTGGAGTGTTTGGGGCTTATTATTTACTGCAAGCATTTTAATAAAATTTGCTTATTGGATAAAAAGAATCTTGCTTGATGATTTTGTCTAGTTTTCATCTTTTAGGCATTAAATTTAAATCGGATTTAGATTATCATAAAGAATAAAAAAGTAAAAAATTGCTAAAATATTGATTTCAAATTCATTATTAAGGCGCGCTCAAGTGGAATCCCAAGCCAATCCTTTAAACATTACTTTACCAAGCTATACAATTCATTTTGGGGATTTACCCAAGCTCACCCACAAAGGCAAAGTCCTTATCATCACGAATCCTAAAATCGCCGGGCTTCATCTACAAACCCTCCTTGCAAATCTAGAAGCCAAGGAGATTTATTGCCACACGATTCCAGATGGAGAAAGCTATAAAAACTTTGAAACCATTAATGGAATCCTAGAAGCAGCATTCAATCACCGCCTAGATAGACATTCTTTGATGATTGCATTTGGGGGCGGTGTCATTGGCGATATAGTAGGATTTGCTTCTGGAATCTTTATGCGCGGAATTGATTTTATTCAGATTCCAACCACGCTTTTAGCACAAGTAGATTCTAGCATCGGCGGGAAAACAGGCATTAACAATCATTTTGGCAAAAACCTCATCGGCTTGTTTCATCAACCCAAAGCAGTTTATATTAATCCTAGATTCCTTGCAACTTTGCCCAAACGCGAATTTAATGCAGGAATGGCGGAAGTCATCAAAATGGCGGTGTGCTTTAATAAAAGCTTTTTTGAATCTTTGCAAAATGCCGATATGATGAATCCAAACGCACTTTTAGAAATCATTTATCAAGCAATCAGCACCAAAGCAAAAGTGGTCGCAGAGGACGAGAAAGAACACGGAATCCGCGCGGCACTCAACTATGGGCATACTTTTGGACATATTATTGAACGACAGAGCGGTTATGGAACTTATTTACACGGCGAAGCAGTCGGCATTGGAATGGTAATGGCAAATCAACTTGCCCTACACTTAAACCTCATCACGCAAGAAGAATTTGACGTAATTTTGACACTACTCCAAAAATACCAAATTCCAACAACCTATAACATACGAAATATAGAATCCTTTTATCAAGCATTCTTTTTAGATAAAAAAATCTCTAATGATTGTATTAAATTTATTTTACCCAATGGAATCGGCAATGTATGTTTTAAAGAAAATATTTCTAAAGAAATTATTTTAAAAATATTGGGTAAATTTGCCAAATGAAACTTATAAGATTCCTAATCTTTCTATTTATTCTATTAACAAGTGCGTTAAGTGAGGAACTAGTAGAAGAAATAAAAGCTATCAAACAGCTGGATTCTCAAATCATTGAAGCAGATAATTTCTTAAATAATCCCAATAATTTATGGATGAAAAAATATTCCAACTATCAGGCTTACCAACAAGCAATTTTTAATGTTATGCAAACACAAAATGAAATTGACCTTTTAGAAAAACAACCCAAAAGCTTTGAAAAACAAAATCAGCTTAATATTTTAGAACGTAACTTAACTGCATTAGAACAGCAAAAGGAAGTTTTGGGCATCTATAAAGATTCTCCTTTTCGCGAACTGACAGAAGCTAAAAAGTTCGAAGAAGCACCCAATGTTACAAACCTCCTACTTATTGCGCGCGCTTATTCTTATATCAAAAAAGTTGATTCGGAATTAACTATTTTGCGACACAATCATCAATCTCTAAAAGAAAATCTAAAATATCTTAAGCAAAAAGAGGAATCTCTTAATAAACTTTTAGAGATTTATAACACCACATCAAATTTAAACAAACTCTATAATCTTTGCAGCTCTGATTATTGTCTATTTCCCAACAAAGAAGCTATTATTAAAACTTATCAGGCAAATAATAACGCCTTAACTGTGCTTGAAACTACACAAGAAGTCTTTAGCACAACCTTAGAAATATTTACCAAAGAAATGGAGGAAACCAAAACACACTTAAAAACTCAAATTAAAGAACAATTTATCAAAAGTATTTATGTTGGCATTACGATTCTAATTCTCATTGGAATTGCTTTTTCTCTCAAGGTTGGAGTGCGTAAGTATATCCACGATAACGAACGTATCTATACGACAAACAAAATTATCAACTTCCTCAATATTACCCTTATTATCTTGCTCTTGCTCTTTGCTTATTTGGATAATGTAAGCTATCTCGTAACGGTGCTTGGATTTGCATCTGCAGGTTTAGCAATTGCAATGAAAGACCTTTTTATGTCTGTTTTAGGCTGGATTGTAATTGTCGTGGGCGGTTCTGTGCACGCAGGAGATAGAATCAAGGTTATTAAAGAAGGCGCGATTTATGTGGGCGATGTGCTAGACATTTCTGTCCTTAGAATTACACTTTATGAGGATATTACACTAACAACCTACAAAGAAAACCGCAGAGCGGGGCGGATTATTTTTATTCCTAATAACTTCGTCTTTACAACAATGTTTTCCAACTATACACACGGGGGAATGAAAACAGTTTGGGACGGAATTGATTTCACTATTACTTTTGATTCTAACCACGAAAGAGCTTGTCATATCGCAAGAGAATGTGCCAAAAAATATGCTAAAGGCTATACAGATAGCACACGCAAACAATTCATTAAAATGCGTGACCGCTTCAGTTTGCGCAATACCAATGTAGAGCCAAGAGTCTTTAGTCTGCTTGAACCAAATGGAATCCGCATTTCTGTATGGTATCTAACGAATGCTTATGCTACTTTGGCTCTGCGCAGTAGTATCAGTGCTGAAATCATTGATGAAATCTTGCTCCAACCTGATATTCAAATTGCTTATCCTAGCACAACAATTTATGAGGGTAAGCAAAAAAATCTCTCACACACAAATGAAAATGAAACATTTAAAAACGTTTCTTTAAAAAGTGATGGCGAGATTCCACCACAACACTTTTTCTAAAGAATCCTAATGCAAAAACAAAAAGTTTATTTTAAAACCTTTGGTTGTCGCACGAATGTATTTGATACACAAGTGATGATAAATGCGTTAAAGGATTTCAGTCAAACACCTTATGAAGAAGAAAGTGATATTGTCATTGTTAATTCTTGTGCCGTAACCAATAATGCAGAAAGCGGAGTTAGAAACTATATCAACCGACTACAAGGAGAAGGTAAAAAGATTTATTTTACGGGTTGCGGCACACAAACACAAGGACAAAATCTACTAGATAAAGGTCTAGTCTTTGGTGTCTTTGGGCATTCTCATAAAGAAAATATCAATGCAATTTTAAAACAAAAGACTTCCTTTTACTTAAACGATAATTTAAAAAGCTTAGAAAATGAAATTTTGGGTGATTTTATCGGGAAAAGTCGTGCCTTTATCAAAATCCAAGAGGGTTGCGATTTTGCTTGTTCGTATTGCATTATCCCAAGTGTGCGCGGTAAAGCGCGTAGCTTCACACAAGAAAAGATATTTTCACAAATCAGCCAACTTGCCCAAAAAGGATTTACTGAATTTATCTTAACAGGCACAAATATAGGCAGTTGGGGCAAAGAATTTGGCAAAAATATCGCAACTTTAATAGAATCTCTCTGTGAGATTCCAAACTTAAAACGTCTTAGAATCGGTAGCTTAGAACCTTCACAAATTGATGAACACTTTTTAAATGTGCTAGATAATCCAAAGATTGAACGTCATTTACATATTGCTCTACAACATACTGCACCTAAAATGTTAAAAATTATGAATCGTTTAAATACCTTTGATACAGATTTAGAGCTTTTGACCTTGTTAGCTGATAGAGGCTTTGCATTAGGAAGTGATTTTATTGTTGGACACCCAGGAGAAAGTGAAGAAATATGGCAAGAGGCTTTTGTAAATTTTTCTCTTCTGCCCTTGACACATTTGCATAGCTTCATTTATAGTCCGCGCGACAACACACCTTCTGCCAAACTCCGAGATAAGATTCATCACAATATTGCAAAACAAAGAAAACAACAAATTGAATCTCAAATTGTAAAGAATAATTTAAAATTCAGAGAAAACTTAAAAATACAAAACAAAACACTCAATGTCTTAATAGAGAATGTTACTACAAAAGATTCAGAATCTAACAGCCAAAGTCCTTGTCTCATACATATTGCACACGGTTTTGATGAATATTACAACAAAGTGCAGATTCACACGCAAAATCCTATCTACAAAGACAGCTGGATTCCACTTACACACTTCACACCAAAAATGGACAAAAACTATGCAGAAATTTAAAAATTTGTATTTTGGAATCTTTGCGATTCTATTAGCATTAGCTTTATTCTTTATTTTCTCTCTTAAAAGTAAGCCAATATTAATTAGTGCGACCCATTCACAGACTATCACACAAAATACACTCCCAAAAGTTGCAATCATCAAAGGAGATTATTTATACTTCACATTAAATAACAAAGAATACAAAGTTGCCAAGAGTAGCATCAATCTACAAGAATTTGGACAAAAAGTGCCTTTAGAAATCAAAAGTAATTTTGATTTATTGCAAAACTTAACGGAAATTGCAATCATCTTTATTGCTTTGCTCGTGATTTTGTTTTTTTTCTCAAACTTTAAAAAGATAAAATCACAGAATATTACAAGCCAAAACTCTCCAAAATACAAAAATCCCAAGGAATCTTATGAAAATACTGCGAAATCTTTTGTTAATGAAGCTTTTAACCTGCATTATATCCAACCCATTACTTCAAACCTTACTTTTGAAGATGTTGCAGGCATTAGCGAAGCTAAAAATGAATTAGAAGAAATTATTGATTATTTAAAATCACCTAAAAAATATCAAGATTTTGGCGTAAAACTACCCAAAGGCGTATTACTAGTTGGCGTTCCGGGTGTGGGTAAAACACTGATTGCCAAAGCATTAGCAGGAGAAGCAAAAGTGCCATTTTTTTATCAAAGTGGTGCAAGCTTTGTGCAAATTTATGTTGGTATGGGAGCAAAACGTGTCCATGATTTATTTACAAAAGCCAAACTCAATGCTCCCTCTATTATTTTCATAGATGAAATTGATGCTGTAGGAAAAGCGCGTGGCGGTATGCGAAACGATGAGAGAGAAGCAACACTCAATCAACTTTTAACAGAAATGGACGGCTTTGAAGATAGTTCAGGAGTTATGGTTATTGGTGCGACCAATAATGTAGAATCTCTAGATGATGCTTTGTTGCGAAGTGGTAGATTCGATAGACGCATTTTTGTAGAACTGCCTGATTTGCAAGAGAGAATTAAAATTTTAAAAGTGCATACGCGCAATAAAACTTGCAATTTTGACTTTGAAGAGATTTCAAAACTCTGCGTAGGTTTTAGTGGTGCAGCCCTTGCATCACTAATTAATGAAGCTGCATTATACGCGATTAAACGCAATTCTAACACTATTACCAAAGAAGATATTTTGAATGTGCGAGACAAAGTAATGTTAGGTGTGCGCAAGAAATTAAGCTTTAGCGATAAAGAAAAGGAAATTCTAGCTTATTATCAAGCAGCGAAAGCCTTTAGCGCATATTCCTTGGAAATACCTTTTGAGAAAGCAACCCTAATGAGTGATGGTTTAAAATCTATTGATAAAGAATTTTTGAGTAAAAATGAAATAGAAAGTAAAATCAAAATTTACCTATCAGGAATCGCAGTACTTGAATTGCTCTACCAAGAGCGCTATTCCCACGCTAAAGAAGACTTAAATACCGCAAAAACCTTAGCACGTCAAATGGTAGAATCCTATGGTATGGGAGAATACTTATTAGGACGAGAAGAAGATGTGCTAAAGATTTTAGAAGAATGCAAAAATGAACGTTTTGTGTTTTTTAAAAATTATCGTGCAATTTTGGAAAGCATCAAAACTTCCTTACTCCTCAATGAAAAACTAGAATATAATGAAATTGGGCAATTAGTCCAAGCACAATTTAATGGATAAATCGTAATGAAATCTTTTGGTTTTGTAAATTTAGAATCCTTAACGATTCCATCATCTCTCTTAAATGATTTTTGTGTTATTGGCATAAAAAAACATTGTATGCAAGCCATTACCTATACTTTTGATGCACTTATCTCCCACAAACGGATAGAAAATTTAATCTTAATTGAACCAATGATAAATTTAAATTCCCTCTCTCCACAATTCAATACAATTATTTCTTATGGTTGCAAAGTTTATAGCTATTTTACGAGTGAAAGAGAGATTAATTTACAAACTTACAAAATTTTCACGCAATTTGGCTTAGTCATTATTGCTAAAATATAAAATTTTTAGGATTCTATATTTATAACTTAATAAGCACGTTTTTTATAACATTCAATCTCAATCTCATAAGCGATAGGATTCGCTCTTTCATTACCATTGTTGAAATTTTGAAAATATAATTTAATTTCTACAAAAGTCCCGGGTAATAAATTCTTGAAAGTTCCGTATTTACCCATACCAAATACTCCACAATCATCTAATTCAATTTCTGTATTGGGCAAAACTTGCACAACGATAGAATCTCCATAAATAGAATCCACCGTGATAGTTTTATTCGTATTATCCACACTTGCAATTGTGCCTTCTAATTTAAAGCTATCTCCCCACGCCAATGCGCTCAAACAGAACACTAAAGCAAATTTAAATATTCGCATAAGATTTCCTAATAAGCCCTTCTACCGCACTTCCATTCTATCTCTTGCGCTCCAAATACTTGCCCTTGAGGATAACCATCAATCTCAACAAACATTCCGGGTTTTAAAGCTGCAAAATTATGATAAGTATCATTACCAAATAGTCCACAATCATCGCCTTTTAATTTTGTATAAGGAAAAACTTGTACAACCATATTGCTACCATTCATTCCGGAAATTGTAATTGTTTTGTTGGCATTATTGACACTAACAATTTGTCCTTGTATGTCCATATCTGCAAAAGCTGGGATACTAATTGCTATACCAAATAACACTGCTACAACGACTTTTAAAAACTTCATTATAAACTCCTTTGAAATTCATTGGGTAAAATTTTAATCAATTATTGTTAGTTTTTTGTTAAGATTCTACAAATTTTTTAAAGGTCTACTTTGGAATCTATTATTAACCAAAACACTCTTATGTTAGCTCCTCTAGCCGGCTATAGTGATTTACCCTTTCGTGAGGTGGTTAAAAAATTCGGTGCAGACATCACGGTTAGTGAAATGATTAGCGTTCATGCGCTTGCTTTTAAAAACAAAAAAACACTTAAAATGGTAGAAAAATCTCCTCTTGAAAATCCTTTTGCCTTGCAGATTGCAGGCAACGATATGGACATTATCACACGTGCAGTTGAACGGCTAAATCCTTTGAAAGAAAACATTCAAATCTTGGATTTAAATTGTGGTTGTCCTGCTCCAAAAGTTTCCAATCACGGGAGTGGAAGCTCTTTACTAAAGGATTTAAATAAGCTTGTAGAAATTTTAAAGTTAATCAGAAAAGTGAGTGAAATTCCTTATTTAAGCGTCAAAGTGCGATTAGGCTTTGATAAAAAAATCCCATTAGAAATTGCAAATGCTCTTAATGATGCGCCTATTAATTATGCTGTGGTGCATGGTCGCACAAAAACAGATGGATATAAAAAAGAGCGAATAGATTATGATTCCATTGCTTTAATGAAACAAATTTTATATGTGCCACTCATTGCAAATGGTGAAATCAATAATGTGCAGAAAAGTCAAGAAGTTTTAAAGCATACTGGTGCAGATGGGCTTATGATTGGGCGCGCAGCTGTGGAAAAGCCGTGGATTTTTACCCAAATCAAAGAGGGATTACAAGATGAAACCATAGAACTACGACAAAAAGTAAGTTTAGAACATTTTAATCGCACGATTTCTTTTAGAGGCGATTATGGAGCAATTATGTTTCGTAAGAACTTACACGCTTATTCTAAAGGATTAAAAGGCGCAAGCGAATTTAGAATGCTTGTAAATACTATTACTAACCCTACTCTTATGCGAGAAGCAATAATAGAGTTTTTTAGCACCACTACATTTGAACATTAGTTTAATTAGTATTTCAAATTGAATATTTATTCAATATTCAATACCTGCATTTCTTAAAGCATCACGAATTGCACGCATTTGAATATTCTTATCAAAGCACCATTTAGGTGCAAGTAAGGTATTATCACGCACACCAGCACTTACACGATGAATGACAATATTTTTAGGAATCCTCTTTAAAGATTCCACAATCAAATCAATATAATCGTTTAAAGAGATTGGTTTATATTCACCTTTTTCATACAAATTTGCCAAAATTGTTTTTTCAATAATATAAAGTGGATGAATCTTAATCCCATCACTTCCCCATTTGATAACAGATTCCAAACTATACAACATCATTTCTTTTGTCTCTTTGGGCAAACCATAAATAATATGCGAACAGGTTTTCAAACCACGATTTTTGCTTTCTTTTATCCAATATTCCATATTTTCTGTGCTATGCCCACGATTAATGAATTTTAAGGTTTCATCATAAACGGATTGGATTCCATATTCTATCCAAATTTCCTGCCCCCTCTTTTGTGCCAAATCCCCTAAAAAATCAAGTAATTTTAAATCCACACTATCTGTGCGAGTGCCTATGGACATTCCTATGACATTAGGTAAATTTAATGCTGTAGTATAAAGTTTTTCTAAAGTTTCAAAAGGTGCATAAGTATTTGTAAAAGATTGAAAATAAATCATATATTTTTCTACACTAAATTTCTTACGATGAAAATCAGTTTGCCAATCATATTGACTTTGTAACTGCCTAAGTTGCATTTCCAACAACGGATTTTCAGTCATTTTGGGATTCATCTTAAGAGAAACTTTTGGTTCTTTACCCAATGTGGGTGAAAAGCTCTCATTTTTGCAAAAGATACAACCTCCACGCGCTACACTTCCATCAATATTAGGACAAGTAAAACCTGCAAGCGCAATCGGCACTTTACGCACACGCTTTCCAAATCTTCGCTTACAATAACGTCCAAAGGTTAGCATTTGTTTCACTCATTCTACCTCAATATATTTACCATCAAAACAAGCTTGACAATATTGGAAATTTTCTACACTAATACTTCGCTTCAAACCTTCAATAGACAAAAAGGATAAAGAATCTGCGCCAATAAATTTACAAACTTCCTCGTTGCTCATTTTTGCACTAATCAAGTCTTCTACACTAGGTGTATCCACACCATAATAACAGGGGCATATGGTAGGAGGGGAAGAAATTTTCATATGAATTTCCTTAGCACCACAATCTCGCAAAATTTTTACAATTTGACGACTTGTTGTTCCTCGCACTACAGAATCATCAATCACTATGATACGTTTATTTTCAATTAATTCACGAATTGGATTTAACTTCAGCTTTACTTTTAATTCACGAATTTGCTGCGTTGGTTCAATAAAAGTTCTTCCCACATAATGATTGCGAATAATTCCAAGCTCAAAAGGGATTTTACTTTGCTTAGAATATCCAAGTGCAGCAGCGACACCACTATCTGGCACAGGAATTACAATATCTGCTTCGACAGGATTTTCTTTTGCCAATTCTTCACCCATATTTTTACGAATACTATAAACAAGCTTTCCAAACACGCGACTATCAGGACGTGCAAAATATACATATTCAAAAACACAAGGATGAGGACTAGGGGTCATAATACGATGAGATTCCATACCCTCTTTAGAAAACATTAGCATTTCACCCGGCTCCACATCACGTAAATATTTTGCACCAACTAAGTCAAAAGCGCAAGTTTCACTAGCAACAATATAACCTTTACTTCCATCGGGATTAATAATTTCTCCAAGGCTTAAGGGACGAAATCCGCACCTATCACGAATCACAAACATTTTTTTACGGCTTAATATTACAAAACAAAACGCTCCTTTAAGCTGTAAAACCACTTCTTTGATTCTATCTATCAAATGTTCTTGCTTAGCTCTTGCAATCAAATGAATCAAATTTTCCGTATCCATATAACTTTGGAAAATTGCTCCCTCTTTAATAAGTTCATTACGAATTTGACGAGCATTTGTAAGATTTCCATTATGCACGATTGCGATTTCACCCAAGTCATAACGTGCAAAGAGTGGCTGTGAATCTGCAATAGAATCATTCCCAGCGGTAGAATAACGATTATGCCCCACTGCACTAAAGCCTTTAAGTTTGTTTAAAGTCTCATCACAGAATACTTCTGTTACTAACCCACTGTTTTTAATTGTAGTAATTTTTTCACCATTGCTTGTTGCAATTCCTGTAGCTTCTTGCCCACGATGTTGCATTGAAAAAAGTGAGTAATACGCAATACTTGTAGCATTTTTGGCATTATAAATACCTACAACCGCACATTCTTCTTTCCAATTATTATTTTCAGAAAGCTGACTGTTAAGAATTTTATTTTTAACTAGCTTTTGCACTCTTATAATCCTAATGAATCTTCAACACTATATAATCCATTAGACTGCTTATGTAGCCAAAGGGCAGCTTTGATTGCTCCTTGTGCAAAAGTTGTGCGAGAAGTAGCAGTATGGATTAATTCTAAATATTCTCCCTCACCATAAAACCCAACATTATGGATTCCAGCAACATCTCCTCCACGCAAGGACATTACACCGATCTCATCTTTACTGCGCTCACCAATATTACCATTTCTACCACTTGTGCGCACTTTATCTAGCTCCAAACTTCTAGCTCTTGCACAAGTTTGTGCTAAACGCAAAGCTGTCCCGCTAGGAGAATCTTTTTTATAATGGTGATGAGTTTCTATAATTTCAATATCAAAATCACTTAAAGCACTTGCTACTAATTTAACTGCTTTATTTAATACTGCAATACCCAAAGACATATTGCTAGCATATAAAATAGGCATTTTTTTAGAAGCTTCTCTAATGAGATTCTCGTGGTGGAATTCTAACCCTGTTGTGCCAATTACAATTGGTTTTGGATTATCAAGAGCCACTTCCAGCAATGCCCTAGTGCCTTCTGCGGTTGTAAAATCAATAACTACATCAGAGCTTTCAAGCAGAACTTTCAAATCACCTGTAATTAAAACACCTGGGTCAATAGAAAAATCTAAATCTTTACGCACATACACGCATTCTAATTTTATGTCTTGACTTCTTCTTGCCAAATCCACAACCAATTTTCCAACACGCCCACCAGCTCCAAAGACTCCAATGCCTAACATAAAAAATACTCCTTATTTATGATGTTCAATGTATTCAATTGCTCCAAGTGCTGCTGTTGCACCATCTGCTGCCGCACATATAACTTGCTTTGACGCTTCTGCTCTCAAATCTCCTGCAACAAATAATCCCGGAATATTTGTTTCCATTTTAAGATTCACAATTGCCTGTCCATATTCATTGATTGCGCACAAAGTGCTACCATCTTCTTGCATAAGCACTGTATTATTCACATTAAAACCAATCAACACAAAGATTCCATCTACTTTAATTTCTTTTGAAGTTTGATTTTCTATATGTTTCAACTTCAATCCAGTAACACCTGATGTATCGCCACAAATCTCTTCAATACTATAAGGAGTTAAAAATTCAATTTTTGTCTCCTTTTTAGCACGTTCCAATGTAACAGGAGAAGCACGAAAAGCATTTCTACGATGAATCAATGTAACCTTAGAACAAATCTTAGCAAGATAAATAGATTCCTCTACTGCTGTATCGCCTCCACCAAGCACTGCAACTTCTTTATTTTTATAAAAGAATCCATCACAAGTTGCACACGAACTCACTCCTTTTCCCCAATAGACATCTTCACCCTTGACGCCTGAACGTTTTGGACTACCACCTGTTGCAACGATAACTGCTTTAGCTTCTATTTCCCTGTGATCATTTAATACAACTACAAAATAATGGTCCTTTTTTTTAACTCGCAACACTTCTGACATTTCGTGCTTTAAACCAAATCTAAAGCATTGCTCTTGCCAAGGCATCATAAAATCAAATCCACTTTTGACTTCTGCAACACCTGGATAATTTTCCATTTCACTGCTAGAAGTAATCTGACCTCCGGGCATACCCTTTTCAAACATTACAACTTCTCTTAATCCTCCACGTGTCGCATATAATCCTGCGCTAAGTCCAGCAGGTCCCCCACCAATGATTGCTAAATCTAACATTTTTGCTCCTTACTTTTCATTTTCTCTAAAATTAACTAATTTATAAATTCCATTCTCTTTTAAATACGTATAAAGTTTGGAATCCTTACTATCTTGTTTCACAATAAAACATTGCGGTAATATCTTTACATCAAACTCATGAATTAATTTCAGCATTAAAGTGCTAGAAATTTTCAATTCTATAAGATTTTTGATATGTTTTTGCATCTCTTGACCTTGTTGATAAAAGTCAATTGCTAAAGTAGGACTTTCTTGTGTGTTTTTTGTTAAAAACTCTATAAAATTTGGGGTGAATGAACTATAAAAACACAATTTATATCTTGAAGATTGTGGCACAAAAAGGCTAATTGAGTCATCTTGCTTTTGATAAAAGGAATCCTCATTAAAATTAATTTTTGAAGTAGATGTAAAAGAGTATTGGTAATATAAAAATGCACCAACTATGAAAACAATAACGAATACGAGGGGAAGACCAGGGCAGCACTTCTTCATACTACTTCTCCCCGTTGATAAGTTTTTAAAAACACTTATAATAAGCCATCTAATTTTTCTTTAAAGTCCTGTTCGGAAGCTGCTCCAATCATTTCATCTACCTTTTCTCCATTTTTATAAAAGAAGATAGTTGGGATAGAGCGAATCCCAAATTTAGTTGCAAGTTCTTGTTGTTCATCAGTATTAACTTTACAAATTTTTGCTTTACCTGCATATTGTGATGCAAGATTATCAATCACAGGGGCAATCATTCTGCAAGGTCCGCACCAAGGAGCCCAAAAATCCACCATTACAACACCTTCTTTGATGATTTCATCAAAATTTTTTTCTGTTAATTCAATATAGCCAGCCATAATTTTCTCCTTAAAATTTTAAATTTTATCTGCGCATTATACAACGAATAACTTAAAAAATAAAAAATTTTGAAATTCTTTTAGTTAAATATTTTTTTACTTAAGGTATTATTTTTTAATTATTGCATAAGCTCAATTAATTTTTGAACGCTTTCTTCATAGCTAATTGTTTCATTGTAGCTTTGTTTTAAATATTCTTCCATTCCATTTTTTTTTGCAATTGCCTCATCTAAATCTTTATCACTTCCTGCCTGATAAGCACCGATTCTAACCAACACTTCATTTTCTTTTAGTAAAGAATAGAGGCGTCTAAACTTCCTTGCTGCCTCTATATGCTCCTGTTTTGTTATATCTCCCATAAGCCTTGAAGCAGAATTTAAAATATTAATAGGGGGATAGATTCCAAAATCTGTCAAAGAGCGGTCTAACACAATATGTCCATCTAAAATACTTCTACTTTGGTCTGCAATTGGGTCACTCATATCATCACCTTCTACAAGCACCGTAAAATAAGCAGTAATTGAGCCATGTCCCTCTTCTTTTCCTGCCCTTTCCATTAATTGAGGCAAAAGTGTCAAAACAGAAGGGGGGTATCCTTTGCTTGTTGGTGGCTCTCCAAGAGCAAGTCCAATTTCTCTTTGAGCCATTGCAAAACGGGTTACAGAATCCATCATAAATAAAACATCTTCACCTTTGGCTTTAAAGTATTCCGCTACACTCATTGCAGCAAAGGCACCATATTTCCTCATCAAAGGTGAATCATCACTTGTAGCAACTATAAGCACGGTATTAGTTAAATCTCCTCCTAGGTTTTTTTCTACAAACTCTGGCACTTCTCTTCCACGCTCTCCAATAAGGGCAATTACTTTAATCTTTGCTGTTGCACCACGCACAATCATTCCCATTAAGGTAGATTTTCCAACCCCACTTCCAGCAAAAATCCCTAGTTTCTGTCCTTTACCACAAGTCAGTAGTCCATCAATACTTTTAACCCCTACACTAAAAACCTCATTAATCATTCCACGTTGCATTGCTGCAATAGGAGGACGAATAATTGGCATTGCACCTTCAGCTTTCAAAACACCTTTACCATCTATGGGCTCTCCTAATGGGTTAATCACTCTTCCAAGTAATTCAAGACCAATAGGAATCTGCAATCCACGTGTATTCAAATAAACTTTATCCCCTACTTTCATTCCTTCAATAAATGAAAAAGGTGTAATTTTGAAACTCTCTTTTTCTAAAGCCGTTACCATACCCATTGCATTATTATCTTCCCCTACAATTCGGACAATATCGCCAATACGAGGAACTAATCCATTAGCAGATAAAAACCCTTGTTCCACTTTGATAATCAAACCAAATGCAGGAGAAAGATTCAAACTATTAAGACGTTCTTTTAAACTTTGTAGGGACATTAAGGCTCTTTTA
The DNA here is from genome assembly GCF_947367035.1 of uncultured Helicobacter sp. Classification (GTDB taxonomy): domain Bacteria; phylum Campylobacterota; class Campylobacteria; order Campylobacterales; family Helicobacteraceae; genus Helicobacter_D. The sequence goes on from NZ_CANBCA010000002.1 coordinate 41,563, forward strand.
TTTTAATTTCAACGAAGTAGAATTTTAATATATTTTTACTAAAATTATCACTTCAAAAATTAAATTTGATTTTTCAAGGATAAAAATGCCAAAAATAAGCGTATTTGGTGGAGGTGCGTGGGGAAAGGCTTTACATTTTGCCTTTAGCCAAGCAAACGATTGCTACATTGTTTCTCGTAAAAATCTGGGGATAAAATCACAAATCACTTCTCAAGAGGCACAAAATAGCGATTTTTTCATTGTTGCAATTGCTAGCTCTGCGTTACATACTTGGCTTGCAACTTCACCTCTACCGACACACGCCAAAATTTTAGTTGCCTCCAAAGGAATCGCACAAGGACAATTTGTCAGTGAAATCTTTGAAAACTTTTATCCGCAAAGCAAACTCTGTTTTTTAGCTGGACCAAGCTTTGCAAAAGAAGTGCAAGCTTCACTCCCTTGTGCATTAAATGTTCATTCTAGTGAAATAAATAATGCTAAAGAATGGTTAGGACTATTTCCAAATTCTATTAAACCTTACGCTTGCAATGATGTGATAGGTGGTGAAATCAGTGGAGCATATAAAAATGTCATTGCAATTGCAAGTGGAATTTGTGAAGGAATGAAACTTGGTAACAATGCACGCTCTTCACTTGTGGCGCGCGGACTTGTAGAAATGACACGTTTTGGAAAATATTTTGGCGCACAGGATTCTACATTCTTAGGACTTTCTGGTGCGGGGGATTTATTTTTAACTGCCAACTCAATTCTCTCGCGCAATTTTCGCGTAGGAATTGGCTTGGCTTCGGGTAGAACATTACCTATAATTTTAAAAGAAATTGGAGAAATTGCAGAAGGTGTAAAAACTTCTCAAGAAATTTATTCTATTAGTCAAAAACACAACATTTACACCCCAATTGCGAAAGAAGTTGCACTCATTATGAAAGGGAAAAACCCAAAACAAAGCCTAAACGATTTAATGAAAAGCTAATAGTTAAATGGTTAAATTAAATTGTCAAGCCAAAAAGGCTTGAAAGTTAAAAAGTGCGTTTTAAAAGTTCTTCAGGTCTCAAAATCGTAATAATTCTGTCGTCTCTCTTTCCTACACCATAAATTAAATTTTCATCTTGACTAATGGTTTCTGGCGTAGGGTCAATGTCTGATTCTTTAATACGCACAGCCTCTGTTAAGCGGTCAATAACGAATCCTGCGCGCTCTTCTTGATTCCGAATTACAATATAACGAGTATCCTCTGTTGGCTTTTCATAAGGCAAACCAAATTTCAAACGCAGATTAATTAGTGGAACAACCCAACCACGCATATTAAACACTCCCAATACATAATTAGGCACTCCTGGAACTCTTGTGTATTCTAAAGGTTTAATGATTTCTTGAATACTCAAGATTGGCACTGCAAATTCTTCTGACCCAACTACAAAAGCAACAAGCTGAATAACATTTTCTGTCTCAACTGCTGGTTTTTTTTGTGCTTGTTGTTTTTGTAAAACATCTTGTAATTGATTACTCATTATTCTGTTACCTCCACAGTTAGGTTAATATTTCGCTTCACAACATTCATTAGATATTCTGGTGAATAAGGTTTAGTAATATACTCTGTCATTCCAGATTCTACACCGCGCATTCTATCAGTCTTACTTGTCCGACTTGTAACTGCAACAAGTGGTAGATTTTTAAATTTAGCATATTTACGAATTTCCGCAGCTAATGTATAACCATCCATTTTAGGCATTTCAATATCAATTAAAACTGCATCAAAATGCTTATCTCCATTTTTAATAATATCTAGCGCTTCTACTCCATTGGTTGCTTCTGTCAAAGTAATTCCTAGCGGTTTTAGCGATTTTCTCATAATTGCTCTATCTGTCATAGAGTCATCTACAATTAAAACTTGATAATCACTTGGCGAGCTTTTTTCTTTTTTAGTTTCACTTTCTTGAATCAGTTTATTGATACTAACCTTGACTTGTTTTGCCATTTGCATCATCGCAGCAATATCAACAATCAATGTTACTCTACCATCACCACGAATTGTCGCACCTGCAATTCCTTCTGTGCCTTTTAAATAAGAACCGAGTGATTTAATAACAACCTCTTCTTGTCCAATCAAGAAATCAACAATAATGCCAATCTTATTTTCTGCTAAACCAATAACAACAACATAAGCTTGTTCTGAATCATCAAAAACAGAATCTACTCCAAAAATATCCGCCAAACGCACCAATGGCAATACTTCATTTCTTAAACGCAACACGCTTTTATTTTCTACCGTGTAAATTTCATCTTGTGAGATTCTAACTGTCTCAATAACTGAAGCAAGAGGAATCGCATAAAACTCTTCTTGCACTCCAACAAGCAGGGATTGAATAATTGCTAGAGTGAGTGGAATCTTGAGTTTTAAAGTCGTGCCTTCTCCATTGACACTCTCTACATCAATAATACCATTAAGTTTCTCAATATTGGTCTTAACAACATCCATTCCCACTCCACGTCCACTGACATTAGTAACAACTTTTGCAGTTGAGAAACCTGCCTTAAAGATTAAACCATAAGCTTCCTTATCTGTCATAGAATCTGCTTCACGCTCACTAATTAAACCTTTTTCTACTGCTTTAGAACGCAAAATATCTGCGTCCATTCCTTTACCATCATCTTTAATTTCTACAACAATATGATTACCTTCATTGTAAGCTTTCAATTCAACCGTTCCTTGCTCTGGCTTACCTGCTGCAACCCTATCTTCTTTAGATTCCACACCGTGATCACACGCATTTCTAATTAAATGCACTAGAGGATCACCAATTTCTTCTACAATGGATTTATCAAGTTCGGTTTCTTCTCCACTAATAACCAAATCAATATTTTTACCAAGATCCCTTGAAAGATCGCGAACCATACGAGGGAATTTATTAAATACTCTACCAATGGGTAACATTCTTGTTTTCATAACTGCAAGTTGAATATCAGTTGTTACCATAGAAACACTAGCAACGACCTGATTAAGTTCTTCTAAGAACTTTTCACCTTCATAACGTTCTTCTACATCATTATAGATTTTAATTAAACGATTCTTGCCAAGAACAAGCTCACCAATTAAATTCATCAAGCTATCAAGACGTTTGACATCTACACGAATCGTTTGTTCCATTGCAGTTGCAGGGGCTTTAGCTTCTTCGCCCCCTGCGCGAGGTTTCGCTGGAGTGGGCTTTGCTGCCACAGGTTTCGCGGTAGCTGCTGGAGCTGCAGGCTTTACCGCGACAGCAGGAGCTGGAGCTGTTGCAGGAGTTGCCCCTTCAGTTACTTCTCCGGGTGCTTGCACATCACCTAATTCACCTTTTGCACGCTTTTCTTCACGTTTTTTCTTATCTTCTTCTTGTCGCTTATTAAGTAGTCTTTCTATTTCTTTTTCAACTTCTTCAGGGGACATATTCGCATAATCAGGATCTGGTTCGTCTGATTCTGGCTCTGATGCTTGTGGGGCAGCCTCTGCTACAGGAACTTCTGCAGAATCAGAAGCCTGTGGAGACTCGCCTTTAGAAATCGCATCTAATCTTTCAACGACACTAGCAATATCTCCATCTAAGCCTGTATTTGCATCTGTTCCAGTATCACGAATTGCATTTAATAACTTTTTCATAAAGTCAATAGACTCTAAAACAACATCCATAATATCTGGAGTAATTGCTAATTCACCGTGTCTTGCTTTATTTAAAACATCCTCCATATGATGTGTTAAATGTGTTAGCACTGAAAAATTTAAAAATGAACCAGAACCTTTAATAGTATGAGCCACCCTAAAGATTCTATTTAAGAGGTCTAAATCATCAGGATTATTTTCTAACTCTACTAAATCTTGGTCAAGCTGCTCAACCATCTCAAAAGCTTCAATAAGAAAATCCTCTAGTATTTCTTGCATTTCATCCATAGTTATACCTTCCTTATAAAATAAAATCTACACTAATTACCGCTGTATTTATTAACAATTCTTGAAATTTCATCGTGAAATTTGTTTCCATCAAATTTAACAAGATAAGATTCTGCACCCGCCTCTTTACCACGAATTTCGCTAAATTTATCACTAATAGATGAACTAAAAACAATTGGAATTTTAGCAAATCTTGGGTCTTCTTTAACTTTTGCTGCAAAATGAAATCCGTCCATTTGTGGCATTTCAATATCCGAAATGATAATTTTGAGTTGCTTAATTAAATTATCACCATAATTTTCGTAGAGTTTTTGAAGTTTTTGTAATCCTGCTTCTCCATTATTGGCTTCTGCAACATCAAATCCCATTTTTTCCAAAAACTCTTTTAAAATTTTTCTGGCTATGGCACTATCATCAAGCACTAATGCCAACCCATTAAATTTATTATAAGTGCGTTCTGCGCTCATTTCAGGATGATAGAAGCCCAAATCTTGCACAACACTCTCTAAATCTAAAACCAATAGAACTTGGTCGCCTTCAATCCTCGTAACACCTGTAATTTTACTTTTATCCATATTAGATTCAGCAGAAGAACTAAAATGTGCAGGCTCAATATCTTTCCAATTAATGCGGCGAATACGTTTTGCCTCATGCACAATAAAACCTATCATAATATTATTAAACTCTGCTATGATTACACGAGGCTTAATTTTTTTATTTTTTGGAACTTCAACATTCATCCATTTTGCAAGGTTAATCACAGGGATTACAACACCTCGCAAATCAAAAATCCCTTCTATATAATCAGGCACACCTGGTAATTCTGTAAGTTCCGGTAAGCGGATAATTTCATTAACTTTTGCAACATTAATGCCATAAATCCCCTCATATAACTTACCTTTTTCAAGCTTATGAATTCTAAAATCTACCAGCTCCATTTCGTTGGTTCCGATTTTTAGAGCATCATCTCGTCCAAAGTTTGACACCTCAAAACTCCTTTTCAATTAAGGATAAACAATAATTTGTATATTCTACAACAAAATATTGTTTTTTACAAGCAAAAAATGGTAACCCAATATAATTTACAGAATGAAATCTTGCACTTTTCCCCCAATGAAAATGCCCTTCTATAATATAAGAATCTATTGGAATTGCTAAAGTTTTTTGATAACTCTCAATACGCAAAAGTGCTAATTTATCATCATTTGATAGCGCTTTGCTTGCAGAATAGCTTTGATTTTTTAATCTTTTTTTGTTTTGTAAATAATGCAAAATTTTTGGATATAAAAAAGAAGAAAAAAGATTTAAAAACTTAATAAAAAAATTTTGACGAATTATTTTAGTATAAAACGCATAATGCCAATTTAAAAACACATCGCCGTGCGCCAAATAAGCCTTGTTTTTTCCAAAATCAAAGCAAATCGGTTGGGATTCTAAAGGAAAGCAACAAATATTTTTAAAATACGAAATTTGTGACAATAAAAAATCATGATTCCCCTCAAAATAATAAATTTCGTGTTTTAAGGATAATTGCTCTAGCAATTCAAGTGCTTTTTGATTGTCTTTTATTGATTTTTGCACTCCACCGACTAAAAAATCAAAAATATCGCCCATTAAAAATATTTGCTTTCTAGAAGATTGCAAAAGCTCCTGAAATATAGAATCTAATGTATTTTGATAAAGACTATGATGAGAATCCGCAATAAAAATTGCCCCTTCTTGAATCCTCAAAACTTTGCTTATCATTACAAATCACTTTAAGGTGCATAGGCAATCTGCGGTAATCCTAAGGATTCCTCTAAACCAAACATTAAATTTGCATTTGCAAGGGCTTGCGAACTTGCACCACGTAGGAGATTATCAATACTTGCAGTGATGAATAAATCTAAACCATCTGTTTTGGCAAAAATATCACAAAAATGTGTTCCTGCTATATTTTTAATCTGTGGACAAGTAGTGCGAATACGGATAAAAGGTTCATTTGCGTATTTTGCTTGCAGAATCTCTAGTGCATTAATTGGTTCTTTTAATTTCGCATAAACAGAGACCAACATACCACGTGTAAGTGGGATTAAATGCGGGACAAACAAAGCTTTAAGATTCTGTTTTCCTAGTTGGTTTAGCTGTTCATTAATCTCTGGTGAATGCCGATGATTAATGGGAGAATAAGCAAAAAGATTTTCATTAATTGTTACAAAATGTGAAGTTTGCACCAATTTTTTCCCTGCTCCACTCACACCACTCTTAGCATCAATATAGAGTGTTTGGTTAGAATCCAAATAAGACACAAAAGGTAAAATTGCCAATAAAGAAGCAGTTGGGTAACAACCTGGATTTGCAACCAAATTTGTTTTAGAAATTTGTGTACGATTATATTCTGGCAATCCATAAACAGCATTTTTAAGATTTTCTTTATCTAAATGGGGACAATAATTTTCTTCATATTGTTCCAAACTTAAGCGGTAATCCGCTGATAAATCTACAATTTTAATCCCTTTATCATAAAGCCCTTTTACATATTCCATTGCTTTTTGATGGGGTAAGGCCAGGAAAACCAACCCACTCTCTTGCGCAATTTGGATAAGGTTTGTTTCGCAAACAGGTAGATTTACAACCTCTTTCAAACAAGAGTGAATCGTGGATAATTCTTGATAATTTTCACTTGCATAAACAGCATTTAATTCAAATACAGGGTGATTGATGAGTAATTTCACGAGTTCTAGCCCTGTATAACCACTCACTCCAATAATAGAGGTTTTAATTTTCATAAAAATTCCTTTGTAAATCTCGAATATTTTAATTTTAATAAAAATCTTTTATAACTTATCAACTTTAACATTGAACCCAAATACACTATAATTTACCCTCCACCCATAAAGGTGAGGCATTCTACAACATCATTTTCTTGTAACAAATAAGAATTCCAATTCTCTTGCTTGATGATTTCAAGATTAATAGCAACCGCTATACTTTTGCTTTCAATTTTATATTCTTGCAATAATTCTAAGATATTTTTAGACTCCGTATGAATCGTATTTCCATTCAGTTTGATTTGCATAATTTTCCTTTTTTAAATTATTAAATTACGACTTTTGATTAAAAAATTTATAAAAAAATCCCTCTTTAACTACTTCTTCTCCACGCGTAACAAACAACTCACCCTTTTTAAGATTCCGCCTTATTGTGCTTCCTGCACCGACTAGACAATCATCTTCAATGACCACAGGCGCTACAACTTGCGAATCACTACCGATAAATACATTTTTCCCGATAATCGTTTCATATTTGTTTTTGCCATCATAGTTACAAGTAATGAAACCTGCACCAATATTTGTTCCGCTTCCTATTCTGCTATCGCCAATATAACTTAAATGCCCAGCTTTCACACTTTCTAGTTGCGATTTCTTTACTTCTACAAAATTTCCAATATGTGTGTTTCTCACTACACTTTGCGGACGCAAATGCGCTAAAGGTCCTATATCGCTAGATTCCACTAAGCTAGACTCTATTACGCTATGCGCTTTAATATGTGAATGAATAATTTGAGAATCTCCACAAATTCTCACGCCATTTTCCACGACACATTCCCCTACAAACTCTACACCCTCTTCAATATAGATTGAATCAGGTAAGCACATCGAAACACCCTTTTGCATTAAAGATTGCTTAATACGGTGGCATAAAATCTCCTCTGCTTTGGCTAAATCCAACTTATTATTCACTCCCTTAAAACCCTCTATATCTACAAACAAAGGCTTAATACAAATAGAATCTTGTCTTGCCAGCAAGATAATATCTGTTAAATAATATTCTTTTTGTGCATTCCTGTTATCCAAACGCGGGACATAATATTCCAAAATCTCTTTTGCAAAACAATAGACACCAGCATTTAATGTGCTAAGAGCTAAAATTTCAGGACTTGCGTCTTTTTCTTCTATAATTTCTTGCACTTGATTTTTTTCAATCACAACGCGTCCATAGCCATTGGTATTTGGCAAATCAAGCACACTCATCACAATTTTCGCTTCTTTGGTGGAAAATTTCTCTAGCTCGTTTGCCTGCACCAAAGGCATATCACCATTTAATACCAACACTTTTTCATATTTTGGTGTATAATTTTTAAGTGCACCCCCTGTGCCGGGAAAATCTATCAAATCTTGAATTAAAAAACGAATCTTCCCTCCAAAATATTTTTGCATTTTATTTTGAATTAATTCTGCTTCAAATCCTAAAACTACACAGACATCATCACTTAATTTCAGGGATTCCTTAATACTATAATATAACATTTCGCGCCCACAAATTTTATGCAAGACTTTAGGTGTAGCAGACTTCATACGCGTGCCTTTACCAGCAGCTAAAATCACGATTGATAAGGAGTTTTTATTCATAAAAAGATTCCATGCTTTTAAAGATAATTTAAACAAATTTTAACACAATAAAGTTTAAAACAAATGTGCCTAATTAATTTTAGCTATTATATATTCGTGAAACTTTAAAAAAGTTTAATATTTATTTTGTGTGTCATAAATATGTATGCTTACATCATCAACATTTTTGCATTCATAACAACCTAAAAGTATTTCATAGTATTCTTGAGGATTCTTTTTATTAACTGCAAAAACATAAAGTTTGCCTTCTCTTTTCCATTCCTCTTTTTCTTTGTTTTGGGCTTCTATAAGGTTTTCCACACTTGGGCAAAAAGCACTAAACTCAGGCACTTCTTTCATTTCTTTTTTGCACTCTTTTTCTTTCTTTTTGATTATTTCTTTTATAGGCGTATATTTCAGCATACTATCAATATGATAGAAATCATACTCGGAAGTTTTTATTGTTTTTTTAAAATTAGGGTTTTTACTACTCCAGCTTCCACCCTTGATTTCGCTTTCTTGTAGCTTTTTCACATACAAATCATACTTCTTTTGGTCTATCGTAGGATTCTTATTTTCTAGCTTCACCAATCCACTATCTCCACAACCTACAACAAATAATCCTGCCAATGCAACAGCAACACCTAACTTACTTAATTTTTTCATTTTGTCTCCTTAATAAATTTAAAATAAAGTGAGTATTGTATTTTTTATTTCCTTAATTCCAAAGCAAAAGATAACGATATTTAACAAAGTTTTAAACATTCAAATAAGAATTTTAAAAATATTATAAATAGTTTTAAACTAATATTTTTTATATTATAAATATATATTAAAAACATATAATAAAAACTTTAAATATTTTAAATATAATTTAATATAAATAATAAACATATAATAAAAACATTTAAAACTTTTAATTAGATATTTTAAACATTTTAATATTTTTTAAAACACTTCACATTATAATTTCATAATCTATAAAACAAGGATTCAACGATGATTTATTCTATCTGCAATGAAAAGGGGGGAAGTGGCAAGACAACTCTCGCGATTAATCTTGCTACAAAATTGAATACAAAAGGCAAAACCCTCCTGATTGATTTAGACCCGCAAAAAAGCATTAGTGCATTTCTATCCTTTAGAGATGAGAATACAATGCCTTTTGATTTTAAAAGCAGCAATAATGAGGAATTGCAATCTCTTATCACAAAAGCATTGCAAAATTATGCTAATATTGTAATAGACACAGGCGGGAGAGATTCTAAAGAAATGCGTAGTGCAATGATTTATAGTGATATTTGTATTATCCCTACAATTCCTAATGGATTAGACGCTTCAGTGTTAGATAAAATGCTAGATTATCTAAAAGAAGCTAAAAAGATTCAAGAAAAACTCAAAGGATTTGTTCTTATCACAAAGGCAAATTCTAATCCATTTTTAAAGAATAAAATCAAAGAATTTCAAGAGTTTTTAAAAAGCAAGAATACAAAAAAAGATTTTTGCCTTTTAGATTCTATTCTGTATGAGAGAGAGGCTTATAAAGAATCTATTTTGCAAGGCAAAGGGATTACAGAAAATTTAAAAAATTCTAAAAAAGCACAAGAGGAATTTTTACAAGTGTTTCAAGAGCTAGAAAGGAATATCAATGGGAACAAATAAATTTGAAGCTAAAAAGAAAAAAGTGAGTGAAAGCAAAATAGAAAATTTCATTGAAAATAAAAAAGAAGTCTCTAAGGTTGGTAGAAAACCAAAAGACTTAGAGCAAAAGAAAACAAAAATGGTGAGCCTTTATTTCTCCGAAAGTGATTATCAAATCATCAAAGAAAGAGCAGATAAGAAGCGATTAAGCGTTAGTCAGTATATTATTTCAAATCTTTTTGAATAGCGAGGTAAATACAATGCGATTCTACAAGCTATATTTTGAACTAGGCGTTATGATTGTTGTTAGCGTTACGATTTTTTCAGTGCTTATGTATCATTTTTTCTCTTATGGGGATATTCTAAGTTTTATTAGCAATTTATGGCTGTTAATCCTTATTTTGGCAATCTTGCTTATAGGGATTTTTGATACCTTAAAAGGTATCAAACGCTATAAAAAAATGTCAGAAACAAGAAATGATTAAGAATTAAAAAATTTACTCCGCCTTTCTCATTTCTTTTAATCCTATTATCAAATACAACAAAAAACAAAAGCAACCATAGCAGAGAAAATAAATACATAAGAGATAATACTCTTGCTTTCTAAAGGATTCCAAAATACTATCAATAGAATTTGGCAAACCAAAATGGTAAAGCAAAATATTTCCTGCAATTCCTACAAAATGAATCCCAAAAAACACAATCCAAAACTTCCTTATTTCTTGTTTCATTCCTCACCTCCTAGTAACTTGGGATTCTCGTGGATATTGCCGATGACTTCAAGTTGCCAATCCTCATAATCGTCTAAAGAATCTAATGTTTCTTGCAATATCCACCCCTTGCTTTTTTCAAACTTTACAACATCTCTAAAATCACCTGCATCAATTATATCCCCATCATAAACCTTTACATTATCAGAATCTCTAAACCCTGTCCAAAATTCAACCTCTAAAGATTCGTCTTTTAGTTGTTGCAACTCTCCTGTGATTGTGTGGATTCTATAAATTTTATTATCACTACTTAAAAGAACTTCTTTATTTTTATTGTATTCTTTGCCCTCATTATCCCACACCCTAAAATCAATGTCTTTAAGCTTCATTTCACTCCTTTATATCCAGAACGATTCTTTGTTGTTCTAATTCCTCTTGATTATCCGCAATAATTTCCACTTCTTCATCACTTAAGGCTAATTTTATTTTTAATTTTTTGCATACAACCATAAGCATTTCTGCATTGAAGGTATTAATATCAGAATCCACAATAATTTTTTCAATCAATTTACCTCTAGCAGTTCTCAAATCCCATTCTTTCCCAACTTCTGCTAACTCCTTATTCTTATTGAAAGCCAAAAGCATATTAGATTGTTTTTCTAATACCGCCACCAATTTATTGTTTTGATAAAATTTCATTATTCACTCCTTATAAAATACACAAAAGTGTGAGGTTTTGGAAGTCTTTTGCATAAGCAAAGGCTCTTTATCAAAGCACTTTAGAATCTCACTTAATGCAATTTGCGTCTCACTCCATTTAAAAATCAAAGTGCCATTTGCCTTTAGCACTCGCATACACTCCTGAAATCCTTGCGTTAAATCCTCGCGATAAGATTTTTCAAGCTTCCCATATTTTTGCACCATAAAAGATTTTTCACTGCCTCTTATTATGTGTGGTGGGTCAAAAATCACTAAATAAAAACTTTCATTCTCAAAGGGTAAGTCTCTAAAATCTACAATCCTATCGGGCTTAATGCTAAACTTTTCGTCTTTACCCACTTTTTTAAAGGTGGTTTCAAAGAATCTTTTGTCGCAAAAAAGCACATTAGGATTTTCTTTGTCTGCATAAAACATTCTGCCACCGCAGCACACATCAAGGATAGGTTTCATTTATCGTCCCCTACCTAAAGATTGCTCTTTTGTGGGCTTAGGTTTTTCTAGTGTTTTGGAATCCTTTTTAGGTAATTCTTTTACTTTACTTGCTTCTTTTTGCGCTTGTATTGCTTCATAATTTGGGGGTTGTTTTTGTGAGGATTCCAAAGGAATCTCACTTTGTTTTTTATAGGCTTTGTATGCTTGTTGTTGGTAGGCTGGGGTTTGTTTGTATTGTTTCTCAATCTTTTTGCTAAATTCGTGTATCTTTACTCTTTCTTGTAGGCTTAATTTTTGTTGGCATATTTTGCTGTCATAAAATTGATGAAACTCTCTATCTCTTGCCCCAATTTCCTCGCCTCTGCTAATCTCTGCTCTGCTCTCTCTGCTCTCTGCTCTGCTTCTATCCTCTCTTTCCTTGATAACTCCTCTAACTCGTCTAAGGAATATAGTGGAACATTCTCGTAATGTGCTTGTGGTAGGATTGGCTCTTGCATTTTCAATCTCCTTGTTATAATCTAATGTTGCAAAAGGTATTGTAGCGTTTGGTTCTGTAAGATAAAATAAATTTTTATTGTTTTTATCTTGCTCTATTTTGAAGCTTGTTTCTAATGCTAACTTTTTAAGTTCTAAGAGTAATTCAAATTCAATTTCTGGATTTTTTTCTGCCATTATTGTTTCCTCCTAAACTCACTAGGCTTCAGTGGATTTGCTTCACCCCATAATCCCATAGTGTTTTTTCTAGCCTTGTTTTCCAAAGCAACATAATCCTTAGAATATTCTCTATAAGCCCAAGCAAAGCCATTTTCTACAAGTTTTTCATTCACATTGATTGCATTGCAATACACAATTCCAACTACTCTTTTATATTTGTCTTTATTGATTATTTTTACTTTTGCTTGTGAGTGCAAAGGACATAGATTTAAAAGATACTCTCTTGCTTCTTTTCCAAAACTTTGATTGAGTTCTGGTGCGTCTAAGCCATAAAGCCTAATCTTTACTTTCTCTTGATTCTCAACAAGCGTAATAGTATCGCCATCATAAACTTTAACAATCTCACCTTGAATCTCTTTGTTTAAATCTCCTACAATAAAAGATAAGCCATACAAGACAAATAAAACAATCATTGCAAACTTTAAAGGGGAGAAAGTCCCCTTAAGATTTAATTTTAAAAACCTTGAAATCCTCATAAAATTCCTTAGATTTGCATTAAAAAGGAATATCGGCATCGGTTATGGTTATAGGTTCTGCATTTTCTGCTATCTGTGCCATTTCCTCAATTTGTTGTTGTGGAGCTTGTGTTCCCTCATAAACAATTTCAGGTTCAGGTTGTGCATTTTGTGTCTCTTTTGGTTTAGAGGTTACAAATTCAAAGTTTTTCACTAACACTTCCCACGAATATTTTGGTTGTCCATTTTCATCAGAATAAACAGAAGTGTAAATCTCTCCATTGCATAAAAACTTATCGCCTTTCTTAAAGTATTGTGAAGCAACTTCAGCTCTCTTGCCAAAGATTGTTAAGGGAATCCAATCTGTGCGGTCTTTTGTGATTGTCTGATTTCCTTCTTTCCTTGTAGTTCTCTTTGAGATTGCAAGAGAGTTTTTCGCATAAGCAACTCCATTTGTTGTAGAGAAAAGTTCAAAATCTCTACCTAAATTCCCACATAGTGTAACTTGATTCATTGTGTATCCTTTCATTTTTAATTATTAAAAATCATTTAAAATTTATTAAAAAATGTTTAATAACATTTATAAATATTTTTAAAATCAATTAACAAAAAGTTTAAAACAATTCTTAATAATTTTAAACTTTAAAAATTCTTTGATTTTCATCAAAAAACTTCGCCTTTACCCTTTTACTTTTTCTTGCTGTTTTTAGAGATAAAATCACTGCATATTTGCCAATCCTCCTTATAGTTGTTTGGAAGCTTCAAGTTTTGTTCTTTTGCAATCTTTTCTGCAAAAGAAATTTGCTTCTCACTTGCTGGTTTTTTAGATTTATTTTGATTTTCATTGATAAATTTTTGACAGATTCTATAATCGCTCTCAATCCCCTCTGGTAATTCCAAATTTGCTTCCTTTGCTATTTTCTTAGCAAAATTTAGCGAACCCTCTTTTGTCGGCAATGGTGCATTAGAATCTTTGGTGCTAACTTCTGCAAATTCTAGCTTTTGATGAATAAGTTTAATGTAGTCTAAATAGCTAACTTTTCCTTGTGAGATTTCATCAAGTGTGCTTTCCATTTGCTTTGTAAATTCGCTTTGCGTAATCCATTCATCATTCTTTTTTACAATGGAGAGAAAATCTATTCCTTTTTTTGTAGCAACGATATTGCTGTTCTTGCCTTTTTTTACAATCTCAATATAGTCTCTCTCAAGTAATTTTGGCAAATAGGTGGCATAAGTGCTAGGTCTCCCGATTCCATTTTTCTCTAAAAGGGAGATAAAGTTGCTTTCTTTATAGTGTTTTGGGACTTGTTTTTTCACTTCGGATAATTCAAAGCCTAAAATCTCAACACTCTCTTTTTGATTTAAATCCAAATTTAACTCTTGAGATTCTGTCTCTGCTTCCTCATTGTCTATTGAAATTTCTTTAAATCCTTTGTAGATACATTTGCTAACCTTTGCCTTAAAGCTAAAAGTCGTAATGCTAAAATCATAAGTGATATTTTCATTAATGGCATTTTTCGCTTGTGAGGCAATAGAGTTTAAATAAATAAGCTTGTAGGCTTTCTTGAGATTGTCTTTATTCACTTCTTTGTTTTCTTTAAAATCCCCTTTGTCTATTAAAGAATCTAGCATATCTAAAGCGTGATAGTGCGTGATTCTAATTGCTTCGTGTGCTTCTGCTTGGCTTTGACTTCCTGCCTTGTATTCTCTCCTTTGATAATATTCCTTGTCTTTTAAATGCGATTGCAATTCCTCTAAAAATTCTTTAGAGAGTGCATTGGAATCGGTGCGATGATAAGTGATGAAGCCTTTTTCAAAAAGAGCTTGGGCTAGTTTCATACTAATTTCTGGTTCAAAGCCATACACACAATTCATTGCCTCTTGAAATTGTGAAGTTCTATAAGGCTCTTTAGGTTTAATTTGGGCTTCTTTCATCTCTTTTGCAAAAACAAAAGCCTCTTTGGTTGTGCTTAGATTGTTGAGAATTTCTTGTGCTTCCTCTTTACTCTCATAGAGATTTTCTCCTAAGGCTGAAAACTCTAAATTACCGCTTTTTAGCTTGGCTTTTATTTTGTATTCTACTTTTTTATTTGCACTAGAGTTTAAAAAGTCTTGGATTTGCAATTCTTTACTTACAATAAGACTTAAAACAGGTGTTTGCACTCTCCCTATGGAGTTGTTTTTATCGTTGCAAAGTTCCATATATTTTGGGCTTAAGAGGAATCCCACTAATTTATCACTTACCGCTCTTGCTTTCCAACTCTCATAATCATTGAAATTGCTTTGTGTAAATGGAATTGCGTCTTTGATTCCTTTTTCAATTCCGCTTTCTGTAATCTCAAAAAATTCTGCTCTCTTGATGCTTGTTGCAAGATTTTTAATGAGTTCATACACCATATATCCGATTCCATATCCCTCTCTATCTGGGTCGGTAGCAATATAAACCTCTTTACCCTTAGAAGCATTAATAATTTGATTAATACGATATTTTGTGTTGTCATCTTTGTAATCTAAAATAGGCTCATAAGATTCATAATCTTTCACAACTTGTTTTGTTAAGCCTTTAAAGTGTCCTATGGTAGCTAAAACTAAAGCCCCTGTAATCTCTGCGATTTTCTTAGTCTTGTTTGGGCTTTCAATGATGATAAGAGTGTTGTTTAGTGGTTGCATTATGTATTCCTTTGTGTTATAATCTGATTGTCCATTTTGACTAAATGGTAGAAAAGGTTTAACGCCTATGTGGTGAAGTAAAAGCTCGGCTCTTTGCAGTCGGGCTTTTTTTTTGGCTGTTAAGTTGGGCGTGTGGGAGGAATTCACTTCATAGGAGTCCATAATGGATTCTCTCAACCTATTCATTTCGGTAATCGCAGTGATTATCACACTTTTTAGAGAGGAGATAAGAGAAACTCTATTCAATCTCAAAAGGTAGGTTACTGACTTCGTTAAATCTCTATCACAAGGATTAGTCGCCCTTGTGGTAGTTTTTAAAATTTGTTCCATTGTGATTCCTTTATTTAAATTTCTTTTTAATCTCTGCAACCAACCCAAAATGCAAGGCATAATTGCAATATTTTTTAGCCTCTCCTTGACTTTTTAGTGTTGTGATTCCTTTTAAATGGTATTTGTTCAAAAAAGCCTCCAAAGAATCTTTATCACTAAACAATCCAAGTGCTAAATACAAGATTTTCTCACTATTTTTAATCTCCAATACTTTTGATTTCATTTGCTCTCCTCTCTTTACTCTACTGAAGCGATTGCGTCTTTAGTTTTTTCGCCTTTTACGCTTTTCTTTCCGCTTTTCTTTCCGCTTTTCATTGCGCCCTCTATGGTTTTTGCACCGGGTAGATTTTTAGCCATTGCACCAAGTCCTCCTTTCATCATACCTGATGAGAAACTTCCACCTTGAGCTTTAGCTAACATTCCTCCTGCAATACCTCCTGCACCTCCTGTTGCTCCTATTACACCAGCTCCTGCCATTGTAGCGACACCCGTGCCTACACCTCCACTATTAAGCCCTTGCACTCCCATAACTTGTGATACCCAATTTGGAATTTGAAGTAAGAGGTAAATGCAGAGAACAGATAAAATTAGTCCTGATAAAAAATGGTATAAAATACTCCAAAATCCTGTGGCTATGGCTTCAAGCTCTGTGCTTGGTAATTCTAAGGTTTTTTGTATAACAGAAAGCGCAATACCTAAGATGATAAGAGCCAAAGGCGCATAAAGAGAATACGAAATATAAAGCTTTAGCCAAGAGAAAAAATAAGCTCGTAAATTTCTATTAAAAAGCAATGGAATCATCACGGGTGCAATGGATAAAACAATTAGGGCAATATAGCCTGAAACTTGAACGATGAGAATAATGCCAATCATTAAAAATGTAAAGGAAAGATAGAATAGTAAAAAAGGTAAAATTCCAAAAAAAGATAAAACTGCGTTAATTTTAAGATTAAAAAGTCCTTTTATTTCTAGGTATTTATAATTTTCCATTAAAGCCTTCCACAATCTCCCATTCAATTCAGCCAATTTTTTAAAGGTTTGTGTAACTATATCTACAATATTATCTCCCTCTATCAAACCACCTGTTGCATTTCTCAACCAATTTGCAGGGAGACTTAAAAGTTTGATAAACTCTATATATCCTGCATAGGAATAAAAAATAGCATAAATAAAGCAAACAAGCCCTACCCATTTTCCTGCTTCAAAGAGTTCCTCTCGTGTAGGATAACCTGTTTTTAAAAGCCTAAATAACCAAAAAATTACCACTAAAAGAATAATGGTATAAGAAGCTTGATGATAGAGTGTATTTTGCACTGCACTAAAAATCGGTTCATAGGAATGTTGAATCACTTTATGCAAAGCCCCCGCCACTTCATTAAGCAATTCTTTTACATTGATTTCCATTTTACCTCCTTCCTCTTACTACTTCTTGGCTTTTAACCACTCTTTTCAAAGATTGTTTATTTCCCAATGGAATAATCTCTATTGTTTGCGTAATTTCTATGTCTTGATTGTTAAAAGATTCTTGTTTTTTTAAAGAAATGATTTGATGTTCTTGTGTAGAATCCTCTATCAAAGAATCTTGTGTTTCAATTTTATATGGAATATTTGAATCTTTTTTATTGTCAATCTTTTTTGTTTTTGAATCCACTTTTGGATTGAATATCTCTAATCCTAAAAACTCAATTAATCCTAATAACATTTCTATTCCTTTTCTAAGACAACTTAAGGATAAGAATCCTTAAAGGGTTGTCTATGATTTATCTTAAAACAAACTTGCCTACTTACTTCCAAAGATTACAAACTTCTACCCATTTCTTGTTTGTTTTGCTCTCTGACTTGCGATTGAAGCTGGTTAAGACTTTGCCCTTTAATTGGAGTGTAGTCTAAACCTTTCATTTCTGCAGTCAAAAAGTTTTTCAAATGAATAGTCGTCTCTTTGTCTAATCCAAGATTATCCAAGTTTTTTGGTCTTAAGTCGTAATTGTTTTCCTTTTGTTTCGCACGAAACTCTTGCAAAGGCTCTAAATTACGCTCTTTTAACTTGCTAGTATCAAGACCTTCAAACTGACTTGGGTGGTAAAGAGTGATTGTTTCAAGTCGTGGTTCTTTTAAGAATATCTTTTCTTTTACAATCTCGGTAATTTCCTTTCCCTCTTTGTCAAGTTTAGGATTTCCCTCTTTATCTCGGACGATTCTTGTCATTTCCTTGCCCTTACTATCAAGTTTTGGAACATAGTCATATCTTTGTAAAAATGCGACTTTTACTCCTTGCTCGTAAGCGTCTTTACCATTTTTGGTAAGGGCTGGATTGCCATTCTCATCTAAGGCTCTCTTGAGCTTACCACCCATAAAATTGCCTTGTTGCATTGTTATAAATTGTGGTTCTTTATAACCTTTTAACTCGGCTTGTGTTCGTAAAAGCAAAGAATCTATACCGCTAAAGGTATGCCCTGTGGAAGCATTATAAGGAATAGAGTTGTCTAAGTCTTTTGCACTCTGTTCTTTATTCCAAATTTGCTTTTTTTCTTTGATACTATGTAAAAGAATGCTTTTAACATAGCCATTAAAGCTTTCCATTCGCTCCACATTGCTTTTTTGTTCCCAAGCAACATAATTGCTTTGCTCTGCAACTTGTGTTGCAACTTCTTGATTTTCTAATTTGTCTGCTTTTCTTGCCATAATTTATCCTTTTAAAAGTGAAGTTCTTAACTTGTGAATTGTCTAGCTCACAAGTGATTTTTTATTTTAAACTTAAGTAACAAATACATTATTCCACCACTTCATTTGGAAGCAGGAATGGATTGCCATTGACATTTTTATCAATATCAAGGTAATCGTATTTTTCCTCAATCAGTTTTGCTTCCTCTTGTGTTAATGGAATACTTGTATCCTCCGCCTCCAAGTAAGCATTGACTGCATTTTGTTCAGCTAATCGCTTAGCCTGTCTCTCTGCATTCTTTTTAGCTACTGCTTCAGATATTGTCATAGTCTCTCCTTTAGGAATCTTTCGGGTATATTGCTATACCCTAAGTTAAGCTTCTTAAAAAACCTAACTTAGAGTATAGAGAGAAAATCCTCACTCTATTTTTATGCCTAGAGATTTGTATTTCTCTTGCAACTCCTGCTTTTTATTGTCTTTTTGCGATATTTGCGTTGCGCTTCCTGTATTCGTGTGATTTTCACTCTCATTCTTTGATTTGTTTTCATATAAATGCTCTCCTCTATTTTGGATTCCATTATCCTCAAGAGAAGTTGATTTGTTTGAGGTGGTTGTGTGATTTGCACTTTCACTCTCATTCCTGTTTGTTGATAAATCATTGCTACTAGATTCATTTCCATTTGTCTTAAATCCATTATCACTATCCTCCGCTAGATTTGTGTTGTCCTTAACCTTGTAATCCACGACACATTTAAAATTCTTATCTTTTGGATTATTCCATTCTTTATTCTTAAACCAATAAGGCACTTTGCAAGGCACAGGTATTTTATAAAATCCTTTAATCAGCACAATTAAATCATCACTGCTTAGATTTTTTAAATCTTGTGGGCTAAGGAGTTTTTTAGCTTCTTTGGATTTACTCACATTGCTTTTAAAGAAATCAAAACTGCCTTGTGAGATACTCGCTTTCTCGTGGGTAAAGTCTCCGATTAAATCGGAAGTTGCCTTAGCGTCCTCCTCGCTATTGAGTGTAAAAATTACTTGATAGCCACTATTGTTTTTTAAAACTTTCATTCTTTCTTGTCCATAAGTAATAGCAATTTGCTCATAACTTTGTGAAATATAAACAGGCAAGATTCCATAACTTCTACAAAGAGCGGGAGCTTCTAATACAAAGTTCATTGCTCCAAATCGCACAAATTCATCTAAATACACATAGATAAATTTATTGGGGTTGGGGCATTCTGCACCACTCATTAGCTTAATAAAGGTGCTTTCTGTAAAGATTCTAATAAGAGGTTTTAGCACTTCTATATCCTCTGTTTGAATCACAACATAAAGAGAGATTTTTTTCTCTCGTAAATCCTCATAAGTAAAGCTCATTTTAGAGGTAGCATTTTTTACTTGTGGATTGGAAAAGACTTTCATATAAGTATCAAAGGTAGATTTTACACTTCCAATTTCTGTTCCACCTAGCATTCCTATATAAGCGTTTGCTTGGTTTCTCGTGTTCGTGTCTAAGGATTCGTCCTCGCTGACTTGTTGTAAAAAAAACTTCTCACAATTCACTTCATAATTTCTCTCTAGCTCTCCATTGTCTGGATTTTCAACCATTACTTGGTCAATCCATCTCTCCTCTAGCATACTAAAATAATCCATTTTAGGAGATTGGTAAATTTCATAAAGAGTAGTGTGTTTGTTCTTTTGCATATAATATTCCGCCCAAAACACAAACAAGGTTTTAGCACTCACAAGCCAATGGTCGCTTTCTTTGCCTTTTTCTCCTACAAAGATTAAAGTGGCTACTTGCTCTGCTAATTTCTTAATTAGCACATAGTCATAATCCTTGATAATCTTGTTATCAAAAGGATTGTAATAAAGCGTGTTATCCCAAGAAAAAGGTGAGAATTTTTGAATCTCATTCTTAAAGACTTCTTGTCTGTAACCTGCTGTTTTATCATAAAGCTCACCTTTAATATCAAAAACAATACAAGAATTAGGCACAACAAGCAGATTGGGGATAATAATCCCCGCAGTCTTTCCGCTTCCCGGACTTGCAATTACCAAAGTTGCTAAAGGCTTTCCTGCACGAATGAATTTGTATTTATCCTTTTCTATGAGCGTTCCTAGAATCAAGCCTTTATCGTGGCTAATTCCTAATTTCTCATAATCCTCTTTTTCTGCAAATCTTGCACTTCCATAATCCTCTGTTGAGCTTGGACGATTCATAAAAAACCAAATCACTACTAAAAGAAAGGGAGCAAAAAGCATAAACAATGCAAAATATGCCTTTAACTTTAAAGCTGGATTTCCAATATTGCTAAAAATTTGTAATGCCACTTTTGGAATGGCTAAAATATCGGGATTAAAAACAATTTTAACCATTAAAAAATACATTAAGATTCCTAGAGGAATCGTGCTTAAAAAGATGATAATCCATTTTTTAATTGTTATTTTTTGTTTATCCATTAGTTTTTCCTCTTTTTTAATAGATTTTCAATGGTTTTTTTATTGTCATTTAAAAGCTCTTTGACTTCATTCATCAAAGGAATAATGGTCTCTCCTGCTTGTTTAGTCGTGCTTATATCAGTGTTTAAATGGTAAGCAATTTGATTGAGGTTGCTTCCATATTTAGAAATTTGATAAAGTATTTCGCTTAAAATCTCATTGCTCTTTTGCAATTCTTGCAACACATTTTCATAGTTTTTAGCTAGGATTAGAATCCTTATCATTTGGCTTTCGCTTTTATTCTCTTTTTTTGCAAGGGCAACAAGCATAGAATTTGTTTCTTGTGTGAGGTGGATACATTTTGTGATTTCTACAATTCTCATATCTCATTCTCCTCCTCGTCCTCCTCTTTGATATAAGGAATCCCTAGCTTTTGGCTTAGCTCTTTTTTAACATTGACAACATCTATAATTACTCTTTGTTTTCCAATTCTTTTGATTTGAATAATGTATTTAATTGCAGTCTTAATCTGTCTAAGTAGCATATTGGTATCGGCATTACTTAATCCTCCACCTAAGATAATATTAGAAATAATCGCTTCAATCGCATCCTCTGGAGAGTTTGCGTGAATCGTGCTTAGATTCCCCGCGTGTCCTGTATTACAAATTCTAAGGAATGTAAAGGTATTTCTAATATCAATCTCACCTAAGAATAATCTATCGGGTCTTAAACGCATTGCATTATTAATTGCCTCTGCATAGGAATAGATTTCATTCTCCGTCTTTGGCACTGCAAGTTGGGTTTTATTTGGGTTTTTGATATGTAATTCTTGAGAATCCTCAATCGTTACGATTCTCTCATCTAATGGAATCTCACTCATTAAAGAATTTAAAAAACTCGTTTTTCCGCTTCCTGTTCCACCGCTTACAAGTGTGTTGCGCTTTTTTCTAACAATATTTCTAATTTTCTCATAAGTGATACCTTTTTCTAGGCATAACTGCCCTAAAGCAAAGCTTTCTAGCGGGAATTGTTCCTTGCTTGGAATCCTAATACACAAAGCAACCTCACTATTAAAGAGTGAGCTTTTGTGTTGGGCTTGGACACGATAACGCAAAAAGGGTGCTGGTAACTCACAAGAGAGATGACAATGCTTTTCATCAAAGAGTTGATTGCGCTTAATTGCCAATTCAATTAAGAAATTCTCCAAGAAGTTATAATCTAATCTCTCGTCCGTGATTGTCTCCCACTCTCCACCCTTATCTACAAAGATTTCTTTTGGTTTGTTAAAGATTAACTCGTTTGCTTCTAGGTTTAAATAGGGTTCTAGCACACTTAGGGCATTATTTAAAAGCAAGGAATTATTCATTGATTGCCTCTTGTGTCTCTTTTTGTTCTTGCTTTTGTTTTGCATTTTCAAAAGAATTTGCAAAGCTACTTAGCTTTTCTTTTTCGCTTAAAAGTTTCGTGAGCTTCACTCGCTCTTTTAAAAGCTCTCCCTCTGCCTTTTCCACCGCTTTAATCTGCTCTAAAATCTTTGCATTGAGCCTTTCCTCTTTTTGTTTGTTTTTTGCAAGGGTGGAATATTGACTTTTGATATTTAAAAATTCCTCTTGTGAAATAGTTTTTGTAACTTGTTCTTTTTGTTCTTTCATTTGTTCTCCTTTAATCTACAAAGTATTTCATCAACACTTCATTGTTTTTAGGCTTTGAAAACCACATATGATTGGTTGGCACAATAAAGATTCTACTACCACTTTTGATTTCAATCGTGGGTTGAATCTGCTGACTTCTTGAAATAATGTCTTGCACAATAGTGTTAATATCGCTTTTTGCTTGAGAATAGACTTCCTCTGAATAGCCATTATTGGCATTATCAATCTTACCTGCAACACTAAGTAAAAGCACATTCGTAAGTGTAGAGATTCCATAAGCAATCCCGTATCTTTCTAAAAATTTGTTATTCACGCTTCCTACTGCCCCACTCATTCCCATATTGTCTGCTACAATGGCATCGGTTAATAGGATATTCACTCCTTGAGGCGTGATAATCTCTCTCCATTTAATCTCTAAGCGTTTTTGTCCCATTTTCACTTCATTGTTGTAAAATCCTATTGCTTTGCTTCCTCTAGGAATCAATACTGCCTCTCCCATAGAAGCGTAAATATCTTGTTCAATTTGAGCGGTTATGATTCCGCTTAAATCACTAGAGATTGCGCTTGTTAAAAGAGCTGGGATTAATCGTCCTGCACGAATGCTTCTATAAAGCCTATGCTCATTGGTGCTAATATCTAGTGATTTTTGATTAGAAAAGCCATCGCTTCCAAATTGAGAGTTTTGATTGAAAGTGTTGATTTCTGAATTTCTCTCACTTAAAATAGATGCTCTTAAAAGTGCTTTTAATTTTTGCTCCTCTGTGAGTTGCACTTCTTTAGCGATTTGTTGATTCTGTGCCTTAAGCTTTTCCTCTTGTTCTTTGGTTTTTCTTAATTGTTCTTGCGCTTTTTCCTCCTCACTTTGCTCTTGTTCTTTTATTTCTTGGGTGTTGATTTGCTCTTTGACTTGTTCTTTTGCATTTTCATCTTCAATTAAAGAAAGGATTTCTTGCAACGCTTCCTTTTCGTTGGGTTGTCTTTTACCCGCTTTGTAAATGTAATCATCAACAGGAAATTTGGTATCAAAGAGGTGTTGCAAATTTTCTTTATGGATTTTAGAATCTTGAGAATCTTGCTTTTTAACCTCTTGTTCCTCTCGCATTTGTTTTATCACTTCTTTGGCTTGTTCTTTTGCGTTTTGGGATTCTAAAATATCCTCTGCTGCAAAGAGTGGTTGCAAGAGCAAAGAAAGGGATAAAAAACAAGGAATGAATGGTGTATTTTTCATTGAGGAAGTCCTAAAAGTTTTCTGTGGGTTTTAGAATATTTATGATTGGAATGACTATCAATCTTTGGTTCTAAATTTGCATTTGCTTCTTTTTCTTTTGTAGGTGTAGGCGATTCTACTCTCTCTACACACACATAAGAATCCCCGCTTTTAATGCTCCATTTAGGATTAATGCTCTCTGCAATGAGATAATCTCCTATGATTCTTGTTTCAATCGGGCTATCTTGTTTGTCAATCACCGCAAAAATACTTGGCACTTGAGGCATTTTGTCTTTGGAATATTTAAAGTAAGTAAATTTCTTATCACTAAAGATTTCCTCTGCTAGTAGCCATTCATTTTTCTTGAGGGCTTTTTGTCTAAAGTTTCTTTGAATCTCCTCTTTTTTCACTTTCACTTTAGCAATTCCCTCCTCTATTATGAGATAATCTCTCTCTAGTTCTATTTGCTTTTCTGCTTTCTGTGCTTTTGCGACTTCATCTTGAATATACACGATTAAATCGGGATTGCTTCTGTTTCTGTAATCCGTAGAAAAGAGATAGAAATTGTGGATTCTTTTGTCTTTGGTAAAAATCGTTAAACTTGTATCTACACCAATTAAGAGAGGTTTAATAGCAAGGGCATTGGCAATATTTGGAATTTCATCAATCTTAAAGCCTGTGCTATCTCCTAAGATATAACTTTCAATTTCATTTTCAAAAATTAATGTAGTTGCCATTGCAAAGCGGGTGCGGATTTTTTGTGTTTTGTTATTTTCAAATTCAATTTCTCTTGTGTTTTCAAATCCGCTATATTTTTTCTTGAAAAAGCTTTGCTGTAAGGCATTGAGATTTTGCGCTCTTAGGGAGGCTTTGAGTAAATTAAGTTGTTCCTCGCTTAATTCCCCATAGTTTTGCGCGGTTTGGTAATTGTCATTATAATATTGCGATTCGCTCTGCCTAATTCTTAGATGAGAATCTGCATAGTTTTTAGTAGTTTGGTCTTTCGTGGCTAAAACACTTTCGCCTGTGTTTGCACTATTAATCGTGGATTCTACATTATTCAAGAGAGATTCCTCCGCAGTGAGCATACAAGAAATTAGGCTTAAGGCTAAAAGTTTCTTTTTCATTATTGTTCCTTTGCTAAATTGGATTTTAAATCAATAGCTGTGAGGGCATAGTTTTTGACGATGAATCCTGTGGGATTCTTAATGGTTGTGTTGTAAGTATCTACCTTTGGTGCAAAATCAAATTCCAAAGAAGCACGATAATTAAAAAATTGCGTTTCTGTTCGTGTTTTATTGGTCTGCTCTATGGCAAAGTCAATGGTTGCTACATTTTTTGAAAGAAGCGTAACATTTAAGATTCTAATGTTGCGGTAGAGATTCTTTGTTGTATAAATGGAATTTTTTTGCGTTACAAGGCTTTGAAAAGCTTTCCAAACATTTAAATCGCTTTGAATCCTTGTAATCTCATATCTCTCCTCATCGTTGATACGATTAATGGTCTCGCGATTTAGCACATAACCACTAAGGATATTTTTCATCAAAGCTTCATCGCTTCTAATGGGATAATTTGCCTCTGTAACTTTGACAAAATTATTTTCTCCATTAGAAAAGAATACCAAATAGGGCTTGGTTTCTTTGAGTGGCATTAAAAAGATTAAAGACAGGGCTAAAAGAGTAGAAATCAAGGCTAAAATAAGAATGATATAAAGCATATAGGCTTTAAGGTTTCTCTCTAGCAAAAAGAGATAATTTGGGTCGGTTTTTTTCTCTTTAAAAAACATTGCTATCCCTCCATTTTTACTATTTCATAACAAGCACAAGGGCTAGTGGTTTCTATGTTTTTAGAGCCACAAGCACTAAAGCTTAAGGCTAAAATTCCGCAGACTAAAAAGATGATGATTTTTTTCATTGTTATTCCTTTTCCTCTTGGTTTTGTGAATCTGAATCTTGTTCTAAATCTTGGAGATGTTGTGTAACTTCCTCTTTTTCTTGAGCCTCTTTTAAGGCTTCCTCTCTTGCTTTTTTTGCAAGTTCTAGCTCTTGTTGTCTTTCATATTGCAATCTTAAATCCTCTTGCATTTTTTCTAGTGTTTGTGTGCTTGGTTCTTCCTTATCTGCTTCTTCGCTTCTTAGATAGAATTTGCGCCATTCATTTGGGTGTTCAATTTTAAGTTTTTTAATCAAATTTACATTATTGGAGCTACTAGAGAATACTTTTAAATGATTATTCAGCTTACTTAAATCCACATTTAAAATTGCACTCTCATTGCGCAAAGGCATTTTTAAAAGCACTTGCCTCGCGTTTTGCGGAGTGGTTTTTAAGAAATGCGCTTCGTGGTCTTGCAATCCGATTTTTTCTCTCATTTCCTCTATGGCGGATTCTGAATTTGTAGGGAATACAATGTAATTTGCGATATTGTCTAAAAATGCAGTCCCATTGTTTAGATTGTTAAAAAGCGATAAACTTTGGAATCCAAAGCACATTACTCCTCCTATTTTTCGCACTTCTAAAATCGCTTCTAGGATTTTTTCACTCATTACAGGGTCATTTAAATAATCCTTTAACTCATCAATAAAGCAAAAGAATCCTTTTTTCTCTGTATGATTTTTGGCTTGGTTTTTGAGTTTATGAAAGAGGTAAATCGCACTCAAAGAGGCTAGTTTTTTATTGTTTAAAATCCCGTCCATATTTAAAATAGAAAGCTGTCTATTAAAATTCAAAGCATCGTCTTGATTATCAAAAATGCTTTTTAAATAGGGTTGGAATTGCGCTTGAATCTCTTTGATTGGAATGGATTTTACAAAATCACTTAGTGTAATGATTTGTCCCTCTTGCTTATTCTCAAAGAATCTTTGCAAAGTGCTTTGCACCACATTGACTGCAACATAATCCTTATCAGGAATTTGTGCCATATCACAAAGAAAAGAGATGAGAAATTCCTTATTATCTTGCGTGGGTGGCAAAGAAAAAGGATTAAATTTAAATTCCTCACTAGAATCGTGATATTCTCCTGCTGTGTATTGCGTAAAAGCATACATTCCTCTTAGTTTATCCATTGAGAAAATATCAATGTTGTATTTAAAGAGGTTACACATTAAAAACTGCGCTAGTGTCGTCTTACCTGCGCCTGTTCCTCCAATAATCATTGTGTGTCCGCTAGGCTTATCTCCACTTGGTGTCCAATGGAAATTAAATAAATAGGGTGTGCCATTTAAATGTTTAAAATGCGTAACTGCACTATTACCCCAATCGTTTTGATTAAATCCGCTTACTTCATTTTCAAAGGTTGCAATGGTTGCAACATTAGAGATTTTTAAAGGTTTTAATCTTGCGTTAAGATTGCTTCGGCTTGGAGAAAAGCTAAAAAAGAGTGCTCTTTGATTCAGAGTTTCTCGGACAATACTTAATCCTTGAGATTCCAATAATCCTTTAAAAAGATTGCTTTTATCCTCTAGTTTTTCTAAGGAAGTATCGCTTAAAAGCATAGAATAAGAAACTTGCATAAGATTTTCTCTATCGGCTTCTACAAGTTCTAAAAGTTCGTCCAATTCCTCTCTTGCAATTTGAGGCAGAAACGCTCTTGTGTCCTTTATCTTTTTCTTAGCCTTTTCTTTGGAAAAAGGGATAATAGTAATAAAAGCCATAAATTCGTTTTCATCTTTTAGAATATTGCTTGTTATTAAGCTTTTAATTGCCTCTGTTTCATAGGCTTTAATGCTTAAGAATCTTGCATACAAAGGAATCCCATTATTTCTATAATAAACAAAATAATCTTTAAAAAACTCCAAATCACTTGTGAGATAACAATCACTCAAAAGCTCGTGCGTATAGCTTAGATTTGTTGTGTTGCCATTCCAATAAGAAGCATAGAAATTTACAATTTCATCGTTTTGCATAACTCTTGGTTTAAAAGTAGCAAGTTTGCTTTTACATTCTAAAATCACTTCATTTAAAAGATTGATTTTAGTAGCAAAGCTTATGTCTTGATTGCTATTCTCTGTGGTAGCTTTTTGTTTAAAGGATTCTAAAGCTCCTGTGATTTTTTTCTCTAAAGTAGAAAACATTAGAAAATATTTGATTTTATAAATGTTTGGATTGGAATTCCATTTTTGCGTAATTTCATTCACAAAAACATTGGAGCTTTTTAAAGATTCGTGTGTGTTTTCCTCAAACTTTTCTTTTTTGATGATGATTTTTAATTCAATTTCACTGCTTAATTTTTGCAAAAAGCTAATTCTGGAATCTAAAAAACTCAATTCATTCTCTAAACTTAAAGCGGAATAACTTGCACCTTTTAATTCAATGCCAATGCTTATATTATTGTCTCTTGTTAAAAGAAAAATGTCTTGATATTTACACGCAAGATTGTTTTCTTTTGCAAGAGTAAAAACTTCAGGTTCTTTTAGTGTTAAAATTTCATCTGCAACTTTATTTATTTGATTGAGATTCAAACTTTTAAAAATGTTTTGATGATTTTTAATAGATTTTTCTTGTTTTTTTGATTTGAATAAGTCAATGATTCCAGCCATTAAAAAACCTTTAAGCATAATATTTTTTACGAGAAATTTTCAAATTCAATTCTAAGATTTGATAAATATCCTCATCAAAATATTCAAGTAAAAATAAAACTCCATACAATAAAGCAACAATCACGAGTGAATAAAGTAGAAAAATAAACCAACAAGCAAAACCAACAATAATCAAGATTAACCACGAAGTCGTAGTCAATCCTTTGATTTTAATTTTTCTTGTTAAATCTTGAAAACAACTTGTGCTAATCATTACATTATCGCCGCAGATAATCCATAAACAATGCCGATGATAATTATCGCACCGATTAAACTTTTAGCGTGATTTTTAATTGCTTCAATGTTAAAGAAAGCCATTAAAAGCATAATAATTATCCAAATCACACCCATAACAGTGGCAAAAGTATTGATTCCACTTGCGATTCCACTTCCTGCGTCTGTTACTTGGTCATTAAAACCACCTACAAGATTATCTACGATATTGCCACCTTTTGCAGCAAATAAAAATGCAGGAGCTAACAAAAAAGCCAACCAAATTTTTTGAAAAAAACTTTTCATAAAAATCCTTTGAGATAAATTTGTGGAAGTGTAGTGGGAAAGGGAAAGAATGTCCATTATAACTTTTTGCTAGATTAAAAATAAAACAAAGTCCTTAAGGTGTGGAATTTTAAAACCTTAAAAAATAATAAAAATTTTATATTTTTCTTGATATTTTTAATAGCGAAATTTCGTAAAATATTATATTTTCAAAAGGATTTTATTTAGCAAAAAGTTATAATGCAAAATTTTTGAAAAAGTTGGAGCAAAGCTTATGTTGTTATGATTTTACTTCTGTTGAAAAACTTTTACTCGTGTTATTGGAATTTTTTACTTCTGCTCTTAAAAATTTGCTTATGTTATAAAACTTTGTTTGCGTTCTTGAATCTTTTGCTTGTATTGTTTAAACTTTTGCCAATGTTGTTAAATTTTTACTTGTGTTCTCAAAAAAAATACTCGTGTTATTTTAAAAATGCTTGTGTTGTTAGAGAGTAACTTATTTTGTATTAAATTGCATTTTAATAAAAATTTAAGGATTCTTTTCTCTCTTTTGCCTTAAAAGAGAATCATCAAGACTTTTTCTCTCATTTTAGATTTTTGTAAAAACTCTAAAATCTTGCCTTGTAATTCCGATACAATCGGTATTTTAGGTAAAAAGTAATATCACAAAAGGGTTATCCTGCATATTGCTAAGGGTTCTAGTTTTTGGCTATACTTTTTTCTATTAATTTTTACAAAACTTTTGAGGAATTTTTATGCACTTTGATGAAAATTTAGATTTTGATTTTACAAATTTAAAATACAATCCTGATACTTTTTTGGAGGATTATAAAAAAATTAAGTCAGCTTTTTCTAAAGAGATAAAATTCCAAAAAGCAAAATTAGTCTTTGGAAAAAGTTTGAATTATAATTTTTCTCGTGCAAACAAATCTCAAGCAGTGGTTGTAAAATTGCTTTCAAATCTAGGTAAGAAAGGGGTAAAAAATGCACTTTCTTATTGCATTAGAAATTCTGAAAGTTCTTTTGCAATCAATGAAAATGGAGAATCTCTTAGCGCAAAAGAAATTCTACAAGAGTGGGGAAAAGATTTTAGCAATAATGAAAATTCTAAAGAATCTTGGCATTTATGTTTCTCTATTAAAGAGAGAGCCACGCAGAAAAATTTAGAAAAATTACAAGCAAGTGTAAGTGAAGTAATGCAAGAAAATTTTTTTGGATACAAATACGCAATGATTCTACACACTCATCAAAACAATCCGCATATTCATATCATTGTCAATAAAAGAAACTTTCTAACCAATAAAAAAATCCATTTTAAAAACAAAGGAGAGATAAAAGAATTTTTCTCTGACATTAGAGATAATTTTGCTTATTCTTTAAGAGCAAGAGGATTAAATTATGAAAACAAAAACGCATTAGAAAGAAATTTAGAAGCTTCATATCAAAGAAAAAAAGAAAGAATGGATACTCTAAAAACAGATTTTAGAGAATTTTTTAAAAGCTATTATGATGAGTATGATTTCATCATCAAAAACAACAAAAACCTAGAGGATAAAAGAGAAAAAATTGCAAAGTTTATGCAAGAGCAAGACAATCTCTACAAACAAAAATCAAATTTAATTGATTTGCTTGTGCAATACACAGAACAAAAGAATAAGAAAAAATATCAAGTGCTAAAAGAGATTAAAAAAATCAATGAATCTCTAAGAGAGCAAAAATTTACCATTGCAAGAGAATTAAAAAATTTAAACTTGCTAGAAAAACAACAAACAAATTTTAAAAATATGCAAATAAAAGTTCTCTATGGCACAGCACACAATGTTTTTATTCAAAAAGATTTTATTAAACATTATGAAAATTTGTATCCCAATCACAAAGGTGCAAGTAAAACACAAATCAAAGAATATTTCTTAGTGAAATCTGCTATCAAGAAACAAGCCAAAGAAATTGAAATAAATTATCGCAAAGTGATGAAAGAAAATGACTTGGATTTTTTAAAGACTTACAATCCTGCGCTAAAAACAAATGCGTTTAAACTTGCAAAAGGATACAAAGAATTGGAAAAAAATATTTACCTCTTGCAAAATTCCCCGCTAGAATCCTATGAGATAAAAAGCTACATAGAAAATTTACAAAAGAATCAAAAATTTATTCAAAAATTAATCAATAATAGAAGTCAAGAGCTAGAAAAGAAAATCAAAGAAAAAATGCAAAAGGATTCAAAGATTCAACATTTAGAAACAAGAAGTAAAAGCAATAATTTTTTAATTAATGAGTATTCTTTTACTTGTCAATTCTTACAAAAAGAGAGCTTCATTAAACTGAAGCCAAGAGATTTACAAGAAACAAATGCTTCAGGTGCAAACACACAAATGCAAACCAAAGAAGTAGAGCAAGAGCAAACAAAGGCAAAAGAGCAAAGCGCAGAAATGTTTAAGCAAAAAAAGATTGAGGCATTTCGCAAAATGCAAGGGAGAGAGGTTTAAAATGCAATGAGAAGCATTATTTTGAGTATTTTTAAATCAAATACGGATTCCTATGAAAAATGATATTTTCATAAAGGAATTAAATTAGCATTAAAAATCGTCCTTGTATAATTCTATATTATTTTAATGGAGCAAAAATGGCAAATATTCAATACAAATTTTTTAGCGAAATTGATTTAAAGGATTCTTTTTTTGATTCTTTGAGGCAAGATTATCAAGGCTTTGATAATTGGTATAATAAAAAAGCCTTGCAAGGTGAAAAAGCCTATATTCTTTACGAGGAAAATAAATTAGTTTGTTTTCTATATCTTAAAGAGGAAAATCCTATTGATAATACAGGCATCATACCGCCTTTAGATTCAGCTAAAATTTGGATAAAAGTTGGGACTTTTAAGGTTATTCCACATAGAACAAAGCTTGGTGAGCGTCTCATTAAGAGAATGTTTGACTTTGCCATATCTAGAAATATTTTTAACCTCTATTTAACTATCTTTTCAAAACACAAAGCATTAATCAACCTACTAGAGCAATATGGGTTTAAACAATGGGGCAATAAAGGTGATGAGCTCGTCTTGATAAAAAACATTGCAACAACTTCAAAAGAGATACAACAAGATATTTGTCTTGATTTCCCCTCAATCAATACTAAGAATGTTAGTAAATATATTCTAGGTATTTATCCGCAGTATCATACAAGAATGTTTTCAGATTCAATGCTTAAGAATGAAAATTTTAGCATACTTCAAGATTCTTCGGAGGCTAATAGTATTCATAAAGTTTATATTGCGAAAATGCAAGGAATTGAGAATCTCAAAAAAGGCGATTTATTGATTATCTACCGCACAAAAGGCGAAAAAGCTTCTAATGCTAATTATTCCTCTGTTGCTACTTCTTTATGTGTAGTAGAAGAGTATAGGCATATTAGTAGTTTCACAGAGGAGGAGTTTATCAAATATTGTAAGCCTCACAATATCTTTACTGAAACAGAATTAAAACAATATTACAAGACTAGACAATTCCCAAAAATCATTAAGATGACTTATAATATTTCCTTTAAAAAGAGAGTTATACTGGATACATTAAGAGGAATTGTCAAAAGAGAAAGTGAGCCTTATTGGGGATTTGTATCCCTAAATGATGATGAATTTCAACAAATTCTAAAGGCTGGAGAAGTGAATGAAAGCATTATTATCCATTAAGCCTGAATTTGCCGAAGCTATTTTCAATGGCAAGAAAAGATTTGAATATCGCAAGGTTATATTCAAAGAAAAAGTTAAATATATACAAGTTTATGTTACAAAGCCTGTGGGGAAAATTATTGGGGAGTTTGAAATAGGAGAAATCGTCAAAGACAATCCTGCAAAAGTTTGGGAAAAAACGAGGAGACACTCGGGCGTTAAAAAATCTTTTTATATGCAATATTTTCAAGATAGGCAAGTAGCCTATGCAATAAAAATCAAAAATATCAACAAATACAAAGAGCCCCTATGCCCTTATAATGAATATACCAATTTTACCGCCCCACAATCTTTTAAGTATATAAGAAGTTAAACTACTTTTAATAATGTTGAGTTTTTAAAAGGCTTCATTTTGGGTGGCATTTGCGGATTTATTAGTATGGTTTCTTGGCGTGAAAAGCGCATTAAAAAGCTAGAATCCGATAGAGAAAGAGATATGGAATATTATATCAAACAAAGAGAAGCCGATAGAGAATACTTTGTTAAAGAGATTAAACGATTAAAGAAAGGAAGTGCAAATTTAATTATGAATTCAAATACAAAAAAACGCAAATGCTAATAAAACCTATTAAAAAACCTAAAATCATCATTAGTAGCTCCTTTTAAAGATATTTTGTAATTATACATTGTTAAATTGGTTTAAAGCCACTTTCCTTGCGCTCTTTTCTCCATTGCCTCTCTTTCTCTTTCTTTCTTGATTCTTGCTTCTAAATTCTCATAAGACTTTTCTAGGCTTTTGGTGGGGAGATAATTTTCAATTTTTGGTTTGAGCGTTTTAAAGAGTGGAATCTCTTTTAAACTTATCTCTAAAATATGCGTTCTTTTTGCTTCAGGCGTTAAAATATCCCAGCTCTTATTTAAAAATTCACTCTGTTTTTCCCATTCTTTTAGAATATGATGCACTTTCTCCTTTGTATAAGAGAAATCAAGCTTTAAAGTTTTTGCAATCTTTAAATCATCGTTAAAGTCTTTAAAATTTGGTATTTGCACTTTTGCAACTTTAAAAATTTTCTTTGCAATGTTTGCAAATTCTTTACCTTTTGTATCATTATCAAAGCAAAGATAAACTTCTGCTCCTTGTGTGTTCTTGGCTAGATATTCAAAGACTTTTTTATGCTCTTGTGTGATTTGTCCATTGGTTGCGCATAAAAGCATATTCTTTGGTTCTATTTTCTTTAATTCTATAAAACTTAAAGAATCAATGCTAGATTCTGCAATAATAAGCGTTTGCACATTACTAAATTTCTTAGTTTCTCTTGTTTTTAGAATCTCTAAGCCTTTTTTACCATAACAAAGTTGCTTAATGAATTTCTTTTCTTTCGTGTCGGGATTCTCTTTCACAATAGGGTGATTGAGATAACTCACATAGCCTTTTTGTTTTAAAA
Organism: uncultured Helicobacter sp.; assembly: GCF_947367035.1. Lineage (GTDB taxonomy): Bacteria > Campylobacterota > Campylobacteria > Campylobacterales > Helicobacteraceae > Helicobacter_D. Next base: position 75,677 of record NZ_CANBCA010000002.1, read on the forward strand.
AATCTTGTTTGCTGTTTGTGTATGTGTCTAAAGTATAGCTTGGCACAACAATATTGTTAAAATCATCTTGCTTTAATCCCATAATCTCTTGGAGCAAATCGGGATTCAAATCTCTTTTGGAAAACAAAGGGTTGTTAAAGGGTAATTCGTTAAATTCATTAAAAACATTGAGAATCTGTTGTGCTTTTTCGTCCTCTTGTGTTTTAGCAAGAGGTTTAAGGGTGCTAGTTGCTAGTTTTTCTTGTAAGTTTTTAATATCTAGCGCATTGTAATCAAATTTAATCCCGCGATTCTTACAAAAATTGTAAAGATTGCCTCTATCTGCATTGTTGTTTGGATTAAAATAGAGATAATCTCCATTTTGTTGTCTTGAGACAATAACGCAATCGCCTGTCTCTAAGTTTTCTAAGGCTCTGTAATTTTTAGAATCCTTGTCTTTTTTAACACTCCAGCCATTGCTTAATAAAATCTCATCAAGAGGCAATTTAACAAGATTTGTTTTAGTCATTTATCCAGCAATCTTTCTTAATGAGGATTTTTTGATAGAAAACTTCAACAATTTTGTTATATTGTGAAAAACCACTTGCGTTGTATGTGATTTTACGCTCATTAGGCGGTAATTTGTAAAATTCACTTCGGCTAATAGGAATCAACTTGCTTCCTTGCTCTCTCTCACTCTCTTTGAGTGTAAAATAGATATTTTTTGAGACTTCTTTTAATTCATAACCACGATTCCAACTTGCTTCATCATAAAATTGCTTGTTGCAAGTGTATTTCAAGCGATAATCTGTGTAAGCAGAGGAAGCAAGGAGGGCGCAACTTCTAGGTAGATTTGGATTGGTTCTAAAACCATAAATATTTATTTCTTTGAAAGTAGCACAACCACCATTATCACTAACAACTGCACACACTTTCTCTAGTCTTACAACTTGTTTTTCCACTCTTTTATTTAAAGTGGGAATCGTGCATTCAGAATCTAAATTCGCAACGACTTGGTCTCTATAATAAACCATTTGTGAATCGCTATTATCCACAGGACAAAGCTTTAAGAAATTCTTTCGCTTGGTAATCGTATCTTTCCATTTTTTTGCACTAATTCCAAAATATCTTGCAAGTGAGGGGGCGCATTCGCTAGGTTTGATTGGACTTGCAAGACACAGCAGAGCTTCACAGGATAATTTTGTATCTCCACTTAGAGTTTGAATTTTTACGCCATTAGAGAGGCTTTGCGCATTTAAAATACTTAAACTTCCTACAAGCACAAGGCTTAGAGTTGCTTTTGTTAAAAATTGTATTTTCATTGGGTCTCCTTTATTTAACTGAATCTAATGTGATGATTGGGAATCCTAAAGAATCTGTTTCAAATTGTGAATCTTGGTATTGATAATTTAGGAATTTATCGTTGATTGTGGGCTTTGTGTAAGTGCTTTGATAGCTTTCCTCTGTAAGGTCGCTTTTGTGTTCTTGCATTTTAAAGGCGGTCATTGTTTTATAAAATTCCAAATTCATCTCATATTGCCTATGATTGGATTCTAAAATCTTTAAAAGCAAGGAATTGGTTAGGGCTTGGGCTTGTTTTTGATTGTTTGGCTTTGTAAGAGCTTTAGATAACTCTCTTAAATCGGAATTGTGTTTGCTTTGAGAATAAACATTGTTGGCATTCTCCTCTTTATAGGTGTCATAAAAGGCAAGTATGCGATTGGCGTTTTCCTCGTTTTGTTTTTGTTGCAAAAACTCATTTGCGATTTTCACATTTTCAATTTCTTTCATTATCTTTTGATACTCATCAAAATCGGCAATCTTATCGGCTTGTTTCATTAAATCCTCAATGCTTTTGCTAATGTTTGCGGTATTGGCAATGGCAACAGAGCAACGATTCACTCTATTTTTAATTCCATTGATTTGATTCATTTTTGTTTTAAAATAGCTACTTTTACTCTCTAAAAAGCTACAAGCATTCTGCACTTTACTGACATCGCCTAAAATATCATCAGGAATAGAGACAATAGAATCATAAAGATTCTGCATATCACGCACCAAGTCTAAAGTGTTGCCTAAAATTTCATTCACACTACTCATATTTACGCCCATATCGTCCATTTGCTTTTCAAAATTCAATGTATCTTTCACCATTTGCTCGTATTGCTTAATCATCTGGTTGTAATTTAAAACTGCTTGTTGGATTGCAGCAACATCTACGGTCGGGATTCCACCTGCGTTTGCATTAGAAAAAAGCATACAAGCAAGACTTAGAGAGATAAAACTTTGTTTTAACATTACGCACTCCTTTCCCTTGTGTTTTCTTGTTGTTTCTCTTTTTGTTTTTGTGGCTCTTTTAGTGTAGATTCAAGCTCTTTGTAGAATTTTGAATAATTGTCCTTGAAAGTGGGGTGTCTTTCCTCTAAGGCTTTTATTTCGTTTTCTAATTCGGTTTTAGCTTTTCCATTGCCTTTGAGGCATTCTTTTTGCAGTTTTTCTAGGTTTTGATAGCATTCTTTTTGTAATTCTAGCTCTTTGCTTTGCTCTTTTACTTCCTCGCGATTTGCGTGTAATTCCTTTACAAACCCACTTACTGCTTCTTTGACACTCTCATTTTGCATTGCAAGTTCAAGCTTTTCAATGCGTTGTTTTGCTAAGAGGTCGCATTCCTCTTTGGTTTTCTTTAAAAATTTCGCAAAGGCTTCATCAAATGTTTGCAAGTTTTTAAGCAAGTCTTTCACATCTCCTTGTTTGATGAGATTCTCAATACTTGCTTGAAAGTTTTTTTCTAGCGTTTCTTTTTCTTTTTGCAGGGATTCTAGCTCTTTTTGGTGCAATTCTTGTTGTTCTTGTTGTTGTTTTTGCAAAGCTTCATCAATTTCAGAATCTAAAATTGTTTTAGAGGGAGAGGAGGAATCTTTTTCTTGCTCTGCATTTATCTCTTTTTCTTTCTTAGCAATTTGTGCTTCCACTTCATCAAGTTTCTCTAAAATCTCTAAAGATTCTTTGATACTTGGGGTAATGCCTTTATCCACAACTTCCAAAGTTTCATTCAAAAACTCTCTTTTTTGCGCGGGATAAGTTAAATCCACTTCTTGCTTCTCCTCTTGGCTTTGTGATAAATCTTGCTTCATCTTGGCTAGAGAGTATTCAAGCTCAATTTTCTCTTGCTCCATTTGCAAGGAATCTAAATATTTTTGATACTTGTCATCTATATCATACTCGTCCTCTGAAGCTTCTTTGTTTTCCACTTGCTGTGTTGATTCAGTTTCTTTTGTTAATTCAGGCTCTTTTTCATCATTTTGCGCGGAATTTTTCAAAGCCACTTGCTCTTGTAAAGAATCCAACTCATTAAAGCCAAACTCACCAAACTCAAACTCTTGATTGTCTAATTGATTCTCTGTATCCATTCAAATGTCCTAAAAAATAAAATTTGCAAAGATTGTAGAAAAAAAGGGAGAGAATGTCCATTATAACTTTTTGCGGAATATTTTTTAAGATGAAACATAGGATTTTCCGAAGTTTAACAAAAAACTCTAAATAAAAATTTTCATCTTTTTGAATTTTTTTAATCTTTTAAAAATCTCTATTTTACGAACTTTCTTTTATTTTCTATTAGCAAAAAGTTATAATGCAAAATTTTTAAATTTTTGTTTATAAAATCTTAAATCAAATTCAATTCTAAATATTCAAGAATTATATATAATATTAAACTTTTATTCCCTTTAATATTTGTTTTATATATAGAAAGGGCATTATAACTTTTTGCTGAACTTAAAAAAACAAAAATCCTAAAATTTAGGGATTTGTGAGTTTGTATTTCATTTTGCATTATAACTTTTTGCTGAACTTAAATTTTTTCAACCAAATTTAGCTTAAATCAATATCTTAACTTATTTTATGATAATTTAAAGGATTTAAACAATAATATTATACAAGTATCTTAATATTTATATTTAATATAATGATTTAAGTTATCATTTTAAAAAGCTTTAAATTCCACAAAATAGGAATTTAAGTTTCAAAAACATTAATCTTATTTAAGTTTAAGATTCATAAAACTTAAAAAATAAAATTAATTGTTTTTACTCTGTAAAAATCTTTTAATTCCATAGAATAGGATATTATCAAGCATTTTAAGGAGTTTGAGCTAACACAAATTACAAGAATCATTTAAGTAAAAAATTTCAATTAAACTTGCATTAAGTTTCGTCCAAAAGCAATTTCGCTTTAATTTAGCTTAAAATTTTACTTAAAACCCTTTGTAAGCTCGTTATATACGATGATACAAAAAACTTAAATTGCCTCCTTTGAATTATGCTATAATCTTTACTTCACTTTCTATTTTGTGAGATTTTAATGAAAAATATTTACATTAGAAACAATACAATCTATATAGATTACTACAAAAATGGCAAACGCTTTCGCAAATCAACAGGGATTAAAAAATCTCCCCAAGCCATTGAATTTGTAGAAACGAATATTTTGCTTTTTCAAGATAATCTAAAAGAGGCTAGTGCTAAATATGAAAACCTTAATGATGATTCAAGTGTGGTTAGCAAAGAACAAGAACCTTTCACTTTTAAAGCAGTCTCTGAAAATTTTTTAAACGAAAAAAGCTTTTTGAAAGAAAGGACAAAAGATTTTTATGGTTCTGTGATTAAGGGCGCATTGATTTTTTTAAAGGAATTTAACCTTATTTTTTTGAGTGATTTTAAACGAAAACACAATGTATTATTTTTAGAATTTTTAATGAAAAGGGGTTATAGCCAAAAAACAATTAAACTTTATTTCATTATTTTTAAATCGTTTTTTAAATATGCTATGGATAATGATTTAATAGATAAAAATCCTATATTTCTCCCCAAAATGAAACAACAAACTCCAAAAGAGGCGATTAATCCTTTTTCACTAGAGGAAGCTTTGAATCTCATTAAAAAGGCACAAGATGATTTAAAGACTTATCTAATTTTAGGATTCTTTTGTGGAGCTAGGACAGGTGAGATTTTAGCTTTAACTTGGAATGATATTAACTTTCAAAAAAGAGAAATCATTATTAATAAAAGTTTATCAGATAAAGGCATAATAGACAGCCCTAAAACTCTTTCAAGCAACCGCGTGATTGATATGTTAGACATAGTCTATAAACACTTAAAAACCTTAAAATATCAATCCTTAAAACAAAGAATCATTATTCTACCACGCTATAAAATAAGAAGTGATTTTTATGCTTTGCAAACCCAACTAGGACTAAAAAGGCGTAGGCTTTATGATACAAGACATTCTTTTGCAAGTATTATGCTAAGCAAAGGGGAAGAGCCTATGTGGGTGGGGTGTAAGATGATGGGACATAAGGATTTAACAGAAACTTATAAAACCTATGCAAAATATCTCCCAAAACCCATAACACATAGGGCTACATTTTTGCAAGACATTGAAATATAAGACAATACCTTACTTTTACTTTATATTTGCTAGGGCAGTCAAGAATGTATCAACGAGGAATTTAATCAATGCAAAATTTGCACCAATAATTACGACTGCGGACATTACGCCTGTGCTAATAATAAGCCACATTTGCTTCCTTTGGGATTCTGCAATTTCTGTTCTAACTTCTGCAATTTCTAATTTTAATTCCTGTTTGGCTTCCGCAATCTCTGTTCTAACTTGATTAATTTCTGCCCTTACAAAATCTTTTGTAGCTAACTCGCCTTTGAGCTTTTCCTCTAGCTCCTCTTTAATAGCCTTTGCATTAATAGTTTGCTTATGAGAAATTTCATCTGCTACCACCTTAAGAGATTCAATAATGATTTGCTCGTTTTTCTCTTGTCCTAATTCTTTAATCTTTTGCTTTAGGAATGCTAAAAGCATTGGAGAGAAAATTTCTCTGTTTTCCATATTTGCATTAACCTGTATCTTTGCTGCTTCCATTGTTTTTCCTTTTAAATTTTATTGTATCATATTTTTATTTTATTTTTTCTCTAGGGTTGCAAGGGGGATTAAGACTAAAACCACCCCCGCTTAAAGTGGCTTTAGATTGCAAGGGATTTAAGGCTTTTATAAGCGGAAGTGGCATACAATCACAATGACTTAATTATTTACAGCTTATCTAGCTTTTTACAGCTAGGATAAGCAAAAGTGTAACAACAAGAACAATTATAACTTCTGCCATATCGTCTCCTTTTTAAGAAAGCCGATACCCTAAATCCACAAGAATTATACAAAATCCTTGCTTTAAATATCCTTACTTAAGCCCTATTTTTAGGGATTTGTTCTTAATTTAGAGATAGAATTTCTTAAAAATTTACTCCTCCTCACCTAAAATACATTGCAACACTTTTTTATATGCAAATAACTTAGCCTTAGCTTCTACTTGCATTAAGGCTAAAGGTGCATTGATTTCTACATTTTCAACTTTGCCTTTTGTATATCCTGAATCCTCAATCTTTTGAATCTCAAGATTAATGGCTTTTTCTAGGCTCTCTCCTTTTCCATATGTTCTTAAAATCCACTCTTTAAGAGATTTGCTAAATCTTAAGCTCTCAAAAAATTCTTTTGCGGTTTCTTGATTATTCCAATTATGAATACTGCTTAAGTTTTCTACTAAAGAGGAATCAAAATCTTTTACTTCATCAATACAAACTAAAGATTCTAAAAAACTGCGCTTAGATACTCTATTTCTTATCTCGTCTAATATATCGCAATCGTCAAATTCATCTAAATCAACATAAACATTTAAATCTATATAATCACCAGCCATTTTTGCCCTCCTAATAACCTAATAACTCGGGGTTTTCGTGGATATTGCCTATAACAACTAAATCTATTTGTTGTGAATAAGAATGAACTTCAGAAAAAGGAATTTCTTTACCAACGCAAACCTCGTCCTCATCGTAAGTTTTAATAACTTTCATAAAGAAACCTCCTTGTTGCCAAATAACCACCGCTTCTATGGTGTCTTTGAATCTGTGATTTGTTATCTCCACAATATCTCCCTCATAAATCTTTGCATTATTTAAATCTCTAAGCCCTGTCCAAAATTCAACTTCTTTTTCATCATCTCTTTCATCAAATTCAATAAAAGGAATTGCTCTATCGGCACGATGAACCTTAGCAGGTAAAACAGAACCTAATTTAGCTAAAGCAGGATATTCAATATACCCATTTTCTAATTTGCTCCATACTCTAAAATCAATGTCTTTTAGTTTCATTTTTGCCCTCCTATTTATCTACGATTATGACTATTACCTATTTTATGAGAATGGCGCAAAAGATAGCACATTTCAACTCTATATCTGCGCCCCTCACCATTTTCTATACCCTTAACGCCCAAATCCATAGCGTAATTTATGCCATTTTCCCTAAAAAGCACCATTTTATCGCTAGGGTCATCATCGGACACAACAACATCGTAACTATAAACTGCTTTCCCTTTGGAATCCTCACCCAAATAATCCTCAATTTGATAATCTTTAGAATCTAAGCCTATGGAATCTATAAGCTTCTTGCTAATCCTGCTTAAATAAACTTGATTTTTGTAATCCCAAACCCTTAAGTTTCTGGATTTAATTACCTTTTCTTGAAACATTTTAAACCCTTTCTCTTTCTAAATTTTCTTTAATTGCAATCTTGATTCTATCCATAATACCCCCTAATATCGGGGCGCAATAAGAAGTGTCAAATTCACCTGTTGAAAGCTCCTTATAGGTGCGATTCTGCCCTTTGGCTTTAGCTAAAACTTGATGAAACACAACAATTTCTTTAAGCCCTCTTTGTTTGTAAAGCTCTCGCATTCTCTCCATTATGGAAGCTTCTTTTTTATTCCATTCTTGCAAGGCAAAAAAGTTAGAAAAAACAATCACTAACTTTTGCCCTTTTGCAAAGCTTCGCAATTCAATCCGATACACAAATTCTCTTAGCTCTTGCAAGGAATCAAAAACCAATTCCCGCAAAACCTCTTGTTTTGTAACCATTTTTACCACCCTTATTTTAAACACTTACTATTTCTCTAAATTTTTCTACCACTTTCAAGACAACTTCCGCTAAATGTTCGCACATTATGCGTATATCCTCGTTAGAATCTCCGCTACTCTCTACAATCTCCGCATAAAAATTAAAACTTCCTATGCCCCTGCTACTTTCAAGAATCAAAGGTTCTTTTGCGTCCCCTAAACAAAAATCATTTTGTCTTAACTCTAAAACACATTCTTGATAATCTATATCACCTTCAATAGAAAAATCAAATTCAATATACCGATTAACGCTTAATTGCTCCTCTAAATCTGAAACTTCTTTACAAGCAAATTTAAACATATCACGATTAGGATTTAAACACACAAATGCGCCCTAGCTCTTTATAATAAAGCATATACCCCCTAACTAACACATTTACTTTAACCTTTGCCTCTTTTATTACCATTTCTAGCATTTGCATTTCTTTTTCGCAATGCTCTTGCAAATCTCGCCAAGCACATTCTGGCATTTGCATTTCATCATAAAACTTTGAAACTTCCATTTTAAAAAAGTTCCTTAAAGACTTTTTTTGCCAAGAATCAAGATAAAAACCGCTTCTCATTTCACAACCTTTCATTCTCATTTTTGTTGCTGAAATTATAACAAAACCCCCGCAAAACAACGCAAAAACCAATATAAACCCACAGCTTTTACCCCCTTTATAGACATTTACAAGGTAAATGTCGGCAAAATCAAAAGCCAAACCAATCCAAACAAATGAATGCTTTTAAATTATCATTTTTGTATCTAATTTTATATTTTTGCAGAGAAAGAGAAGTAAATTTTAAACATTATTAAATATTTAAAATATATTTTAAAATGTTAAATTGTATTTATAAAACAATTATTAATTTATTTATAAAACATTATAAACTTTAAAAAACATTTTAAAACTAGAATTATTAGGGGGCGTTGCGGGGGAATCCCCCGCTTAAAGAGCAGAAAAATAAAGACAAGTGAAGTAAAACGAAGCGTAGGCTTTATTTTGCCCTTAAGACATAGGCTTAAGGGCACACCAAACACTACCAAACACTACCAAATATTTGTATCCGCTGTCCAAACAAACAAAGACATAATTACAAAGCTATGCGGGTTTTATCGTCTGAAAACTTATTTCAAACTTTTTAATCATTCCACCCTCTTTAATCTTTTGATAACTAACATTCTTAAAGCTTTGTGAGCCTTTATTCAACTCATCTATCGCTGGAATTAGAATCTTTTTATCAACATACATTGACATATTATTTGTATATTTTTCAGGACAATTCATAAACTCCAAAAATTCTTGCTTCTCCATTACAATATTTTTCAAACCATTTACAGGATTCTCATTCACATTCTCATACTGCTTCAACAATCTAAACAATGTCTTTGTATATTTATTCTTAATAGAACAAAACTCATTTAAGTCAAACTTTGTAAAGTAATTGAAATTAAAAAGAGCTTTTAAAACTAAATCCCCCATAACAATAGTTAAAGTTTTCGTCTTTGAATCCACCAAAGTTTCTCTAGCAAAAAAATCACTTTTTCCTAATGAGTTGGATTCGCCATTTTGAGTTATTTCATTGGTTTCAATGTCAATGGTTATTTTTCTAAGTTTTCTTGCAAATTTCACAATATCATTATAAAATCTATTCAGGTTCATTATTTTGTTTTGAGGGATAAACTTTTTTAATTCATCAAATGATAGAGTTATTTTTTTGATTTGTGATTGTTTTTGTTTATTATTTATAAACCAACAAATACTGAAAAACAAATTAAAATCTTGAGCTGTAAAATCTATAAATTCTATGGAATTTATCTCATTTCCATACTTCAACTTTGCACTTGTTCGTCTATCTCTAATCAGATTCAAAACATATCCTTTGGTAAAGCTATCATAACCAAAATCAATCAAATACATTTGAAGTCCTTATTTGTGATAAATTTTTTAAAGATAATTTAAACAAATTTTAACACAATAAAGTTTAAAATTTATGTTTTAGAATCAAACAATATCATTTTAGGGTTAAATTTTCTATTTTTAAGGAAGTGTGAGTATGGATTTAGGTTCAGTTGCGGGTATCTCATTGTCATTACTACTCTTAGGCACAGCGATGGCACTTGGTGTAGGGATTGGACCTTACCTTGATGTTCCTTCAATCTTAATTACCATTGGAGGTTCTATTACAAGTTTGTTAATTGCTTACAAAATGGAAAGTATGAAAAAGTTTTTCACTTTTTTTATGATTGCTTTTAAACCTCAAACTTTTGATGTTCCTGGTCTTATTAAAAAACTCGTAGATTATTCCACACAAGCAAGACGTGATGGGATTCTATCGCTAGAACAACAATCCAACCAAGAAGAAAATGAGTTTTTAAAACGTGGATTAAATATGGCAATTGACGGTGCAGAGCCTGATAGTATCCGTGATTTATTAGAAACTGATATGGATAGGACATTAGAGAGACACAAAGACAATGCGGGGATTTTTGATACTTGGGCTGCCTTTGCGGGTTCGTATGGAATGCTAGGAACACTAATTGGTTTGGTTGCAATGCTTTTGAATATGTCTGACCCAGCTTCTATTGGACCTGCGATGGCAGTTGCATTGCTTACGACTTTTTATGGTTCATTTGTTGGAAATGTTGTGGGTTCTCCTATCGCGAATATTCTAAAAGTTCGTGCCGCAGATGAAGCATTAGTAAAATTACTAATTATTGAAGGGATTATGTCTATCCAAGCGGGTGATAACCCACGCGCACTAGAAGCAAAATTACTCACATTCTTGCCGCCTAACCAACGTGTTAGCCAATTTGAATAGAGTCTTGATAAATGGGAAAAACTCGTTGCCCTCCTTGTGATTGTCCTCAAGTTTTGCCTCTATGGCTTGGAACTTATGGGGATATGGTTACACTCATTCTTACTTTCTTTATCCTCATTCTTTCTATGGTAACCTTTGACGCCAAAAAATTAACCGAAGCTGAAGGGAGTATGAAAGGTGCGATGTCTTTGCTAAGTGGAGGAATCAAAGTAGAACCAGATAACACAAGAATCCAACAACAAGCAGATATGACAACGGAACCGGAAACTGCAGAAGAAGTTAAGAAAATTGAAAGCGAAATTTTGGATTTTAAAGAAAATGTGCGTGTCTCTTTAGGACCATCTAACATCATTGATGAAGGAAGTGAGGGCTTTATATTGCGTTTTAGTGGAAAGCTACTTTTTGAAGAAGGTGCAATAACCTTAAACAATGCAGATGAGATTCTATTTTTAAAACGTCTTGCACTTATCTTACAAAAAATGCCGTCTAATCTACACGCAGATATTATTGGCTATACAGATAATTCACCCATAATTCCTACCGAAAAATATAAAGATGATATAGGTTTAAGCGCGCTTCGGGCGCTTAATGTTTCTAAAATTCTAATAGAAAACAAAGTTAATCCTAGAAAACTTACTTCTCTGGGTAATGGAGCAAGCAATTTTATCTTACCAAACACAAATGAAGAAAATCGTGCGAAAAATCGCCGCGTGGAATTTAGATTTTATCCCGATGATAAACTTTTACACCAAAAGCAAAATATTTTAGATAAAACGATTGAACAAAATCATCTCAACAAAGAAAACAATGGAGAAACCACTCCAAATCAAGAATTCAAAATGCAAGATAACATTATTCAGCAAAACCTGCAAACCTCAATAAATCATCTTGCATTTCCATCAAGGAATCTTTAGTGCTACGATTCCTATTTATTCTCTTTTTTGGCACACTTTCACTTTTTGCAGCACCACCTCAATTACCCCAAAGCCCCACAATCCCAACGGTGGATTTAACGCTTACTGCCCCCACAGAGCCAGGTGATTTGGTTACCACACTCAACATTGTGGCTATTTTAACACTGCTCGTTTTAGCACCCTCTTTAATTCTAATGGCAACGAGTTTTGCTCGGATTATTATTGTTCTTGCCTTTTTACGCACTGCAATGGGAACACAACAATCGCCTCCCACACAACTTCTCGTTTCTTTTGCTTTAATTTTGACATTTTTCATTATGGAACCTGTTGCAACAGAGGGTTACAATCAAGGCATTAAGCCCTATATTGCCAAAGAGATTCCTTATGATGAAGCATTTTTGCGTACTTCTGCACCTTTTAAAGACTTTATGATTCGCAACACGCGTCCTAAAGACTTAGCATTATTTTATCGTATTCGTAACATTCAAAATCCTCAAAATGCACAAGATGTGCCATTAAGCATCGCATTACCTGCTTTTATTATTAGCGAAATGAAAACTGCATTTCAAATCGGGTTCTTACTCTATTTACCTTTCTTGGTTATTGATATGGTCATTAGTTCCATTCTTATGGCAATGGGAATGATGATGCTACCCCCCACAATGATTTCTTTACCTTTTAAAATCCTTGTTTTTATTTTAGTAGATGGCTTTAATCTGCTGACAATGAATCTAGTGCAAAGCTTTCGGTAGCAATGACTTGTAAATATTTAGGACAATGCGGTGGTTGCTTAAGTGTAAGTTTAGAATCCAAAGTAGCACAAGCAAAAGATTTACTCAATCTCTCTGAATATGAGGTATTTAAAGGATATGACTTTGGCTTTAGAGCACGTGCAGAGATTGGAATCTATCACCTAAACAATAAAATCCATTTCGCAATGCGCCGTTTAAATCAGGTAGCAAATAAAGAATCTCGCTTCGTTTTGATAGAAAATTGTCCCAATTTACTCCCTAGCCTTCAACAAACATTATCTATTTTAAGAGATTTACTAAACTCTCCTGAATTTTATCATCTTACAAGGCGCCTTTTTAGCTTAGAGATTCTTTCCTCTCAAACCAATACCATACTTTTAACCTTGATTTATCACCAAAACTTAGCAGAATCTTGGAAAAAAGAAGTTAAATCCTTGCGTGAAAAGTTACAACTTACTTTAAATTTTGAGATTCATCTTATTGGGCGCTCTAAAGGAGTTAAATTAGTTGTAGGTAAAGATTATGTAATAGAATCCTTAAAGATTCTAAATAAAACCTATCGTTATCAATATTTTGAAGGAGCTTTCACGCAGCCTAATCCGTCAATAAATATCCAAATGATTACTTGGATTTTGCAAAATTTAAAAAATTCTAACCATCAAGATTTACTAGAAATGTATTGTGGGTGCGGTAACTTCACGATTCCACTTGCGCAAAAATTCCGTCAAGTGCTTGCGACAGAAATTTCTAAAACTTCCATCAAAGCAGCGCAATTTGCTACATCTATGAATGGAATCACAAATATTCATTTCGTCCGCTTAAGTGGTGTAGAATGTATGCAAGCTTTAAATAGAATGAGAAAATTTTATCGCTTGAGAGAAATTAATTTGGACTTCTTTGATTTTTGTGCAGCATTGATTGACCCTCCACGTGCAGGTTTAGGGATAGAAGTCTGTCATTTTTTACAACATTTTCAAACAATTATTTACATCTCTTGCAATCCTATTAGTTTAAAGAGTGATTTAGAAATTCTCACTCAAACACATACGATTCTACACTGCGCATTTTTTGACCAATTTCCTCATACGCAACACTTAGAATCTGGAGTAATTTTAAAAAAGGTGGAAGTTTAATTCTCTATTGGGAGCAAGAAAATGAAAGTTTATAGAATTTATCAAGTGGATTCCTTTACCAAAAATAAATTTTATGGCAATCCTGCTGGGGTTATCCCCAATGCTGATGGCTTAAGCAATGAACAAATGCAACAAATTGCAAGAGAATTAAACAATTCAGAGACTGCCTTTGTCTTCTCTCCTATTGCACCTAATTATGATATGGAAGTACGATTCTTTACTCCAACCAAAGAAGTTCCAATTTGTGGACACGCTACAATAGCTACCCATTATATTAGAGCTTTAGAAGGAGAAAAAATAGGAAAAGTTTTACAAAAGACAAGAGCAGGGATTCTACCTGTAGAGATTATACAAGAAAAGGATGATTTTAGTATCACAATGACACAAGGAAAACCAAAGGTGGAAACTCCACTAGATAGACAAATAATAGATGAGATTATCCACGCTTTAGGGCTTAAGATTCAAGATATTAGGCAAGATTGCCCTGTTGCAATTAGTTCTACAGGGCATTCAAAGGTTATGATTGGCATTAAAGAGAATCAATGTTTGAATACTCTTAAACCAAATTTAGAAAGTTTAAGTGTTCTTAGCTCTAAACTTCACTGCAATGGATATTATCTTTTCACATTAAACTTTAATGAAAAGCCATTCATTCGTGGGCGAATGTTTTCTCCTGCAATTGGCATTGCAGAAGACCCTGTTACAGGCAATGCTAATGGTGCATTAGGTGCTTATTTGGTTACTTATCGCATTGCAAAACATTTAGAAACTCCAAATAATCTTTCATTTGAAATTCTGCAAGGGGAAGCTATCCAAAGGCTAGGTAGTATGTGTGTGAATGTAGAAATCAAAAATGGCAAACCTTTTTTAGTGAAAATTACAGGAAAAGCAGTTGTTTGTTTTAAAACAGAGATTTCCATTTAATTGTGTTCCAAACATATCAATCACCCTTAACTATCTCTTTGACGGATTCCCTCATAAAGCACAATTCCAACACTTGTTGCAAGATTTAGACTACGCGCATTATTTCTCATAGGAATTGTATAGCAAAACTCTTGATTGGCTTTTAAAATTTCTTCACTAAGCCCTGCGTCTTCACGTCCAAAGTGCAAATATGCTCCACGATTCAAGGGTGCTTGATAGTAAAGATGGGAGGCTTTGGTTGTCAGATAAAAATGCGGAATCTGCAATAATTTAGAATCCCAAAATGCTTCTAGACTTTCCCATTCATAGACTTCTAAATCTTTCCAATAATCCATACCTGCACGTTTGAGTTCTTTTTGAGAAACTTTAAATCCAAGTGGATAAATAAGGTGCAATACAGAATCACTAGCAAAACAAAGTCTACCAATATTACCTGTATTTTGCGGGATACGAGGCTGATGTAGGACAATATGGAATCGCATAACTATCCTTCAATATTCAAAGGGAATGCATCAGAAGAACCCAGTTTAGATTCCACACTTTGAAGAGACTCTTTAGAAGTATTTTCTTGTGATTTGATTTTGTCATTATTTGGTTGTTGTTTCAAAGTTTGAGTTTGATTTATTTTAAAATCTTTGCCATTAATTTTACTATTTTGAGATTCTTTTTGTAGTTTTTGTTGATTTTTCAAGTTATCAGAATCTTTTATGCTTTGACAGAGCAAACCATTTGTATTGCAATCTTGCAAAAATTGAACTTTAGAATAAAGAATCTCTCCTCGCATCAGTGCTTTAAAAATTAATGCAAGAGCAGTAGCATTAGCTTTACAAAATTTAGTTAAATGATGTTTGATGATATTTGCGCGTATGTCTCTAATTTCTTCTGTTTTGTTTCGCCCATTAGGAGTATTTTCACTAGTTAAATTCTCTTCTAACTTGGCAATAGAATTTTGCATAATCTCTCCAAAAAGAGAAATTATAACATATTAAGAGCATTTATTAGCAAGTTCTACGCGGGCTTTTTTACGATTTAAAGCTTTCTCAAAACGTCTTTTCTCTGCTTCAGTTTTTGGCTCTAAGGGTGGTGCGGACACGGGCTTACCATTTTCATCTACACAAACCATTGTAAAATATGCACTATTTGTGTGCATTACAGTGCGCTTATGAATATCCTCTGCAATTACTTTGATTCCTACTTCAAGCGAACTTTTCCCTGTATAATTAACAGAAGCCAAAAAAGTAACAAGGCTACCTACTTCAATCGGATATTTAAAAGTTACTCTATCCACAGATAGAGTAACAACATATTTTCCACAATAACGCGAAGCGCAAGCATAAGCAACTTGGTCAAGAAGCTTTAATAAATCTCCTCCATGCACCCTACCTTTAAAATTCGCTACTGCTGGGGTCATCAATACAGACATTGTAAGGGATTTAATATCAAAGACATTTTCCATATTATCCATAACAAACTCTCCTAAATTATCGTTGTGCTTATCTTAGCATTTTTTTACAAGATTTCAATAAAAAGTATTAAAAAATTTTAACTTTTTGCAAAACTTACATAATTTTAACCTATTTTATCAAACTATGCACTAAAAGTGTGAAGCTATGTTACAATTTAGATAAATTTTATAGCTTTAAACTTTGAGGGATTCAAAATGAAAGTGGTGATTACAGGTGGCGGCACGGGAGGACATTTAAGCGTAGCTAGAGCTTTTTTAGAAGAATTTTATCAAGAAGGATTTGAATGTATTTTTATCGGTTCTCAGAAGGGTCAAGATAAAGCATATTTTGAAACAGATACGCGTTTGAAACAAAAATATTTTTTACAAACCTTTGGTGTCGTCAATCAAAAAGGATTCCATAAACTTAAGTCATTATGGCAACAAGCCAAAGCACTTCAAACTACACTTAAAATATTAAAAAATCAAAAGAAAATAGATTTTATTTTATCTGTTGGTGGCTATTCTGCTGCACCAGCTTCTTTTGGGGCAGTATTGCTTGGGATTCCACTAGTTATCCACGAACAAAATGCCAAAATTGGGAGATTAAATAGGATCTTAAAACCTTGTGCAAAAATATTTTTCTCCTCTTATTTGCAATCCTCACCGCTAAAATTCTACCCCATTCGTCAAGTCTTTTTCGCACAAGCAAGAGTGCGCAAAGTCGTAAAAAATTTGCTCTTTATGGGAGGTTCGCAAGGTGCTAGAACTATCAACAACTTTGCGCTTGCTCTAGCAGAAGACATTAAACAAAAAAAGCTATGTATCTACCACCAATGTGGCAAAACAGAATTTACACGCGTGCTAGATGAATACTTAAAGCTCAATTTTAAAATTGGAATTTTAAAAGAAAATTTAGAATCTTTAAAAGACATAAAATCCCCAAATATACAAATTGGAGAATTAGAAGAATTAAAAAGTGTTGATATCGTGCTATTTGATTTCAGCAATCAAATGCCAGAGATTCTAACAAAATGCGATTTTGCAATTTGTAGAGCAGGAGCTAGTTCTCTTTGGGAATTATGCGCAAACGGCTTACCTGCACTTTTTATCCCCTACCCTTATGCGGCAGATAATCATCAATACCATAATGCAAAGTTTTTAGAAGAAAAAAAACTAGGATTTCTATGTTTAGAACAAGATTTGTTTTGTGAGGTTTTGTGGAATAGTTTAGAGATTTTGCAAGAGAAAATCTCACAAATTAGTCAAGATTTACAAAAGGAATGTTCCAATCAAGCAGTGAAGCAGATGTGCGAATACATAGTATCTAATCTACATTAATTAAGAGGATTTAAATTCTCTAAACAAATAACCCAAATCTATTCTTCTTAAAAATTTATTTTTATAAAGGTCTTCCAAATTTCTAGCACCCTCTATTAATTCCTTACTTTTAATTCCGTGTTCAATAGAAATTTTGGCTTCCAAAAAGGCACTTAAATGATCACAGTATTTCAAAAATTCTCCAAAAATTGGCTCATCAGATGATTCTAACTCTATTTCTTGTAAAAATTCTTCTCCTTTTTTAGAACTCAAGAAAATTTCATCATCTTTTTTATAACGATTAGTAAATTCATTTTGCGTATAATATACAATCTCTTTTGCAATGGAATTTGGAACGATCTTTAAGATTTTTTCTTGCACCGCTTCTTCTTCAATCTGCTTAATAAATTTATCTAAACCCTCTACATTATTCTTAATAGGAGAAATGATATCACGCGTTAAAATTTCAGGCAAATCGTGAAATAATCCACAGAAAAAATGTTGCACTTGCATTTTTGGAGAAAACTTCAAATCATAACCCAAAAGATAGGCGCAAAGTGCAACTATAAGTGTATGTCCAAGCACAGAAGTGCAAGGAACTCTTGGCGTCTGACTCCAACGCTTTTGAAATCTTAACTGCCCAAACATATCTACGATTTCGCACAACTCCTCATACATTATTCGCTGAACACCTGCTAAATGGTAATACTCATGCACTTGTTTATCAATAGCATTTTTAATGTTTTGCACATCATACATTCTTGGATTAAAATGATAAATAATATCAAATTCCCATTTAGAAGCATAATAGTGTGAAGCTTTCAAAATCTCTTTTTCAAGATTATCAACCTTTCCATAAAGATACTCACGCATAGTTTCTAAAAAGCCAAATCCTTTCAAATCTTCTTCTAACTGCGCACAAACAAAATCTACAAGTGCTTTGTTGTGATGTTTAACTAATTTGTGAAAAACGGGTGGCTTAATATCCGTTAAAATAATACGTTCAAAAAACTCGTAGCAAAACTGCAAAATCAATCGTTCAAAATTAATGGTTTGCTTATTTTCTAATATCTCAAAATGTGCAAGTAAATAAGCAAGGACAATCTTATGTGCTTGCTTATCAATCTCCAAAAACTCTACAGGTGTAGCTTGGTCATTCCAACGGCGAATATTAGCTGCTACAAAGATTTTATGCAAAAGCTCAAATCCTAAATGTGGTTTCTTAAGATTTTCCATATTTAATTCCATTTATTTTTTTCAATTATACCAAAGTTTGCAGAGGCTAAAACCAATTTTAACTTATCTTAATTAAGCAAATATTTATTTACCTAAGCAAAAATCTCCAAACATTACATCTAGCATTTGAGAATATTCGTAAGGTTTTGTAATTGATGCAATGGCCCTTAATGCTTCATTGATTTGAAAGCTGAAAATTTCTAATTCTGTATTTTCCAAAGGGAAAATAGATTGTTGTAACGCTTCAATACAAGTCTGCACTGCTTGGAATTGATATTCTGAAGCTAGAAGCAAAGATTGTGATTCTTCTTTGGAATCCAATAAAGATTCAAGGTATTTTTTAAAACTCTCTAACAAAGAATCTTTAGCATACAAATCGCCTTTTAAACAAAGTTTTATAGGATTGAAATCCTGCAAAATTGTCCAATCCAACTTATAATCCAAATCCACCTTATTCAGTAAAACAAAAATTTTTTTGCTCTTTTGATAGGTTTTTAGTAGATCTATAATTTGAAAATCCTCCTGTGTTATAGGAGATGAAATATCAAAGAGAGCAATTAACAAATCACTCTCTTGCACCTTTTCTAAACTTCTTTTAATACCCTCTGACTCTATAAAATCTTTAGTTTCGTGAATCCCAGCAGTATCAATAAGACGCAATAAATGCCCTCCTAGCATAAAGTTCTCCTCAATACTATCCCGTGTCGTGCCTGCTATTTCACTCACAATTGCACGATTACTATGCAAGAGTGCATTTAAAAGGGAACTTTTACCCACATTTGGTTTCCCAATAATACAAAGTTTATAACCTTCAAACATTGTGCGCTTTGCTTTAGATTGCTCCAAAAGACAATGAAGCGTGTTAAGAATTGATTGCAATTTACCTTTTAAATTTTCTAGTAAATCCTTAGGTAAATCTTCCTCCGCATAATCTATAAAAACCTCACTATGCGCAAGTAAGGAAATCAAATCTATACGCAATTTTTCACAAAAATCCTGCATTTCTCCTTTTAGATGACGCATAAGCATTTTGTGTGCTTGTGCGCTTTGGGATTCTATTAGTTTAGCAACTGCTTGTGCTTGGGATAAATCAATGCGTCCGCCCAAAAATGCTCGTTTTGTAAATTCACCTGGATTTGCTAAACGAGCACCATATTGTAAGCACTCTTGCAAAATACTTTGAGCAATAAAGTTTCCGCCGTGGCATTGAAACTCTACTACATCTTGCGTTGTATAACTATGGGGCGCTTTAAAATAGAGTAAAATACATTCGTCTAGTAAATCCTCATTACTAAAATAAATCTTTGTTAATTTTGCACAACGTGCAGGCAAAGAAAGCATAAGATTTTCTGGAGTAGTTCTAGCAAGCCTTGCAGCGATTTTTAAAGAATCTTTACCACTCAAGCGCAAGACATTTAATGAAGACTTCCCATAAGTTGTCGCGGGAGCAATAATTGTATCATCATTTAACATACAATACTCTAGGAATGATGAAAATCGTTAATAATAATATAACGTTCCCCCTCATTATTTAGACGAAAAGAGATATACTTATCAGGAAATTGTTCCCGTAACTGCTTTAATGCAATATGAGCCAATACACCATCAAGAGGTTTTGTTTGAGCTTTTCCAAACATTTTAATGCTTTCAATCGTAGGTAATAAATAATTTGCAATCATCTCTTCTTGATTGCGCAAAAATTCTGCAATTTCCAACCGAATCATCACTCCATAAACGTGATTTACCCAATTAAAAATCAAATAAGAAATCGCCTTATAACGATAACCTTCTTTCCCAATTAACAAAGCAGAATCCTCACCATCAATTTTAATATAAAGCGTATTTTCATCATAAGGTTCAACGAGAATTTCACTTAGCTGGTAGGGCATCAAACTCAAAAGTTCTTGAAGTTCTCTTTGCACCTCTTTTGCAACATTCTGTAAATCTAGTTGTTTGTGTTTGATATGATTTGGAATCTTGCTTACAAATTGCACATTAAAGTCTCTTGGATTATTCTTAAAAGCTTCTTGAGAATCATCTTTCTTTGAAGATTCTAGTGAAAAATACTTCAATGATTCCAATCTTCTAGTCTCTTCATCTGCAATTAATGGTTCATTCTCTTCTCTCATCTTCCCTGCGCTTTGAAAACTTTCCTCATTGATTGAATTAAAAGTTGTTTTAACTTCTATTGATGAGGAATCTACCTTTAATAAAATTTTTGGTTGAGCGCAAATAATTGCATGTTTTTTACCAATCCCTAAAAAGCCTTTAGAGGGATTTTGAATAATTTCATATTCCAAATCTACAACAGAACACCCAAAATCATTTGATGCAATTATCAAGGCATTTTCTAAAGTTTCTGCTTCTATCTTCTTCATTTTTAATCATCTTTATGTTTATGTTCTGCAATTTCACGCGCTTTTTTACGCTCTAATGCTTTATTGATAAGTAATTGCTGAACAATGGAAAAAATATTATTTACAAACCAATATAATACAAGCCCTGAAGGAAAAGTTACAAAAAAGATTGTAAAGATTAAGGGTAAAAATTTAAAGATTTTTTCTTGCATTGGGTCGCTAAAGGCTGTAGGTGTTAAATGCTGCTGGAGATACATTGTGCCACCCATTAAAATTGGCAAAATGAAATAAGGGTCCATTGCAGATAAGTCATTAATCCAAAGTAGCCAACCTGCACCCTTTAGCTCAATCGCATTAAATAAAACACGATAAATTGCGAAAAATACTGGCATTTGCAAAAGAAGTGGCAAACAACCTCCCATTGGATTCGCTCCGTGTTTTCTATAAAGCTCCATCATATGTGCTTGAAGCTTTTGTGGCTCTCCTTTATACTTCTGTTGCAGTTCCTTCATTTTTGGCGCAAGATCTTTTAGCTTCTGCATTGACACCATACCTTTATAGGTTAAAGGATAAAGCACAACCCTAACAATCAGTGTCAATAAAATAATCGCCCAACCCCAATTTCCACATAAATCATAGAGTTTATCAAGTAGCAAAAAAAGAGGTTTAGCAAAAAAAGTAATCACACCATATTCTACTACATCTATTAAGTTGGGATTAATAGACTCAAGCAAACGATAATCTTTTGGACCAATATATCCTTCTAGCTTCAACTCGCCATTTGCACTAATAAATGGCATAGGATTCTCACTTGGGTTGCTCAAAATCGTTGCGTTAAGCGCATTATTTTTACTAAAAAACAAAGTAGCATAATAACGATCCACTGCTGCAATAATACTTGCATTTGCATAATTGTTTTGCCCTTGCGCATCTCCATCTTCAATGGTTGTAATAGTATTATCCGATTCTTTAACAATCACACCCTTAAAAACATAAGCATCATTTTCCACACTAGGGCGCATACCGGGTGATACAAAATAGGTGTAATTTTGCGGAATATTAATTTGTGCCTCATAATATCCATTGGGATAGAAAGTGAGGACTTTTTCTACTTTCACATTATCCAATTCTTGAACCAATATAATAGATTGTGGTTTATCTTGAATGGTTAAAGAGGTTAGATTTGCATTATAAGGGGTATTAAAAGCTTGTTGATTTAATAAAGAATCCGAAAAGCGAATTTCTAAAATCTTTGGATTGTTTGTATTTGCTACGTCTTCTGGAAACAAAGATAATGCAGCAGAATCTTTTTGGTATTTTTCCGCTTTCAAATTCACTCCTGCGATTCTACCTAAGCGGTCAATCTTATAGGTGAAATTTTCAGATTCTATTGTTGCAATGATAGTGCTATTTTGCTTTGGTGCTTTCACGATATTTTGTGCCACTTGATTAGAGGCATTGGTTGTAGCAACACTTTGCATCTCTCTTGTTGCAGTTTGCTGCGTTTCATTATTTTCTGCTACTTGCGGTTGATAGAAGTAACTATAAGGCACAAAAAATGCAAGTGCTAGAAGCACAGCAATTAAAACTCTAGTTTGAGAACTTAGATTATCAATTTTATCAAGCACAGGAAGCCTTTGAATGTTGTTTAATAATAAAAACTTTTTGGATTTGCAAGTTTAATGAAATTCCATTTGGAATATTTTTAAAATTGTATTTTTGAGGCTTATTCGGAATCAACCAATATTGGATGTTAATAAGATAAGGATTACTAAAATGAGATTGAATCTTTAAAGAAACTTGTGGATAAGCAACGCCACCTTCAAAAAACTGATTGCAAGAAAAAATTCTTATCAATGTTTTCCAAACAGCCACCAAAGGGTTTTGGAACAGAAAAATCTGTTTAGAATACTCTGAACAACTTGGATAATAACGACAAGTAGAACCCAAATAAGGAGAGATAAAATACTGATAACAAGAAAGAATCTTTATGCAAAATTGTTTTAACATTTTTAAACTACCAAATTAAGTCGCATTAAAGCGTGTTTATAATTATCTCGCAAAATTTTATATTCCACTTTATCTAAACCAATTTTTGCTAACAAAATCATATCCCCATTTTTTAAGTTCAGTATAGACTCTCTATAAATACTTCTCAAGCGACGCTTAATAAGATTCCTACAAACAGCATTTCCTACTTTTTTAGATACTGAAAATCCAATCCTTTTTGCTGTTGTATGAGGATTTTCTTTAAAAAATAGAATGAAATGAGAGTTATGCCACCTTGTTTGGCTTTTATAAACATTATCAAAATCTTTTTTTGTGTTTAAGGTTACCAAAGCCGATTCCACAAATTAGATTGCAAGCCTTTTTCTACCTTTAGCTCGCCTTGCATTGATAATTTTACGACCATTTTTAGTTTGCATTCTAACTCTAAACCCGTGCGTGCGCTTACGAGGCGTATTATGTGGTTGATATGTTCTTTTCATTTCTAAAACCTTCTAAAAAAATAAACGCAAATTCTAATGCACTTTTACTTAAAACTAGATTTATTAATGATTCTGCTCTAAAGCACTCGTCAATGCCACTGCAATCGCAGCAACTAAATCACTATCGTCTTTGGTCTCTTGTGGCAATAAATCTTGCACTTTTTTCTCTAAATAAGAAGTATCAAAATTTCCACGCCTAAAATCTTTGTCATTGCAGATATTAACGAGAAAAGGGATTGTAGTTTTAACTCCACGAATTTTAAATTCGTTTAAAGCGCGTTTAAGCTTATTAACTGCCAAGTCATAACTTGTCGCACGAACAATTAATTTTGCTATCATAGAATCATAAAAGGGTGGAATTGTAAAATCCTTATAAACATAACTATCTACTCGTACAAAAGGACCTAAAGCCGGATAATACGAAGTAATTATTCCGGGATTTGGCACAAAATCATTATGCACATCTTCTGCATTAATTCGTGCTTCAATTGCAAATCCTTGAGCGCGAATATCATTTTGTGTAAGGTCTAAAATCTCACCATTAGCGATTCTAATCTGACGTCCAATTAAATCATATCCTGTAATTTCCTCTGTTACTCCGTGTTCTACTTGAATCCGCGTATTCATTTCCATAAAATAAAAATTGTTATAATCATCTACTAGAAATTCCACAGTTCCGGCATTTGTATATTTTGCAGCCTTTGCCGCCGCAACTGCTACACTTCCCATACGGCGGCGTAAATCTATACTCATTGTAGGACAAGGTGCAATTTCAATGAGTTTTTGATGTCTTCTTTGAATAGAGCAATCCCTTTCTAACAAATGAATCACATTACCATAATTATCACTTAGAATTTGAAACTCAATATGACGCGGATTTTGAATGTATTTTTCCATAAAGACATCTTCATTTTTAAAGAAAGTTAATGCTTCTCTTTTACAAGCTTCAAAAGAAGATTCCAAATCTTTTTCTTCCCAAACAACACGGATTCCGCGTCCGCCACCTCCACTACTTGCCTTTAAGATGATAGGATAACCAATCTTACGCGCAATTTTTTGAATCTCATACAGACCTAAAGCATTAAGAGGTTCTGTTCCAGGCACAACCGGGATTCCATTGGCAATCATTAAATTTCTTGCAGCATTCTTATCTCCCATTTTCGCAATCACTTCAGTATCTGGACCAATCCATACAATCCCAGCTTCTTTAACCTTTTTAGCAAAAAGTGCATTTTCACTTAGGAATCCATAACCTGGATGGATTGCCTCTGCTTCCATTTCTTTAGCAGCTTGGATAATCAAATCTGGATCTAAGTAACCCTTAATAGGGTCCTCACTAATAGGATAAGTATGTGTCGCCATTTTTACGTGCATACTATCACGGTCTGCACGAGAATAAATTGCTATGGATTCTATATTCAAATCATTACAAGCGCGAATAATGCGAACAGCAATCTCACCACGATTTGCAATTAAAACTCTCTTAAACATAAAAACTCCAAAAAGAAATTAACACATTTTATAATTTTATTTTTGATTTATAGTTGAAGTTTTACAAACATTTGAAAAAAAATCATCAAAATATGCTAAAATTCACGCATTTTTACACATTTTAGTTATTTGAGGCTTCTTTATGGATTTATTAAATGCTGGAATCTTAGGCATTGTTGAAGGATTTACTGAGTTTTTACCCGTTTCTTCTACGGGACATTTGATTTTAGCTTCAGAATTACTCGGAATTCCACAAAATACATTTCACAAAACTTTTGAAGTCGTCATTCAATTAGGCTCTATTTTAGCTGTTCTTTTTGTCTTTTGGGAAAAATTAACCACAAATAGCCTTAGATTATGGATAAAATTATGTATTGGATTCTTGCCTGCTGGAACTTTAGGCTTTTTATTCTATTCTCATATTAAGGCACTTTTTGCTCCTATCACAGTTTCTATTATGTTGATCATTGGTGGGATTTAATTTATTATTTTGTAAATTTTTCATATATAAATGTAATAAAACATTATAAATATAGATGAAATCTCTTATATTCAAGCGCTTTGGATTGGGTTTTTTCAAGCTCTTGCAATGATTCCAGGCACTTCACGGAGTGGTGCGACAATCATAGGCGGTTTATTATTTGGCTGTAATCGTAAAGTAGCCACAGAATTTTCCTTTCTCTTGGCTTTACCTGCGATGGTTGTTGCAAGTTCTTATAGTCTTTATAGGAGCTATGAGTCTATTTATATGGATAATATAATGATACTTGGTATCGGATTTGTTGTGGCATTTTTAAGTGCTCTCTTAGCAATCAAACTTTTTTTAAACTTCATTTCTCGCTTTAATTTTATTCCCTTTGGAATCTATCGGATTATTCTAGGCGTGATATTTTTATTTTATTTAGATATTCTTTAATGATTATCAATATTCTTGATTGTGTTTGCATATAGGTTAAAATAAACATAAAAATTTAATTGCGTTTGGATTAAATAGTAGTTTAGGTGTCAGTGTTGCAAGCTAGAATCCCAAATAAAATATAAAAAAGTATTTAAAAACTTTTTTCTTTAGGAAATTTCGAGCGTTTTTTATAGAATTTATGGTCGTTTCGAATTGACATATAGTATTTAATTTATATAAATGATAAATCACAGGCATTAGGTAGTTGAGATAAGATTTATACAGAAGAAATATTTATTTTTCTGTATAAATAAACCATAAAATAGGGATTCTAAAAATTTATTTAAAAACAGAAATTAAAATTCCAAAATAAAGGCTAAAGAATCTACCTTTTGTATTACGCCAATAATCATTAGCCCCAAAAGTCCAGCAAAAAATCCAGCCAATAAATCATCCCCCATCACACCTAAACCACCCTTGACTTCTTTATCAACCCTACCAATTATAGAGGGTTTCCAAATATCAAATAATCTAAATAAAACAAAAGATAATACCAATCCAAAAAAACTATATCCAATCATAGAAACACTAATCCACACCCCCGCTAGCTCATCAATCACAATTTCACTACAATCGTGTGCCATTCCTTGTTTCTCATAATCATTAATAATTTGAATTGCAATCACAGAAATAAGCAATGCTAAAAGCAATAAAGTGCTAGATGCGATATAATAGCCAATAGCCCAAGCAAAGGGTAAAGCAACCAATGTGCCGATCGTTCCGGGTGCCTTTGGGCTAAGTCCGCTAAAAAACAATGTCAAAAAGCCCTTCTTGCAAAAGTCTTTAAAATCAATGAAAGTTCTAAAAAAACTATGCTGCATTAAAAAAACCTTAACTTAAAGACCGTGTTTGATAAATATTTATCAATTTTAAATAAAAATCTTCATCATCTTGCTCTTCAATCACTCCATTACTTGCAAACATTGCTCCAAATTGTTGAATCAATGGACTGAAACGTTTGGGAAATAAATAACTTAAAACCTTAGCTGAAACTTCTTTACGCACTAAAATTGTAGGTGGAATTAATCCAGCTTGCAGGATACCTTGCAAGAATCCAGAGTGATAATCAATATGATAATGCTTACCGTGGGGGCAAGTCTTAGGACTAACAATCGTATTACATTGATTACAATACACAAATTCGCTTAATAATTTTACTTTAATTTTAATATCTTTTGTCATATCAAAAATAGAATAAATCTTTTGATTATCGTAATAAATTACCAAATCAGGATAATTCTCTCCAATAGCGATTCTATCGCAACCAAGATTCTGTGCCAAAATTGCGTCTAAAATAATCCCGTGTGCGCCAGCGAACAAATAAATATCATCTAAAGGAAAAATAACAATGCAATGCTTTGGCAAATAATTGTCAATCACAAACTCTAAACAAATTTTACGAATATAAAAGTCCAATAAACCCTCATTTTGCCTTCTAAGCAATAACAAAACAAGTAAATGATTCTCTTCTAAGATAAATCTAAAAATGCGTTCGTGAATCCGTGTAATAGGGGAAGCATCTAACACCATTGCTGTTACACCCTGTGCATCATTGGTTTTTTTAAATTGCGCAATCGCCTGTTTTGTTGCGCGGTCTCTAAAAGCAAAAATTTCAGATTGCAAATATAATGTATATTCTCCACAAAGTGCATAATTACCAAGACGATTATAAAGATGTTGAGCTTTTTTAGAATATATATCTCCGCTCATTATTTTAAATAATCGCTCTTGTTTATTGATTTTAAAAGCAGAATCTACAATTAGTTTGCCACATAATTGATTCTCACATATCAGTGCGATTTCATCGCCTTTTTTAGAAGATTTCATTACCTCCTCATTACGTTTTCCAGCAGGTGCTAAAATAAATGAAAAGGGGAAACTTTGCCCTTCAAAAAGTCCTGTATTATCTACTTCAATCATTTCTTTTTCATTCATCAAATGACTTACAGGGGCAAGCAAACCCTCTTGACATAAAAGAAGTGCAAAAACTGCTTCTTTATCTATAAATAAAGTAGAAAGATTATTTTTTCTTTGTGATTCCATATTTTTTTCGCTTTTCCCATAAACTTTTACGCGACATACCAAGTCGCTTACTAAGCTCTGTATCTGGATACCTATCTTCAAATTTTAAAATCATTGTTTTAATGTATTCATCTACACTTAAGACATCTTCTTGGAATCCTTGAGAGATTTCTTTAATATTAATCTCAAACACATTCTTAAAATCACTCAAATCTCCACCCAAACAAGATAGAATCACTGGAATATTTTTAAAAGTTCTAATACATTCCTCTTTCTCTTCTTTTCGCAATGTTTCAAAACCTACAATGTAGGTTAATTGTGTTTTTGAAACATTTTTGAAAATTTCTTTGTAGTTGTGATTTTTATAAAGGGAGATAAAATTAATGGCAAATTTCTTATGAATAGCATAATTAACAACACACATATCAATTGCCTTCTGTGATACACTTTTTACAATTAGAGGAAAGGAAATTTTTGTATTGATTGTATAAGTTGGCACCAATAAAGAATCACAAAAATAATCCCTATAAAATGCTACTTCTTTTTGTAGCTGACGAAAAGCAATATAGTGTTCAATTTTACGAATCAACTCATCAATCATAAAGGGCTTCACAATATAATCACTTGCTCCTGCTTTTAAAGGACGCGTTACCATTTCATCATTCACATAAGGAATCATTAGAATAATAATGGAATCTTTAAACTTCTCAATCAAAGAATAAAAGTTTTGACCCGGTATATTGGCTGAAAGCAAAATAATATCTGCCACCTCCATTTGCAAAGCCTCTTCAACGCTTGGTATCATCTCGCACGTAAATCCAAAATGTCCAAGCTTTGAAGCAATACTTTGAGCTAAATAAATTTCATTTTCTACAATTAAAATTTTCATTTCCTTATCCTAAACTAAATAAATCTTTTCCAATCAAAATACTCTAACACAACATTTGTTTGCACTAAAATCCCCTCTCCTCTACCAATAAACCCTAGTTCTTCTGTTGTTGTTGCCTTAACATTCACATAGGATAGATTAATTTGCAGAATCTCTGCAATTTTACGCTCCATTGCACATTTATAAGGAGAGATTTTTGGTTTTTGGGCAAAAATTGTTATATCTGCTTGCACAATATCATACCCCACATCACGCACAAAATTTACGATAATTCTTAATAAGTCAGAAGAATCTGCTCCTTTATAAATTGGATTATTATCAGGAAACCACTCGCCAATATCTCCGCATCCAATCGCACCTAAGAGTGCATCACTCAAGGCGTGCAAACAGACATCACCATCACTATGTGCAGTGAGTTTAAATTCACACGGAATCATAACACCTCCAAGTATAATCCCCTCTCCCTTATCTAATGCGTGAATATCACTTCCATTACCTATAAAAGTGCGAGAACTAGGATTTAATAAGTGCATATCTTGCAAATCTTCTAAAAATGTTAATTTTCTTGCCTCTACTGCCCCTTGAATAAATCCGACACTTCCACCTCTTGCATTTATCGCACTACTCTCATCGGTAAAATCACCTCTACACAAAGCCTCTTTTAATACACTTATTTTACTTAATTGTGGGGTTTGGATAATCTTAAGATTTTCTCGTCTTAAATATTCTAATTTGGATTCCCGAGAATATGCAATTGTATCAGTAAGACTTAGACAAGGAGCAACGCAATCATAATTGCCAATTTCACTTAAAATTCTCTGTGTCAAGTCTAAGGGAATATTACAGCGTGCAATATCACTCACAAACACATATTCTGCGGAATCATAAAGTGTATTAAGCGCATTTTGGAGAGACTTTTGGCGCGTAGAACCTCCCTCTACCAATGCGAAATTTAGAGAAAAGGCTTCCAAATACTTTTGCATATATTTTTTTTCCTCTAGCTTTACGCTTAAAATGCACTGCATAAAAGGATAAATTCCTTGTAAGTCTAATGCGACCTTTAGCCAAAGTGGAATCTCACCCACACGCAACCATTGTTTTTTAGGTAATCTGGGTAATTTCGTAACTCCATTATGTGCATTTCTATTCAAGCCTACATTAGAAACAGAGGCTAAAAATCGGCTACTATCCCCTGCACCTAATAAAATTAATGCAATATTTGGCAAATAAATCCCTTAGCTTTTAAAATTTTGGAATTATACATTTTGAAAGTTTTAGAATCCCTTTATTTGGGATTCTAAAAATTAGATTTTAAAGTGATTAATATGTTTTCGTAGAACGCTTGCGATATTTTTAAGCGTTTGAGCTGCTTCTGTATTGTTCTCCATTAATCCTGCAGTATTTTTAGAATCTCTTGAGATTTCATTTAATTCTTTTGATAAATTCTCCATATCTTGCACTTGAATATTGGTGGCATCAGTTACCTTTTTTGCCTTATCTAGCGAATCACTTGCTTGTAAATTAATCTGCTCTAAAATCTCACTTGCTTCATTAGCGATTTCCATTCCTTTTTCTACCTGTGGCACTGCATTTTGAATCGCCTCAACTGCCGTTTGCGTTTCACTTTGAATGACCTCAATCATTCTTGTAATTTCAGAGGTGGCTACACCTGTGCGTTCGGCTAATTTCCTAATCTCATCAGAAACGACTGCAAATCCTCTACCTGCTTCTCCAGCTCTTGCCGCTTCAATGGCTGCATTTAAAGCAAGTAAGTTAGTTTGGTCGGTAATCTCTTTAATAAGGTCTGCACTTCCACCAATTTCTTGGGAATGTTTTTCAAGCATACGAATATGCTCTGATGAAGAAGTAACCATTTGTGTAATCTGTTCAATACTTTCTACCGTTGTTTTCATTGCTTCCATACATTTGTCAGACAGATTAGCAGTATGTTCAGAATTTTCTTCTGTCTGTTTTGCAATGCTTGAAATATGATTTACAGAATCTATCACTTGTTTAACACGCTCTACGGATTCCTCTGAACTTTGAACTTGACGATAAGAAGAAGACTTAGACTCTTCAGAACTTTTTGTAACTGCGTTTGCGCGTTCATTTAATTCTTGTGCAGAACTCATAACCTCTGAAACAATTTCTCTCAATCTTTCTTGCATTTGCGCCATAGAGGCAAGCATACTTTCTTTAAATTGTGTTTTAATTGGCATATTTAAATTACCATTAGCAATGCTAAGCACTACCTTGACAACATCTTTTGGCTCTGCACCAAGAGAAGAGATAACCAAACGTGTAATATAAAAAGAAGTTGCGATTGCTACAATAAAAGCAATAATAGACAACCAAAGCGTTAAATTCAAATAACTTTCAATCTCATTGACAGCAATATCAGATAATTTTTGATTTTTGGCTTCTTGATAATCAATAAACTCATTAATCACATTCAACCATTCCACAAAGAATCCTCTAGCTTGATTGATTAACAACTCATTCGCACCTACTTTATCTGCTTGCGCCTTTTTGTTAATAATTTCGGAAATTAATGGCATTGTTTTTGACTCTACACCTTTAATGCGCTTCAAAATCTCTTTGTCTTTTTCATCTACCATATTTGCATTTTGGAAAATCTTATCCATTTTAATTGCGGAATCTTTATAAAATCCTTCTAGTTTTTGGATTAAACGCAATGTTTCTTCAATTTCTTGCACATTTTCCAATATGACAACATCACGCACTGCAATTGCTCTATCATGCACACTTCCTCTGAAATTGATTGCATAACGTTGCTTTACCGCATTAGTATCACTAATTTCTGCTAATGTATTTTCCACAAACCGAATTTTCATATAACCTGTAAAGGCAATTAAAATGATAAATACTAAAATTACACCAAATCCAATAAAAAGTTGTGTTTTTAAGGATAAATTTTTTCCAATCATAATTTTTTTCCTTTGTCTTTTCACTAAAAATCTTTACAATTATAATGAATAAAAACAAATATTTTACTTAATTATCTTTTTGGATTACTTTAGCAATTAATTCCAAAGGATGCAAAAATACAATATTCGCTTGCTCTTGGTGTAAAGCATTGCTTAACTGCATACGACAAGCACTACACTCCGCTGCGACAAAGTTTGCTTGTGTTTTTTGTATCATTTTTGCCTTTTTACTTCCTACCTTACTTGCTAACTCAAATCGTTCCGTTTGAATTGTAACACCACCAAACCCACAGCAGGAACTAGAATCTTCCATTTCAATAAGTTGATAATTTTGTTCTAACAACTTGCGTGGCTCTTTATAAATCCCAAGCACTTTTTTAGCATGGCAAGGGTCGTGGTAAGTCAAAGTTTGTTTTTTGTCTCCACGATTCTTTTGTAAAGCATTTAAATACTCCACTAGATTTGTTTTAGATTCCAAATATTTCGTTGCCATATAAATTTTTGGTAAAAGCTTTTCTATTCTCTGCTTTAATTCCAAATCTTTTTCCATAAAATGTTTCCAATCCTCTAGCACCATTGCGCCACAGGTCGCTTCTGGGATTAAAATCGCATCTATTGTGTCAATGAAGCTTTCAAAATACTCCACATTATAGCGAATCAATGCATCTACACTTGCAAAATCTCCTGTGAAATAAGCGGGGGCGCCACAGCACTTTTGCCCCTTTGCAATCTTTGCACTAATCCCCAATTTTTCTAAAATTACGAGCAAAGATTCTCCGACATTTTTGTAATTATAATTTCCCAAGCAACCAATGAAAATTGCTACTTTAGTTGGTTGAGAAATACCTTTTTTAGATACATCATCAGACTTAGAAAAATTTATCTCCTCTGGGTGCGAATTTAAGAAACTTTGCTTTGCGATTGCTCCAAAAACTCTTCTTTGGACAAAAGGCAAGGTGAAGTGAGGCTTGATAGAGTTACCATCTTTTGTTTTTTGATAGAACAAAGGAGCAAAAATCGCTCCTAATTTAAACCCAAAATCCATTATTTTTCTATGTTTTAAAAAATAAAAGAAAATGCGTTTAAACCAAGCGATTCCATATTTTTGAGCAATTTCATAGCGGATATTTTCAATTAAAGTATCTGTTGGTAAAGAATTAGGACAAACACTTACGCAAGTTGTGCATAAAAAACAAGTTTCAAGAATATTTTTTGTATCTCTATCTAATGGAATCTCGCCACGTTGATATGCACCCAAAATGTCAATAAATCCGCGCGGAGAAGTTGCTTCATCTCCATTAATGCCAAATATCGTGCAGTCAGGTAGGCATTTACCACATTTTACACACGCATTACTAGTTTTTAAATAATCATAATTCTCAAAATGTGCCATACTTTCCCTTTAATTTTCTTGCCTTTTAAATCGTCTTACTAAATACTTTTTGATTTGTATTCAATTTCTTCAAATAAGCATCAAAGGACATTGCAATATTACGAATCAATAACGCACCTGTTTGGCTCACTTGGATTCCACTCTCCTTTAAAGCAACCAATCCTTCTTCTTGTAAAGGCTTTAACTCTTCTAACGCACTTTTAAAATATTCTTTAAAATCAATATTAAATTGCGTGTTAATAGCATTGAAATCAAGTTTAAAGTTGCTCATTAATTGCATAATCACTGCCTTTCTTAATCTATCATCAAAGCTTAATTGAATCCCTTTTGCAAAAGGTAAGCAGTGATTATCTAATGCGCTTTGATATTGTGGCAAATCTTTATAATTCTGCGCATAGTATTGATTACCTCCTCCAATAGAAGTTAGTCCGATACCAATCGTTTGAGTTCCACCGCGTGTGCTATAACCTTGAAAGTTTCGTTGTAATTGCCCTTTTTGTATAGATTTAAACAATTCATCCTCTGGCTTTGCAAAATGGTCCATTCCTATCATTTGGTAACCCTTTCTATGCAAATAATGAATCGTCCATTCCAAGATTCTAAGTTTTTCTGCAGGTTCTGGAAGCGTAGTCTCATCAATCTTACGCATAGTTTTTTTAATCCAAGGCACGTGAGCGTAATTAAAAATAGCCAATCTATCGGGATTTAAACACATACAAGATTCCAAAGTCTGCTTAAAGGTTTCTAAACTCTGATAAGGCAAACCATAAATCAAATCAAAATTAATAGAATCAATTCCAAACGTTCTTGCTAAGTTGATTGATTGCCCCACAAGCTCAAAAGATTGGATTCTATGAATCGCATTTTGCACCTTTTCGTTAAAATCTTGGATTCCAAAACTTAGACGATTAAATCCCCCGAGTTTTAAAACTTTCATTTGAGATTCCTCAAAGAATCTAGGGTCAATTTCACAAGCTATTTCTGCATTTTTATCAAAATTTGGGAAAGTTTCTTTTAATAACTCAATCAAAATCTCTAATTCTTGCGCATTAAAAAAGGTTGGAGTGCCTCCACCGAAATGTAACTGATAGACAGGCTTTGTTGTGTCCATTGCATTTTTTAGTAATTGCAGTTCCTTTTTTAAATACTTCAAATAGATGGCTTTATTTTCTTCTTTGCTAGTATAAATTACATTGCAACCACAAAAGTAACACGCACTGCGACAAAAAGGCAAATGCACATAAAGCGAAAGAGGACTTGAATCCTCTTTTAAATCCTTTAAATACAAATCTAAAGTATAATTTTCATTAAATTCAATTGCTGTAGGATAGCTAGTATAACGCGGACCAGGTTTGGAATAAGTTGCAAATTGTTTAAAGTCAATCTTACTTGAATACATCAAAGAATCCTTATACTTTAGAGAGAACTAGGAATTTTAGAAATCTCAAAAAATAAATAAGGATAACGTTTTTTAAGATTCTTAACCAAAGCTTTTGGCTCTTTTTTGTAGTTTTTTATCTCCTTTAATGCAATGCACCATACATCTTCAAAATCAATAGGAACATTAGAATAAATTTCCTGCTCCAATTTAAAAAGATATTTATCTACCTCAAGTTGTTTAGCAGATTCCAAAAGTTGCTGCATATTTTTCTTAGACACAAGATAAAACTCTTGTTTATTTTTGTCTTCAAAACGATAAGTCAAATCCCCATTTAATGCAATATCAGAAATCATGGATTTCGTTTTAGCGCTTTTAAATATCTCTTGTAGAGATTCATACATATTACTTGCTTGTTGAGCCGAATTTATTTGCTTAACTAACGGCTTTGGTGTAGCCAAACCATTACTCCTTTTTGAATATGTAGGCGGTTTTCTGCCTCTTGAAAAATTCTACTTTGCTTAGATTCCAATACTTCCTCACTTACCTCTTGTCCGCGGTAAGCTGGTAAGCAATGCAAAAAAATAGCATCATTTTTTGCAAGTCCCATTAAGGTAGAATCTACGCAATAACCCTTAAAATCTTGCTTTCTTTTTTCTTTTTGTTCTTCTTGTCCCATAGAAGCCCAGGTATCAGTAGTAACGACATCCGCACCAATAATTGCTTCTTTGGGACTCTCACTTAATAAAATTTTTGCGCCTGAAATTTTAGCAAAACTTTCCGCTTTTTGCAGAATCTTTTTAGAAACTTTATAATCTTTTGGTGAAGCAATTTTTAATGTAAAACCAAGCTTAGAAGCAAGCATAAGCCAAGAATGTGCCATATTATTTCCATCTCCAATATAAGCAACAATAGGATTTTTATCTTTTCCACACTCTTGCATTGTCATAAAATCAGCTAATAATTGCATCGGGTGGAAGTCATCACTCAATCCATTAATCACAGGCACACTAGAATACTCTGCAAACTCTTCTAAACGCGAATGTTGATGAGTTCTCATCATCACTAAATCCACCATAGAGGAAAGCACACGCGCAGTATCTTTAATCGGCTCACCGCGTCCTAACTGTGTATCATTATTAGAAAGAAAGATTCCATTACCCCCTAATTGATAAATTCCTGCTTCAAAACTAACACGGGTCCTTGTAGAATTTTTTTCAAAAATCATTCCTAAAGTTTTATGTGCAAGTGGATTACTATATATACCACTTTTTACTTCGTTTTTAAGAATTTTAGCAAGACTTAAAATTTCCAAAATTTCCTCTTTACTAAAATCTGCCAAAGTCAAAAAATGTCGCATTTTGTAACCTCTAAAAATTTAAATAAAAGCTTTATCTTACCCAATCAAGCTAAAATAAAACTTTAAACAAAAAAGGCTTATCATACAATAATTCTTAGAAAAAAGGTCAAATATGCACGAATTTTCTATTGTTTCTTCTCTTATAGAATCCTGTGAAGAAATTGCAGAAACGAACAATGCGCAAAAAATTCTTGCGATTTATTTAGAAATTGGTGAGCGTAGTGGAGTAAATATTACTTTGCTTAAAAGCGCATTTGAAGAATTTAAGTTAGGTAGTCTTTGTGAAAATTCTCAATTATTCATTCAAGAATCTAAAGTAGAGCTTACTTGCAATTCTTGTCATCAAAAGAATATTGCAAAAGAACTAGACTATACACACTGCCCACAATGTGGCAGTAGAGAAGTCCGAATCATTAAAGGCAATGAAATGCTACTTTTGCGTTTAGAAATGATTTAAATGATTTGCAAATCCAACAGATTCCACTTGTGGAATCGTGGCAATCCATAATCAAGCATAAAGCAGGAGATTAAAAGGTAAGATTCCGTGTTATGGATTGCTTTGCCCTCGCAATGACAAATATGGTTTGTAGGCTATAAATCCTATCCCCTTCTCATAAACCCATTTAAAATCAATTTAGAATTGCTCCTGCAATCATAGAGCCAAACAAAGCAACAATATAAGCACAAAAGCTTGTCAAAAGAAATAAATACACGATATATTTAAATCCTCCAGCCTCCTTACCAAAAACCATTGTCGCAGCTAGGCAAGGATTATAAATCATCACAAGAAGAATGAAGGCAATGGCAGTTTGCAATGGAATCATATTTTTAATCAACTGCATTAGGCTTTCACTCTCCTCATCTACTTCACCCCCAAGAGAATAAAGCACACCCATAGTGGAAATCACAACTTCTTTTGCTGCTAATCCACTTAAAAGTGCGACACTCATTCTCCAATCAAAACCCAATGGGGCAAAAATTGGTTCAATAAGTTTGCCTGTCTGTCCTAAATAACTATTTTCAATCAAAGATTCCTCTAATGCAAAAACAAGTTTTTCCTTTTCTCTTTCATCAGTCACTTGCTCTATCTTGCTTTCATAAGCCCCTTTTGTATCCTTTTGTGCTGGATAGGAGCTTGCAAACCATATCAAAATGGAAGCAGCCAAAATAAAAGTTCCTGCCTTTTTTAAATACATTTTTGCTTTCGTATAAATTGCAAACCACACTAATCTCCAATTTGGCATACGATATTTCGGCATTTCCATAACAAATGGCTCATCTGGACCTTTAAAAGCGGTCAAACGCAAAATCTTTGCTACTACAAGCCCTAGCATTGCTCCTAAAATATAAATTCCAAAAAGCCAATTTCCTGCTTGTTGTTTTGGGAAAAATGCACCGACAAATAGCACATAAACAGGAAGTCTTGCACCACAACTCATAAAATTAATAATAAAAAGTGTTAGCAGTCTATCTTTACGACTTTTAAGCGTCCTTGTCGCCATAAATGCAGGGACAGAGCAACCAAAACCTGTAACAAGCGGGATAAAGCTTTTGCCGTGCAAACCAAACCTATGAAAAAACCCATCTAACAAAAAGGCTACACGAGACATATAACCTGTTGTCTCCAACAATGCGATTCCAAAAAACAAAATCACAATATTGGGCAAAAATAAAACTACAGCTCCTACACCTCCTATAATCCCATCTGCCAATAAAGAAGCAAGAGATTCGCTGTGAATATTATTTTTAATCAACCCGCCAAACCAATTAAAAAAATCTTCAATCATATCCATTGGCAATGCGCCAAGTGTGAAAGTAAGCTGAAACAATGCCCACATAAAAAATAAAAAAATCGGGATCCCAGCATATTTGTTGATTAAAATTTTATCAATATTATGCGTATAACTTTGTTTTTCTCTGCCTTCATAGCACACAGTTTCAGTTATCAAGCCCTGCACAAACGCATTTAAATCTTCTAAAAAAATCTCCTTATTAGAGGGGGTATCATAAACAGTATAAAGAGTATTTAAAGAATCTTGCAATCTCTTAGATAGCTCCATCCAAATAGGTTTTTTATGTAGAATCTGAAAGGTTTTTTCTTCTTGTTTTAATAATAAAATTGCAATCTGACGCTCATTTAAGCCAAGTGATTCTAAACTTGGGTCTTTTTTGCTTTTGATAAATTCCTCTAAATGCAAAATCTCTGTTTCAATCGCATTGCTATAAATGCGTTTATTTGCATTTTGTCCCTTTTCATAAGTCTCAATAATCTTATCAAGTAGAGATTCCAAATTTTCTTTTGTATGTGCAGAAACTTGCACACTTGAGATTCCAAGCAATTCACTTAGGGCTTTTACATTGATTTTTATTCCTTCATTACGCGCTTCATCACTCATATTAAGGACCAAAATCATCTTTTTTTGCATTTCAAGTAGTTGCGCACTTAAAAGTAAATTGCGTTCCAAATTTGTAGAATCTACAACATTGACAATCAAATCATAATCATTAGATTCTACAAAATGCTTCGTGACTTTTTCTTCTTCTGAATAACCATAGAGTGAATAAGTTCCTGGTAAATCCACGATTTGCAATGTGTAGCCTTTATAACTAGTACTTGCTTCGGCTTTTTCTACAGTTACACCAGGGAAATTCCCTACTTTCATCGTAGAATTACAAAGCGTATTAATTAATAAACTTTTGCCCACATTGGGTTGTCCTATGAGGGCAATTTTAATTGTTTTTGCTTTTTTATTCATATTTTTGCACTCTCTCCACTTCAATCGCATTGGCTTCATCTGCACGTAAAACAATGCAGTTTCTATCCAACTCTACTAGAATCGTAGAACCTCCAAGAGAAGTTTCAAGTTTTTTAATTTGCTTTGCTTTAGAAATTCCAAAGCTGAAAAATCTATCACGCAATTGCTCATCTACTCCTAAATGCGTAATTACACCATATTCACCATCTTTTAACGCATTAATTGTCATTTGAATCCTTTTTAAATTTGAAATTCACTTTGGAATTCTAACTTTTGAAAAGTTAAAATAATATTAAAATTGATTATCATT
This sequence comes from uncultured Helicobacter sp., assembly GCF_947367035.1. GTDB lineage: Bacteria > Campylobacterota > Campylobacteria > Campylobacterales > Helicobacteraceae > Helicobacter_D. Next base: position 114,547 of record NZ_CANBCA010000002.1, read on the forward strand.
TTATAGTAATAGATTTGATTACATTATAATGGTAATTATCAGTAATTTCATTGTTTAAAAAGATATTTTCTATTAGATTTTTTGATAAAAAATGAAATTTATTTAGGAGTTAAATTAAAATTCTATAATTGTTGCTTTTGGGATTCTTAAATTTCTTCTGCCCATTTTAGAATTGTATCCTTTTGAGAGATAAAATTATCAAAGTGATGAGAACCACCCTTTTCAATGATAAGTTTAGAATCTTTAAACTTTTGTGCTGCAACCCTATAATCAAGCACTTGATCCCCACTTTGCAAAAGCACACAATAAAGCTCTGGCGTAATAAAATCTACCCGATACTGCTTTAAGCTTTCTACCAAATCCAAGCTCCAAAAAAATGAAGTCTTATTATAAGGAACATTAACTTTCCCAATAGCGGGTAGCAAAGTTTTACAAGCATCAATTACAGGATTAATTAAAACCGCTTTAAATTGATATTTTTGCGCTAAAAAAGTGGCATAATAACCCCCAAGAGAACTACCAATAAGGCAAATTTTATGCGTTTTGGAATATTGCAAAATCAATGACTCTAAAAGCTTAATTGCCAAAGTAGGCACATAAGGAAGATTTGGAGTGAGCACATTAGGCGCAAAAGTTGCTATTTGTTTGCCTTTGTAGCATAATCCAATGCTACGAAATCCGTGCAGATATAATAGCACCTTGCGCCCCTAAAATTATTTCACAGCCTTAAGTGCTGCTTCATAATCTGGTTCGCTTGTCACTTCGCTTACGATTTCTTTATGCACGATTTGCCCATCAGGATTGACAACAAAAACTGCACGAGTTAATAATCCCTCCAAGGGAGAACTAGCCAACACTACACCATAAGAATCGCCAAAATCTTTATTTCTAAAATCACTTAATGCTGTTACGTTCTCGATACCTTCTGTGGAACAAAATCTGCCTTGTGCGAAAGGAAGATCAAGAGAAACAACAAAAACTTGCGTATTCGGAATATCTGCTGCTTTTTCATTAAATTTGCGTGTTTGTGTCGCACAAACGCCTGTATCTAAAGAAGGCACAACATTGATAATTTGAAATTTTCCATTTGATCCCCCTACACTTTTCACACTCAAATCACCTGCAACCAAATCTACTTTTGGTGCTTTATCCCCGACTTTAACTTCTTTACCTGCAAGCGTTACTGCACTACCTTTAAAAGTTACCATTTTTATTTCCTTGTAATTATTTGAAATTAGCCCTCTATTATTAAATAATGAAACTAAAATTTAGATTAAAATGTCTCAATTCTTGGGCGAGTTTGCAAAGAATTAATCCTATCAAATTCTTTGTATTGATAAGATTCTATTGCTACCCGCCCAATCATTGCAGCATTATCTGAACAAAATTCAAGCGGGGAAAGCAATAATGTAACATCATATTCTTCACATATTTTTGTTATTTGCTTCCTTAATTCTAAATTTGCACTTGCTCCACCTACAATACCAAAATGTTTCCATTGATGAGAATTTCTAGCATTCTGTTCAAAAAATATTTTGCACTTTTGCACCAAATGTGTAATAGCAGAATCTTGAAAACTTGCACATAAGTTTGCTTTAAATTCTTCACTTAAAACTTCTTTGGATTTCTTTTCTTTCTCAATTTGCAACCTTGCAGCATTTTTCAATCCTGAAAAACTAAACGCATATTGTTTTTTGGAACGCAGAGGAATAGGAAATAAAAAAGAATTGCACACACCTTTTTGTGCATAAGATTCCACAATCGGACCACCAGGATAGCCAAGATTCAACATTTTTGCTACTTTATCAAAGCTTTCGCCAAAGCTATCGTCTAAACTCTGTGCTTTAATAGTGATTTGGTGGAAGTCTTGCACTTCAAGCAACATCGTATGCCCACCTGAAACCAAAAGTACACCCAAAGGAAAACAAGCCTCACGTTCTAAGAATAAAGAATACAAATGTCCTTTTAAATGATTTACACCAATTAGAGGAAGATTTAATGAAAAAGCTAGAGTTTTTGCCATCATTAAACCTTCCATTAAAGTTACATTCAAACCTGGTTCTGTAGTAACAGCAATCACTTTTAAATCTCTGAAGTAAGGTTTGACTTTCTCTAAGATAAGAGGTAAGGTTTCGGCGTGTAGTCGGCTTGCAAGTTCTGGCACAACACCACCAAAAGCGGTATGTTCCTTTTCTTGTGAAATTTTTTGATGGAAGATTAATTGCTTAGAATCTATTTGAGTGAGCGCAATAGAACTATCATCGCAACTACTTTCAATACTTAAAATAAGCCCACTCAAGAGATTCCTTACTTAATATCTATGCCTTTTCGTCCAAGACATTAACACCTAAACTTGCCAATTTTTTATCTACTTTTTCTAGTGCTTTTTCCAATGTTTCCTTGCTAATATCTGGCAAATTACCACCCCAAGCTTTTTCTGCTTGATTGTATCCTCTAATGATTCCTTCTCTGCCTGCTTTTAATTTTTCCACATCATCTCCAGCACCTGCTAAAACAAAATCGGCAATTCTATCCGATGTTTTTGCAACACCAAAAAATCCGTCTTCTGCAATGAGTGCTTTTGCTTCATCTTGTGTTAAATCCTGAATTGGTTTGCCCTCATAACCGATAGATTTTAAATCCAAACCTTTTAAGATATTGTTTAACTTAAATGGGTCATTCATTGCACTTGTATTCATTCCAAAGATTCCATTCTGTGAGGAAAAATTTGTCTCACTTGAAATCGTAATACTCATTTGGAATTGCACAATGTAACCTGTTACTAAGGATTTTGCATCAATTTTAGAAGCGGCTTCTTGGATACCTTTATTCCTCTCTTCCGCTGAAATTTCATTTTTTTTAAGCGGATTAGAACTCATCGCATTTTGCAAGTCATTTGCATACTCAAAACTACTTTTTGTAGAATTACTAGAAATATTAACTGCCATATTGTCCTCCTTGACAAAAATTTATGTAATAATATCGTCATTTTTTTAAAAAAGAGTATAGTTATGAAAAAAATTTTTGCAGAATGGGAAAAACAAGAGGGAATCTTACTTGCATTTCCCCATCAAGATTCTGATTGGAATCCTTACTTAAAGGAAGTTCGTGCTACTTATTGTGAAATAATTTATCATATTTTACAAGTAGAATGTTGTTTGCTCGTGTGTAAAGATAAAAATTCTACACAAGAATATATAAAAAATTATTTTGATACAAAAAATTGGAATCCGCAACTCTTGGAAAATCTATATTGGATAGAAATTCCTAGTAATGACACTTGGACACGTGATTTTGGTGGAATCACAATTTCTCACAACAATAAAAACATTGTGCTAGACTTTGGATTTAATGGCTGGGGATTGAAATTTACCTCCAATCTGGATAACCAAATCACACGCAAACTAGCAAAACTTGGAATCTTTAAGGCTTGTAAAACTAAAAATTTAATTTTAGAAGGCGGAAGTATAGAAAGTAACGGTGCTGGGATTTTACTAACTAACACACAATGTTTATTAGAAAACAATCGCAATCCTTCTTATACAAAACGACAGCTGAATAAAAAACTAAAGAAGTATTTAGGAGTCCAAGAGATTTTGTGGCTAAACTCTGGCTATTTAAGTGGTGATGATACCGATAGCCACATTGATACACTTGCACGTTTTGTGGATAAAAAAACGATTGTATATGTAGGTTGTTTAGATAAAACAGATGAGCATTATTTTTCCTTACTTGCGATGAAAAAAGAGTTGCGGAATCTGCGCACTTTAGAGAATAAACCTTTCAAGCTGATTGAATTGCCCTTTGTAAGTGCAAAATATTATGGGGGAGAACGTTTGCCAGCAACTTATGCAAATTTCTTATTTCTAAACAAGACTCTTTTATTGCCCATTTATCAGGATTCCAATGATGCTCTTGCAATAGAGGTTCTACAAAGTGCTTGTCCCAATCACAAAGTAATTCCGATAGATTGCTCTGTGCTGATTCGCCAACACGGAAGTTTGCATTGTATTAGTATGCAGTTTCCAAAAGGCACTTTAAATTTTAAAGCGTTAAAAAGCTTTAAATAAAGTTATATTAAGAATATTTTAGTAAGATTTCGCATTTATTTTATAAGCGGAAATGGCGAAACTGGCAGACGCACTAGACTTAGGATCTAGCGCCGCAAGGCATGGAGGTTCAAGTCCTCTTTTCCGCACCATACAACATAGATTTATTTTATAACAAAGATATTAAAAATGGAAACTCAAGATTCAGAAACTTTGTTAGAATCTCTAATTCAACAAACTAAATTAAATAATCAGCTTCAAAACAAAATCCTAATGTCTAACATCATTACAAATTCCAAAATTAATAAAAAAGATAAACAAATTTTACTGCTTTTATTACAAGATAGAGACAGAAACTACTTGCGTCTAAACCATAATCTCCAAGTCCATACTAGAATTTTGGAATATTTAAAAGTCTTACAACCCATTAAGGTTGGCAGAGATTCCCTCATTAGAGTTGGTGGTGCAAACGATGGGGGTTATGTGATGTATAATAAACTCTTAAAAGCAAATAATGGGGGGGGGGCAAAAGCCTTATTCAAAAATCCTAAAGCCATTTCATTAGGTGTTTCCGATTACTCTCCTTGGGATCTAGAAATGGCAGAGATTGGCTACCAAGTCCTAGAATATGATGGAAGCACTAAAGATTCTCCTTATACCCACCAAAATATTATATTTCATAAAAAATTTATCTCCGCACATAATAGTGATTCCACCATTACTTTAGAAAGTATAATTAAAGATAACAAACTAGACTCTACACAAGCTAATATCTTGCAAACCGATATTGAAAATGCAGAATGGGAAATGCTAGAAAATATTGATATAGAAATTCTTGCTCAAAACTTTGCACAAATTATCTTTGAATTTCACGGCTGTAATCCAGAAGAAGAAAGTGGTTTTTATCAAAGAATTACACAACTTAAAAGACTCAACAAATTCTTTATTCCTATTCATTTTCATTTTAATAATCACGGAAAAATCTTTTATTCTAAGGGATTATTCTTTAGCACCTCTTTAGAAGTTAGTTATATTAACCGCTCAAAATTGCAAAGCTTAGGATTAGATGAAACACAAAAGCTAGAAAAAGGGATTTTAAAGGATTTGGATTATCCCACTTGGATTGCCAATCCAGAGATTCCAATTCGTTTTTGCAAACAATAACTTAGATTTTCGTAATGAGAGTATTTACACCCTCACCGCGCTAATTTTTTAATCCTAGTCAGCAAGAGCCGTTAAAACCTCGTAGCAATCTATAATTTTAAATCAAAGCAGAATTGATTGCTTTGGCTTCGCCTCCTTGCAATAAAATAGTTTATCCACAAAACCTTATGAATTTGAAATTCTACCACTATGGGTATAAACATTTGCCCGATTACCACGCGCAAAACCAATGAGCGTTACGCCTGTCTCTTGCGCAGCTTTAACACCCATTAAAGTTGCGGCAGCTTTAGAGATAACAATTGGAATATTGTGCATTACGGCTTTAATTACCATTTCAAGCGATAATCTACCACTGACATAAAGAATCCCATCACTTGCATCTAGTCCCTGCAAACACGCTTTTCCCATCACTTTGTCAATTGCATTATGTCTTCCAATATCTTCACAAATTAAAAGGGAATTATCCAAAACTAACATTGCCTTATGCACACAACCTGTTTTATCAAACAATTCACTTGGTTTTTCAAAAAATCTTAAATGAGAGAAAATTTCACTGCACAAAACTTTTCTATCTGATTCTACAAACCGCTCTAAAATATGTCCTTCCAAATTCCCAGCAACTCCTACGCAACAACCAGAAGTTAGTGTCTTTTCACGAAAAAGATTCTTAAGATTCTCTTCAACAATCTCCGCTTCTATCATAACAGACTTACCATCCTCAGAGATTTCTAAACGTTGAATCTGTGAAACATCATCAATCACACCTTCACTTATCAAAAACCCAACAATATGGCAATCTTGCTCTTTTGGGATACTCATAACTGAAAGTAGTTTTTTGCCATTGAGATAAAATGCAATACGCTCCTCTGCTATCACATCATCTTCAACAAAATCTGTTAGAGATTCTCCCCCAAACCCATTGGGAGAGATTTTATCAATTCTTAATGCCTTGTAATAACATTCCATTATGCAGCATTTATCTCTTTATAGTAATAACTATGGAGAATCGCAATTTCTTCTTCACCCATATGTCCATCAATAATAGAATGTAAAGCTCCTTCTATCGCAAAGACAGCCATATAAATGTGTGTAATTAAAAGAGCAATGATTAAAAACCCAATGATATTATGTGCTAATGCCATTATTCTTAAAGTGTCAATATCACTAAATTGGAAAAACATAAAAGCCCCAGAAATTATCATTGCAAATCCACCCATCGTGCAGACCCAAAACCACATTTTTTGCCCTGCATTAAATTTTCCTGCAGGGATTGGTTTTTTCTCTTTACTTAAATATCCACCCATTATCATTAGCCATTGAATATCATAAGCCTTAGGCAAAGCGCTTTTAGCCCACATTAAAAACATTAAAATCCCAAAGATTGCAAAAACAATGGTTGCGATTCCGTGCAAGTCTCTAGCAAAACGCACTAATCCTCCACCGCCTAATTTATCTCCAAACACCATTGCTAAACCTGTCAGACATAAAAGCACAAAAGGAATTGCTGCACACCAATGCACAATAATGTTATAACTAGAAAATACACGAATTTTCTTACCGTGATTAAATTTCTTTTGCCCTACAAACATAAAATGGCTCAAAAATGCTAAAGGAACTAATATAATAATAAGCCCAAAAACTTGCATAAAATATCTTCCTTGAAGAAAAGTAAAGATTTCTCCCCAACCTTGTGAATTAGGCGAGCCAACTCCCCAAGTTTTAATGGCTTCTACTTCAGGACCACCATAAAGTTTTGGATTCGCTCTTGCACTTGTCGTAATCAAAGCATTATTTCCACTTATTACTTCTGCATATTGCTTTCCACCCTCTTGTGGGACACTTGGATTTGCCGCAAAGGCAAAACTCACTCCTAGTGCAAAAATCACCAACATTAAGATTCTAAAGAATTTCAATAAATTTCTCATAGAATCCTCCTAATCGTTATATGCGGTTTTCCACACATTAGGAACAGCATTAGGGATATTTTCTCCTCGCACAGTTGCACGATGCGTGATAATGTTTGAAACTTCTTCACTGCTACCTGCAAGCAAAGCCTTAGTAGAGCACATACTTGCACACATTGGCACTTTACCCTCTGCGATTCTATTTTGCCCATAGAGATGATATTCCACTTCGCTATTTGTTTCTTCAGGACCTCCTGCACAGAATGTGCATTTATCCATTGCTCCACGAGAACCAAAAACACCATTTTTAGGGAATTGTGGAGCACCAAAAGGACAAGCATAAAGACAATAACCACAGCCAATACAAGTTTTTTTATCGTGTAGGACGATTCCATCGGCACGAATATAAAAACAATCCACTGGACACACTTGGGCGCAAGGAGCATCAGCACAATGCATACAAGCTACCGAAACTGCACTCTCTTTGCCTACAATACCCTCATTTAGCAGAACAACTCTTCTGCGATTTACACCGACAGGCAAGTGATGTGCTTCTTTGCAAGCCACATCACAACCGTGGCATTCAATACAACGATTCGTATCACAATAAAATTTTATTCTTGAAAAATTTTCAAGATTGGTAGGAATTGTATTACTCATCTTTTACTCCTTACGCTTTCTCAATACGGCATAAGCCACATTTGGTTTCTGGACAAGCAGAATTGTAATCAAACCCATAACTAGCAATCATACAAGCGGATTCTCCAATGGCATAAGGCTTTGTCCCCTCTGGATATTTATCAAGTCGTGATTCTCCTTGATCCATACCTGAAAAGTTTTGAGGTAACCAAATACTATTATAATCCACTCTTGTAGAAAGTTTTGCTGGAACTAAAATTCTAGTATCCATTGTTCCATACACCCAAAGCATATCACCATTTTTGATATTCATTTCTGCTGCTTTATCAGGGTGAATCTCTACAAACATCTCCCCCTCTACTTCAGCCAAATATTTAGCACTGCGAGTTTCTGCTCCTGTTCCCATATGCGCAACAAGACGCCCTGTTAGCATATTCACAGGAAATTCATCTACCCAATTTTTGTTTTCACCAAGCTCTTTTTGTCGGCTACGATATTTGATGTTTGCTCTAAAATGATTTTTTTTATCCGGGAAACTTGGATATTTATCTACTAAATCTCCACGCACAGAGTGCAAAGGCTCACGATGAAGCGGAATCTTATCATACCAATTCCACACATTCGCCCTTGCTTTACCATTTCCATAAGGACATAATCCTGCCTCTAGTGCTTTTTCCACCAGAATATTATTCCCTATACCTAAAGCAAAAGTGCTTCCCTCAACTGCTGCTTTTTCAGATTCTGTAAGTTTAATCCCTAAAGATTCTGCATTTGCTGCAGTTACAGGAGCGTGTCCGCCACTATATTTTGCATCAGGCAATGTGCGAGGAGTAAGCATACTCTGACCACTAGGATTTGTAACACCCCAATTTACACGGAATCCCATACCTCCACGCATTACAGGAATAGTATCATTATACATTACAGGGGTGCCAGGGTGCTTATCACTCCAACAAGGCCAAGGTAGCCCGTAATAATCTCCCTTAAACTCTCCTGTGCCCTCCAATGTTACCTTATCAAACAAATGCCAATTTTCTTGATGAGCTTTTAATCTCTCTGGACTCATACCTTGTAACCCAATGCTACGAATACTTTGTGTAAGTTCAGTAGTTGCATCTTCAGGCCAAATAAACTTCTCTCTGCCTTGACTTTTAGCAATATCATAAAGTCTTCTTTGATACTCTTCTAAGAATCCTAGTCTATCTGCTAAACCAAACAAAAACTCCTCATCAGGTCGGCATTCAAAAAGTGGTTCCATTACTTTAGAGCGCCATTGATAGCTACGATTTGTCGCTGCGACACTACCACTCGTTTCCATTTGAGAAGCAGCAGGGAGACAGAATAAATTATTCTCTCTATCACTATAAATTGCTAAATCATTAACGTAAGGATCAACAAACACGACTAAATCTAGCTTATCCATTGCCTTTTTTTGCAAATCAAGCAAAGAAACCGTGGTCATACCTGAACCAATTACCACTAAAGCACGCAATTTAGTTCCTGCATTATTTTCCGAATTTTCCTCATCTAAAACACCAAACTTCCAAGTCGAATGCGCAAAACCGATTTTACTCATCATTTCTTTATTTTTGAAACGAGAAAGCATCCAATCATAATCTACTTTCCAATGTCGGCAAAAATGTCTCCAAGCAGGTTCACCTAACCCATAATATCCTGGCAAAGAATCTGCAAGATTGTTCATATCAGAAGCTCCTTGCACGTTATCGTGTCCTCTTAGTATATTCACACCTCCACCATTTTTACCAATATTACCCAAAAACATTTGTAAAATCGGCATAATTCTTGTATTACTTGTTCCAACAGTGTGCTGCGTAAGCCCTTGATTCCAAATCAAACTTGCAGGTTTTGCACTTGCCATTTCTTCTGCAATGTGACGAATCGCATCAGCTGGGATTCCACAAACATCTGCTGCAACTTCGGGAGTGAATTTTCTTGCTTCCTCCATAATCATTTCATAACCATCTACTCTGTCTTTTAAGTATTTCTCATCATAAAGTTTTTTTGTGATGATATGATTGAGTAATCCATAAGCAAAGGCAATATCTGTCCCACTGCGGATTCTATGAAATTCATCACATTTTGCTGCAGTTTTTGTAAATCTTGGATCAATGCACACAAGCTTTGCTCCCTTTTCTTTAGCACGCAAAATATGCACCATTGACACAGGGTGATTAACTGCTGGGTTTGCTCCAATGACTAAAATATATTTAGAAAACTGCATATCGCCAAGATGATTTGTCATACCACCATACCCAAATGTATTTGCCACACCGGCAACTGTTGGGCTGTGTCAAACTCTAGCGCAATGGTCTATATTATTTGTCCCAAAAAATGCTGCAAACTTTCGAATATAATAGCTTTGCTCATTAGAACATTTTGCACTTCCTAAAAACATCACTGCATCAGGACCGCTTTCTTCTCTAATTTGTTTAAGCTGTGCAGCAATTTTATCCATTGCCTCATCATATTTAAGCCTTGTCCATTGTCCATTCTGCTTTTCCAAAGGATAGCGCAATCTTGTTTCACTTCTTGCCCTATCAATCAAATCTGCACCTTTGCAACAATGCCCACCTTGAGAAATCGGGTGGTCTTGAGCCACTTCTTGGCGCACCCATACACCATCTACAACCTCTGCTACGATTCCACAACCCACAGAACAATGGGTGCAAATCGTTTTAACTTTTTTAGATTGTGGATATCTTTCTTTAATCTCTTGACTTGAAGCTTGACGCATTGTTTTTTGAGTGTCAGCCCCTAATGCAACACTTGCGCCAGCTAAACTTCCAAGAGCAGTCATTTTTAAAAACGTGCGTCTAGTTTGACGTTTTTTGATTGCTTCGCTCATTTTTCACCTCACTTTTTATTTTGCAACAGAATAGTATAAATCCCATTGCGGAGTTTTTTGGTAGAGAATCTCTTGTTTAGGAGATTTTCCACGAACAAGATTCTCACTCGTGCCTTTTTTGCCACAGCCTGCTAATGCAATGCTTACACCTGTTAGTGCAACGGAAGTTTTTGCGGTAGTTTTTAAAAACTCTCGCCTACTCTTTTCCATAATTGGCTCCTTGTTTAAGATTTGGGATAATCCCACGAAAACCTTCCAATCAAAGCTTTCGTGGAATTACTTTTTAAAAATAAAATTCTGATTCAAACTTGATAAAAGATTCCAATATTAATACAATAGCCAAATAAAACTTTGCACCTTTATGCGACTTTATCTCATCTATTAAACCCAAAAAAGCCTTTTGACTAAACATAAAAACTTCTTTGGCTAATTTCGTATTTTCTATTTCCAACAAATGACGCATAAAACCGCACAAAAAGCCTAAATGTTCCTCTGTTTCTTTAAATTGATGACTCACACGCACATCACTTTCTTTAATTAAAGAACGGATTTTGAGAAGTGATTGCCCCCCAATACAGCTTTCATAATAATGTGAAAGATGTAATCCTACTTGTTTCTCGCCAAAAGGTAAAGCAAAAAGTTTAGAAAACTCTACTTTTAAATTTTGGATTCCATTAGATTCTAGTTCTTGTTTCAAAAGTAACATACTTTCCTCTGCTTCATCATTTAAAGGTGCATTTAACAAAATCTCTAATTGCTTTTTTGCAACCCCTACTCTCTCTTCTAACATTTCAAATACTAGTAAGCCATTAAAAAAATCGTAATACAAAATGCGGGCATTCTTTAAGTCTAATTGTTCCTGTTGGCTTAAATTATCTAGCATTCACCTTTCCTTATTAAGAGATTGCATTATACATTGAGCATTACTCGCACTTTACAATCTGGACAGCATTGAATTGTCTTTAATTTTTTAGAATCATTAGCAAAAGACTCTCCGAGCATAGACATTACCTTATCAATAGACTTTTTAGTGCTAAAGATTTCACCGCATTCCACACACAAAAAAGGCTCATCTTTGGCTAATTCTTTGCTTTTAAACCACTCTGGTTTTAGCGCAATACCTTCTTTACCAAGATCCATTGCATCTTCAGGACAAGAGGTAACACAATATCCGCAAGTTGTGCAAAGACTTGCATTAAATCGCAAAGAAAAATCATCACTTCTTGCAAAAATTGCATTAACATTGCACGCCCCTACACAAGAGAGGCAAAGTGTGCATTTTTGAGTATCTACCTTAATCTCACCATAAAAAACGGATTCTTTATGCAAATGTGAGTTTGAAACACTTTTAGCCAATCCATAATCCTTCTCTTTGACCATATACTGCAAACGTTGCGCAAAAGATTCACGATAAGGCTTATTATAACGATTTTTGTAAAAATAAGGCTCTATTTGAGGCAACTTGAATGCGATTTGAGCCAATGATTCTACCTGTTGCACAGCAACGATAGAATCTTGTTTATAAATTTGTTGTGTAATATTGTTTAAAAATTTCATTGTTGCACTTAAATGTTGCGTATAAACAACAACTGCATATCCACTAGTCTGCACGATACTCAATAAGTCATTTTCATTTAATATTAACAGATTTGATAAAACCAGAGGTAAAAAATCTGGAGGCAGAACTTTATTTTGCGAAACTAAAGCCTCATAATTTTGCGTATCACACAAAAAAACTTTCTGTCCTTTATACTGCTCAATGATCTCGCCCAAACCCTCTTTTGGTAGCTCTTCATACTCTAAGCAGTTTGTTGGGCATACCCCTACACAAGCTCCACAGCCAATGCAATCAATAGGCGAAAAGATTAATTCCATCAAATTGTCCTCATTACTCACGCCAAAGGTTGGACAAACATCAACACATCTTGCGCAATGTTTTTCTCGTCTATGATGATACTGACATATATTATCTTGATAACTAATTAAATCTTTATAAGCGTAAATTCCTATATTTTTCTTTAATTTTTCTAACAATACTTCCGGAGTTTTGAACTCTGCTACGCTATATACTCCCTTAAAACGCAATAATTCTTCTTCCTCTACAAACAAGACCGCTTGTGCAAATCCTACCATTTCCCCATTCTTTAATCTTGCATTAAATGCACCAAAATACCCACTAAAATTTTCTAAAAATTCTAAATCTAATAAAAAAACTTCAAAAACATCTTGTGCCAACTCTATAAAATCTTGAACAACTTGCGGTATTACATCTCGTGTTTCTTTTATATAGATAATCGCGAGTTTTGGGCTAACTTTTACTTCTTTACTATTTTCTAATACAAAATCATCTGTAATTTCTTGAATTTGGTTTAGCGTTGCTAGTTTTTCAGAATAGTTTTTGTCCGCTTTATCCAACAACAAATTGCCAAGAGGCAAGGATTCGACAACAATGTTTATAGGATATTCTAACATATTCTTACTTTCCCTTAAAACCTTATAATCAAAACGTGTTGAATGACCCTATTCACTTTTAATTCGCATTTTACTCACTTCAGACTAAAAAAGTCAAGATTTTTTTAACATTTGTCAATATATAAATCAATATATAAACAAAAAACTGAAAGATTCATCAAGATAGCCTAAAAATTCTATTTTAGACCATCACATAAAATTACTACCAACTAATCCATAAATTCCAAGTAACAATCCATCTACAACCAATGCAGATACGCATACATAAAGCGTTGCGATTCCTACAATAATTTTAAGTGGTAGGGTTGCATTTTGCAAATAAATACTTCCATCACCAATTAAGGGGTCTTTTAAAAACATATAAACAATCAACTTCAAATAATAATATGCCGCAATTGCACTATTCACAGCCATTACAAAGGCTAAAAATAAATAATCATTATTGATAGCGGCACTCATTAAATAAACTTTTCCCCAAAAGACTGAAAAAGGAGGAATCCCAGCCAAAGAAAGCATAAATAATCCCATAATAACAGCCGCTAAGGGACAAAGTTTGATGAGTCCTGAAAATTTTTCATAAGAGTGATCATAACGCTTGTCCCACATCTGCTCTTTAGTGCGAGAAATCCATAACATTGCAAAAATTCCAAGGTTTGTAAAAAGAAAAAGTATCCAATATAAAAATAATGCACTATAAGCTTGCATTCCACCAATCAACACGGCACTAAATGCAAAACCTGCGTGAGAAATAGAACTATAAGCCAACATACGTTTTACATCTTTTTGGACAAGTGCAACAAGATTAGGCAGAGTAATTGTAATAACGATTAACAAGTAAAAAATATTATGCACCCAAACTAATTCCATAAAGAAACTAAAGATTCTAATAGCTACAACTAATGCTGCAATCTTAGGGACAATAGACATAAAGCCAGCCAAAAATGAATTGGAACCCTCATAAACATCTGGTGTCCAAGTATGAAATGGAACTAAAGATGCTTTAAATCCAATAGAAGCGATAAAAAATACTACGCCACTAAGCACCAAATAAGAAGGTTGATAATTATTATTTTCTAAGACTGCTTTTATTCCCTCTAAATCCAAATGCCCACTTGCCGCATAAAGTAACATTGAACCAAAGGCGAAGCAACCAGCTGATAGAGAACCCATTGTGAAATATTTAATTGCTGCTTCAAATGCTGTTGAGCGATTGTGCATTGCAATGAGAGTATAAAGAGCAAGAGAAGCGGTTTCTAGTCCTAAGAATATTACAATAAGGTGGTCGCTACTGACCATAAATTGGAATCCCGCACACATAAATAAAAAAAGCGCATAATACTCTGGATAAGCAAATTCGTGAAATCTATTATAACTCAAAGTCAGAGGCACGAATAAAATTGCAGCAATAAGAATAATGACTTGTCCTAAAAGCGCAATTCCATCAATTAAAATTAAATCGAAGAAGGCTCTTGATTCGCTACTAATGCCAAAAAACATAATATAGCCTAAATCTAACCCCAAAAATAAAATTGCAAGCATTGTATAAAGTTGTTTATTTGTGCTTTTTAACCACATATCAACAACCAAAATCAAAAGCCCTCCCACAATCGCAATCAACATAGGGAAGATACTAAAAATATTTAAACTCTCCAATGGAACACTAAAAGTTTCTAACATCTATCTTCCCTCCTCTTGTAAAGTTTCTTGAGTACTTTTTAGTGTTTTGTTATCATCTAAACCCTCAAGACTTTGGGTGCTTGATACATCTTCTCCTTGTGAAGACTCCATTAATTGTGATAGATCCATACCAAAAAAACTTTGAGATTCTGGAGTTATTGCACGAGAATACATCACTGCAAGCATATTTTCCACACCTTTATTAATTGGCTCTAAAATAGGCTTAGGATAAATTCCAAGCCAAATTACAATGGCAACTAGTGGCAACAAGGCAACCCATTCGCGTTGATTTAAATCTTGTAATTTTAAATTTTCTTCATTCGATAATTGTCCATAGAATGTTTTACGATATAGATTCAACATATAAATTGCACCTACAATAATGCTAATCCCAGCAATACCTGTCAAAAGAGGAGAAATTTGGAAGAATCCAAGCAATGATAAAAACTCTCCCACAAACCCCATCGTAAGAGGCAATCCTGCAGAAGCCATCATCATAATCCCAAAAATAGCCGCATAGTTTGGCATAACTTTTGCAATTCCACCAAATTCAGCAATAAGCTTAGTATGTCTTCTTTCATAAATCATTCCCACAAGCATAAAAAGTGCTCCACTAATGATTCCGTGGCTTAACATAAAAAACACTGACCCTGAAATCCCTTCAACATTAAGAGCAAAGATTCCAATCATAATGACACCCATATGTGAGATAGAACTATAGGCTACGACTTGCTTTATATCTTCTTGGGCAAATGCTACCATTGCGCCATAAATAATCATTATTAAAGAAAGAATTGCAACAGGCATTAGCAACGCCACACTTGCATCAGGAAAAAGCGGCAGAGAAAAACGCACAAACCCATAAGTCCCCATCTTTAAAAGCACGGCTGCAAGAATAATAGAACCAATCGTTGGTGCCTGTCCGTGCGCATAAGGTAACCAAGTATGAAAAGGAAACATAGGCACTTTAACCGCCAAACCACAAAAAAATGCGACAAAAAGCCACATTTGTAGGTTTTTTGGAATTGCACTTAGACTATACCATTCCAAAAGAGAAAATGTCCAAACGCCACTGACGTTAAAATAATAATATGCTAAAAACAGAATCCCAACTAGCATAATCATAGAACCTAAGAAAGTATATAAGAAAAATTTTACTGCGGCATAAATTCTACTACCACTTCCCCAAGCACCAATAATATAAAGCATCGGCACAAGTGAAAGCTCCCAAAAAATATAAAATAAAATCATATCTAATGCACAAAATACACCAATCATAATACTTTCAAGGCACAAAAGAGAGATAATGAGTTTTTTAGTTTCCTGCTTTTCATTAAGGTAAATAAATCCAATTAAACTGATGAACGCGCTAAGCACAATAAGAAAGAGAGTAACTCCATCAACACCAACAAGATAACTAATGCCAAAATTCATCACTAAAGGAAATGAGGTTACAAACTGAAATCCATCGGCACTTTTATCAAAACTATTCCATAGAAGCAATGCCAACCCTAGCTCAATCAAACCGATAATCACTGCATAAGCTTTAAGATTTTCTTTAATGCCAATAGCTAAAATCGCTCCAACTAAGGGAAAAAAGATAAGTAAAGTTAAAAGGTAGTCCATACACCCCCCCTATAAATAAATACAAATAGTAATAAAACTACCACACCAAAAAACATAATTTTTAACATTTTAGAAAGATTCCCCCCTTGAATCCATTGCATACTTTCCCCACCACTATTAATCAATCTAGCAATAGCATCAACCACAAAATCAACCACACATTTATCGGCAAGCCAAGCGACTTTGGATAATTTAATGTAATTTTGTATCCATAGCTTATCATATAAAGCAGGAATATAGTATTGATGACTTAAGAGTTTATAAATAAAAGTCTCTTGCCATTTAGGAGAAAACCCACCTTTTTTATATTTAAATACTGCCAATGCAATCCCACAAAGAGCAACAAAAGAAGTGATAAAAATTAGATTCCATATAGTTTTAGATTCCAAATTTGCACTAAAATCAGGCAGAGTTTGCGTTACAAAATGATGAAAATTTGGTTCAAAAAATCCTGCAAATATCGCTAAAATTCCAAGAGGTAACATTGCATAAAGCATATAAGGATAAGCTTCGTGCGGATGATTTTCTTCGTGTTTTTGCTCTCCAAAAAATACAAGCATAATCAATCGAAAGCTATAAAATGCAGTTAAAAATGCCCCTAGCAACAAGGCACCCCATAAAATATAAGCATCAGAACCAAACGCAGCTTCTAAAATTTTATCTTTAGAAAAAAATCCAGAAAATGGGTAGATTCCAGCCAACGCAATAGAGGCAAGAATCATTAAAATTGCAGTCATTTTAAGTGGCTGATAAAGTGCTCCCATCTTAGAAATATCTAATCTATCGTGCATAGCGTGCATAACATTTCCCGCTCCTAAGAATAATAAGGATTTAAAAAATGCGTGTGTTGCTAAATGGAACAATGCAATCCAATAAGCCTCTAATCCTGCTGCAACAAACATATAGCCCAATTGTGAAAGAGTAGAATAAGCAATAATGCGTTTCAAATCTCTATTCACCAATGCCATTGTTGCTGCAAAGAGCGCCACAAATGCTCCAAGACTTGCAATTAAAAACCCAATCTCTGGAATCATCGTATAAAGTGGATTTGCTCGAATCACCAAATAAACCCCAGCAGTTACCATTGTCGCTGCGTGAATTAATGCAGAAACTGGTGTCGGACCCTCCATTGCATCAGCAAGCCAAGTATGTAGAGGAAATTGTGCACTTTTTCCCATTGCACCTACAAAAAGTAAAATACCAATAGTTATTAAAATACCTTTTGGTGCTTCATAAACACTGCTTAAAACCTCTTCATAATTTAATGTGCCAAAAGTCCAATAAATTAAAAAGATTCCAAGCAACATTCCCAAATCTGCAATTCTATTCATAATAAAAGCTTCATTGGCTGCAAAAGAAGCAGAATCTCGCTCATACCAAAACCCAATAAGCATCCAAGAACAAAGTCCTACGCCTTCCCAACCGATAAATAATCCAGCAAAGTTATCACTCATTACTAAAATCAACATAGAAAAGACAAAAGCACTAAGATAAACAAAAAACCTATTGAAACTTTTATCGTGGCTCATATAACCGATAGAATATATATGCACACACAAGGAAACAAGCGTTACAACCAATATCATTGTTGCACTCACACTATCCACTAAAAATCCAAAAGGAATGTAAAGTCCCCCCGCCCCAATCCAATCCATTAGGACAACTTTAACAATACCACCTTGCAATGTATGCACCAATAGCAATAAAGAAGCCAGAAAGGAAACTCCAAGCATTAAAGAAGCAAAGATTCCAACACTTATAAATTTTCGTTTTGAAGCAAATGGAATCCCGAACAATGAACCCACCAATGGCGTAAATAATGCGATATATAAAATTGCTTCCATTCCTAGCCTTCCATAATTTGTAATCTATCTAAATCTAGTGTATGATGTTTTTTATACCAAGCTATCAGCAATCCAACCCCAATTGCTACTTCGCTTGCTGCCACCGCTAGGATAAAAAACGCAAACATTTGTCCATTTAAATCACCAAGATATTTTCCAACTGCAACAAATCCAATATTTACAGCACTTAACAAGATTTCTGTTGAAAAAAACAACATCAACAAATTTTTACGCCTAAGCATACCAAAAACCCCCACCATAAACATTAAACTAGATAAAATCAAATAATGATTAAGCGTTATCATTTTGCTCTCCTTTAGGTGCTTGCTCATTGAGAGTTAAAGAGTAATGCATTCCTTTGCCCGCTAAGACAATCCCAGCAATCATTGCTACAAGCAACATTAATGCAGCAATTTCAAAAGGAATCAAAAATTTTGTGAAAAGAACATATCCTATCATCTGCACATTTCCTACACCTTCCTTTAATGGAATCGTTGCTTCTAAATTTGTAAGATTCTGTGCAATCACTGGCGCAACCACTACAACAACTAATAACAATGCTCCAAGTCCGCTTAATACGAACAGCATTTTAGGATTCGCTATTTTTTCATTTTGCAATTTTTGAGAATCAAAAAACATCATTGCAAAAGCATAGAGTGCAATCACTGCGCCTGTATAAACAGCAATTTGCACAACTCCTAAAAACTCTGCTCCAAGCAAAAAGAAAAAAGCAGAAACAAAAATCATTCCAGCCGCCAACGCACTAAGTGCATACAAAATATTACGCGTGGTAACAACTATCAAGAACATTGCCAATGTTAATGCACAAAATGTATAAAATGCAATAGCCTCAAGCATTGACTTCCTCCTTCGCTTTTACTTCGTTTTTACTTTCTACTTCCTCTAAATATTTTAATGGCGTAGCTTTAATGCGCTTATCCGCATCTGTATTTACGCTTCCAGCACCACTAAACTCAGAATCTTGTCCGCCCAATACTTTATCAATAGGCGTTAACATATCCTTTTTGAGTGCGAAAGATGCTCTTTGCTCACTTGCATTTTCATATCTTTTGCTATGCACGATTGCAAGTTCTGGACAAACTTCAGCACATAATCCACAATAAATACATCGTCCAAAATTAATGCTATATTCAAAAACTTTTTTACGTTTGTCTTCCCCGTATCCCGTTTCCATACGAATACAATTCGCCACACAGATTTTTTCACATAATCCACAACCAATACAACGTTCATTGCCACTTTCAAGCAAACGTTTTAACTCATGCACTGCCCGATAGCGCGGACTTAAAGGTAATTTTTCTAATGGATATTGCACAGTGTGAATTTGCGCTTGGCAAAACTCTTTAAACACCAACCATAAACCTACAAATAATTCACCTTTAAAAGCACGATTCCAAAATTTTACAAATTTCTGAACATTACTTAGTGAGGGCGTTTGTCCAATGATTTTTATATACTTGCTCAATTCCCACCTCCTAAGCATACAATCCCTGTAACAAAAACATTTAAAAGAGCAAGAGGAAACAATACTCTCCAGCATAATCCCATTAGTTGGTCTGGACGTATGTGTGGATATGCCGCCCTTGCCCACATAAATAAAAAGATAAGAAAACTAACCTTTAAAAGAATTGCAATTCCGCCCGGAATGAACCCGAGTGGATTAAAACCACCTAGAAAAATCAAAGACACAACAAAAGATAATGCAATCATACTTGCATATTCACCGATAAAAAACATTCCCCAACGCATTCCTGCATACTCTGTTGCATATCCTGAAACAATTTCTGCCTCGTGTTCTAGCAAATCAAAAGGTGTTCTATTTAACTCGGCATAACCTGCAAACAAAAATAAAAAAAAGGCTAAAGGTTGAGAAAAAACCAACCAACCTGCGATTCCACTATTTTGATAATTATTAATATCAATCAAAGATAAAGAGCCAACCAGCATCAAAGGAGCTAAAAGAGATAACCCAGAAATTACTTCAAAACTAAGCAACTGCACCGTTGCTCTAGCCGCTCCCAAAATTGACCATTTACTATTTGCGCTTATTCCTCCAAGCAAAGGACCATATAAACCCGCTGCTCCAACACTAAGCACAAACAAAATTCCTACATTAATATCTGAAATAATAGGTTGAATTATATAACCAAAAAGCTCAAATTCTGGGAAAAATGGAATGGGTGCCATTGCAATAAAGGCTGTGGCAGCAGTAATCGTGGGTGCAATCCTAAAGATAATACGATTTGCCCCACTTGGCACAATATCTTCTTTTGTAAAAAGTTTAATTCCATCAGCAAGAATCTGCAAAACTCCAAAAGGTCCGACCATTGTTGGACCTAAGCGACGTTGAAAGAAAGCTAAAATTTTACGCTCTATATAAGTTGTCAAACCAGCTAATGCGGAAAAAATTAGCACTACAAGTAAAATCTTAATCAGTGTCTCAATGATATAATTCATAATAATACCTTTAAGGAAGCATTTGCATAACGTATGGTTGGAAAAAGTTTAAATTCTTCAAATTCGCACACGCCAAGTGCTGCAAACTCGCCCTCCATTTCTTTGTCAATAATTGCCAAAACTTGTATGGTTTCTCCATTTGCAAAACGCACTTCTACTTTATTTCCTGCACAAATCCCGAGTTTTTCAGCATATTTTTCACTTAATTGTAATCCGTTTTTAGAATCTATATACAAAGATTGTAAAGTGCTTTTTGAAAAATGTGCCACAGGATTGCGCGCATAAAGATTATAGGATTCCAATTCTCCTAGTTCTACGGGTAATATTTCCAAGGATTCCTGTGGAAAATGCGCTCCCAATAAATATCCACGAATTTCAGAACCATCATTTAAAAATCCAAATTTCAAATCATCATATTCTACACTCTTGAATCCTTTTGCTAGCGGTAAGTCTAGTGTATAATCAATCGTGTCTTCATTTTCTAAGCCTAATACTTTTGCAATATCATTTAATTCATACCCATAGTAAGGTGTTGCTGGGGTTAAGGGAACAACGCGTTTATCTACATTTATCAATGTGCCTTCTTGCTCATTTAAATAAGGCATTTGCAATGCATTGTCTGCACCCACACCAATCTTGTAATGCCCTTGTGTATTATAACCCACACTATATCCTACGCCCTCTTTATCCAACTCGCAAATGAGGGAAATTCCAAGCGCATTAGGGCTAGGTGGAAGCAATAAAACTTTAAAGAGACTCAATCTCTCAATATAACCCAAAATTTTTGCAATATTATTAGCATTTCTCGCACGATATATATCAAAACCAACAATTAAAATTGGATTTTTCGCATTCTCTAAAGCATTTTTTGTCTGCTCTATGGAATCTTTAATAGAATCGCCACAATAATCATATAGTGCGCTTGTTACAACCTCAATTTCTTGATTTATTTTTTCTACTTCTTCTTTTTCTATAAACTTCTCTTTACCCTCCTCGTCTAAAACCACATTACCCTCTTTGTCTAGTTCTTTGACTTTAACTTTTTTCTTAACTTCTTTTATAATCGTTTGCGTTTCTTTGTGTTCATATCTTTCAATTTGAGTTTTTAAAGAGTTTGGCATTTGTTCTTTTGAGATACACACGCTAGCTAGCAATAATGCTAAAGCCTCTTCAGCATTTGGCTGATAAACCCCATTAATAGGCGATTTTACAAAACGATTGACGACAATATCTTGCATTGTATGAAAATAAGCTAAATTCGCACCTTTGTTCTGCCTCATTGCATTATTAATACTATGCGTGATTACAGGCATATCATAACTTAAAGCCCCGCCAAAACATACTACAAAAGTGCTTTGGGCAATATCTTTCTGACTTGCATTTCCTAGAGAACCACTGACTTTAACATAAGAATCCAAAAAAACTTTAAAAGGATAGACTTCTTGACAAACCAACTTATAACCAAACTTTTCCTTTAAAGATTGCAAAATCAAAGATTCTTCATTGCTTAAATCGCCAGCAAAGTTGATAGTTTGTGCCTCTCTAAAAGCCACTATACTTGCATTGAAAGCTTCTTTATCTTTTTTAACCTGTTGATTATTAACATCAAAGCCCAATCTCCCCGCAGGACAAAGGGTAGAAAAATTCCAATCACTACTTATACGATAAACTTTTCTTTCTCCGCCTCCAATTTTTTCTTGCTTTACCTCATAACTGATTGGACAACCATTGCCACAATGAACACAGGTGCTAGGGATTTTTTCTAACTCCCATGCATTAGAGCGATACTGAAAATGTCCAATCGTCAGCGCACCCACAGGGCATACACTTACACACTCTGCGCAATCACCACACGCTTCCGCCTCTACACCATTAAGCCCTATTAATGATTTTTTAAATTTTGTCCAAACCCCATAAGCATCTTTGGGCATAATGTCTTTATATTCTTTAGGTGGCATCTCACCCTCACGTTTTTGCGCTTTAATATGTGCTTTACCAATTTTATCTTTACAAAGTGTTACACATCGCTCACACACGATACAAAGATTCGGGTCATAGACCGCTTTACCCCATAAATCAAACTTTTTCTCCTCATCTTTCATTGCATAGTCTTGTTCATTTATGCCTACATAATGTGTATAGTTTTGCAATTCACATTCACCACTTTTATCACACACACCACATTGCAAAGGATGATTTATAACATAAGCTTGCATAATTGCTTTACGTTCTATCTCAATTTCTGGGGTATGCACTCTAATATCCATTCCTTCTTTGACTTTTGCATTACAAGCATACACGCGCTTACCATCTGCCTCTACCATACACATTTTACAAGCAAGTGTAGGAGACGAGCAAGAAAGGTAACAGATTGCTGGAATGAATATACCATTAGCACGTGCAACATTTAAGATACTTTCTCCTTCCTCGCAAAGAATCTCACAGCCATCAATTGTTACTTTTATTGTTTCCATTACGCCACCTTGCTTATTTTGACTTGTTTATAGCAAAATCCATTATTTAAATCCAAAAAATCTTTGAAATCCAATGCCAGTGGAATCCATAGAATCCCAACCATACCTTTTAATTCCATATTCTTGTGCAATTTGGCTTGTATGGTTTTTTGGGATTCTAAAAATTGCACTTCAATCTTTCCTTCTTCTTGTATTTTGCCCACCTGACTAAATTGTTTAGAAACCTCTAAAATTGGTTCCTCCAATGGCTTATTTTGCAAATATGCCACCAACCCATTATAGCATTCTAATCCTTCCAATGTTTCTATGGGCATTTTTTTACGGGCAGTTACCTCTTTGGGTGCAGATTCTAAAAATATTATTTCTATTTGACTGAATGCACGAGCTAAAAGTGCCAAAATTTTTCCAATATTATGCACTCTTTTATGCGTGTTTAAATCTTTACCTACAACAATCATACTTTTTTGCGACTTAAAACTTCGTGCAATTTGTTCTAGTTCTTCTTCTGATAAATTACATTCTGAAGCTAGATTCCCTACATCTAGAGACTCAACAAACGTTTTTAATTCCAAATCTCCGCCATAAACACTATAAAATGCACTTACAAGCAAGGCTATAATTGCTTCTTCGGAACCAACCTCATAGAGAAAATGTAGAATCTTTGGATAAGAATTAAGGTTTAAAGGGTGGAGCAGAAAAACTTGAATGGAATCTTTAAATTCATTTTGTGATTCTAAAGAGCTAAAATTTACTCCTTGTTGCTTCAATGCACGAGCAAATTCCTCAATAAATCCACCCAAAAGCAAAATATTTTTGCCCTTTAACGCATTTTGTTCTATGGATTCAATGAATTTTGCCTTTCCATCATTTGCTAAGAAAGATTCAATCAAAGCACTCATTGTGCAATCCTTGCAGTTTCTTTTCTTACAACAATCGTCCAATCCACTTCATTAAAGCGCAAAGAATTTAATAATGTATTACCACTTTTTTTAACTAAATCTGCACTTTTTTGAACATTATTAAAATCTAGCACTTCAAACAAAAAAATTCCAACCTCCTCTTTTTCTAGCTCTTTATCTAAAATCTCTTCCAAGCGCAAAAAGAAATCATTTTTTAAATGGCGTAAATCAAAACGTTTCATCGGTCAATCTCCCCAAAGACAATATTAGTATTCCCGATAATTGTTACAACATCTGCCAAATAATGTCCGGGCAATAAATCTTGTAAAACTCCTGTATGGAAAAAACTTGGCGTTCGCATTTTGACACGATAAGGATAAGGTTCGCCCTCTGAACGGATAAAAAACCCTAACTCTCCTTTAGGAGATTCTGTTGGCACATACACTTCACCAATAGGGGGACGCATTCCTTGAGCAACTAAAACAAAATGTTGCATTAAAGAATAATTCTGTGTCATAATTTGCTCTTTTGGTGCAGAGAAATAACGTGTATCCTCACACATAATAAGAGAATCCGTGTCTTGATATTTATCTATTAATTGATAAAGCAACCGAATACTCTGACGCATTTCTTCCATATAAAGCAAATAGCGTCCATAGCTATCATTGCTTTCTCCAATAGGAACATCAAATTCCAATTCATCATAAAGTTCATAAGGTTCTTCTTTGCGAATATCCCAAGCGATTCCACTTCCACGCAATAAAACACCACTTAAACCCCAACTTTTTGCCATTTCAGGACTTACAACACCTACATTCTCTAAACGCATACGCCAAATTCTATTCTCGCTTAAAATTCCTTCATAAAGTTTAATTTGGCTTGGCAATAGCTCTAAATAGGCTTTTAATTTTTCAATCCAACCTTGTGGCAAATCTAATGGCACACCCCCGATTCTAACACTTGAATGCGTTAATCTTGCGCCACAATAATCCTCAATCAAATCAATGCCGAACTCACGTTCTCTAAAGCAGTATAAAAAAATACTCATTGCTCCTACATCAAGTGCGTGGGTAGCTAACCAAAAAAGATGAGAGATAATGCGATTCAGCTCTAAAAGCATTGTGCGAATCACTTTAGCGCGTCTTGGTACTTCAACACCTAGTAATCTTTCTACACTAAGTGCAAAAGCATAGTTATTAGAGCTTGCAGCAATATAATCCATTCTATCTGTGGTTGGCAAAAATTCATTATAAATCATATTTTCTGCCATTTTCTCCATTCCACGATGCAAATACCCTACATCTGGAGTTGCTTTAATGACTTTTTCGCCTTCTAATTCTAAAATCAATCGTAACTGTCCGTGCGCACTTGGGTGTTGAGGACCAAAATTTACCACCATTGCATTATCACTTATGCGGTCAAAAGCAACATTTTCATAAAATGGTATTAGTTTATTTGGTTGTTGCATATCATTTCCTCTCTTTAAGCTCTTTGGAATTCTCTGGCTTTAGTTTTGTTACAAACAACACACCCTCTTCCTCTTGATAAATAATTGGTTGAGGTTTTTCAACTCCTTCTTCTATTTTTTGTCCATATTCTACTTCGTAACCCAAATGAGAGAATCGTGTGGAATCATAGCGGTCAATTCGTGCAGAATCTCTCTGTTCTTCACCAATTACCTCACGATACTCTTTGCCAAAAATTGTATCCACTTCATACCATTGCGCCGACTCATCTCCTTGTAATGGATAACTCTTTAATAAAGGGTGTCCCACCCAATCATCAGGCATTAAGATTCGCTTAGGATAAGGATGTCCAACAGGTAGAATCCCAAACATATCATACATTTCGCGCTCACTCCAATCTGCGCTACGAAACAATCCTGTTACGGATTCTATTTTCTCATTTTTTCTCAAAAAAGTCTTTACCCGCAAACGTTTAGCGCGACTCATAGAGAGCATTTGATAAAAAATTTCAAAACCTCCTTTTTGCTCTACATAATCTATCGCACTCAACTCACTTAGGACATCATAACCAATCGTTTTTAGTGTTGCTAATGCCTGATAAACAGAATCCCTCTCTATCCATATTACCAAAGTTCCACATTCTATATAGTTTTCTATAATTTTTACTTGTTTGCTTAAATTTTCTATATCTGCACAATAAACTGTATCACTTGTAATAGGCTCTCTTTGGAGTTTTGGAGCAACATAAAATCTATCTTTATAATACACTTCTTTTTGTGCATTATTTTTTGGTTTAAATTTTCTCATATTCCTCCTTTACACTAAACGTTTAGCAGACTGCGCACGATTAGCTTTTTGTTTGCGAATTTTTTGCTGAAGAACCATTAAAGCATATTGCAAAGTCTCTGGTCGTGGCGAACAACCTGGCAAGTAAATATCCACAGGTATGATTCTATCCACTCCTTGCACAGTGGCATAAGTGTTAAACATTCCACCCGTATTTGCACAACTTCCCATAGAAATAACCCATTTAGGCTCTGGCATTTGGTCATAGAGACGTCTGACAAATTGAGCGTGCTTTTTTGTAACCGTTCCCGCAATAATCATTACATCACTTTGTCTAGGACTTGCCCTAAATATTGTTCCAAACCTGTCAAAATCATAACGACTAGCTCCTGTTGCCATCATTTCAATTGCACAACAAGCCAATCCATAAGTCATTGCCCAAAGAGAATTGCTACGTCCCCAATTCAATAACTTATCTACACTCGTTAATGCGATAGGCAAACCACCACTTTTAAGATAATCTACTTCATGCTCTGCCATCTCAAAGCTCCTTTTCTCCAAGCATAAATAAATCCAATCACAAGCAACAAAACAAACAAAACCATTTCAACAAAACCAAAAATACCAAGAACTTTAAAATCCACTGCCCACGGGAACATAAAGATAATCTCTATATCAAAAAGGATAAATAACAACGCCATAATATAAAATTGCGATGAGATTCTATTAGGCTGCTTGGTAGGAGCTAAACCGCATTCATAAGGGGCTAATTTCAACTTTTGTGTATTTTTGTTAGCCAATTTTCTTCCGACAAATCGCGAAAGAAATGTTGTCATTAAAAATGCACCAAAGGTAAAAACAAAAATTACAAAAACACCAAAATAGGGGTGAGAAACATCTAAATGAGACACACATCAATCCTTAAGGAATAAAACTTTCTATGTATCTTAGCGTAGTTTTCTTGAAATTTAAAAACAAAAGGAACAAAATCACGCATTTTTATAAATTTTACAGCTAAAATATTCTAAAGATTAAAGCGCAAGATTCTGCAAATTTTAAACAAAAAGTCAAATTTTATATTACTTTTTGTTTAATCTTTTAAATGATACAAAAAGAAACACTACTTAAGATTCTACCTATGGAATCTTAATTTATAATTTTAAACTTCCTCTACACTCTATAAACAAAATTTGAAATTTTTAAAATAAATTTTCCTATCACTTGTTGATTGGAATAATCTTAACAGACTAGATTCATTACCAAGAAAATTACGAGAGTATAACGAAATTTTACAAAGGGATTTTTACCCACTCTCTTGCCTTTAAGATTCTTTTAATGCAATGCCAACTTTGGGTTTTAATAGAATCTTATCTTCCTCTAGCAAGAGACTTAAAGCGCGCTTAAAAGCTTTTTTACTCATAGCACACACTAATTGAATCTCCTCTGGGTTGCTATCATAATGTAAATTTAAGATTCCACCATTTTGGCACAGAATCTCTAATATCTTCTTGCTCTCCTGTGCCTTTGAGCTTTTTTTCTTAGGGTGATTTAAACTTAAATCACATTTGCCATTGGTATAGATGCGTTTAATAAAGCCCTCACATTCAGTAAAAAGTGATAATTCTTTAAAAACTTCATTTTTATAAAGTAATCCTAAATTTACACCATTTACTACACACTCATAACCCAAAGGTGTGATTCTAAAGGGTAAAATTTTAACTTTAAATCCAACTCTAAAATTTTTTAATTTCTCACAAAAATTACTTAAATAAGGTTTAATATTTTCCTTCGCCAACAAACGATTTTCTCTATCTATACTCAAAAATACCGCTACTTGGCTACCCAAAGGATATTTATAGGGACTTTTACTCGGCATAAAGACATCTTTAGCAATCCCTAAATCCAAAAAACAACCAAAATTATTTTTATCCACTACCTTTAAAACCGCAATTTCACCTCTTTGAGCTTTAGGCATTAAAGTTGTAGCAATGGGGCGGTCTTGCGAATCTGTATATAAAAATACCAAGATTTTATCATCTATCTTTGCGTCTCTAGGTAGATATTTATTGGGCAATAAAACCTCTTCTTGCCCACTTTGCAAATATGCACCCGCACTAGTAAATCGTGCGATTTTAAGTTCTTTACAAATACCAATCTCTATCAATCAAAAACTTCCCCCAAAACTTCGTAAAGACTACGTCCCAATGGCATACCATAAACCTCTGAAACTTGCATACCTACGAAAAACACCATAATCATAAAAATTACAAATCCAATTAAACCCAAAATAAAAAATATTTTGATAAGTTTTATATAAAATTGCTCCTCTAATGTATCATCAAGAGTTTTATAAAAACTAAAAAAATCTATAAAAAACTGCAGCCAAAAAACAAAAAGTCCAACTAATACAACACACAAAACCCCAAAAATCAACATAGAAGTATAGGGGGAAAAGCTTGTGCTAAACTCATAAATATGCACTTCCCACATTAGAGTTGCATATCCAATGTGTAAGCCAAAACCTATAATATTTAATAAAATAATAAAAAATATGAATCCTACAAAAATCTCAATACCACTAGAATACTGGCGAAATTTTTTATACATATTTTTTTGAATGAGATTATCTTCTAATCCGTTAGAACGCAAATCCATAACCTCTGATTTTAGATTTTTCAACCAACTTCGGCGCATTTTAGCACAACCTTGTGCTTGTGCATTTACATTCATTTGCAATCCTTACAAAGTTAATATTTTAAAATTCTACATAAAAATTATCAAGAAAAACTTCACATTTTCCTAATGATAGGATTTATCAATGTGAAAAGTGCGATAAAAACTCTCTAAATCTCCAAAATCACTTAATAATCCAAGCTTTTCTAATCTATCCAAAACCTTACGAGAACAATCTGTTTCTTTAGGCCATTCACGTAGATAATTATCACGCACATCTTTATCACACGCATCAAGTAATAGGGTTTTGCCAATGATGGTTATATCACGTTTTGCATCTATATTATTCACTACGCGCCAAAGCAACATATAAAGATTATCCAAATCATTTTTAATCGCATCTACAATTACAACAATACGCATACATTTTTCTAAAAGATCCACATTTTGCAAGTAAGATTCTGTTTGATTGCACGATTCTAGCTTCGCTTGTTCTAGTGCTAAAAATGACTTTTTAAGACTTTCTTTTTTATGGATTCCTACTAATATAATAGGATTTTTGGTCTCCTTATAAATTTGTCGGATATTTTTTACTTCGCCACTAAAGCTTAAAATTTCACTTAAAACTTTATGTAATTGTATTTCATCAAGCAATTCTGGCTTTTGTATTTCTAAAGTGCGTGTGCAGTCCAATCCTAACTTACCCCCTTGAGCAAAACTAGGCGAAGCGTGGTCTAAAGCATCACAAACTCCCTCACTTCTTAAGCAATTCTCTACATCAAAACGATTCAAGATAAAAGGAATAATCTCTGCACTTTGCAAACTCGGTGCGTTTTCACCCACAAAAATTGCGTGCTTTACAAAACTCATTTGTCCCACACCCCAAAATGCGTGCATACTCTGTTGCGCAATGTGCGGAAAACGCGCTTCAATTTTGGCTAAAATCAAATTATGAAACACTCCATTTTCAGGCATATAATAATCTATTAAATGAGGGGTTGTAGTTTGTAAAAGTGGCAAAAAGATTCTCTCCGTTGGAAATCCCAAGTATTTATCCTCTAAAGGGGGCTTACCTACAACGGTTGCAAGATAAATTGGATTTTTTTTATGTGTGATTGCACTAATTTCTAGCACAGGATAAGGTTCAATAGGTGTATAAAACCCTGTATGGTCGCCGAATCTTCCCTCCTCACGCATTACATTTGGCTCAACGAACCCTTCTATCACAAAATCTGCATCATAAGGCACACAGAGTGTATTGCTGACACAACGCACCATTTTTGCACGACTTTTACGAACAAACCCATAGAGCATTAATTCAAACAATCCATAAGGCAAAGGTGCAGTAGCGCACCAAGTATAAAGAGGATCTCCCCCAATTGCAATGCTTACAGGCATTTTTTTGTTTGCTCTGCGATACTCCTCTAGCAGACTAACACTATCCTTATGGATTTGCCAATGCAATCCTAAATGATTTCTATCATAAACTTGCAAACGATACATACCAAGATTCCGCACACTACCATCTAAGCTTTGCGTATAGCATTGCCCCATTGTGATAAATCTTCCTCCATCTTCACTCCAAGTTTTAAGGATTGGAATCGCATTTAAATCTACCTCTACCCCTTTGGTAACCACTTCTTGGCATAAACCTTTCTCTTTTGTAATTTTAGGTGCTAAGAAGCGTAAATTTAACATTTTAGGAGCAATTTTTAAAGCTTCTTTTAAAGATTTTGGGGGTTTAAGTTTAATAATTTCCGCCACCTCTTTTGCGATTCCTTGAGTATCACCTATCAATAAGCGCACACGAGAAAAACTCCCAAAAAGATTCATTAAAACGGGAGTTTCATAGTTTATCTGTCTTGCTTTATCTATTGGATTAGTAAAAAGCAAGGCTTTAGAATCTTTGCGCTTAACCTCCAAATAAGCCAAATGTGGAATCTCTAATTCCACATCTAAAGGTTCTGTGATAATCTTTAGCTCATTATGTGCTTTTAATAAATCTATCGTTTGTCGCATTTTGTTCCTTATATTTTCTTTTCAAACTCTCTTTTAGCTTACGCACTTTTTGGATAAAGATAAAGGGAGCAAATAACAGGGAATACCCC
>NZ_CANBCA010000003.1 GCF_947367035.1 uncultured Helicobacter sp.
AAGTAAGTTTTGGTATAAAGGAGGATATTTAAAAT
The DNA here is from genome assembly GCF_947367035.1 of uncultured Helicobacter sp. Lineage (GTDB taxonomy): Bacteria > Campylobacterota > Campylobacteria > Campylobacterales > Helicobacteraceae > Helicobacter_D. The sequence continues at coordinate 36 of NZ_CANBCA010000003.1, forward strand.
TAATCCAAGAAATTAAACAAAGGAATCCAAAGGTTGTAATAAGCAGAATCTCTAGCAGTTAAAAATCTTTTTATCCCACTTTTGCTACAATTACAACTTAGGTGTAGTAAGTGGTTGCTCTATTTTTGAGAGGAAAGTCCGAGCTGCATTGGGATAGGATTCCATTTAAAGAATGGCTAGAGCAATCTAAGGGAAAGCGCAACAGAAAACAAACCGCCACCTTATAAACTTCGTGGCAAGGGTGAAAAGGTAGGGTAAGAGCCTACCGAAAGTGTAGCAATACACTTTGCTTTGCAAGCCCAATCCGCAGCAAGAAAGGTATGGTTAATATCCCAAATTTGAATCTTTCGCTAGAGTTTTGCTGCAAGGCAAAATCCAGATAAATAACCACATAAACAGAACTCGGCTTACCGCTACGCCTAATGACTACCAAAGGAACTTTATGCACATTTCAGATTCTATTTTACTTAGTTATGGAAGCGGTGGTATAGAATCGCAAAGCCTTATTACAGAGCTTTTTTATCCACTTTTAGAGGGTTGTGTGATAAGCAGTGGAGAGGACGCGGGAATTGGGATTTTGAAAAACTCCGATAAATTCGCCCTTAGCACTGATGGTTATATCGTCTCTCCTTTGTTTTTTGCCGGGGGAGATATTGGCAAACTCTGCGTGTGTGGAAGTTGTAATGATGTCGCAATGATGGGCGCAAAAGCGCGTTATTTAAGTGCAAGCTTTATGATTGAAGAGGGATTCTTAATGAGTGATTTAAAATGTATTGTAGAATCCTTTGCCAAAACTCTGCGACAAAGTGGCGCAAAACTCCTCTCTGCAGACACTAAAGTACTTCCTAGAGGAACTTTAGATAAGCTATTTATTACCACGACTGCATTAGGAGAGTTTTGTTACCCCCATTTAAACTTAAGTGCATTTAAGATTCCGCAAGATTGTGCAGTTTTGGTAAGTGGAAACATCGGTACACACGGCGCAGTGATTTATTCTAGTCGTGAGGAAATTGGATTACAAAGTGATTTACAAAGTGATTGCACCTTGCTTTATTCTATTTTAGAACCAATCTTTCAGGCAAAACTCAAGCTTTATGCCTTGCGTGATGCCACAAGAGGTGGAATTGCAAGCGTGTTAAATGAATGGGCAAATGCTTCAAAAATTGGCATAGAGATTGACGAGGCACTTTTACCAATTCTCCCACAAGTGCGTGGAATCTGTGAATTGTTAGGATTTGAAGCTTACAATTTGGCAAACGAGGGAATGTGTGTGCTATGTATTGCCAAAGAAGACGCAGGGGAAGCTTTAGAAATTCTACACTCCTCTGGTGCAACCAACGCTACACTCATTGGCTATACTACTTCAGAGAATGCGACAAAGGTTGTGTTAAAAACCCCTTTTGGCGCAAGGCGATTTTTGGATTACCCAAGCGGAGAATTGCTACCTAGAATCTGTTAGGATTCATAGTTTAGTCTTTATGCCACTCAACCCACCTACTCGCTTGCTAGATTCTATGTTATGAATCGCCACGAAAATTTTTTAATTTCTCTCAATGATGCAACGATTAAATCCCAATCATTGCAAATCACACGAAGCAATCCATAATCCAAAAAATAACAAATCACAGACGATTGAATCTTATTTCAAAGATTCTACAAAGCACGACTTACAATAAAACTACTTGCACAATCTCACCAGCTTTTTTGGCACAATCTAGCACACACAATCCATTATGCACAGAATCTAGTGGGCAAAAGTTGTTTAAAATCGCACTTTGAAAGTTTTTTTTGCCCTTAAAGTCTATACTCCATTTACCCTTGATATTGCGCACATTACACACGCGAAATTCCAAGCGAGAATCTGTTTTACTAACATTTTCTTGCAATGGAATCTCCAAAGTAATCGGCTTAAAATGCGTTCCATTCAAACGCCACAAAATCCCTTTTGCAAAAAGTTCAAAAGTTACCAATGTAGAATTTGGAAAACCGGGCAGACCAAAAAACTGCTTACCCTCAAAATGTGCATAGAGTATGTGCTGTCCGGGCTTAATTTTTACCCCTTTAAACACAATTTCACTTACGTGTTCTTCACAAAATTTTGCAATGAAGTCGTAATCCCCCACGCTTGCCCCTCCACTACTAATGACCAAATCACATTCACTAAGAGCTAAATGGATATATTTTTCTACTTCTTTTTTATCGTCTTTTAAAATCGGGTAGAGTTTTGGAATCCCACCATTTTCTAATACCTTTGCAAAAAGCAAATGTCCATTGGCATTATAGGTATTCGCTCCTTTTTTAGCATTTTCTCCTAACTCTAAAACTTCATTACCACTGACTAAAATCCCAACTTTTGCGCACTCAAATACTTCCACAAATACATAATTTAAACTCGCCAAAAGCCCGATATGATTTGCATTAAGTCGCATTCCTTTGGATAAAAGTTTCTCTCCTTTTTGATAATTTGCTCCTTTTTGGCAGATAAATTCTCCTGCCTTTGGAATCTCTAAAAGGTGCAAGGTTTGAGATTCTACCCTTACCTGCTCTAATGGTACCAATGTATCTGCATTTTGCGGAATTTTTGCACCTGTGAAAGTTTTAATTGCATAGGGCTGATGAAGTGGCAAGATTAAATCTTGCGCATTGCCTGCTGGATTCTCTCCCAAGATAGTGAAGCATTGTTCTTTGGAGTTTTTCTTTAAAAACTTAGAATGGATTGCATATCCGTCCATATTGGAGTATGGGGATTGTGGCATATCTTGCATTGCGACTATATCATATGCGAGAACGCGTCCTAAAGCTTGATGCAAGAAGACACGTTCTACGCCCAAAATCATAGTTTTTTGAGATTCTAAAATTGCTTTGGCTTCTTGATAATCAATTTTAATTTGCATATTTTTCCTTAAAGCAAATGTCCCATTTGGGTCTTCTTTACTTCCAAATAATGTGCATTATGGATATTACATTGCACGATAATCGGCTCACGCGTGAGTGCAATCATTGTTTCAAAAGCACGAATTTTCGCTGGATTATTTGTGAGTAAGCGGATTTTGTGCAATTTATAATAATCAAAAATAAATTTTACGATTCTATAATCTCGCTCGTCTTCTTTGAATCCCAAAGCAAGATTTGCTTCAATCGTATCTAAACCTTTATCTTGCAAAGCATACGCATTAACTTTGTTAAAAAGCCCGATTCCTCGCCCTTCTTGACGCAGATAAATCAACATTCCTTGCTCTTTTGCGATTCTTGATAATGCAAGGTTTAACTCGCCACCACAATCACATTTAAGGCTTAAAAGGGTATCTCCTGTTAAACATTCAGAATGCACACGCACAAGCGGATTCTCTGGAATATCAAATGTTTTAATCACTAAATGTTCTAAAAGATAAGTTTCTCCTTTGAAAGATTTTTTTTCTCTAAAAGCCTGAATTTTAAAATCTCCAAATTGTGTTGGGAGATTTGCTTGTTCTGAAATTTCTATCATTTCAATTCTCTCTTAAAATTTTGTTTTAAAAACTAACAATATAACCAATTTGCAGTAAGAAGTGGTTTAAGATTTCAAATTTCACTTTTATTTGAGAGCAAATTTGCTACAATGCTCTAAAAATAAAAGGTTATCAATGGAAATGGAATCTCAAAAAAACATAAAAAATATTGAAATAGGACAAAGGATTCTATCTAAAAATGATAAAATTGCGGAGGAATTACGCAAAACTTATGCAAAAGAAAATCTATTTGTCATTAATCTGATGAGTTCTCCTGGTAGTGGCAAAACCACATTGCTAGAAAATATTGCTAAACACGAATTGCTAGATTTCAGTGTAGTAGAAGGGGATTTACAAACTAATCGTGATGCAGAACGCTTAAGTGCTTTTGGAATTAGCGCGTATCAGATTACTACAGGAGATGCGTGCCATTTGGAAGCAGCAATGGTGCAAGACGCATTAAAAAAATTGCATTCCCAAGGAAAATTAAAAGATTTTATGTTTATAGAAAATGTTGGTAATCTTGTTTGTCCTGCAAGTTATGATTTAGGAGCAAATATGAATATTGTTTTGCTCTCTACACCAGAGGGTGATGACAAAGTGCTAAAATATCCTACAATATTCCTATGTGCTGATGCAGTCATTATTTCCAAAGCAGACTTGATAGAAGTCTTTGACTTTGAGGTTTCACAAGTGAAAGAAGATTTAAAAAAACTCAAAAAGGAGATTCCATTGTTTCTCATTTCTTCTAAAGATAAAGAATCTCAAAGTAAATTCTGCGCATTCCTACAACAAAACAAGGAGAAAAACTATGTGTCTAGCCATACCTTCTAAAATCATTGCGATTAATACAACAGATAATACAGCCACTCTTGATACTTTGGGTGTAATGCGTGAAGCAAGCCTAGATTTAATGAATGATGAAGTCAATGTTGGCGATTATGTACTATTGCATATTGGCTATGTAATGGGCAAAATTGATGAAGAGCAAGCTAAACTCTCACTAGAAACCTACGCAGAAATCATTAAAACACTTGAGGAAGAGGAGATAGAGCTGAAAGAATCCTCCTCATTATTATAAATATGAGAAAGACTTTTGCCCTTTGAGAAAAGAATTATGCCAAAGTAGCTAACTTTTCCTCTGCTAATCCATCTAAATATTTCACAACCTCATCACTTGCCAATTCAGCCTCTTGGAAATATTTATAGATTTCCTCTAAGCAACCCTCTGTGCTTCCATTTTGTTTCATTATTGCATATCCATTGATAATATTGTCATGCACTCCTTGATGTGGTGCTTCAATTTTCGGATAACTTGCATATTGTGAGAAGAGTTGTTTGCCTGTGCCTGTATCATACCATTTACCTAAACGACAATCGTGATGTCCTGCAAATTTTGCTTCCATATCTTCGTTGAAAATTGCTTTGTAACCATTGATTTTAAAGAATAAATGGTCTAGCTTTATCAAACCAACAAAAGTAATCGTTAGTATTTTGTCTGTATCATTATAAATTTGGTCAGCGGATTGATTAATATGTTCTAAAGTCTCATTTTGCGTTCCTAATTGTTCCATTTCTCTAATAATTTCATCAGAAGAAGTTTGCACTTCAGAGAAATTTTGCTGAACAACTTGGATATTCATTTCAATTTCTTTTGTTGCCTTTTGCGTTCTTTCTGCTAGCTTGCGCACTTCATCAGCTACGACCGCAAAACCTCTTCCGTGTTCTCCAGCACGGGCTGCTTCAATCGCAGCGTTGAGTGCAAGCAAGTTAGTTTGGTCAGAAATATCTGTGATCAATGCAATCACACTTGAAATGGCGTTAAAATCATTTTGCACTTGTGTAATCATATTATTAAACTCAGAAAGTTTTGCAGTCATAGTAGAGAGACCTTCTGCTAAAACATTTTGAATTTCAGTGGAGTTTTTCTTATTAGATTCCGCAATAGATTTTGCAGATCTTAGTAAATCTACCGTCTTGCTAAAATCATCTTGAAGTATTTTTAAATTTTTACCACAACCTCCTACAAGGGATAAAGTCATATCTTTGAAAGCCCCAACAGAATTTGATGTATCCTGCTCTGGGACTGCTTGGACTTTTGCTTCTAACTTCTCATTATGTCCCTTTAGCTCTTGAATCTTTGCTTTTAAAAGCTTATTTTCTTCTAGTGCGCGGTGTAATTGTTCTTTATATTGACTCCCAAACATCTCTTATTCCTCCAAATTTTAATGCAACAAACTTGCTTCCTTTAGAAATATTAAAGTAGAATCAAATTTTATAACTAATTAAATTAAATTAAATTAAATTATTAATGTTGTGATTTAAATTTTTAGCTTAATTTGAATCAAATTCAACAAAACAATATTTATATTATTTTATAAATTTAATAGATCTTTACCACAATAAAATTAACTTAAGGGTTAAACTCGAGCAATATCTATTTCTCAAAATCTAATGGCTCACTAAAATACCGCTTAAATCCATAAAAAATTCCAAACATTAATAGAAATCCGATTAAATATCCAAACACAAGAGATTCAAACAAACCTGCAATCCCAAAGCTAATCAATGCCACGAATGCAACAGAGGTAGCATAAGGTAGTTGCGTAATAAAATGACTTTGCACAGAACAACCTGCTCCTGTTGCAGATAGAATCGTTGTGTCCGAAATAGGCGAAGTATGGTCTCCATAAACTGCACCCGCAAGCACAGCAGAGATGCTTAACATCGCATCAACTCCATTAATAGAGGCAATACTTGCGCCAATGGGCAACATAATTGCAAAAGTTCCCCAACTCGTTCCTGTGCAAAAAGCAATAAAACTTGCGCTAACAAATAAGATAATAGGCGTAACAATCTCAGCGGATAATACTCCACTTGCTAAAAAATCCTTACTCCAATTCGCTAGATAAATGCCAGTTTGTAAATCATTTTTAATCACAGGTCCAATCGCCCACGCAAAAATCAAAATAAGATTTGCTGGTAACATTGATAAGAATCCATCTTTGATAATCAAAGGATACTCATTCCATTCAATACGATTCCACGCAAGTAACACAGAAAGAGTTAGCGCACAAACTCCACCCCAAAAGAGTGAAAACCCTGTTTGCGCATTTGCTAACATCACAAGGAGTTCCAAACTTTGTGTTTCTTGATAACCACTATAAAAAATAAAGAATCCTACAAAAAATATCAATGCAGCAATAGGAAGAATTAAAAGCCAAATATTCCCGCCACTATGGGGTTTAATTTCATCAAAGCTTTCTACTCCTACTCCTTGATTATGACGCATAACTGGCAGATTAATCTGCCATAAAATTGTCAAAAAAACCCCAAACAAAGCAAACCAAGCATAATAATTTCCCCAAATACTTTGTGCCAACACACTAAAGCTTGAAGTCCCCTCTATTAATCCACCCATAATGCCTAAAATATAAGCTCCCCAGCTTGAAATTGGCATAAGAATACAAATCGGTGCGGAAGTAGAATCAATAATATAAGCCAAACGTTCTCTTGTAGAATGATTTGCATCATTTAAAGGACGCGCAATTTGTCCTACCGTTAAAGCATTAAAATAATCATCAATAAAAATAATAATTCCAGCAATAAAAGCTACAAACTCTGACCCTCTAGCACTTTTAACACGTTCCCGCGCCCAATGCACAAAAGCATTCATTCCACCAGAACACTGCATAAGTTGCGTCAAAATCCCAAGAAGAATCAAAAATCCAAAAACATATAAAGCATTAGATTGCACCTCTCCTGCACTATAAAATACTCCAAATACTACATTAAAAATATATTTTAAAATATCAAAAACAGAATCCTTTAACATAATTCCTGCAAGTAAGATTCCAATCCATAAAGACAACACAACTCTTCGCGTGATAAACACAAGCGCAATCACACATAATGGCACGACCAAACTTAACGCAGAATCTGCATACATTAATACTCCTAAGATACAAAGGAATACATTGTAACATATTATTTTGTGTTTCATTTCTTAAAATACTAAGAAATTTGAATAAAAATAGCAAAAATCTTAAAGTTTGGAATAAAATTTGCTTATTTATTTGCATTAAACTTTTAATAAGGATAAAAAATGAATGTTAATGACAAAAATAGCTCAATGTGGAATCTACTTAAGGAATCCTACACGCAGCGAAACACGCAATCTAACAACATTTCAGGTTATTCCAATAATTCTAATTCCATTTTCAATACGCAAAACCAACAAGGCGTGAATGGAATCTCTAGTTTGTTTGATTTAGGTTCTGATACCACAACTACAAATACAGAGATTCGAGATTCATTTGAAATCAGCTCGGAGCTTTCTAAACTTCAAGACTTTGCTGAAGACTTTAGTCAAAACTTCACAAAAAACCTTGAAAGTTTGGAAAATCTAGGCAATGCAATGCAGCAAAGTGGAATCCTAAGTAAAGAAGAAAAAATTGGTTTTGATGTATTATACAAATTCAACCCAAAACTTGATTCTGCGCAAACACAAAATATCTTACAAAATACCAATTTAAGCAAAGAAAATGCCAACTTATTAAGCCAAGTGGAGAGAAAAATTAGTGCAGTAAGGTATTTTGGCAATTTTTAATGTGCCTTTCACTCTGTTTTAGGCTTTGGGAAATAAACAAGCGTAAAATAATGCTTTAGTCTATGAGCTTTAATTGTCCAATGCGATAAAGGGCAAAATCATATTTCACAGGGTCATTTGCATCAAATTCTTTTAGCTTATTGGTTATCTCTACGACAGCTTTGAAATCATAAGTTTTACGCTTTAATAGCCCTAACCTCCTTGCAATTCTAAAAGTATGCGTATCTAGCGGTAAGAGCAAATCACTTCGCTTGACACTCTCCCACCAACCCAAATCCAAACAATCTTGTCGCACAACCCAACGCAAAAAGAGATTCCACCTTTTTAGCGGTGAGTTAGAATCAAATAAGCCTAATAAAAACTTCAATCCTCGTGTGGGCTGCTCCCCTAATCTCCCATAAAATACTCTTTGAAGTGAGCGGATTCCACCTAAAACAAAATTCCTCTTATAACCTTGATAAAAAATCTCTTGCAAGGATTCCACATTCAAGAGTGTTTCAAAAAAATATTGAATCTCGGCATTATTTTGAAAACGATAAACCTTTGAAGTGCAAAGCACAGAACCACTACAATCACAAGACTTAGACTCCTCTAATGCACTTAAGTTACAAGAATTTAAAAACTTTAAAATAGAATGCACATTTCCATAAGCAAACAAAGCACAAAAAAGAGCCACTTTATCACTTTGAAATTGTCTTACAATTCCTAAAGGGTCTGGTAAATCTTCACAAATAGAATCTTTAGAATTAAAAAGATGATATTGTTCTTCTAATAAATGATAAAGAAACTTTTTAGATGGGTTTTTTGGGATTTTGAGTGTTTGCATAGTATTTGCTAACTTAAATTCCATATTTTGCCTTTTTAAAGATAGAATCTTAACAAAGTTTATTTAAAATTCTCCTACTCATTTAATTAAAAGTTTCATTTAATAGCTTCTCAAACTTAATTACGATAAAATGCAGAATTTTTATTGTCTAAAATTATTGTTAGGAGTATTTTTGGAAGAATTTGATTATTATGAAATTTTAGAAATCAGTCGCAATGCAAGTGGAGAAGAAGTCAAAAAGGCTTACCGCAAAATGGCGCTTAAATACCACCCAGATAGAAATCCTGATGACAAAAATTCTGAAGAAATGTTCAAAAAAGTGAATGAAGCTTATCAAATCTTAAGTGACAAAGAAAAACGACAGATTTACGATACCTATGGTAAAAAGGGCTTAGAATCAAGTGGATTTGGATTTGGGGATATGGAAGGAAGTATTTTTGATATTTTCAACTCTGTCTTTGGCGGTGGATTTGGAGGATTTAGTAGTGGATTTGGCGCAAGAAACAAAAAGAATGAAAAATATCCACGCGATTTAGCTATTGAATTAGAACTTAACTTTCAAGAAGCAATTTTTGGCTGCAAAAAAGAAATAGAAATCCTCTATAAAAGCGCTTGTGAATCTTGTAAAGGAAGTGGAGCAAAAGATGGTAAATTGACTACTTGTAGCACTTGTAAAGGAAGTGGAAGGGAAACTTTCTCTCAGGGCTTTATGACTTTTGCTCAAACTTGCTCTAAATGCCACGGAAGCGGAGAAATGAGTGCAGAAAAATGCGAAAAATGCTCCGGAAAAGGCTATAAAGAAGAAAAAGAGAAATTTGAAATCAAAATTCCAGAGGGCGTAGATAACCAAAATCAAATCCGTGTGCAAGGACGTGGAAACAAAATGCCAAATGGCTTGCGTGGAGATTTATATGTAGAAATCCTTGTGCAAGAAGATGCACATTTCATACGACATCGCAATGATATTTACCTAGAAGTGCCTGTGTTTTTTACCCTTGTAATGCTTGGAGGAAACATTAAAATTCCAGCCCTCACAAAAGAATTAGAACTCAAAATCCCCATTGGTGTAAAAGATAAACAACAATTTGTTTTTTATGGTGAAGGAGTTAAAAGTGTCAATAGTAGCAAAAGGGGTAATTTTATTGCAGTCGTTAATCTCACTTATCCCGATAAACTTGATGAAAAACAACGTGATTTACTTTTACAGCTCCATCAATCTTTTGGCTATGAAGAATCCAAACCGATTCATTGCCTTGAGGGCTTAGTAGATAAAATCAAAAATTGGTTTAAATAGTGAGAAAAAGTGCGAAGTAAAAAAGCTCTGTGGATTATCTTTATAGATCTTTTATTATTTGGTTTGCTTTTTACTTCTCTACCTTTCACCAAAGAAGCAAATCTTGGTATTTGCATTTTAACTTTTGTTGGGATTTTATGGGTTACAGAAGCGGTGCATACGACTATTACTGCTTTAATTATTCCTTTACTCGCAGTGCTTTTGGGATTGCAAGATGTGGCAAGTGCTCTTAGACCTTTTGCAAATCCTGTGATTTTTCTGTTTTTTGGTGGATTTGCACTTGCGAGTGCTTTGCATATTCAAGGGCTAGATCACTTGATTGCCAATCGCTTAATCCTAATTGCTAAAGGCAAAATGAGCCTAGCAATTCTTATGCTTTTTATTGTAAGCGCCCTATTGTCTATGTGGATTAGCAACACTGCCACTGCAGCCATTATGTTACCTCTTGCGCTTGGGATTCTGTCCAACTTAGACATTTCAAAGAATCGTGGAACTTTTTTATTCGTGCTTTTAGGTGTTGCTTATAGTGCAGAAATTGGAGGGTTTGGAACAATGGTGGGTAGCCCTCCAAATATCATTGCTGCTTCTTATCTTAAAATGAACTTTTTAGAATGGATGGAGATTGGGATTCCATTTATGTGCATAATGCTCCCTTTTATGATTGGGATTTTATATTTACTTCTAAAACCTAATTTAAATCAAACTTTTCAATTAAAATTAGAAAAAACGCAATGGGATTCTAAAAAAATTATTACTCTAATTATCTTTGGAATCACTGCAACCGCTTGGATTTTTAGCACAAAACTTAGTGAGTTATTAGGAGGAATCAAAGATTTGGATTCCATTATTGCACTTGGTTGTGCTATTAGCATAAGTGTAAGCCGTGTAGCAACTTGGAAAGAGATTCAGAGCAATACTGATTGGGGTGTTTTATTACTCTTTGGTGGAGGGCTTGCTCTAAGTGTGATTCTAAAAGATTCTGGTGCTAGTGCCGTGTTGGCAAATGGAGTTACAATGCTCTTTGGGCAGAGTAATTGGCTTGCAATTATTATTGCAACTGCACTTTTTATCATTTTTTTGACAGAATTTACAAGTAATACTGCAAGCTCCGCATTATTAGTCCCAATCTTTGGAGTAGTAGGTGATGCACTTGGTATGCCTCACGCAATGTTGCCTCTTGTGATTGGTTTTGGTGCAAGTTGTGCTTATATGTTACCTGTTGCAACGCCACCTAATGCGATTGTCTATGGCACAGGTTACATTCGTCAAATAGAAATGATGAAATATGGTGCGTTTGTCAATTTGTTTTCTGTTATTCTTATTTTAGTCTTTGCGTGGTTTGTATGGCGATTTATTTGATTGATAGAAATTGCACAAAAGTTTTCCAAACCAAAAATTATCGTTTAATATGACTTAGAAAATATTGCAAACGCTCATTTTTAGGAGAATTAAAAAAGTTCTGCGGAGCGGAGTCTTCTAATATCCTTCCGCTTTCCATAAACAAAATTCTTGTTGCGACTTCTTTAGCAAACCCCATTTCGTGCGTAACGCACACCATACTCATTCCCTCATTTGCTAAGCTTTTCATAAGTTCCAACACTCCACCCACCATTTCTGGGTCTAATGCACTTGTTGGTTCGTCAAAAAGCATCACTTCAGGTTTCATTGCAAGGGAACGTGCAATCGCTACTCTCTGCTTTTGCCCACCACTTAAGCGGGAGGGATATTCATACGCCTTATCGTATAATCCCACACGTGCCAATAGAGCCAAAGCAGTTTCTTTTGCTTCATTGGCGGTCATTTTTCTTAATTGTATAGGAGCTAAAGTGATGTTTTCTATTACATTTAGATTGTTAAACAAATTAAAATGTTGGAATACCATACCCATTTTAGCCCGCGCCTCATTAATATCTTGGCAGTCTTTTTTATCGTATTCCTTGATAGCAAGCTGCAATTGCTTACCTTTAAGGTTGGCTAATTTAGGATACAAATCTACACTAATTTTAGAAATGCGCCGATTATCCAGCCAAATCTCACCACTATCTGGAATCTCAAGCAAATTCAAGCAACGTAAAAAAGTGCTTTTGCCGCTTCCACTTGGTCCAATAATAACGACTTTTTCACCTCGCTTAAACTCTATGTTTAAGCCTTTTAAGACTATTTTTTCTACTTTTAACTTTTTGTTGTCATTTTCATAATATTTTTTAACTAGATTTCTAACGCTTATCACTTTGTCTTAGCTTCCCTTCATATTTCTTAACAATAAAGCTTGCCACCATTACAAGAAATAAATAACAAAGTGCTAAGAAAAAATATGGAATCATATACTCATAACTTGCACTTCCAATAGTTTTAAATGCATAAGTTAAGTCATGCACGGTTACATAATTTGCCACCGAAGTTTCTTTTAATAGAGTGATAAACTCATTACCTAGGTTTGGCAACGCATTTTTCAAAGCTTGTGGAAACACGATAAACCGCATACTTTGCTTAGAATTCAACCCAAGCGCCCTTGCTGCTTCATTTTGACCACTCTCTACACTTAAGATTCCACCCCGGATAATTTCGCTGACATACGCACCACTATTTAAACCAAAAATCATAATAGCTACCAATAACGCACTACTCCCAGCCAAGCCAAAGAGGGGCAAAATCACAAAATAAATAAACAATAATTGCACAACAATTGGGGTTCCGCGAAAGAATCCCACATATAATTTACCCACCCATACAAGTAAGCACTCTAAAGTATTTTTTTCTTCTTTGGTAATTAAAACTGCAAGAATTGTGCCTATAAAGATTCCAATGATTAATCCACATACAGCAAGCACAATTGTAACAAGCAAACCCTCTATAACAAGCGTATAACTCCCTTTAACAATTAACTGATTATAAAAAATTTCTATTTTATCCATACTAGCTTCAATAATATTTTTTTATAATTTTGTCCAATATGCCCTCTGTTTGTAGTGTCTGCAATGTATTGTTAATAGAATCCAACAAAGCTTTATTGCCTTTTTTAACTGCGATTCCGTATCTCTCCTCTGTTAAATACGCACTCAACACCTCTGTATCCACATAATTTTTAGAAATCAAACGTGCGGGTGCTTCATCAATAATCACAATATCAATTTGTCCATTCACTAATGCGCTTACCGCCAATGAGCCATTGACAAAAGCTTTAATTTCAGCATTTGCAAAACCTTCAAACTCCCAATCTTTATCACCTTGCGCATAAAATGCACCTGTCGTTCCTGTCTGCACACCAATCCGAATACCCTCTTTTTGCTTAATAGCTTCTACAAGTGCCACAGAATCTGAACCAACAGACTTTAATTCTAAATTAGATTTTTTAATAATTACTACTTGATTAGCGTTATAATAAGGAATTGAAAAATCTACAACTTTTAAACGCGTTTCATTAATTGTCAAACCACTGACACCAAAATCTACGTTTCCACTACTTACTGCACTCACAACAGAATCAAACTCCATATCTCTAATTTCTAAAGATTTATTTAAACGTTTAGCTACTTCTTGTGCAATTTCTACATCAATTCCTTTAAAATCACTGCCTTCTTTAAATTCAAAAGGAGGAAACTCCGCGGCAGTTGCCATAACAATATTTTTTTCCTCTTTGCAACCTTGAAATGAAAATATCATCAAAATTACGAATAAACTAACTTGAACAAACTTCTGCATTGGGATTCCTTGCGATAAAACATTAAAACTTTAGATTATAGCAAAATTCAACATATTTTTTAAGCTTTTGCCATAATCTGATAGAATTTTACACCATTATTTTCTACAATTTCCACTACATTATTTTTTAATAAATCTTGCAAAATCTCTTGCGTAGAAAGATGCCAAAGCATTTTTATATCTTGCATACTCTGCGGACGTAAGGCGAGTGTCTTTAAAATCTCTTTACGATTCAAAATTAAATTCTCTTGCACTTTAGATTCTACCCTCTTAGCAATAAAAGTTGGAATCCCAAACGTTAAAAAAACTTCTCCTAATGATTCTAATTTCTCTCCAGAAATGCCTTTAACTTGATAAGCTGGAGGTCGGTCAATCGTTCCAATATCAAGTCTTTTAAGACGCATAGGCGCAAGAAATTTTGCCATTTTTTTTACCTCTTCTAAGGAGTCATTGATATTTTCTACAAATAAAACCTCCGCATATAACTCACCCTCAAAGTCTGCACTAAAGTGATAGATACCTTGTAAAATTTGTTGTAATTCCACACTTCTACTCGGTCTATCAATTTTTTTAAATACTTCTTCACTGACTGCATCTAACGAAAATTTCACCTTATCAAACAATAAACAAGCCCTTGCAACACTTATATCATATAACAAAGAACCATTGGTTAAAAGTAAAGTTTGTGTTGCCCCTTTAATATCTTCTAAACGCAACATCAATTCATATAAATAAGGATAGAGCGTAGGCTCTCCATTTGCAGTAATCGTTAAGGATTCCACGTTTGGAAAATGCTCTAAACCCTTTTTAATCTCTCCTAAAACTTCATCTACACTTAATAAGGATTCCATAGAATCTTGTGCTTTCTTACCCTTCAATTCACAATATAAGCAATCATAATTACATTGTTTTATATGAGGGGATAAATCCACACCTAATGATTCTCCAAAACGTCTTGAATGCACAGGACCAAAAATAATATCCATAAATTAACCTTTGGAAAACTCATAATTTAATTTATATTTTACACTATTTTACACATAGAATCGTATGAAATTCATCATTTTAATACAATGAATTTCATTTTTAAAGCTCCATTTTATAAAGTTTAATATATACTCATTATTTAATACAAATTTTAAGGAGAAATAATGTCTGTTAAAATTACTGATATCTGTATTGCTTGTGGTGCTTGCATCGACGAATGTCCCGTAGAGGCAATCGTAGATGATGATGATAATCCAAATGATGATGGTTGCTATTTTGTTTATAATGATAAATGCGTAGAATGCGTAGGGCATAACGATGAACCTGCTTGTGCTTCAGCTTGTCCAACAGAAGGCTGTATTGTATGGGATTCTATTGTAGCGTCTCAACCTCACAGAGATGATATTGGCGAAGATAAAAGAAATGCGCACGCACCTGTCGTTGAGTAATCCTCATTATCCACAGCCCTTCAGGGCTGAATCTTCTTAATTAAAATCCCAAAATATCTGAAGTAATATGCCTACCAACACAATCAAATTGTATTGGTAGAAAGATTATTTAATTTCTTTAATGAAAGCATCTTTGTTAATTTTCGTACGAATTTCGCTTAATTGACTTTGTGCTTCTTGCTTGGTAGAATATGGACCAATCAATAACCGATTATTATCGCCTGATTTTTGCATACGATAGCTAAATTTGTTATCATTGATCAACCCTAAAAGTTGTTTATTGGGAGAAAACTTACTGAAAGAACCTACTTGAACATAGAATCCTCGCACGGCTTCACTTCCTTGCAAAGTCGGATCATTAGCCTTGACATCTTTAAAGCTTTCTTTAGGACCAACTTTTGATGGTTCTTTGTTTTGAGTCTTTGAAGGAACTTGTGCGGATTGTATTGGCTGCACAGATGGTTTAGAAGATTCTGTTTTTTGTGTTGAACTAGGAGCTGTTGGTAAAGCTTGCGAAGAAGCACTATTAGATTGATTTTGTTGTGCTTTAATCTGATTAATAATCATTTGAAATTGGTCATCACTACTTGTATTATTTTGAATAGGAACTTGCCCAAAATCTGTATTTTGTTGATTTCCACTTGATGTTTGAGGAGATTTTGACTCTATACGCTCTAATGACTTTTGCATTTCAAGATTCTGCTTCTTTTCATCTTCAGAATCTCCTTGGAACAAATAAACCACCAATATAACCACTGCAAACAATAAAACACCAATTGCACTCAATAAAATTAATTTTTTATTATTTCCACCTTTTAGTTCATCGTTCTCTCCATTGCTAATAAGTAAATCGTCCAATTCCAAATCTCGTGTTGTAGTTGTATGTTTGTCTGATTCTAATTCTGTCATATTCTCTCCTTTTACATATGTTTAGACCACGAAGCACCGCGTTCTTTTTTATAGACATTATAAGGCACTATTAAGATATTAAAATTTTTGGGAATATCAAGAGAAGGAAACATTTTCCATTCTGTTGGCATTTTTTGTGCAAGTTTTGCTCCAAGCATTTTGGAAATCTGACAAGCTTCTTGAAAAGTTGTGTGTCCCTTATGCACATATAAGTGTAAATGACCTGGTGTCTTAGTCTCATAAGCAGTAAAATTAATAAAACCTTCTTCACGTAAGAGTAATTGCGCTCTATGCCAAAATCGTTCTGCATTAAACCCATTATAATCAAAAACAATATTTTCTACCTTATCATGTGCATTAATTAAAGAATGTGCAATAGTAACTTCTTTTTTAAAATGGCTTTGAAGTAAATTGCGTGTAATTGGTTCATCAACTTTTTTGAATTTGTCATAAAAAATTCTACCATTATGATGAATTTTCTGTCCGATTCCTGAAGACTTCAGCCAATAATGCGAAGTAATCATTTTGATAAGTTTTAAATCCATATCTGACACCATTTTACCTACTCCCTTTTCTTGAATCTTAAAATATTGCCTTATTATAAATAAGAAATTTTAGCGCAAGTTCTTTTAATTCACTCTTGATTTTTTCTTGTTTTTGTGTATTTGTTATATCATCTAACACATCCGCAATTTTATTTGCCACAATTTCAAACTCTACCTCCTTAAATCCTCTTGCAGTTAATGCTGGCGAACCAATGCGAACTCCACTTGTTATAAATGGACTACGTGTTTCACCTGGAACCGTATTTTTATTTACAGTGATACCAGCATTTCCTAATGCCAAGTCTGCATCTTTCCCACTATATTCCTTATCAAGTAAAGACAATAAAATTAAATGATTATCTGTTCCATCACTCACTATCTTAAAATTTCTTTCCATTAAAACTTTTGCCAATACTCTTGCATTTGCTTTCACTTGCTTTGCATAATCTTTCCAAGCTGGCTTAAGATTCTCCCTAAAGCCTACTGCTTTACCTGCAATGACGTGCATAAGAGGTCCGCCTTGCATTCCGGGAAATACTGCTTTATCAATTTTTTTAGCATATTCTTCATTGTTCGTTAAAATTAATCCCCCCCGTGGTCCGCGCAAAGTTTTATGTGTCGTTGTTGTTACTACATCTGCATAAGGGAATGGATTAGGATACTCTTGTGCGGCAACAAGTCCAGCTACATGTGCAATATCCGCCATTAAAATTGCCCCTACACTATCTGCAATTTCCCTAAAACTTGCAAAATCCAACTCCCTTGAATAGGCACTAAACCCACATACAATAATATCAGGCTTAACAATTTTTGCAATTTCAGCTACTTTATCATAGTTAATTCTCCCATCAAGTTCTACACCATAAAAGAAACTTTGATAAATTTGCCCCGTAATGCTTACTTTTGCGCCGTGGGTCAAATGTCCTCCGTGACTTAAATCCATACCTAAAATCTTGCTATAAGGTTTTAAAAGTGCAGAATACACTGCACAATTTGCTTGAGAACCCGCGTGGGGTTGAACATTAGCAAACGAACAACCAAAAAGCTTTTTAGCGCGATTTATTGCTAACTCCTCAATCTTATCAACAAACTCACAACCACCATAATATCGTTTATAAGGATAACCTTCAGCATATTTATTTGTTAAAATACTTCCCATTGCTTCCATAACACTTGGAAAGGTAAAATTCTCACTTGCAATCATCTCCAAATGTGTATTTTGACGTTCTAATTCTTGATTAATAAAACCTAATACCTCAGGGTCATTTTCTTCTAAAATATAACTCATTCTTTATCCTTTTTTGTGTAATTTTTGAGGCTTTAAAGCAGGAAATAAAATCACATCTTTGATAGTTGTATTTCCTGTTAATAACATCACTAATCGGTCAATTCCTATGCCCTCTCCAGCAGTTGGTGGCATACCATAAGAAAGGGCTGTGATATAATCTTCGTCCATATATTGCGCTTCTTCATCACCTGCTTCTTTTGCTCTAACCTGTTCTTTAAAACGTTCCAATTGATCTAATGGGTCGTTTAACTCACTAAAACCATTGGCAATTTCACTCCCTCCGATAAATAATTCAAAGCGATCAGCAATTTCTGGATTCTTATCACTTCGTCTAGCAAGAGGGCTAATCGCAATGGGAAAATCTGTGATAAAAGTTGGATTAATTAATTTTTCCTCCACAAAGGCTTCAAAGGCTTCATTTTGTAACTTTCCTAATTCTAACTTGGATTCTAATTTTACATTATTCCTTATAAGATATTCATAGAGTTTATCTGTATCATTTACTATTTCACGCGGGATTTTCCCAATCTCCACTAAGGCATCTATATAAGTGATTTCTCTAAAATTATCAAAATGAATTTCCTGGTTATTAAAAGATAAAGTTTTAGGCAAATCCATTGCTTCTAGTAAATACCTCAATAATTCTTGTGTAATTTTAATTAAATCCTTGTAATCTTTATATGCCCAATAAAACTCAATCATTGTAAATTCTGGATTATGGGAATAATCCATTCCTTCATTGCGAAAGTTACGATTAATTTCAAAAATTGCTTCAAACCCCCCAACTACCAGTCGCTTTAAATAAAGTTCTGGTGCGATTCTTAAATACCGCTCTACATTTAAGGCATTATGATAAGTAACAAAAGGTTTTGCATTCGCTCCACCGGGAATTGGGTGCATCATTGGTGTTTCAACTTCCAAAAAACCTTTTTGCTCAAAAAACTTTCTAACACTTGAAACAATTTTAGAACGTAATATAAAACTATCACGCACTTCCTTATTCATAATTAAATCTAAATAACGTTGTCTATAACGCAATTCAATATCCACTAATCCGTGATATTTTTCTGGTAGGGGGCTAATAGCTTTTGTTAAAAGCTTAAATTCTAAAGCGTGCAAACTTAATTCGCCCGTTTTTGTTACAAAAGGAAACCCTTTTGCCATTATAATATCGCCTACTTCCACATATTTTTTAAACACATTAAAAGAATCGTTCAATTCATTTTTGGAGAGATACACTTGCAAGATTCCACTTACATCTTCTACTTTAATAAATGCCGCTTTGCCCATAAGTCTGATAAATTTAATGCGCCCCGCAATTTGTGCCAATTTACTTTCATCTTTTTGCTTGCCCTCTGGTAATTGCTTTAGAAAATCATAAGTTTGCAAAAACTCTTGTACGCACAACTCCTTTAGAATCCCATTAATATAAGGATTAATGCCCATTTCGCGTAGTGCATTAGCCTTTGCAATTCTGCCTAACACATAGGCATCGTTTTCAAACATTTGTTTCCTTTTAATTAAAAAATATTTTTCTGTAAATCATCAATTTTGGGTGCATTGCTTTGCACAACATCTAGCTTAATCACCGCCGCTCCTGTATCACGCAACATTGGGTAAAGATAACTTTCTTGTGTGTATTTTTCAATCAAGCTTTTAGCAAATTGAATATTGGTTAAAGTAGCAATTAAAATTGCAAAAATCATAAAAACCTTTAATCCGCCAAAACAAAATCCCAAAATACGATTTAGCCCACCCAATGCACTTAAATGAACCAATCTTTGTATAACTTCTGCTAAAATTAATGCGATACCCCAAATCAATGCCAATAAGACCAAAAATCCAATGAGTGAAATAGCAGAGGGATTTTGGAAAGAATAAAGATTCGCACTAATCCATTCTCCCATAGTATCTCCATACACTGAAGCGCCATACACACCACCTACGATTCCAATCAATCCAAAAAATTCACGCACAAAACCATTCAAAATACCCCGAATCGCCAAAATCAAAATTAAAGCACCCACCACTAAATCAAACAAACTAAAATCACTCATTGCAAACCTTAAATAAAAACTTTAATAAAAATGCGTATTTTACACAAAAGAAACCTAAAAACATTTTATGTTAAAATAAATTGTAACAAATTTAATAAAATTTTACATTTCAAGGAATCGTAATGGCAACCAAAGAACATCATTTTGATATTTCAGCTAAAGTGGAGATTCAAGAGTTCAAAAATGCACTAGAGCAAGCAAAAAAAGAAATTGAAAATCGCTTTGATTTTAAAGACGACAAAGCCAAAGAGTTAAGCTTTAATGAAAAAGATAAAACTTTAACAATCCTAGCAACAAGCCATAATAAAGCAAAATCTATCAAGGATATTTTAGATTCTAAACTGATTAAACGCAACCTTTCTTTAAAAGTTTTAAGAGAGCAAAGTATAGAATCTGCAAGTGGCGGCAATACAAAAGCAACTTATAAATTAAATGATGTTCTAGATGATAAAAATATTAAAACTATCAATGCAACGATTAAAAATGAGAAATTCAAGGTTAGCACACAAATTTTAGGTAATGAAATTCGTATCAAAGCTAAGGATATTGATGAATTGCAAAAGGTTATTGCACATTTGCGCAAAATAGAATTGGAAGTTTCTTTAAGCTTTGGAAATTTTTCTTAAGAAATTTTAAAATTATGGAATCTCCAAAAACAAAACAACTGCAAAATACTAGCTTCAAATCATCTTTAAAAATGCTTTTTTTAAGCTCCGCAATTCCACAAAATAAATTCTTTGCTTCACTTACTGGCACTCTGTGTGCATTCTTCTTTAGTGCATTTATCTACTTGGAGCATTTTTTAGGAAATTTTAATTTTCCAATTTTTTCTACGCTCTGTGCCATTATTGGAATCTTTTTATATTTTAAACTCTCGCGCTTTGGTGCGTTTATCTGTGGCGCATTAATTGGGATTCTGTGGTTTTATTGGGTTGGCTTTAGCTTTAGATTTTATAATTTAACTTTCTTGATTCCACTTGTTTGGATTGTATTTATTCTTATCTATGGTGGGCTTTTTTATGTTTTTTGTTTTTTTAAAAACCCTATCTATCGTATTATTTCACTCACACTTTCTTCTTTTATCCACCCCTTTGGTTTTAATTGGTTTATTTTAGAATCTATCTTAACAAAAAGCTATTTCTTTCCTTCTAAATTTACATTTTTTTTACTTTTAATTGGAGTTTTAATCTTTAGTTTAACCTTGTCAAGAAAACTTTATAAAACCAGCATAATTTGGCTAATGTTATTTTGTTTTTCTCTAGCATTGCCCTATTATATCAAGAATCCAAATTCCACCACATTAGAATCACAAAATGATTCCAAGCTAAAAATCAAAACCTTAAGCCTTGACATTCCACAAAATATTCGTTGGGACTCCAAACACCTCCACCAAATTATTGAACAAAATTATCAGCAAATCGCAGAGGCAAAAGCACAACATTATGATTTAGTGATTCTACCTGAAACTGCTTTCCCCCTTGCATTAAATCTCTATCCAAACTTAATAGAATCCCTAAAAGTTGCAAGCCAAGAAATTACAATTCTTACAGGTGCAATTTATCAAGAAAACAAGCACACTTTTAATAGTGCTTATTTGTTTCAAAATGGAGAGATGAAAGTCTTTCATAAATTGATTTTAGTGCCATTTGGAGAGAAAATTCCATTGCCTAGTTTTTTAGCCCATTGGGTCAATCAAAAATTCTTTAAAGGCGCAAGTGATTTTGACGCTACAATATTTAAAGCACCAAATTTTGCACTGATTGGTAATGGAAGGTTCCAAATTGCTATTTGCTATGAAGCAACACGCGAAGAGTTTTACCAAAATTTCCCACAAAACCTTATTGCCATTAGCAACAATGCGTGGTTTTCTCCAAGCATTGAGCCCACTTTACAAAAGCTTTTAATGTTGTATTTTGCCAAAAATTATAACACAACTATTTTTCACTCCAGCAATGCTTCACCTAACTTCATCTTAACACCTTAAAAACTTGAATGTAAATTTTGCGTTAAAACCACCAATCTTTAAAATCAAATCCTATTCCTATTCATTTTTCAAGGGGTTTCTTATGAAAACAAGGTTTTACTTCCGAATTTAAAGACAAAAATGCAGAGGAACTTACAGAAAAATTTATGGTTTATTCTTTGGGACGAAAGTTTAGACCAAACCATTGAAGAAATATAATTGCATAAATTATAATTTATGCCTAGATAGTATTGATATCAAAAAGAAAGGATATATCACAAGAATAACACAAAGACAATAAAAGATTAAAGTAAAAACCCCGAATCTTAAATTCCAATGATATATGGATTAAGAGGTAAAAAACGCAATGGTGCCGAGGGTCGGAATCGAACCGACACGGGGTTGCCCCCACCAGATTTTGAGTCTGGCGCGTCTACCAATTTCACCACCCCGGCAAAATTAAAAAGGTAAATTATATAGAATACTGACAAAATTTCAGCTTAAAATCTCTAAATTCAAAAGCTTTCTTTTAAGTTTCTGTTTATTTCTTACATTTTATTAAGAATCAGACCAAAAATATTCAATGTGATTCTTCCTTTTAATATTTGTTTTATGATTTCAAAATTTCATCTAGTGTGCTTTGCACATCTCCACTATAAAAGATTTTTTCTGCGTTTTTTTCCCCTTGTAGGACTGCTGGAATTGTATCTTGTTTGTTAATTTCTTCACGCATTGCCTCTAATTCTGTGCTATGATAAGCATAAATCATTTGTGCGAGAATAACACCCTCAAGTCTTTCAATGCGCTTTACAATCTTAATTTCTTCCTCAATACTTTGCGATTCCAAAGTTACGATGATTTTACCACTTGCATCCTGATAATGACATTCTGCACCACTTATCATATTAATCTTCTTCCAAAGAGATTCCATATCCTGTGGGACACACAGCACAACAAGACTTGAAACATTAAAATCCTCTTGCATTTCCATTTTTACTCCTTAAGATTCCAAATCAAAATATTCTTACCATCTTCGCTACTAATCAAATGAGAATCTGTGAAAATAATATTGTTCAATAAACTCATATGCCCACTTAAAAGTGCTACTTCTTGTTTATCCACAATTTGAAAAATACTAATTTCGCTTTGTTCATTTTGCATATAAGCCCCCAAAGTAGAATCTTTATTCAAACCCACACTATATACCAAGAAATTTGCGCTAATCCCGTAAGATTCCACTACATTTGTCTGTAAATTTAGCCGATACACACCAGCTTTTCTATCTTGTCCTGCGGTAATAAAAGTCATTATATCGCCTACTTTAGCTAACTTCACTTGATAAACATTGTCTCTATTTTCACCCTCCATCTCTACTAACACCTCTCCGCTCTCTATGTCGCCAAAATACAAAATTCCAGACTCACACGCTACTACATAATTTCTATTTTCAAGCTCTAATGCAAAATCTGAAAAAGAAGCTTCGGAGAGTTGCTTGCGATAAAGAATCTGATTTTTGTTTAAATCATACAGCATAATCTCATTACTCGCAAGCCCCAAAAAAATCTGTGTTTCATTCACAAAAGTCGCCTTTTTAATATTTAATGACTCAATATTTGGCAAATTCTTAAGTTTTCCCTGTGAAAGTAAAAAAAGATTTTTACTTCCATAATTCCCTTCACTATGAATAAGAATCTTATCTTCAAATTTATCTACACTATACACTTTGGGTGCGTAAGATTCTGTATAAAAATTTGCAATATTAGGGAGTTTGATTATCCGCTTTAGAGACTTTTCATACAATGTTAGTTCTAAAACTTCCCCAAAATCTGTGCCAATAAGCAAAGAATTTCCTACTAAGTTAGTAACAACAATATTGTTTTCTAATACAATCTTTTCTTTTTGCTTTCCTGCTTTAACTTCTTTTGTTTTTACTATATCTTGCAATTCTATACTTTGTGCATATAAAGATAGAAAAATTACAAATAAAGCAATTCTAATTCTCTTTAATCTAGTCATCATTCTTCCTTACTTATCTTCATAAGATTCTAATATAATTGCTTGAGTGGGGCAAGCTCCTACACACTCACCACAACCAATGCAATTTTTTTGAATTTCTGGATAAAATAACCCTGCAAAAACAATGGCATTTTCTTTTCCTAATACACTATGACAAATATCTTTGCAAGTGTAACACAAAGTTTTTTGATAAGCCAAACACTCTAGCTCATTAATTTTTACAATAAAATTCCAATGAGGATTCTGTATTTTTGCAAGTTGCTCTTCTAATACATTCTTTTGACAAGATCTTGCACATTCTCCACACAACTTACAACCACTCTTTTCAAAGTCTATATAGACTGCATTATCCGTTACTTTTAGGATTCCGCTTTTGTTTTCTTTATTATAAATTTCCTTACAAACCTGCACACAAGGGGTTTGTCTGTCTTGAGATTCCGCAATACATTGCACACAAAATTTAGAAAAAAGAAAACGATTAGAATTATAAGGTGGAAAGGGCAAAAAGCCCTTTGATTTTGGCTTTAAGAAGGTTGTAAAAAACTCCCTACGATTTGCCACTAATTCACACCTTCATTAACAATATCCAACAGATTGGACTTTGTGTTACCATTTTCTTGACGAAAGTCTGGTGCAAATTTATTCACAACCAATGGTGCTGCATCTACTTGTGTAGCGTGGCAAATCATACAATTAAACCGATTTTCATCCATTTGTCCTTGCAAACTTGCTTTTTTGCGAAAATCATAAAAATGCGATTTTGGCATAGGTGTTGCTTTCACCGCCTCTGCAACTTCAGGTAAATGGCAAGTTGTGCAACTATTATTTTCTTTTGTAATAGGCAACATATCCTCCACAGAATGTGAAATCATAGGTGGAGCATTTTCAAATGCCCTATCAATCAACACAGACTCTCCTGCTACTTTGCCATTGTAATCAAATTTTTCAATCTTTGCATTTTCACTAAACAAAGTGCTTTTACGCAAACCAATTTCATTTTCACTATAACCAACACCACTTTGACAACCAAGAGTTATAAGCCCAATTACTGCTACACTTATAACTAACATAATTTTATTAAATTTCATTTTTTCTCCTTTTTAAATTCCAAGAGATTAAAACTTAGCGCATTATCCCCGCAAACTTCAATGCAACGTCCGCAACGCGTGCATTCACCGCTATTAATCGTGCCACTTTCCTTTCCAATGATTCCTAAAACCTGCTTTTGAGGACAGATTTTTTTGCACTCCAAACAATGTGTGCAAGATTCCAAATCATATTTAACTTTCAAAATTGCAAAATGACTAATGAGGGAATAAAACGCACCCAAAGGGCAAATATACCCACAAAATGCGTGATTTGCTACAAATAAATCTAGCAAAAACACCACCAACACAGATAAAAATCCAAACCCAAGACCAAAAATGATTCCACGATGCAACATTGCAATCGGGCTAATGGCTTCAAATGCTGCGATTCCAAACAATAAAGACAACAACAAACCCAAAAATAAAAGCACATACCGCAAAGAGTTTTTCAAGTAAATCAGACTCCCAAGTGCTTCTAAACCTAAAATACGGCGCAAAAAGGAAGCGAAATCAGTTACAAGGTTGATTGGACAGACATACGCACAATAGGCACGCCCAACAAGCAAACCATAAAACAAAAGAATCAATAAAGCACCCACAAACGCATTTGCACCTACGATTCCACCTGCACACAATAACTGCAATATCGCATAAGGGTCGCTTAATGGAATCACACCAAACACAAGTGAGGAGCTAAGATTGCCTTGCAAAATCTTAAAGCTTGTATAATTTCCCAATACATACAAGACCAAAAGCCCTATTTGAATGACTCTGCGCATTAATAAATATCGGTATTTTTCCATTATAAATCTCCGCTATTTAAATAATCTTGCACTTTAGAATCCAAATTGTGTTTTAAATCTCTACTTTCAACTTCTCGCAAACGCATTTCATCTTCTGCTTCCCAACCTTTAATATAATTTGCTCCTACTTTACCAAGTGCTATTTCACGTGGCAACACGATAATCGCCGCTTTCTCTGTGATACAAGCCTTTTCGCATTTACCGCAACCCGTGCAAACTTCACTCTCCACAACAGGCAAAAGATAGGAATGCTTCCCTGTGCGTTCGTTGCGCTTCAACTCTAGCTTAATGGCTTCGCCCAAAAGCGGACAAGCACGATAACAAGCATCGCATTGGATTCCCCAATATGCCACACAATGTTCCTTATCCACAACGGCAACGCCCATTTTCGCGAGGTTAATATCAAGCCCTTCTGCATTAGAGACTAATTTAGAATCCAACGCGTCCGTTGGGCAAATCGGCACACAAGGAATATCCTCACACATTTCACACGGAATCCCTCTAGGCTCAAAATAAGGTGTGCCTATGGGATTCCCGCTTCCAGCGTCTGCGAGTTTTAAGGTATCAAAAGGACAAGCCTCCACGCACAAACCACATTTAATGCAAGTTTTTAAAAATTCTTTTTCACTTAAAGCTCCCGGCGGTCTTAGGATAAGAGAGTTTGCCTTGCCCTCTTGCAAAAACGCACCCCAAACCAAACCACCAAGCCCTACAAGTGCAATTGCTTGTGCGCCACTTAGTAGAAATTTACGCCGATTGGTATTTTGTTGCATTTTATGCCTTATAAATTTTTACAGCACATTTTTTAAAATCTGTTTGCTTGGAAATTGGACAAGTTGCGTCTAAACAAACTTTATTAATATAGACTTTCTCATCAAACCAAGGCACATAAACAAGCCCCATTGGTGGGCGATTACGTCCGCGCATATCCACACGCGCTTTTACCTTACCGCGTCTTGATTCTACCCAAACCGCGTCATTTTGTTGCACACCAAGCTTTTTGCCATCTTCAGGATTCATATAACATAATGCTTCAGGCACGGCACGATAGAGTTCTGGCACACGCATTGTCATCGTTCCGCTATGCCAATGCTCTAGCACACGCCCTGTGCTTAACCAAAATGGATATTCTTTGCTTGGCATTTCGGGTGGATCCATATAAGGACGGAAGAAAATTTTTGCTTTGTTTTTGAGTGAAAATTTCTCTTGAGTTTTTGGCGTTGTCAAATCCCCGCGTGGCAATTCTTTACCCGCTCCACCATAGAATGCAAACTCTCCATTTCCTGCTATTCTTGCATAATAGTCGTATTTTGCATTAAAACGCCATTGTGTTTCCTTGCCATCTACAACAGGCCATCTAAGCCCACGCACCCTATGATAAGTATCAAAATCTGCTAAATCGTGTGCGTGTCCTACACCAAACTTGCGATATTCTTCCCAAAGATATTTCTGCACAAAGAATCCATAACCCTTAAATACCTCTCCATTACTGCCGACAACCTCGCGCTTATCGCCAAAGACTTCAGAATTTATCGTATCTTTTAGCATAGAATCTGTTATCTTATAATTTAATGCTTCTTTGTTTGCATACAAGACATCATAAAGTGTGGAATCTTCATTGTATCCCATTGCTTTTGCTGCTTCTAGCACATTAGGAAGTGTCAATTTATCGTTAATCTTTTTTTCACCCCAAACTTCTTTAAGTTTGAATCGTTTTGAAAATTCCATCATTTGCCAAGTATCACTCATTGCGTTACCTTGTGGGAGAACTTGTTGTTTCCAATGCTGGGTTCTGCGCTCTGCATTCCCATAAGCACCCCATTTCTCATAAATCATCGCCACAGGTAGAATCAAATCCGCTACTTTTGCACTAATTCCGGGATATGCGTCAGAGACTACAATGAAATTATCCATCTCCCTAGCCGCTTTAATCCAGTGGTTTGCATTCGCTGTATTCTGCCACGGATTATTGACATGTACCCACGCCCACTTGATTTTGCCATCTTCAAGATTCCGCATAATTTGCATAAAATGTGCGCCCGGTTGAGGATTGATTGTCCCATTTGGAAGCTTCCAAATCTTTTCTGCCATTGCTCTATGTTTTGGGTTTGCTACCACCATATCTGCAGGCAATCGATGTGAAAATGTCCCTACTTCCCTAGCCGTTCCGCACGCACTAGGTTGTCCTGTAAGTGAAAATGCACCACTTCCGGGTTTTGCTTGTTTGCCAAGCAGCATATGCACCATATAGCTTTGCTCATTGACCCAAGTTCCTCTTGTGTGTTGATTCATTCCCATTGTCCAAAAGCTCACAATTTTACGATTTTTGTCAATGTAATATTGTGCAAGTTGTTTGAGTTTGGCTTTAAAAGATTCTAAATTTTCGCTTGCATCGCCTTTTGCAAGTTTTGCAACAAAATCAAGCGTGTAAGGCTCTAATGCCTTTTTAAAATCCTCAAAAGAAATTTCCCAATGGTTTCCTGCGGCTGCATTATGTTTGTTTTCCATTGTATCACCCGCTTTCATACCAAGATATGCAAGCGTTACGCCTTCGGCTTCACTGATGACTTTGGATTTTTCTTTTGCTGCAATGTCTAACTCCGCTGCACTATATTTTGCGTGTTTAATATCTGTGCGCAACCCATAACCAATATCTGCAAAACCGGTTGTAAAGATACAATTTTTATTGACAAAATTCCAATCAATCGCCTTAGGATTGTTATAAACAATTTCGTGTGCAATATAGTTCCAAATCGCTAAATCTGTATGTGGGGCAAAAATAATCTCAATATCTGCTAAATCTGAAGTTCTATTAGAATAAGGGGTTAGATTCACCACTTTTACTTTGTCAGGATTGGTTAATTTTCTATCTGTAACCCTTGCCCAAAGAATCGGGTGCATTTCTGCCATATTCGCCCCCCAAGTAACAATCGTATCGGTTAGTTCAATATCGTCATAGCAACCCGCAGGTTCGTCAATCCCAAAAGTTTCCATAAACCCAACAACCGCACTTGCCATACAATGACGAGCATTAGGATCAATATTATTACTTCTAAAGCCTCCTTTAATAAGCTTGACTGCCGCATAACCCTCTTGCACGGTGTATTGTCCAGAGCCAAACACACCGATTCCGGTAGGTCCCAACTCATTGTATGCCTTTTTGAATTGCGCTTCCATTACATCAAAAGCTTTTTGCCAACTTACAGGTTCAAATTTCCCTTTTTTATCAAATTCACCTTTGGAATTTACGCGCAAAAGAGGTTGTGTTAGCCTATCTGCACCATACATAATTTTGGCATTGAAGTATCCTTTGATACAATTTAACCCACGATTCACAGGGGCTGCAGGGTCTCCTTTGATTGCAACGATTTGTTCATTTTTTGTCGCCACCATAATCCCACAACCTGTTCCACAGAATCTACAAACTGACTTATCCCATTTCCAGCCACCTTCTGCTTCTTTCGCTACTGCTAATGTTTGACTTGGCAATGCGATTCCAACTGCACTTGCTGCACTTGCTGCTGCCGCTGTTTTCAAAAATTCGCGTCTATTGTATGCCACAAAAGCCTCCTTAAACCTTTAATTTTTAGCATTTTAATGCTAGGTAATTATAGCAATTTAAGTATTTTTAAGAATTGATTTAAGTCAATATATACTTTTATATATTTCGTATTTTAGGGATTTATAGCATTCTAAAAAATTAAAAATAGACTTTCAAAATATTATATTAATCAATAAATTTATATTATTTTTATTTAATATTTATTTTTTGTTTATTTTTTGGATATACAATTCAAGCAGAAATAATAAATGTTTATTATTTCATCTCAAACACTTTAAAGGATTGATTATGAAAAAGATGACGAATGACTTTGGAAATATTGTAGCAGATAACCAAAATTCACTAACGGCTGGAGATAAAGGACCTCTTTTACTACAAGATTATATTTTGCTTGAAAAGTTGGCACATCAAAACAGAGAAAGAATCCCTGAAAGAACAGTGCATGCCAAAGGAAGTGGTGCTTATGGAGAACTTAAAATTACAGCGGATATTTCAGCTTATACAAAGGCAAAAGTTTTGCAAAAAGATGAGATAACCCCGTTATTTTTGCGTTTCTCAATCGTTATGGGTGAATCAGGAGCAGCTGATGCAGAAAGAGATGTGAGGGGATTTGCAATTAAATTTTATACCAAAGAAGGGAATTGGGACTTAGTTGGAAATAATACCCCTGTATTTTTCATAAGAGATCCTTATAAATTTCCAGACTTTGTTCATAGTCAAAAACGCGACCCACGCACACATTTAAGAAGTAATAATGCAATTTGGGATTTTTGGACTTTGTGTCCTGAAAGCTTCCATCAAATTACCATTCTTATGAGTGATAGAGGAATCCCAGCAAGTTATCGGTATATGCACGGATTTGGAAGTCATACTTATAGTCTGATTAATGATAAGGGGGAGAGGTTTTGGGTTAAATTCCACCTTAAGAGCAAACAGGGAATCAAAAATTTAACTAATGCAGAATCAGAAGGAGTAATCGCCAAAGATAGAGAAAGTCATCAGAGAGATTTATTTGAAGCAATTGAAAGAGGTGATTTTCCAAAATGGAGTTTTAAAATACAAGTTTTAGCAGAAAATGAAATCAATAAACTTGGCTTTAATCCCTTTGATTTAACCAAAGTTTGGTCTCATAAAATTGCGCCTCTTATTGAAATTGGAGAATTGGTTTTAAATAAGAATCCACAAAATTATTTTAATGAAGTAGAGCAAGCTGCTTTTGCACCAAGCAATGTTGTTCCAGGAATCGGATTTAGCCCAGATAAAATGCTACAAGGTAGAATCTTTAGTTATCCAGATGCACAAAGATACCGCATAGGGACAAATTATCATCTTCTACCAATTAATCGCCCAAGAAGTGAAGCCCATACCTATAATGTTGCGGGTGCTATGAACTTTGATACCTATGAAAATGGTGGTGCTTATTATGAGCCAAATAGTTACAAATATAGCCCCAAAGAAGATAGAAAATTTTTGGAACCAGATTTAGAAATCATAGGTAATGCTCAAAGATATGAACCATCAGATGAGGATTTTTATACACAACCTAGAGCATTATTTGAACTTATGAACGAAAAACAGAAAAATCAATTATTTGATAATATTGCCTTTTCTATGCAAGAAGTGGAAACGAAGATTATAGAAAAAGCATTGAAGCATTTTGAAAAAATCTCACCACAATATGCTAAAGGCATTCAAAATGCACTTGAAAAAAGGAATCTCTTATGCAAATAGCTTTAAGTATCCAAGAAGAACAAAGATTTGATGAATTATGCCAAATGGCATTTGACTTTGCAAGAAAAGATGAATGCAAAAATCTCAAAATAATGCTTGATGCAGGTTTAAACATTAATCTTAAAACTCATAAAGGCGATACACTTTTAATGTTAGCGGCTTATAATAACTCTTTGGCTTGCGCAAAAACACTCCTACAAAGAGGAGCATTAGTTGATGAACGCAACGATAGAGGGCAAACTCCTCTTGCAGGAGTATGTTTCAAAGGATATACAAAAATGGCAAAACTCTTACTAGATTATGGTGCAAATCCGAATGCTAACAATGGTTTAGGCGCAACCCCTTATACTTTTGCGATTCTATTTGGAAGACAAGAAATTGCAGAATTGTTATTACAATATTCTAATAAAAGTTTGTTAAAAAGAATCCCTCTAACGTTATTGCGCCTATTTCAAGGAAATTTTCTTGACAAATAAAACAAATCAAGAAAAAAATTCAGCAACAAAGACTTGTTCAAATACACGTTTGCTAGGCCATTCCAAGGCGCTTAATCTTGCATTTGGTTTGCTTTGGTAATACACGCAACCCGTGTCAATTGCAGCAAAGTTTTCTGTCATTAAAACTTCTTTTTGCACATCGTGTCCGAAGACATTAAAGACTCCATATTGTTTTTTTGCTTCTTTTTGAAAATTATGCATTTTAAGCCTGCTCCAAGTCATTGCTTGGGATTCCTTCTTTCGCATTTTATAATAAGGCAATCCAAATCCGTGTGTAACAAACAATTTTTGTCCTTGCTCATCACAAATATCAATCTCCAAAAATCTTGGTAATTCTACAAGCCATTCTAAATGTTCGTGAATCTTGCGCAAACCACCATATCTACGATAACTTTCCATTGTTTCATAGCCCCCATTGCTAATCCACACACTCCCCCTGCCACTACTTGGTATCCTATGATAATATTCTAGCATTAACTCTTCGTGATTCCCAAGCACACAGGCAAAATCATTTGAAATTGCCAAATCAATCACTTCACAACTTTTATTTCCGCGATCAATTAAATCTCCCGTTAAAATAATTTGCGATTCCCATTTTTTTGGCAATTTCTCAATCAACAAGCATAGAGTATCTAAGCAACCATGCACATCACCAATTACATATACAGGTTGCAAAAGATTAAACTTTTCTATTCCCAATCTCAAATTTCCTAATTGATAGATTAAAATCCAACAGCAGAAAGAATAAAGTAACAAATAGCACTGAAGACTGCAGATACAGGCACAGTAATCAGCCACGCAGCAACAATTTTATTGATAGCAGAGCGTTTGACTAGCTCCTCTTGATAAGCTTCTTTAAGCCTTTTTGCTTCTTTTTTCTTTAATTCTGGAATATTAATATTTTGAGGAACTTTGGCTTTCTTTTTAGAATCTTTACGTTCAAGACTTTTTAAAATCGCTGTTTTTCTTCTAATGGAAGCATTACGGAACTGCTCTAAAAATTCTTTAACTTTTTCACTATCTTCCCCCTTACGAGATTCCAAAATTTTAGACTCCATTTCTTTATATTGTCGTTTCAAATGCTCACGCAAGAAACCCACGCCAAATATCGCACCAATCGCAATATGTGTTGAACTTACAGGCATTCCTAATTCACTTGCGACAAGCACAGTTAATGCTGCACTCATTGCGATACAATAAGCACGCATTTGATCTAACTCTGTAATTTCTCCTCCAACTGTGCGGATTAATCTTGGACCAAAAAGCGCAAGCCCGATAGAAATTCCAAGCCCACCGATTAACATAATCCAAAATGGCACATTAGCCTTTCCGCCAAATTCAAAGCTGATTTTTAGAGCTTCATTAATAGCCGTGAGCGGTCCAATTGCATTTGCAACATCGTTTGCACCATGTGCAAAACTCAAAAGAGCCACTGCAAAAATTAATGGAATCGTAAAAAGCTTATTGATTTCTTCTTTTTTATTTTCTAATTTTTCTAAAGCTCTTTTAATAATTGGTTTTACTATAAATAATACAATAATTGAGATTACTATACTAAGACCAAATGCAACCATATCGTCTAACACAATAATATGTTTTAAACCTTTTTTAATCAAATACAAACTAAATGCCCAAGTCATAAAAGCAATCAAATAAGGAACAATATTTTCTGCTGAACTTTTCTTATTCTTTTTATAAGTGATAGTATGCTTAATAAAAAACAACAATGCTGCTGCAATCACTCCTCCCATCACAGGGGAGATAACCCAGCTTCCTACAATTTCTCCAAGTGCACTCCAATTTGCCACACCAAATCCACCTGCAGCAATTCCAGAACCTAAAACACCACCAACAATCGCATGAGTTGTAGAGACAGGAGCACCGATTATTGTAGCAATATTAAGCCAAATAGCGCCAGAAATCAATGCGGCAAGCATTAGAGTAACAAAATGTTCAGGGTCTCCAATAGCTTCTACTGAAATAATCCCAGAACTCACAGTGCTGACAACTTCCCCTCCAGCAATTAATGAGCCTGAAATCTCACAGATTGCTGCAATAATAATTGCTCCTGTCATCGTCAATGCTTTAGAACCGACAGCAGGACCTACATTATTTGCAACATCATTTGCACCAATATTCAGCGCCATATAGCCACCTACAATAGCTGCAAATCCTAATAGAATTGGATTACTAACTTTTTCTGCAAAAGCAACCATTACAATAATTACAAGCACAAATAAAAAAATAATACTTGCTTTTTGCAAATTTTCCTTGTTAATTTTAAACCCTCTATCAGGCTGTAAAAAACTCTCCATAACCTCTCCCTTAATCTTAATCTACCCCAAATATAGAGTTTGCTTTATATTTTATCAAAACTTTAAATCAAAACAACTTATACTGAATAAATTTAGAATCCTAAAATTTTAAGGCTCTAAATATAACGCTCAAAAACTTTACATTATCTTTAAAAAATCATATCAATCGCCTAATGATTTTACTCTAACAATGTTTTTAATATTTCACTAATACGCTTACTATCTGCCACTTCTCCTAATGTCTTACTTGCCGCTCCCATAATTTTACCCATATCTTTTTTGGATTTTACTCCAATCTCGTTTAAAATTTTTTCTAACGCATTGCGCAAATCTTCCTCACCCAATTGCTCGGGTAAATATTCCATAATGACTTGCATTTCAAAATTTTCTTTTTGATATAAATCCTCTCGTCCTGCCTTTTTATAAGCCTCTGCCGCTTCCAAACGTTGTTTGTAAGCTTTTTTAAGAATTAAAATAACCTCTTTATCCTCTAAGTTCTTACGTTCATCTACTTCTACTTGTTTTAATGCACTACTTATCATTCGTAGTGCATCACGTCTCTCTTTATGATTTTCCTTCATTGCCTTTTTAATATCATTTAAAATTCTTTCTTTTATAGCACTTACCATTAATTATCCTTTGATTTTGGAATGAGCTTTGCTTAAAGCTTTAAAAGTTAGGAATTATACCTAAAATTCACATAAGGAAATGCTATGAAATTTAGAGCTATTTTTTTGAAATTATCCTTTGCTGTCGTGCCTTATTTTGCATTCGGGATTCTTTTTAGCGGTTGCGCTACAACAGAACCTCAAATCTCTTTCCGCCCCCCAGCGTATGTAGAAGAACTACCTCCAAAAGAAGAGGAAGATAACTTTGGTAATCCAGGCAGTATTTTTGGACAAGGAGATAACTTATTGTTTTCAGACCGCCGTGCTATGCAATTAAATGATTTAGTAACCGTCATTATCAATCAAACAGCTCAAGCAACTTCCACGGCAAACAAGAATCTTAATGAAACTTCAAATTCTAATTTAACAGGTCCTGGAATCACTTTTGGTGGACCTAGTAGTAGTATTGGCAACTTAACAAGAACATTAAATAACTTGACAGGATTTGGCATTACAAGCGGTAACAATACTTCCACTTATCAAGGAGCAGGTTCGCAAAATCGTCAAGAAACTTTTTCTACAACGATTGCAGCACGTATTATTAAAGTAATGCAAAATGGAAATTATTTCATTGAAGGCAGTCGTGAAGTGCTGATTAATGGCGAAAAACAAATCATTCATTTGAGCGGGGTTGTGCGTCCAACAGATATAGCAAGAAATAACACTATAGAATCCCAATATATTGCAGACGCGAAAATTATGTATGACACACAAGGTGAATTAAAGAAAACCACCGAAAAAGGTTGGGGAACAAAACTTATTGAATCCGTTTGGCCTTTTTAAAGACAAATTTTGGCTTGATTTTGGTAAAATACGCAAATTTATTCATAAAGGATTTGCGTGCAAACACAACATTTTATTGGCACTCGTGGGGGACAAGATACCGCTTTAACTTTCAAAGATGCGGTTTTAAATCCAAATGCAGCGTTTGGGGGACTTTATACAGCCAAAAATCTTCCAAAATTTGATGGAGATTCTATTAAAGAATTGAGTCAGTTAAATTATGAAGAATTGGCGCAAGAACTTTTTCGCCATTTAAATTTAGGTATACGTAAGGAATCTCTACAAGCTGCATTACAACTCTACCATAATTTTGATGACCCTACTACGCCCTCACCTCTTTATTCAGTGCATCCCTATTTGAATGTGCAAAAACTCTATTGCGGACCTACGCGTGCTTTTAAAGATATGGCATTACAACCCTTTGGTTCTTTATTTAGCGATTTTTTAAAAGAATCCAAAAAAGACACAGATTATCTTATTTTAGTTGCAACAAGTGGTGATACTGGACCTGCAACTTTACAAAGCTTTGCGAACAAATCACATATTAAAGTTGTCTGCATTTATCCAGAAGGTGGAACGAGCGATGTCCAACGTTTGCAAATGACTACGATTAATGCAGATAATATTAAAGTTTTTGGCATTAAAGGGGATTTTGATGAGGCACAAACTTTGTTAAAATCTCTTCTTAAAGACCCAAAATTTAATGCGGTTTTAAAATCTAAAAATATTGCTTTAAGTGCTGCAAATAGTGTAAATTTTGGTAGAATCGCATTTCAAATTCTGTATCACGTTTATTCTAGTTTGCAAATCTTTAAAATCAATCATCAAAAAATCCATATCATCGTGCCAAGTGGTAATTTTGGCAATGCGCTAGGTGCATTTTATGCTAAACTTATGGGATTCCCTATTGAGCGCATTTGGATTGCTTCTAATGCCAATAATGTTTTGACAGAATTTATCAATACAGGCATTTATGATATTTCAGAAAAATCCCTACAAAAGACTTATTCACCTGCAATGGACATTCTAAAAAGTTCCAACATTGAGCGTGTGCTTTTTACCCTCTTTGACGCACAGCGCACAAGAGAATTTATGGAATCCCTAGAGCAAATCGGAAAATATAGTCTCACAAAAGAAGAACTTGCGTGGATACATATGTATTTTAGTGCAACAAGTTGCGATGATAATTATTGCCTTAAGACTATCAAAACCTATGCGGAAAAAGGCTATATCATAGACCCACATACAGCGTGTGGATTCAAAGCTTTTGAGGAAATCAAAGCCAAATTTCCTAACACACCTTGTGTGCTTTGTTCTACTGCAGAATGGACAAAATTTGCTCCAACTTTAGCTAAAGCACTTGGCTTAGGAGATTTAAGCGATAAAGAAGCCTTAGAGAGTATTTCTAAGACCTATAAAGTTACGATTCCTAAACAGATTTTCACTCTCTTCAATCAACCAGAAATTCATAATCAAGTTTTTGACAAAGAAACACTTAGCCAAAAAATTTTAGAATGGTTATAAGGAATTTTAATGTTATATTTTTCTGATTTACTTTTGAAATTGCAACAATTTTGGCGCAATCAAAATTGCTTGATTATTCAACCTTATGATATTCCAGCAGGTGCAGGCACTTTTCACCCTGCTACAATGCTTAGAAGTTTAGATTCTAAACCTTGGAGCGTAGCTTATGTTGCCCCATCTCGCCGACCAACAGATGGACGTTATGGGGAAAATCCTAATCGCTTAGGAAGTTATTATCAGTTCCAAGTTCTCATTAAACCAAGCCTTAATAATATCCAAGAGATTTATTTGAAAAGTTTAGAATACTTAGGTCTAAATCTTAAAGAACACGATATCCGATTTGTTGAAGATAATTGGGAATCTCCAACGCTTGGTGCGTGGGGCTTAGGGTGGGAAGTTTGGTTAGATGGTATGGAAATAACACAATTCACTTACTTCCAACAAGTAGGTGGAATCCCTTGTGAGCCTGTGGCAGTTGAAATCACCTATGGAACAGAAAGATTAGCAATGTATTTACAAGGTGTGGAAAATGTTTTTAGTATTCAATGGAACGAACATTATAGCTATGCAGATGTGCATTTGGAGGGGGAATATGAATTTTCAAAATATAATTTTGAAATTGCGGATACCTCAATGCTATTTGAATTTTTTGCTAAAATACAA
Source organism: uncultured Helicobacter sp. (assembly GCF_947367035.1). GTDB lineage: Bacteria > Campylobacterota > Campylobacteria > Campylobacterales > Helicobacteraceae > Helicobacter_D. The sequence goes on from NZ_CANBCA010000003.1 coordinate 37,803, forward strand.
AATGAAGGCAATCAAGCCTTAAAAGCAGGACTGCCTTTACCCGCTTATGATTGCGCTATGCTCGCAAGTCATTTATTTAATGTATTAGATTCTAGAAAAGCAATTTCTGCAACAGAGCGTCAAAATTATATTCTAAAAATCCGAGAACTTTCTAAGGCGTGCGCAACCCTATACAAAGAGCAAGAACCTATGCGTCAAGAACGATTAGAGTGTGCAAAGCAGAAACTCTAATTGTAAAGATTGTACGAATATGGTAAATAATAAAAAATACGATATTGCTACGATTCTTAAGTTTTTGGACACTCTAAGTCCCTTTAATCTACAAGAATCTTGGGATAATTCTGGATTAATTTTAGGCACACCCCATCATTGCTTTGAAAAAGTCTATTTAAGCTTAGAAGTAACTCTTGAAGTGTTAGAGCAAATGGAATGTGATTCTTTACTCATTACGCACCACCCATTGATTTTTAATCCTCTTAAAACATTAGTCTTTGAAAGCTATCCCTCTAAGTTATTACAAATGGCTATATTAAAAAACATTCAACTCATTGCTATGCACACAAATTTTGATAAAACACATTTTGGCAAATATATCGTAAAAGAAATCCTAAAGATTCAAAAATTTGAACAAAATGACTTTATGGTGTGTTTTAGATGGTGTGATAGTTTAGAATCCCTTTGCGCGCTTATCAAGGAGAAGTTTGCCTTAAAACAACTTAAAATCACAGAATCGCAAAATAAATATTGTCAAAATATTGCCCTTGTTACAGGAAGCGGTGGGGGATTCGTTCATTCACTTGATAACATAGACTGCCTCATCACAGGTGATGTAAAATACCACGAAGCAATGGAAGCTTTGGTTAAAAATCTTCACATCATTGATTGTGGGCATTATGAATTAGAACGTTACTTTGGTGAAATCTTGTTGCCCTTTTTGACAAATCAAGGCTATAAAGCTATAATTTTAGATTCACAAAATCCCTTTAATTTTGTTTAAATAATATTTTAATCTTTGGAGTAGCTGTTATGAATAAGCATTTAAGTCAATTAATTGAAATTGCAAATCTTGATAAAGAAATTGATTCTTTTGAGCCTCGCATTAAAGAAGTGAGAAAAGAGTTAAATCTCATTGAAGAGGAAGAAAATACGCTCAATCGTGAAGTAGAAGAGCTTGAAAGTGCAACACGTGATATTTCACTTTCTATTGCCAAAAATGAGAATCACTTAGAAGATTTATCCTTAAAACTAGAAGAGATTGCCAACAAAACAAAACTAATTAAAACGGAAAAAGAGAGTAAAGCATTAAGCTTAGAAGAGGAACTCGCCAAAGAGCAAATTACTTTTGCTAATGAAGAAATTGCTCGCTTAAATACGCTCATAGAATCCAAAAAAGATTCCATTAATTCTTTAAAAGAAAAAATAGATTCATTAAAAATCAGCGAAAAAGAAATTGCACAAAAGGTAGCAGTAGAAGTCCAAAAGGTAAAAGAAGAACAAAAAAAGGTTTTCACTCAAAAAGAAGAACTTGTTAGTAAAATGGACCAAAAAATTATCTCATTTTATGAAAAAATTCGCAAATGGGCAAAAAACACAAGTGTTGTGTCTATTACACGTCAAGCGTGTGGTGGTTGCTTTATTCGCATCAATGATAAGATTTATTCTGATGTTATCCGCCTTGATAATATTATCACTTGCCCTCATTGCGGTAGAATCCTTTACTTTCAAGAAGAAAATGCTTAATTTATAATGAATCTTTTTATTAGGATTTACTATATTGTGCTTTGTATAGCACATATTTGTGCTATACCCTTTTTACTTCTTTTAAACTTTAAGTTAAAATATCGTTTCTCTCTTAAAAAACGTTTTTTTGTACCCGATTCTTTACTCCAAGATGCAACAGGTTTCAAACTACATTGGCTACATTCCTGCTCATTTGGAGAGGTTCAATCCCTACAAAGTGTAATAGAATCTCTTATAAAACAACTCTCTAGTGATGAAAAGATTTTGCTTACTACTACTACACAAACGGGTTTCACTCTTGCTTGCAAACTTTATCCAAAGTGTATCGTGCGTTATTTGCCCTTTGAAACTTTGATTCCTTTTTGGTTGCACAAGATTAATTTGGTAAGTCTTACATTGGTAGAAGCGGAACTATGGCTTATGCCTTTAGTTTGTGCTAAATCAAAAGGTGCCAAGACACTACTTATTAATGCTAGAATTTCTAAACATTCTTTTCCACGTTATAAAAGATTTAGATTTTTTTATCGTAGGCTCTTTAGTCTTGTGGAAAAAATTTTTTGTCAAACACATTCTGATGAAAAATATCTTAAGATATTAGGCGCTAAAAATATTGAAGTTTTAGGGAATTTAAAATTAGCTCAAATTCCGCAAGTAAGTGTTCATTACACCTCTCCAAAGCAACCTTTATGGGTAATTGCTAGCACACATTGTAAGCATCATCAAAGTGAAGAAACCCTAATCCTAGATGCTATTTTAAAGGCATTTTTTATAGACAACCCCAATCAAAATTCCAACTTAGAATCTATGCCGCGTTTTTTATTTGCTCCTCGCCACCCAGAACGTTTTTTAGAAGTAGAATCTCGATTAAATAAAATCTTAAAATCCCATTCCCTCCCCCTTTTAGTAAAAACTTCAAATAATGGTGTGCAAAATGCCCTCAACGCTCCCTTTATTCTGCTAGATTCTTTAGGAGAGTTGAATAATCTTTACAAAATTGCACAAGGAGTGATTCTAGGGGGAAGTTTCTTGAAAGATATTGGGGGACACAATCCAATAGAACCCGCATTTTTTCGCACTAAACTCATTAGTGGAATTTATATTTTTAATCAAAAATCACTCTTTTTTAGCATACAAAATTATACTTTATGCTCTATTCAAAATTTGCCAAAAGCCTTGCAAAAATATAAAGTTTTAAAAAATACAAAAATTACCAAAAAACTCAATCTTAAAAAAATCATTCAAGCCATTTGCGCCAATAAGGTCATCAATGAAAAATAAAAAATTATCTAAAACTCAATCTTGCAAAAAACATTTCAAAAATAAATCCAATTTTTCTAAGCAACGAGCGACAAAATTAGATTCAAATCAAGAATCAAAGATTCCAAAAAATGCACAAAAAGCCTACAAGCTTTTAAGCCTACAAGAAAATATTTCCAACAACGAAGCCAAAAACCTTATTGATAGAGGATTGGTTAGTGTTAATGGCAAAAAACTACAAATTGCACGAACTCTTCTTACCTCACAAACAAAATTTGCCCTCCAAACTCCAAGCAATATAACAGAAATCTTTAAAGATTCGCAAATCTTAGCTCTTGCAAAACCCGCGTTTTTAACAAGTGAAGAAATTGCCAAATCGTATCCAGAATGGGTTTTGCTTCATAGGCTAGACAAAGAGACTAGTGGTGTTTTGCTATTAGTAAAAGACCAAAGCACATTTCATCTTAAAGCAAAAGAATCCTTTAAACAAATGCAAGTTAGAAAACATTATATCGCTATTGTAGAGGGCATTATAGAAGAAGAGAGCGAAATTACCGCCCCTTTACTTATCAAAAAAGGAAAATTTGCTAAAGTTACAATTAGCAAAAGTAACGAGGGGCAAAAGGCAATTACAAAAATTCGTCCTTTAGAAATTTCAGGCAAAAAAACTAAGTTAGCAGTGGAAATCAAAACAGGTAAAACACATCAAATCCGTGCGCATTTAGCACACTTAAAACACCCAATTATTGGCGATACACTCTATGGAGCAAAACCTGCTAATCGCATTTTACTACACGCTGAATCCATTACACTTTTAGGCTACAACTTTATTTGTCCTCCCCCGAAAGAATTTATCTTTAAAGATAATCTATAAAATTGCATTACATTTTACTATTTCTTTATACAAGATAGTCTCAGTGTGGATTTTATAAAAATATGATAATTATTATTAAATTTATTATTTATTTGTTATAATCCTCAATGTTAATTCAAATTAGCAAAATTATTTTTAGGAGTTTATATATGTTAAACGAAGAAATTGTCAAAAGGCTAAATGAGCAAGTAGCAAAAGAAATGTATGCCTCAAATCTCTATCTAAGTATGAGTTCTTGGTGCTTTAAAAATCACTATGAAGGCGCAGGTGCTTTTTTATTTGAACACGCTGGAGAAGAAAATAATCACGCCAAAAAACTCATCACCTATCTAAATGAGACAGATTCTATGGTTGAGATACAAGCAATCAAGAAACCTGATAATAACTTCAAAAACCTACTTGATGTGTTTGAAAAAACATATCAACACGAATTGTCCATTACTGATTCTATTAACAATATGGTAAGCTTTATGCTTGAACATAAAGATTATTCAACTTTTAATTTCTTACAATGGTATGTAGCAGAGCAACACGAGGAAGAAGCACTTTTTAGAAACATTATTGATAAGATTAAACTAATTGGAGAACAAGCTAATGGACTTTATTTAGCAGACCAATACATTAAAAGTATTGTGGGAAAATAATCAATTTACCTTTGTATCATTTGTGTGAGATTCCTTATTGCAATCTCACACAACCAACTAAATTTTACTAATTTCATTGTATTAACCCATCTCTTAATTTGCCTCATAATATAATCCAAAAAACCTTGTGTTAAAGTTTTCTTAATTTTCCACTTTAAAATAAAATACCCCCTTATAAATACGATAAAGAATCCTTAACGATAGGCAATCTCTCCGTGCAGAGACTGGTCTAATCCATTTTCTTCTTGTGTTTCCTCTACACGCAATGACACGAAAATACTAATTATTCTTAATACAATAAAGCTCATTAGAGCAGAGAGGGTAAAGCACGCAATAATTGCAACAATCTGCACAAATAATAAATTGAACTCTCCGCTATAAAATAGCCCCTCTCCTGCTGCTTCTTTACAGACAATCTCATTTACAGAACTCGTAGCAAAAAGTCCTGTTGCGATTCCTCCCCATATCCCACCTATGCCATGCAAACCAAATGCGTCTAATGTATCATCATATCCAAACTTAGATTTCATAGAACCAATGGCAAAAAAACAAATAGGTGAAGCCAAAAACCCAATCACAATCGCAGAAAATGGTGTTACAAACCCGGCAGAAGGCGTGATAGCTACTAGCCCAACAACAATTCCTGTGATACTCCCTAACAATGTAGGCTTACCATATTTTGTCCATTCTATCATCATCCAAGAAATCATTGCACCCGCCACCGCAAAATTTGTCGCTAAAAACGCATTGACAGCGACAGAATTAACACTAAGCGCACTTCCTGTGTTAAATCCAAGCCAACCTATCCATAAAAAGATTGCCCCAATAAACGATAAAGGAAGGTTATGTGGGAGGATTCCTTTTTGAGACTTGCGTTTTCCAATTAATAGACAGCCTACAAGCCCAGCCGCACCTGCTGCAATATGCACCACTCCCCCTCCTGCGAAATCCAATGAGCCTATTTTCATCAACCATCCTCCACCCCATACCCAATGTGCTAAAACATCATAAACTAAAGTGCTCCAACATAAAATAAAAATCAACAAGACGCCAAAACGTATTCTTTCTACGAATGAACCTGTAATAATTGCCGCTCCAATTACAGCAAAGAGCATTTGAAAAAAGACAAAAAGATTTTCTGAAACTAAACCAACCATAGAATCTTGAATATTAATTAAGAAAATATGATTTAAATTTCCAATCAACTGCCCTACATCATCTCCAAATGCAAGTGTATAGCCTACAATCACCCACTGAATGCACAACAAAGCAAAAAGTATTGTGCAATTTAGGGTTGTATTTAATACATTGCCACGATTGACCATTCCACCATAAAACATTCCTAGCGCTGGTGTCATCAACAAAACCAAACCACAACAAGCAATTAAAAACAATGTATCCACAGCGGAAATTGTGGATTCTGCGCCAAAAGCCATATTGTTCAACGCTAAAACCAACAAGATGATTTTCATTATTTCTCCAATCTTGAATATCCTAAATCATATTAATTCTATAATTTAGTTTTGTTAAATTGCGTCCTCTCCTTCTTGACCTGTGCGGATTCTAATTACATTGCTAATAGGGAGAATAATAATTTTACCATCACCTACATTACCTGTTTTTAAAGTAGTTTTTGTTACTTCAATAATCGTTTGTAATAAACTCTCTTTTGTAATAATTTCTACACGAATTTTTGGTAGCAAATCAATGGTTATTTCATTGCCACGATACACTTCTGTTTTGCCTTTTTGGTTACCAGCTCCCATAACATTACTGACCGTCATACCTTTGATTCCTCTTTGCGCTAAAGAATCTTTTAAAATATTTAACTTTTCTGAACGTGTGATAATTTCAACCTTATAAATCTTATCCATTGATTCTCCTCTCAAATTTGAAAAAATTATACCAAAAATAATATTTAAATTCAAAAATTAAATTTAATATTTAAGGAAAATAAAATATTTATAAATCTAATCTCTTGTTACGAAAACTTAGGGACATTATTATAGGCATTTGCAATAGAATCTTGAAATTTTAAAATGTAGTTTTCAATGAGTTATTCAGTGCTTCTCCTTTTCTTCAATAATATCTAACCTTTTTGCAGCAAAGCCCAAAGTCATACCCTGCACTAGCACAGAGACAAGCACCATAAAAAACACTACATTAAAAAACAGCTGGGATTGCTCCAAATCATACACGAAAGGATAAGTAGCGAGGATAATTGGCACAGCTCCGCGTAAGCCAACCCAAGATATAAATGCCTTTTCACGTTTGCTATATTTACTCTTTGCCAAAGAAATAAACACGCCAATAGGACGCGCAAAAAACATCAGCACAAAAACTAAAATCAAAGCTTGCAAAGCAACTTCTGGAAGTTGAGATGGAAATACAAGTAATCCAAGCACCAAAAATACAAGAATTTGCATCATCCAAGCAATCGCATCGTGAAAAGCAATAATATGTGATTTATAAGGAAAAGCAAATTTATTCGTCAAAATCCCTGCAATATAAATACTTAAATAACCATTGCCTTTTAACATCATAGAGAGTCCAAAAATCATAAAAAGCCACGCAACACTGATAAGTGGATAAAGACCAGGTTGAGAGATATTCAATCTTTCACAGATTTTTGGAAAAGTATAACCACAAAGTAATCCTACTGCGCCTCCAATAGCAAATTGTGCGACAAATTGCACAATCCATTCTGTTATAGAAGTGGCATTGCTCATCACAATCAACTGCAGCACGGTAATAGTGAGAAAAATTGCCATTGGATCATTACTCCCAGATTCTAGTTCCAAAAGCGGTTGAATATTGTGTTTTAATTTGATTTTGTGGGAGCGAAAAATCATAAACACTGCAGCTGCGTCCGTAGAAGACACAATAGAGCCGAGCAACAAAGCTTCCAATATCGTTACATTCCACATTAAATAAATAAAACAAGCTAAAATTATTGCTGTAATCAAAACTCCAAATGTTGCTAACATCACACCGCTGACTAAGATTGGCTTAATATGTCCCCAATGCGTATCAAGCCCTCCACTATAAAGAATAAAAATCAATGAGACTGAACCAACTGCTTGTGCCAAAAGGGCATTATCAAACTTAATTCCGACAATTCCCTCACTTCCTAATAACATTCCTAAAATCAAAAACACAAGCAATAATGGAAAACCAATTTTCTCTGAAATCTTACTCGCATAAACACTGATAAATAAAATCACTCCAATGGCTATGATATACAAATGAAGATTATCAATAATTTCCGACAAAATTTCTCCTTTTAATTTTTAAACTTTTACTCGTGATTGTAAGGCACGAACGATAGAAAGCTGGTCAATATTTTCTAGACTAACACCTGTTGGCACACCTTGCGCAATTTTGGTAAATTGTAATCCTAAATGCTCCAATTTATCCTCTAAATACAACATTACACTCTCATTACCCAAAGAAGGGCTAAAAGCAAAAATGACTTCTTTGATTTTATTTTTTTGAATCACTTCTTCTAAATGCTTTAATTCTAGCTTTTCAAGACCTTCTATAACAAAATATTTACCCACAAACTCTCCACTTTCTTCTAGCAAAAAAATGTCCCTAGGATTTGCTACAATACACAATTCACCATTATTACGTTCATTATCACTACAAATACCACAAATCCTATCATTAGAAATTGCACCGCACTCCTCACAAACAAGCAGCTGCTGAACACAACATTCAATATTATGTGCAAGTCTAATGGCACTGAATTTATCTTCAAATGCCAAGAAATATGCTAAACGCATTGCGGACTTCCTGCCAATACTTGGGAGTTTTTCTAGGGATTCTACAAGTTTTGCAAAATTTTCAGGATAAGATTTCATTAGCTAACCATTGATTTAAATTTTCATTATTATAAATAATCTTTTAAGTTTTTATTTCCTCTTTCTCATCTATTCCCATTTCTTTAGACTCTTTAATCGCTTCTAATGCGAGATTTGCAAGCATTGTTGCTAATTCACGACTGCCATTAAGAACATTATAAAGCCCGATTCCTTTCAAATCTGCTTCTATCGCCTCTTCATCAGTTTGAGCGATAATTTTGACTAAATGAGAAATATCCATTATATGACGACACGCTTTTTCAATTGCCAAAGGGGATTCCACACACAAAATAACAACTTTAGACTTTTCAATCCCAATTTCTTTAAACATCATTTTATCTGTAATATTGCCATAAACAATATTAAACCCCTTTTTCAACCCCTCTTCTACACGTTCATAATTAGAATCCACTACTAATGTTGTAACATCGCAACCACTAAAAAACTCTAATACTTTCTTACCTAAAGTCCCATATCCGCAAATCACAACTTCGCAATGATATTCCACTTGTGGTTTTTGACTCTTTCCTGCCTTACTACCAATTTTTGCAATTTTTAGTGGAATTTTAAAGATTTTTAAAGCGGATTTTACACAAAAATCTAATCGGTCTAAAATAAAAGGTGTTGCAATCATAGAAAAAATAACCATTAAGGTAAGAAATTGATAAATTTCATCAGGTGTAATAGAAGCCAAAAATTGATGCCCAAAAATCCAATTTAAGATTCCACCCTCTAATCCTAAATTTAAGATTTTATGCTGGCTTGCAAGTAGAAAGATTGCGAAAGAAAACTCCCCGATTTGCGAAAGAGAAAGTGCGATACGCATTGCAACTTTTGCACCTCTAAAAAGACTCAAAAACGCAAACATAATTAAAGTTTTGATAAACAACATTATCGCAACGAGTATCAGCACAACCACAAAATATTTAGCCAAAAATATCACATCTACTTGCATACCAATAGTGATAAAAAATACTCCCAAAAGTAAATCACGAAAATACACCAATACACTTGCAACCTGATATTTAAAAGGCGAATTTGAGACAATCATTCCTGCCAAAAATGCTCCAAGTGAGAGAGAAAACCCAAAATATTTACTAAGGTAGGCTGAACCCAATACAATCAAAAACACAGTCCCAACAAAAATTTCATCTGTTTTCATTCTAGCACTAGAACGCAAGACAATTCGTGCAAAAAATCTTCCAGGCAATATCAATAACAAAAGCACAAGAACCGCTGAAATACCTGTGCTAAATAGCATTTCTCCCATACTTAAATCTTTATTGCTTAGCAATTTAATCATTAACAAAATCGGAATGACTGCAATATCTTGAAAAACCAGAATCCCAACTGAAGCCGTTCCATAAGGTGTTTTTGTCTGATTGGTTTCATTTAAGCTCTTTAAAACAATTGCTGTGGAAGAGAGACTTACTGCACTTGCTATAATGATAGAAGTATCAAAATTAAAGCCTAGTAAATAATAACAAATTGCAAAAAAAACAAGGATAGATAATCCAATTTGCATTCCTCCAAAAAGCAATACTTCCTGCTTCATTTGTGTGATTTTCTTGAAACTAAAATCTAATCCAATCATAAACATCAAAAAAACGATTCCAAGTTCTGCAGCTTCGTTTAAATCCACAGAATCTTGCACACGCAATCCAAAAATATAAGCAGTGAGTGTCCCTGTAATAATATACCCAATAATTGCTGGAATTTTTAGTTTATTTAAAATAATCCCAGAAACTACCGCCATAGCCAAAACATAAATAATTATAAGCAAATTATCTATTACGCACCTCTAAATTAAAATTTTGAAATTATATCAATTCTATAAAATTTCTAAAGTTAAATTCAACTAGTAATTTTCTATTTTATACTATTCTTTCACAAGTATAAAAATTTATGATTTAAAATTTTACTTTCAAAAATTCTTGATACAAAATCTCTAACTTCTTACGTGATTCTATATACTCTATATTTTTTGGTGCAACAGATTCCAATAGCTCCAAACGCTTTTGCAAATAATTAAAAAGCTGATATTGAATATCTGGAATCTTATTTAAATCATCACTCATTCCCTTAATGATATTTTTTGCAGGGATTCCAACTGCTGTGGAATTAGGCGGAACAGAGCGAATCACAACAGAATTTGCACCTATTTTAGAATGCGCTCCAATGATAATATTTCCTAGGACTTTAGCACCTGCTCCAACAATAACATAATCCTCAATTGTAGGGTGTCTTTTAGTGCGCTCCAAACTCACACCTCCCAAGCTCACACCTTGATAAATCACAACCTCATTGCCTACTTCGGCTGTCTCACCAATCACAACCCCGTGTCCGTGGTCAATAAATACACGATGTCCAATCTTGCACGCAGGATGAATATCCACATTTGTAAGCCATTGCGTGATTCCCATAAGGATTCTAGCCAATCCTTTAAATCCTATATCGTAAATCTTATGTGCGATTCTATAATGCACCAAAGCAATCAGTCCAGGATAATTAAAAAATAATTCAATTTTAGAATTAATTGCTGGGTCTTTTTCTAAAATTACCGCGAAATCTTCTTTAATAGTGCCAAAAAGCGTTGTGGCATAGTTCAAGACTTTTCCCCTCCATTCTTGAATACCGTCCTTAGATAACCATTCTCACTAAGCATTATATAAAGTTGTCCCAAAACTTCTTTTTTAGCATCTTCTGAAATCTCCTTGCTATCCTCCAAACGTTGTTTTAAGGAACGTTCAATTTCTTTAGTATCATAGTCCAAGTCTTCTAATACATCTAAAATTGTTTGAGATTCTAACAAGTTTTCAATCTTATATCCACCCTCTTCTTCGTCAAATACCACACTAAATTCTGTTGGGTGCGTGAAAAGATTATGACGCATTCCAAGCACTTCTTGATATGCACCAACCAAAAAGAATCCTACAAAATATTCTTCTTGATTTATGTCAATATCATGTAAAAATAAAGGGGCATTTTTATCAAATGCTACTTCACCATCACTATCGCAAGTAATATCCCAAAGACTCGCAGAACGAGTGGGACGGCGATTCAATCTGTCTAATGGAATCACAGGGAATTTTTGCTCTAATCCCCAATAATCTGGCAAACTTTGAAAAAAACTACAATTTAATAAATATCGTTCCTGCACCTGCTCTTGAATCCGAATAATATCACTATGGTTTTTGTGCTTTAAAGTCTTAATAACTTTTTTAATAATCAAATGCACAAGCACTTCTGTATTGCTACGGTCTTGTAAATCAATATAACCCAAATCAAAGAGCGTAAGTAAAGATTCCATATGCTCTAAGCTATCGTGTAAATACTCTATGGCGTAACGTTCATTGATAGTATTATACAAATCAACAAGCTCTTCTACTAAAGGGGGATTTTTATCTTTTAAATGCAAAGATTTTTCATCATAATCTTGGGAGAATAGTTCTAATACAGGAGCGATTAACACTGCGTGGCTTGCAGAAACATAGCGTCCAGATTCTATAAAAATATTTGGTTCAGGCTCTTTTTTGTTTTTCGCAATTTCTTTTAATGTAAAAACAACATCTCCGCTAAATTCTGCAAGTGTATAATTGCGATTTTGTTGATTTTCGTGCTGTGCATATTCTACAGCAAGCCCACCACCAATATTGACATTATTTAGATTCTTTGCTCCCATTTTACGGAGCTCTGCATAGATATTTCCTGCTTCTCTTAGGGCTTTTTTTAATGGAGAAATATCACTAATTTGGCTACCAATATGGAAATGAATCATTGTGAATTTATTAAGTAGGTCATTTTTTCTTAGTAATGAAATTGCTTCTACGAGTTCACTTGCAGTTAATCCAAATTTAGAATTAATCCCTCCACTTTTTGCCCAAATTCCAATCCCTGTGCTATGCAATCGGATTCTAAGCCCAATCTTTGGATAAGGCTTTCCTAGTGTTTTAGCAACCTCAATAATAGTTTCAAGCTCATTTAACCCCTCAATCGTTAGAGTAATATCGTGTCCCATTTTCGCAGCAATAAACCCAAGCGAAATCATTTCTTTATCTTTAAAGCCATTTACCGTAATAGGAGCATTGTCATTAGTATAAGCCATTGCAATTATAAGCTCTGATTTGCTTCCTGCTTCTAATCCATAACAACGATGGGTCGTATTTTCCATCAATGGCAAGATAAAATTAGGATAATGATTAACCTTAATCGGAAAAACTGCTTTAAATTTGCCTTTATAATGGTATTCTTTAATAGAATTTTCAAAACTTGTAAAAATCTTTTCTACCTGCTTTTTCATCAAATGAGGAAAGCGCACTAAAAGCGGACCACGATAGCCCTCTTCACGCACTTGCTTAACAATGTTAATTAACGCTGGTTTAGATTTATAATTAACCTTTACCTGCCCATCTTCAATAATAAAGTCATCTTTTCCCCAATATTCAATCCCATAATCCACCATTTCCAGCCTTTAAATTATCTCTTATGCTTGAATATCCAATAACGTTTGTAAGATGGAATCCGCAGTTTGAATGCTTTGTGCATTTGCTGCCATACCATTTTGCACAATGATTTGCCCCACTGCACTTTGTGCCAAATCTACATTTGAAGCCTCTAAAAAACCTTGTGAAATAGAAACTGCAGCTTCATTTGCAGTTTGAACATTTGCATTAATTCCACTTTGTCCATTATCAAAAGCATTAAAACCACTATAAACTCCGATATTTTGGCTACTAATTTCCATTTTTCTCCCTGTATTTTTTAAAGATTCTAAAACTATAACGAAAAAATCTAAAATTTATTTTTAAAATTAAAATTTTTATGGAAAGTTCTTACGAGAAATAAAATAAATTGTGATAAAAGATAGATTCAATGTAGCTGCAAATTACAAAAGAAGAGAAAGCTAGGCAATGGCTTACGCCATTACACTAAAACCACTAAAATAATCTGCATTTGCTACTTGTTGTGTTTGCTGATTTTGTTCTTGCATTCTTGTTTCTTGAGCTTGTTGTGCCTGTTGTGTCTGAGATTGAGATTCTAAACTTGCTTGTGAGCCATAGTTCGAATAACTTGAATAACTACTAATGCTTGTTGTATCCATTGTTGCTCCTTTATTATTTTCATAATTATAGCAAAACTTCGCTCAATATACTAAACTTTGCTGCAATAAATCCAACATTTTCACTTTATTGCCAAGTTTATTTTGATAGATAAAATAATTAGCTAATACTTTCTTACCATACACGCGTGATTCCTCATAAGGAATCATCTCCATACTATACCAAGGATCTAGTGAATTATTTTTCTTAAACAAATGATTTTTTCCAAGCAATCTACGCGTAAATCCAGGACCTCCATTATAAGCATACGCTACAAAAAGCGGGTGATTAAACTCTCGCAACAATGGACGCGTAAAATATTCCGCATAAGGCACATTTACCGCTGGGTCAAACATATCAAAATATCCTACTCTATCCTCTTCTTTTAATTCTTTAGCTATGGCTTTAACATTAAAAGGCATTAATTGCATAAGACCTAAAGCATAAGAAGTTGAGATTGCTGTTGGGATAAATAAACTCTCTTGTCTTGCAAGAGCGTAAAGCAAAGCTTGCTTATCTTGAGGAAATCTAGAAAACACTTCTTTATAGGGCATTAAAAAATACTCGGTGTCTTTTTGACGTGCGAGCCAAATGTAATGCGCTTTTGTCTCCTCACTATCCACCTTTGCAAGTAATTGCTGTTTGCGTGATTGCGCTTCTTTCCCCTTAAGTTTTTTAAAAGAATTGCGGATATGCTCCCATTCAAAAGGATTTTTAAAATTCCAATTTGCATTTTTTTGCTGCGTAGAAATGTCATAGACGAGATTAAATTTCGGTTTGGCTTCTATTATCTCAAGACTTGCAAGCACATAAATATCTACAATTTTGGAATCACTCAAAATCTGCAAATATTTTTTATCTTGACTAGCCAAATATGCCCAAAAAGTTGCGCGATTCCTATTAAAAGTATGCTTTGCCTTTTCTTTTGAATGAACAAAAAACTTAAGAGCTTGTCCATTTTTTTGATACCTCATCGCATTTAATCCTAGATAAAAGGAACTCTCCGCATCTAGTATATTTAAAACCTCCTCTAAATTCAGTGTAGTAAGCGAACGATTAAAGTTTCCTAAATTTGTATTCATAATCATACTTTTGAGTGCGCGGTTAAAAGTCTCATTGCGTTCTTTTAATAATCTTGCTAAAGTTTCTTTTGAAATAGCAAAGTTTAAATGATTACGATAATTTTGTGAAATAGCAAAATAAAAATCTCCAAAAGATTTTGCATCTTGTGTAATCAGATGGGAAAAAGGGTCTTTAGAGGCTAAAATTTGTAGATTTCTAGCAAGTTTTTGATTGTGAGGCTGCACATTATGTGAAAGCTTTTTCAAGATTTTTTTATCTAAGGATTCCGCCTTTTTAGTCGTGAGTGCTAGAGCAATGCACTTAGTATCTTCTTTTAAAAGTTTATCTAAACTCATACGTTGGCAAATTGTTTTGCGCGAAAGAGTTTTATTGCTACCTTTTTTAAAATATAATCCAAAAAGTTTTGCATTTTTACGAATTGCAAGGTCATAAGCCTCTTTAGCTTCTTTGGGGTTAATATCTTGCTGCAAAAATAACCAAATATAAAAATCACGCGAAATACCCGCTGGTTGCTTTTTAAGATAATCTAAAGTGATCTTTTGATTCAATGTAGGGGCTGTGCTTATTTTTTTGGTTTGAGTGGCTTTTGTTTTGGAATCTTTCTTATTCACATTATGCTTAGAATCCTGTTTTTTAGCTGTCTGCTGCTTACCTGAAGTTTGGGGTGAGGATTGTTTGGAGTTCTGTTCTTTTTGCACAGTTTGTGCGAAAAGTGTGCTAATAAAAATTAATAAAATAAAAAGATTTTTCATTGACTTCCTTATAATTTAAATGCTATTTGCCAATCCAAAAAGTAACTTCACAGCAAATAAATCTATAAATTTCAGTGCTAAAATCACTATGATAGGCGCAATATCAATACCTCCAATTGATGTAGGAATGACTTGACGAATCTTTGCATAAACAGGCTCAGTTAGTTTATAAAGAACCTGCACGATAGGATTATAAGGGTCAGGACGCACCCAAGTAATCAGTGCTGCAATAATAACTACCCAAATATAGATATTTATTACCATACTTAAAATCTGCGCAAGAGCTTCAACAAATGTGCTTAAAACCATCTTAACTCCTTACAATCTCTTTTAAATACAAACGCAAAATTGGGAATAAATCACTTAGCTCTGGACCCTGCACAAAGCCTGTGAACAAAAAACGCAAAGGCTTAAAAAACTTCTTACCTTTTAAGGCACTTTTTTGTATTGCACACTCCTTAAAGGTATCAAATGCACTTTTTGTCCAATCTTGTTCTTCTAACATTTTTAAAATAACTTTTTGCAAGCTTAAAATTTCAGCTTTAAACTCTACAACCTCAATATTTTGCGATTCTATTTCTTGTAAATTTTTATTTTCTGCTAATTTTTGAATTTGATGCAAAAGTAATGCCTTTTTAGCAAAGATTCTATCCATTTTTTCTCTTATTTCATTTAAAGTGCTTGCTTCTTGCAAATAAATTTTTGCTAATGCCCCAATGGAAGAATCTTTATATCCTAAAAGCAATGCTAAATCTTGTTCATTTAGTCTTTTAAAATGCTCACGATTAAGGAATTTTAGCTTATCAATATCAAAATGTGCTGGAGCTTTAGCAATCTTACAAATATCAAACCATTCTAAACATTCTTGCAAAGTAAAAACTTCACAAGGTGTTTTATTACCCATTAAAATAAGATAATTCACAATTGCTTGTGGTAAGAATCCAGAATCCAATAACCATTGCACGCTAGAAGCATTATCACGTTTGCTCATTTTTTTGCCCTCATCATTTAGCAAAATAGGCAAATGAGCAAATTTGATTTCTTTATCATAATTTAAATTTTTATGAATCAGCATTTGCTTGGGAGTATTACTCACGTGGTCTTCGCCACGCACAATAAAATCTACATCATAAAGCATATCATCTACGGCGCAAGCAAAGTTATAAGTAGGGATTCCATCTTCTTTTAATATCACAAAACTATCCACTTCATTGGGCGCAAACTGAATTTCCCCTTTAATGCAATCTACAAATTTCATTGTTACTTTAGAGCCACGCAGACGCACAACAGGCTTAGAATTACTTCCTTTTTCTAACTCCGCCCAACCATCATCATACCGAAAAGCTTCGTGCCTTTCTCTTGCTTCATCTCGCTTTTGCTCTAAAAACTCCTTAGTGCAATAACAATAAAACGCGCAACCCTTGGCAATTAAATATTCTGCAAATTGCCGATGACGTGGAAAATTATCACTCTGATAAACAAGATTATCCCAAGTAATTCCAAAGAGATTTAATAAAAACATTATCTCTTTATCTTTACCCTCAATATTTCTTGCAGTATCTGTATCCTCAATACGGAGTAAAAATTTCTCTTGTTTTTGTTTAGCTAAAATATAATTAAATACTGCTGCGCGCAAGTTTCCTGTGTGCATATCCCCTGTTGGAGAAGGTGCAAATCGTAGCATTTATCCACCTTTTGATGCTTAAATTTAATAGTGGCAGATTTTAACATACACAAGATTATAATTGGCAAAAATGGCAAAGATTTTTTATTACTCTTATAAAAACGATTAAAATTCTATCATAAAACCTCTATCCAATCCTGCTAAATCTTTATAAAATTCTAGCGACTTATATGGCAAAGTTTGCAAACAAGACTCCACACTTTTTTTTTGATTATGCCCCATCTCACAAATCAAAAATGGAATTTTGCAATCAAAGCAAAGTTGGATAATCTTAAGAAGAATTTCATCACCTTTTTTACCACCAAAAAGTGCGGTTTTAGGCTCATACTCAAGAGTTTTAGGTAAAATCTCTCCCTCTTTAATATAAGGTGGATTAGAAAGAAGTAAATCAAAAGGAATCTTTAAATTTTCATTAAACTCCAAATACGCACTTTTGTGTAATGTAAGATTATCCGCTTGAAACTTTACTTTATTCACATAAGCATTGAAGAGAGCTTCAGGAGAAATATCACTTGCGTGAAATTCTAATTTAGGATTCTTTAGCAGGTGCGATAACATAACGCTTATCGCACCACTTCCCACCCCAATTTCTGCAATTTTTACACAAGATTTGCACACAATCCAATCCATTGCTTTTTGCACCAAAATCTCTGTTTCTGGTCTTGGAATTAGTGCGCCATAGGAGATATATAATTCTTCTCCATAAAAGCTCACATTCTCAATCAAATATTCCATTGGCTCATAAAATCTTCTGCGCCGAATTAATCGCTTAAAAGATTCCAACCAAAAGGAATCTATGGTCATTTCAAAATTATAATGCAAAGCAACCCTAGACTGCTTTAAAACAAATCCAAGTAAAATTTCAGATTCTAAAATAGGGCGTTCAATCCCACTTTTTTTTAACTCTACTGCGCCATAGCCTAAAGCTTCTTTAATACTCCATAAAGGTTTGGATTTCATAGTCTTTAATCTTTCATCGTTTTGCCAAATCTTGACAACCCAGTGCCAATAAACGCGCCATTAATGGAGGGTGGCTATAAAAAAACCTCATATATAAGGGATGCGCCAAAGGAAAGGAATTATTCTCCTTAACAAGCACCAATAGAGCATTTGCAAGAGACTCTGCACTAGTTAAACTTGCACCAAATCTATCAGCTGCAAACTCATTTTGACAACTTTTCCAATTCACAAGTAGCATAAAGTAAAATCCAATCGGCGCACTTAAAAGCAACAAAAAAACAATTAATGTATGCACATTTCTTTCTACATTCGCACTACTAAACAAAGATTCAGGTAAATTGGTTACCATAAATAATAGTGCACCAAAAAACCCAAGCACCAAAACCATCATTTTATAAATATCATAATGTTTAAAATGTCCTAATTCGTGTCCCAAAACAGCAAGAATAGAAGGGTGTGGAATCTTATCTAACAAAGTATCAAACAAAATCACGCGTTTTGCCCGTCCTAATCCTGCAAAATAAGCATTCAATCTCCCATCACGTTTAGAGGCGTCCATTACAAATACTCCTTTGCTTTGAAATCCTACACGTTTTAAAAGATGATTAATTTCATCTTTTAATTCTGTATTTCGCAAGGGAGTAAATTGATTAAACATTGGTGCAATTAGTAAAGGATACAAAAAATTCACTCCAACAATCAAGACAACTCCAAAAACAAAAGCATAAACTTCCCAAAACTGCACTTCTAAAATAATCCAACTAAAAATTAGAATCAAAATTCCACCCACTACAAGCAAAAGCGCAAAAGACTTTAAATTATCCAATATAAAGAGTTTTACTCCACCTTTTGCAAAACCAAACTTTTTATCAGTTACTAAAGTTTGATAAGCTTCAAAGGGCAAATTAGCCAAAATGCCAACCACAAGAAAACAAAGCACAAAGACAACCGATTTTATAAGAGGTGAAAACTCTAATGCAGAATCCAAAGCTGACAACCCAAAAAAAATCCAAAAAATGATCAACAACATATCTACAAGGATACTTGCCATTGCGATTCTCTCACGCACACTTGCATAATCTGCTGCTTTCAAAAATGCTTGAGATTCCAAAATATAAGGAGTTTTTCTCCTCTCTTGCTTTAAAAAATTTATTTGCAAAAGAGATAAAGTGAATTTAGGAACACTAAAAAATAAAATGTAACACACAACAAACACCATATAATAAACCCTTTATAGAATAAAATTTTTGCGCATTATAGCAAAAAGCATTTACAAAATTATGGCTTTAGTATATAATCTAAAAAACTTAAAATATTGTAATTTATTGGGATTTTACTATGGGAATTTTTGAACGAAATGATATTGCGATTGATTTAGGAACAGTCAATACGATTGTGCGTAACAATCTTGAAGAAGCTTTATTTTGTGAAGCAACCTGCATTGCACTTGAAAACAAATTCACCTCTCGCCGTATTCTTGCGCTTGGCGATTCAGCAAAAAAAATGCTAGGACGCACACCTAGTGAAATAGAAGTCATTAATCCACTTTTAAATGGAGCCATTAGTGATTTTGAAGTAACAAAAATCTTTATGAATGCCATTTTACAAAAAAGCAAAACAAGCTCACTTGCTCCACGCGTTGGCATTAGCATTCCTCAAAACCTTACCCAAGTTGAAAGACATTCCCTCTATGAAGCAACAATGCTAGCAGGTGCGAAAGAGGTCTTACTCATAGAAGACCCTTTTAGCGCGAGTGTAGGGGCTGGACTAGACATCTCCACTGCACGTGCAAAAATGATTATTGATGCGGGAGGCGGATTAGTAGAAGTTAGTATCATTTCTTTAAATGGACTTATCACAAGTGCTTTTACAAAAGAAGCAGGGGATTTTATAGACTATGCCTTAATGGAACATTGTCGCCATAACAAAAACATTGGAATCAGTAAAGAAATAGCCGAAAACCTCAAACGAAGAGTGAATGTCTTTGACAAGAATCCTACAATACATATTGGTGCAAAAAATCTTGCCAATGGTATGCCAATAGAATGCGAACTAGATTTAGAGGAATTTAAAAATGTTATTTTAGAGAATATTTATAAAATTAAAGAGGTTATTATTGAGGCGATTCATAATGCTCCACCACAGATTGCACCAGACCTTATTGAGGATGGAGCAACTCTTACAGGAGGATTAGCTCTCATTCCCGGACTTAAAGACTTTTTAGAAAAAGAACTTCGTATGCAAATCCATCTTTCTTCAGACCCTCTTTTAGATATTTCTAAAGGTGTTTGGCAAATTATGCAAAACTATGAAATCTACGAAAAAAGTCTCTAATGAATTGCACTTCCCCCTTTATTGAACCTATTGCCACGCCTAAGGGAATCAAAGCTTTTTTAAGCAAAGCACCTTTAAATATCGCATTTCACGCTGGAGGGGACTCTAAAGAAATCATAAAACAAAATCGTGCTCTTTGTATTACTCCTTTTGACCTCTCCTCTCTTGCTTATTGTAATCAAGTGCATAGCAAAGAAATTTTAGAGGCAAATCAAGGTGGATTATTAGGCACAGGTGATGGGATCTTAAGTATGCAAAGAAATATCATAGGACTGATTATGGTAGCAGATTGTAATCCTATTTTACTTTTTGACACCAAACACAAAGTTTTCACATTACTGCACGGAGGAAGAGTAGGCTTACAAAAAGGCATTATTCAAAACGCATTCCAGCTGATGAAAAAAGGATTTAACACGAATGCTTCGGATTTATTTGCCTATGTTGGTCCTTCTATTCGTGCGTGTTGCTATGAAGTGGGCGAAGAAGTCTTCAGCAATTCCATTTTACAAGTCGGCAAAATTGTGCAAGGAGATAAAATTTACTTAGATTTAATTGCATTAATCCTTGAACAATTTAATAATGCAAACATTACAAATTATTACTTCTCTCCCCATTGCACTTGTTGCACATCAACTTATTTTTCTTATCGTAGAAACCCAATGTGTGGGAGATTTGGATTATTTGCTTATCTCACTTAAATTTCAAAAAGGAGTTCTTGATGATTATCATTCCTGCAAGGTTAAAATCTACTCGTTTCCCCCATAAAGTCTTAACTCAAATTTATGGAATCCCAATGGTAGTGCGTACCGCACAACTTGCAAAGGAAATTGATGATGTCATTGTTGCTTGTGATGAACCCATTATCGCGGAGGTCTGTACGCGTTATAATGTGCGCTCAATTCTGACAAGTAACACGCACGAGAGCGGGACAGATAGAATCGCAGAATGTGCCAGAATCCTAAAACTTACCAAAGAAGAAATCATTATTAATCTACAAGGAGATGAACCCTTTTTAGAGCAAGAAGTGATATTAAGCTTAAAACGTTTAATGGAGAGAGAAGCAAAAAGTCGTGGTAAAGTCCCCTTTATGGGAAGTTGTGCTAAACCAATCACAGAAAAACAAGCAAACGACCCAAATCTTGTTAAAGTTGTGCTAAACGCCAAAAACGAAGCAATTTATTTTTCACGCTCCATCATTCCCTATAATAGAGAAAATGTTGATGGTATAGGATATTTAGGACATTTAGGAATCTATGCCTTTAGCGGAGAGAGTTTGCAAGAGTTTTGCAAACTGCCAAAATCCACTTTAGAATCCTTAGAAAAACTAGAACAACTACGCGCATTAGAGTATTCTAAAACTATCGTAATGGCAAAGGTGGAATCCCAATCCTTTGGCATTGATACCAAAGAAGATTTAGAACGTGCTTTGAAACAATTTACACACTAAATTCTATCTTTTCAAGTGTGTTTGTTACACAAGATTACATTAAGCTTTTTTAGGGTAAAAGACAAAGATTATTTTGTCCAAATAGGCAAGATTCAATAAAAACTAAAATATATTTAAGGAGTAATATGGAATCTAAAAGAGTTTATTTAGATAATAACGCAACCACTATGCTAGACCCAAATGCAAAGGAGTTAATGGATTCTTATTTTTGTCAAAAATATGGCAACCCTAACTCATTGCATAGTTTTGGCACAGAGACACATACCGCGATCCGCGAAGCTTTCAATTACCTCTATGAAGGAATTAATGCAAAAGACGAGGACGACATTATCATCACTTCTTGCGCGACAGAAAGCAATAATTGGGTGTTAAAAGGTATATATTTTGATATTTTGCGTTTTGGTGAGAAAAACCATATCATCACGACACAAGTAGAACACCCAGCTATTCTCTCTACCTGTCGGTTTTTAGAAAATTTGGGCGTGGAAGTGACTTATCTACCTGTGGGCGAGAATGGCACACTAGACCCGAGTAAGCTAGAAGCTGCAATTACAGATAAAACGGCATTAGTCAGTATAATGTGGGCAAACAACGAGACAGGAATCATTTTTCCCATTGAAGAAATTGGTATAATTTGCAAACGAAAAAATGTGCTATTTCACACAGACGCCGTGCAAGCAATCGGCAAAATCCCGGTAGATGTGCAGAAAACACAAGTGGATTTTCTAAGCTTTAGTGGGCATAAATTCCACGCACCCAAAGGAATCGGTGGGCTATATATCCGCAAAAGTATTAAGCTCACGCCACTATTTCACGGGGGAGAGCATATGAGCGGTAGGCGCAGTGGAACACTCAATGTCCCTTATATCATTGCGCTAGGAGAAGCAATGCGACAGGCAACCTTGCATTTAGACTTTGAACGTAATAATGTCCGCTGTCTGCGTAATAGACTAGAAGATGCCTTGCTAGAGATTCCAGATGTTTTTGTGATTGGAGAACGTTCTTTACGCGTGCCAAATACGATTTTAGTTAGCATTCGTGGAGTAGAAGGAGAGGCGATGTTGTGGGATTTAAATAAATATGGAATTGCTTGTTCCACAGGAAGTGCGTGTGCAAGTGAAGATTTAGAAGCGAACCCTGTAATGAGTGCAATTGGGGCAGATAAAGAACTAGCTCACACAGCAATTAGAATCTCACTTAGTCGTTTTACAACCAAAGAAGAAATTGACTATGCAATTGAAATTTTCAAAAAATCTATTGAGCGTTTGCGCTCTATTTCAAGCAGTTATTAATAATTAATATAAAGGGAAAAGAATGGCAAAAAACGAATTATTAGGTGGTGCGTTGTGGGACGCATATAGCAAAAAAGTTAGCGAGAGAATGGATAACCCAACGCATTTGGGTGTCATCACACAAGAAGAGGCAGACAAAAGAGGATTAAAACTCATTGTTGCAGACTATGGTGCAGAAGCTTGCGGTGATGCTGTCCGTCTCTATTGGCTGATAGACAATAACGACACGATTGTAGATGCTAGATTTAAGAGCTTTGGCTGCGGAACTGCGATTGCAAGTAGTGATATGATGGTGGAACTCTGTCTTGGAAAAAAGGTGCAAGAAGCGGTAAAAATCACAAATATTGATGTAGAAAAAGCCTTGCGAGATGAGCCAAACACCCCTGCTGTTCCTGGACAGAAAATGCATTGTTCTGTTATGGCATATGATGTGATTAAAAAAGCGGCTGCATTATATTTAGGCAAAAAACCAGAGGATTTTGAAGATGAAATCATCGTGTGTGAATGCGCACGTGTAAGCTTAGGCACTTTAAAAGAAGTAATTAAACTAAACAACTTAAAAACAATTGAAGAAATTACCGAATATACAAAAGCGGGTGCATTTTGTAAAAGCTGTATTAAGCCCGGAGGACACGAGGAAAGAGAGCATTATTTGGTAGATATTTTACGCGAAGTGCATTCAGAAATGGAAGAGGAAAGGCTGAAAAATAAGGTGGATTTGGAATCTAAGGGGGATTTAAAATTCTCCAATATGACAATGGTGCAAAAAATCAAAGCAATTGAAGCTGTCATTGATGAAAAAATCCGTCCAATGCTGATGATGGACGGCGGAAATATGGAGATTATTGACTTAAAAAATGCAAGTGATGGCTACAATGATGTATATATTAGGTATTTGGGTGCTTGTAGCGGGTGCGCAAGTGGATCAACTGGCACACTCTTTGCAATTGAATCTGTCTTGCAAGAGAGTCTAGACTCTAGCATTCGCGTCTTTCCTGTGTGAGATTCCACATTAAGGAAAACCTATTCGTGGCGCAAGGCGTCAATGGGATTCAATCTTGAAGCACGCCGTGCTGGGAGATAGCCAAAAAGTATCCCCATAAAAGCAGAAAAAATAAATGCCACTAACGCAATCGTATAATCAAAGTTGAAAGGCAACTCCATAGCATAGCAAATGCCAAATGAACCTAAAAACGCCAAAAAAACGCCTAAGATTCCACCTAATGCACTAAGCGTTAAAGCCTCTATTAAAAACTGCAACAACACTTCACTTTGCATTGCACCAATAGCAAGACGTGTGCCAATCTCTCTTGTGCGTTCGGTTACAGAAACTAGCATAATATTCATAATCCCAATTCCACCAACAATCAAACTCACTCCGGCAATTGCTCCTAAAAAAATTGTCAAGTTTGCGGTGGTGTTTTGCATCATTTCTATGATTTGCTTTGTATCCATAATCTCAAAATCATCTTTTTGCCCCTCTCGGACATTACGAATTTCACGCAATACACTAGAAATTTGTGTCGTGGCTTGGGTAGAATCCACATTGTCTTTAAGCGAAATCATTAGCCTTGAGATATTATACAATGTGCTAGACTTGGAAATACTGCGCTGATAAGTCTTAAGAGGAAGCAAAATCACATCATCTTGGTCATTTCCCATTGCACCCTGCCCCTTTTCCTCTAAGATTCCGATACATTCACACACGATATTTCCTAGTCGGATTCTACTTCCTAGAGGATTCGTAGAAGATTTATCAAACAAGTTTTTTTTCACACTTGCTCCAATGATACAAGTATTACTCCCTGCGCGATAGTCTTGTGTGCTAAAGGTCGTCCCAGTAGCTATATTCCAATTTGTCGCAATAAAATAATCAAGATTTACACCTTGAATCTGTGTTTGAGTATTTTCTTGGCGAAATTGCACAAGAGCAGAAGTCATAGAAATTGGTGCAATTGCGCGTGTAATATGCCCAACTTGGAGATTGAGTGCTTTAATATTATCTAAGCTAAAAAGCTTTCTTCCACCCCCACCGATATTTTGATTTCGTGCAGGAAAAACAAGCAAAATATTGCTCCCTAAACTACTCATACGCTCTGTAATGACTTGTGTTGTGCCATTCCCAAGCGTAATCATAATCACCACTGCGCCCACCCCAATAATAACCCCAAGCATTGTTAAAAGTGCGCGCAAAAAATTGCGTCTAATCTGACGAAAGGCAAGAAAAAAAGCATTAAGAATCATTGCACTCCTTTTGTATGGAATCCACTTTTGTAGATTCTACATTTGCAGATTGCAAACTTGCAGAATCACTCTGCACTAAACCATCTAAAAACATAATTTCGCGCGTGGCATATTGCGCCATTTCCGGTTCGTGTGTAACCATCAAAATTGTAATTTTTGAATCCCGATTCAAACGTGCTAATATCTCCATAATCTCCACACTTCTTTTTGTATCCAAATTGCCTGTGGGTTCATCGGCAAGTAAAAAAAGGGGGTTAGAAGCAATTGCTCTAGCAATTGCCACGCGCTGTTGTTGCCCACCACTTAGCGCATTACTTTGGTGATTGTGCCATTTCTCTAAACCTACCATTTCAAGAGCCTGCATAGATAATTTGATACGCTCTTTTTTGGGTACTTGACGATAAAGCAAAGGAAGTTCAACATTTTCTAATGCAGTCGTGCGGGGCAAAAGATTGAATCCTTGAAAAATAAAGCCAATATAATATCGTCTTAAAAGGGCTTTTTGCTTCAAATTTAAACCGCACACATTCACGCCACAAAACTCATAAACACCATTACTTGGGCTATCTAAACAACCTAAAATATTTGCTAAAGTGCTTTTACCACTTCCACTTGGACCCATCAGTGCAACAAATTCACCCTCTACAATCTCCAAATTAATCCCGCGTAAAGCTTCAAAAAGATTGGGTGGCTTCCCATAAGTCTTATGAATGTTTTGCAGACTGATAAAAGGCATTATTTCTCTTCTTTTTGCGTGATGATAACTTGCATTCCTGTTTGTAAAGAATCGCTAAAGACTTGTGTCAAGATTCCATCGCTAATGCCTACTTCTATCGTAACTTCCCTAGGCACACCCTTTTCTAGAACCCAAATACTAGAGTTCGTCTGCGGTTTGTTGCCACCTCCTCTTGTGCGCACAGGACGCATTCCTAAACCAAAAGAATTTAATTTTGAGGAGGATTTCGCAGAATCCTTTTTTGTTGTTGGAGTAAAATAGAGCGCACTAGAGGGAATCAAAAGCGCATTTTTAGCAGAATCTGTAACAATATCTGCAGTCGCACTCATTCCGGGCTTTAAAAGCAAATCTTTATTGCTCACATAAATACGCGCCTCATAACTTACGATATTATCCGTGCTTTCACTTGCACCAAAATTCACCCTATCCACTAATGCTTCAAAAGTTTTTTGAGGATAAGAATCTACACTAAACTTCACGCTTTGTCCTACTTTGACTTTACCAATATCAGCTTCAGAAATGCTAACATTGAGTTCCATTTCTTCTAAACTTTCTGCAATGATGAAAAATTCGGGAGCTTGAAAACTTGCTGCAACACTTTGCCCGACTTCAATAGAACGACTAAGCACCACCCCATCAATAGGGGTTGTAATATGAGCATTTTTTAAATCCACTTGTGTGGAGCGAATCGCTGTTTCAATCTCTTTAATATTCGCCTCTCTAAGCTCAACCTCGCTTAAAGCCGCATTATAGGAAGTCTTTGCACTCTGTAAATCAAGCTTTGAGGGTGTCTTGCCCCCTGTTGTTTTAAAAAGTGCTTGAAGCTGCTTATACTGCCATTGCTTCTCTTCTAAAGTTACTCTTGCGCTTTTTAGCTGTGCTTTGGCGCTCTCAAGCTGTGCTTCATAGCGATACAAGTCTTGTTCAATGCTTTCACTATCAATTTTGGCAAGGACTTGCCCCTTGCTGACTTCATCATTAACATCTACAAGTACTTCAAGCACGATTCCAGAAATCACTGAACCAATAGAAACTTCGTGCGTAGGGGAGAGTGTACCATTTGCGCTAATGCTTGTAGAAATATCTCCTAAAATTATTTCTTGTGTCGTGTAAATATAGTTTGGTTCTCTAGTTTTCCACCAATAAATTAGTGCAGCACATAGAATCGCAGTGATGAAGATTACACCCCAAAGGGTAAAAAGTTTTTTATAGTTTTTTTTAGGATTCAAATTCATTAAAATTTCTTTTGTGGATTGCATTTTATTCCTTGTTCATTAAATCAGGTTGTTGGGAAGCGGCAAGATTTAAATCACCACCAAAGGCTTTATAGAGCAAAACAAGTGCTTTGAGATTCTCAAATTTAGCAGAATTAAGCGATTTTTTGGAATTATTAAATGAAGCAGTGTTTAATGCGTGTTCTAAACCATCAATTAAGCCTACAAAATAACGATTAGAGGAAAATTCAAAATAATTTTGTGCATTTTCCATTCTCTTTTGGCTATTTTGCAATTGCAAATCGGTGCTTTTGAAATTAAAACTTGTATTTTCAATTTCAGCAAAAGCATTTTTGAGTGATTTTTGAAGGGTTGCATAGGATTCTTTTAAAATTGCATCTTGTAAAAAGTAATTTTGCGTTAATTGTGTGCGATTTAGAATCGGCGCAGTAAGAGAGCTAGCAAACTGCCAAGCCAAATTACCACTTGCTTGAGTGTTGGAATCTAAAATTTCATTTAAATTCGCACTAATAGAGAGAATCGGAAACAAACTTGCTTTTGCATTGGCTTTAAGATAGCTTTGCGCATAGAGACTAAAAAGTGCGGCTTTAATATCTGGACGAGCTAACAAAACTTCTGCTGGCATAGAATCCAAATGTAATTGGTCTGTGAACTTAGGCGGTGTTTTGGATTCTATTACAAAAGGAAGATGGGGTAAGTCTAATAAAACCAACAAAGCATTTTTGTTTTCTTCAAAAATACTTTTTAAAGATTCTAAAGTATTTTGTTCATTCGTTAGCATATCTTGCTTTTCAAAAAGCTCTGTGCTATCCAATAAGCCATTTTCAACCTTTAAACGCGTCCATTCTAAAGCATTTTGATAATGCACAATATTTTCTTGCGTTAAAGAGAGATTTGAAGAAGATTCAAGGAGTGTAAAATAAAAGCTTGCTATATCTGCTAAAAGCGTGATTTTAGCGTTTTCTAAGTC
The DNA here is from genome assembly GCF_947367035.1 of uncultured Helicobacter sp. Classification (GTDB taxonomy): domain Bacteria; phylum Campylobacterota; class Campylobacteria; order Campylobacterales; family Helicobacteraceae; genus Helicobacter_D. Next base: position 66,017 of record NZ_CANBCA010000003.1, read on the forward strand.
TTGCAAGGACTTTTCATAAAGAGAAGCTCTAGCATTTTTACTATGTTGCAAACGTCCAAACAAATCCACTTCCCACGAAAGTATCACACCCATTTGAGAAGTATAAGATTGTGTTTTTTGCACCTTTGATGTGTTGGTGCGCGTGTGTGATTCGTTTGCCCCTAAACTTCCATCTACACTTGGGAAAAGCTCTCCCCAAGCACTTTTTAGCTGTGCCTTGGCTTGTAAAATCCTTGCATTCATAATTTGCAAATCCAAATTTTGACTTAATGCAATCTCAAAAAGATTCTCTAATGTAGAATCATTACAAAATAGAATCTTAATTTGTTCCGTAGGCGTTGCTTTTGGCATTGCTTGGGATTGAGTATCTACACTAATTAAAGAAGTGTTTTGAAAGGATTGTGGAAGCGTTTGAGTGATTTCTGATTCCTTAGGCAAGTTTGCAGCACAGCCAAAAAACACCCAACCAATGAGGGACAAACATAATGCAAAATATTTTAATAAAGTCTTGCACAAAATAGATTGCGCCAAAATATCTCCTTAAAATAAAGCTGATATTTTATATCAAAACTCTAAAATGAATGTGAATTTTGACAAATTCAAGCAAATTTTACAAGCCTTTAAAACTTGTGAATCTTTAAGGATTTTGTAAAATTTGTTTGGTGTCAATTTTAAAATCAAAATATTTAGAACGCAATTTAGAAGCAGCTATGGCAGTAAATTGTGATGCAGCGGCGCTGAAGTTCTTTTCTTGCAAAAACAAGATTCCATTTGCGATTCTTGTTTCATAGTTTGTGGGAGCTTCTAACTTTGAAAGTTGTAAAAGCGTTGCGGCATTCTCAATATGTCCTGCACCAATCGCAGCAACTGCGCTCAAAAAGAGTGTTTGGGTATCTTGCTCTTTAAAATCATCAATTAAACTATTATAAAGCGTAAAAGACTTTTCAAATTCTTGTAAATACAAATAAGTCAGTGCTAAAGCCTGAATCACGCCACGCGCATCTTTTTGCTCTGTAATCAAACGCATATCCAAGTCTTGTTGAATATAATGCAATGTTCCAATAATATGTGCAATTTCAATATACATTTCACGCACAACAGACGCACCATAATAAATAGGATCTTTATTAATCTTGGGGTCTTGATAATAGCTTTGCAGTTTCAAGGCAAGGGATTTTGGCTCATCTTGATAATTCAAAGCCAAAAGAGCTAAAAGATTGCTAATTGGGTCGCTAGGATATAAATCTTTTAATCTGTTAGCAGATTTTATCAATAATGTTTGGTTGTTCATCTGCACACCTTGTGCAAAATCCAAAGCATAATAGATTGCAACCTTGCTTTCCTCATTCTCAAGAAATTGCAAAGGTGTTGGAACACCATCACGTGTAAAATTTAACAAAGCATTGATAAATTCTTGCTCCTTAGCATTTCCTTGAAAATTTACAATCTCTTTCCCGATTTCACTCTCCAATCGCCCACTATCACGGAATGTAAGTTTAGCAGCAATTAAGGCAAAAATGCCTGCATACAAATCTTTTGGATTTAAGTGAAAAGAGCGCAAAAAATGCCGATAAGCTGCATCAAAATTACCCATCTGTGCGTAGTTTAATCCTAAATTATAATGCAAAATAGAATGATTTGGATAGGCATTAACCACTTCTGTTAATAAAGCATTCGCATTCCGAATATTACCATTTAAAGTTTCTAAAATTGCATTTGCAATATTACGATTCATTCTTGAAATAGTCTGTCCGCGCACTAAAATTTCTTTGGCTTCTTGCAAATTTTCAATGTTAATATTAATCCCTCCTTCTTGAATCACATTAAAAGCTTCTTTTGCGTCAAAAACCTTGTAAGATGCAAAATAAAATATTATATTATAAGCGTTCAACTTCTGCCCTATAAAATCTCCCCAAAAGCGTTTTTGTGCAACTTCAATATTAAAAAAATCATCACGTAAAGCAATTTGAATTGGATAAGGATTACGATTCAAATCTTCTTCTTTTTGAGAATATTTATTTGCAAGACGCGCCGCTTGACTATACTCTGCAAGTTGAATCTTAATAAGCATAAGAGCCATATCAGATTCTAAAGTGCTTCCTAAGGTGTCAATACTTTGCATCAGAAGCTTATTCGCCTCATTATAATCCCCAATCCGCGCATAAAGCAAAGCTAAATTGAACCAATTTTGTGGGTCGGTGGAATTTTTACTCAAAGCATCAATCGCATTATAGTTATTATTAAAATATGCATACAATGAAGCTAAAAGTTGATTACTTTCCTCTTGATAAAAACTGGAAGAATTATGTAATAAAGAGGAAAAAGCTTCCAAATAATTTCCTAAATAGAAATTTGTAAGGGCATAAAGATAGGAATAAATAGGTAAATTCCCTGTTTTTGGGAGATAGGTTTGTGCAAGGTGTAAGTAATAACGATATTTTAGAGGCTCTTGTAAATATAAAGAACAAATTGCAGCATTTAATGCACTAATCACTCTATCCTCTCCTAAATCAATCGCCTTTTGGAAAGAATCTAATGCTTCAGAATAAGATTTTTCTTCCATTTGTGCAACACCCAAGTTGTAGTTAGAAAGCCCTTCAGAATAATTAGAAATTTTGCCATACAAATCTAATGCCTCTTGTTTGTTGCCACTTGCATAAAGAAAATTGGCTTTTTTAATGAGTGCTTCTAAATTTTCAGCATCTGTAATAAGGTCTGCTCCTCCTTCAATCTTAAATTCCACAGGTGGCAAAACATTCATTTGAGTTTGCGGAGGCTCAACTTTATGCGTCAAAACCCAACCAATTAAAAAAATAAATCCAAGTATAAAAAATCCCAATAAAATTGCTAAGATAACACTTATTTTTTTATGTTGATTAAAAAATTCTAGAAGCTTATCAAGCTTACTTTGTGGTTTAGGTGCTTCTGGCTCTTTTTTTAAAATATCATCTAAAACACTAAAATTATCATCAAGCTGGATAACTTGGTTATTTTCTTGATTTTCTGGCATTTAATCACCTTAAATACGGTTCTAAAACAGGAGGAATTTTAATGCTTCCATCTTTTTGTTGATAATTTTCCATTATTGCAACTAATGTGCGTCCAACTGCCAAACTTGAACCATTTAGAGTATGGACTAACTTATTTTTCTTATGAGAGTCTTTATAGCGAATTTTGGCACGTCTTGCTTGAAAATCACGCGTATTAGAAACAGAACTAATCTCACGATAACAATTTTGTCCTGGTAACCATACCTCAATATCTATAGTATTACTTGCACAAAATCCCAAATCTCCACCACAAAGCTGAATTAGACGATGAGGAAGCCCCAAAGAAACCAAAAGCTCTGATGTACACGCAACCATACGCTCTTGCATCATATCACTCTCCTCTGGTATCGTAATGGCAACTAGCTCTACTTTGTCAAATTGGTGTTGGCGAATAATTCCTCGTGTATCACGTCCTGCACTTCCTGCTTCTTTCCTAAAACAAGGGGTATAGGCTGTTAGCATTAAAGGCAAACTCTCTTCTTCTAATATTTCATTACGATAAAGATTCGTAAGCGTTACTTCTGCGGTAGGTATTAAATAAAGTTCGTGTCCTTTTCTAGCATTTTTATCTTCATATTCCTCCTCTTCAAACTCAGATATTTTAAACAAATCATCTTCAAATTTTGGTAATTGACCTGTGCCAAAGAGAGTTTGTGCATTTGCAATTGCAGGCGTCCCAACCTCACTGAAACCTCGCTTACTATTAAAATCAAGCATATAATTAATTAATGCGCGCTCTATTTTAGCTCCCATTCCCATAAAGACACTAAAGCGACTTTTAGCAAGCTTTACTCCACGTTCAAAATCAATCCAACCATTTTGTTCAGCCAACTCCCAATGCTCTTTGGGCTTAAAATCAAAATGCGTGGGTTCTAATACTTTTTTAATCTCAAGATTATCACTTTCATCTTTGCCAAAAGGCGTTTTAGAATCAGGAATGTTTGGAATATTATGAGAAAGCTCTTGAAGTTTATTATCCCATAATTCTACTTCTTGAGAATAGAGTGCAATTTGCGCCTTTAACAAATCACATTCTTCTTTTAAGGCATTAATATCGCCTCCTTCTTGTTTAATTTTAGCAAATAATTTGGTTTTTGTATTTTGCGTAGCTTGCAATTCTTCTAAAGCAGATTTTTTTTGTTTATAATTCAAACTACTTTCACGTAATGTATTTAAAAAAACTGCATCAACATTACGTTTAGAGAGTTTTTCCATCGTTTCTTCAAAATGATGAATAAGAAGCTTTAAATCAATCATAATTTAAGTCCCAAAATTTAAATTAAATGGCTAGATTCTACACTAAGGCTTGTTAAAACACACTAAAATTTCTAAAAATCATCAAAAGTTATAAGAGAATGGTGTATAATTAAAAATTATTCTTAAGTTTTGTAGATTCTAGCAAAACTACCTTAATATTTTGGAGTAAAGATTGAATTCAGTTGAGAATTTTACAATGATACTTGGGGTTTTGGGTTTAGTATCCATCATCATTTTAGCAATTACAGCGATTTCAGTCAGTAAGAGTGGTGATAAACTCACTCCTTTTGAAAAAAAGATTTTATTCGTTGTGGCTTTTTTACTCTGTCTTGGAATTATTTTGCTTTATATTTTTTCTAACTTAAATTTATTTTTCGCCCTATTTTGAGTCAAACTTTAAACTTTTTGATTTTTCCAAATACCACTTTGAAAAATTTTCCAATAAACAAATGCACGCAAAAAAGTCTCTATACAAATACAAAGATAAATATAAATTGCAGGATAACTCATAGTAGCAATAAAATAACAAGGTATCACGCGTAATCCCCAAATCATTATGCTATTAATTAAAAGTGTAATTTTTGTAATACCCGCTCCACGCAAAGCACCATCAAGAATACAAATAAATGCAAAAGCAATTTGTGAGATTCCAATAGGAATAAGATAATGAACGCTTGCTTGGATTGTAGCAGAATCCTGACTAAAAAAACTAGATAAAAAGGGTGCAAAAATCGCCATAAATAACCCAACCGCTCCAATAAAAATCCCACCTAAAAGTAAAGTATTCAATGTAGAATATTTCGCCTCTAGCGGTTTTTTTGCTCCAAGATTCTGTCCCATTAATGCCATTGCTGCAATCATAAAGCCAAATCCTGGCATAAAAGCAAATCCTTCAATCCTTGTCGCAATCTGATAACCCGCTAAGTCATAAGTCCCATAAAGCGCAACAAACTTTGTCATCACAATAATGGCAAAAAGCGTAAAGAGACGCTCACAACCACTAGGAATCCCTACAATAAAAGCACGTTTAATATAATCAAAATTAATCCTACCTCTAAGGGAAATAGGGCTATTTTTATAGAATAAAAGACAAGCAAACAGGGCAGAAGTTTCTAAAAAATTAATAATCAAGGTCCCAATTGCCGCTCCAAGCACACCAAATGCAGGAATAAAAAGGAATCCAAAAATCAAAGCATATTTGACAAAAAGATTCAAAAATGTAATAAAAACCTTGATATAAAAAGGCAATTTTGTTGCTCCAGCTGCGGAAAATGCAGAGATACTCACTTGCTTGATTAACAACAAAGGCACACTAAAAAGCACAACACTTAAATATTCTCTCCCAATGCTATGTGCATTAGAATCTACCCCAATCCAAGAGAAAAAAACTTCAAAGCCAAAAAAAGCAAAGAGCATTAAAGGCAAAGACAAACAAAATGCAGCAAAACTTAAACTCATTACCACTTCATTTGCTGCATTTTGGTTATTCGCACCCAAAAATCTTGACACCAAAGCACTATTGCCTACAAAAATAATGGTTGTGAAAGCAAAAAGCAGCATAATAAAGTTCAAACTCACTCCGACTGCGACAATCGCACTTGCCCCAAAAGTCCCAATCATTAACAAATCTATGGAAAGATTAATAATATCTAAAAGTGAATTTAAGCCAGAAGGAATTGCAATGTTTAAGATTCTATGGCTACGCTCTTTAGAATAGAACTTGATTCTATTCATCTTAATCCCCTCCCTTAATTATTTATCTTCTAAAAATTTGCCATAAACTATGCAACAAATCCCTTCCATATATACTTTTGTTTGCTTGATATACAGAAGATTTATACAGAAATATTTAAATGCAAGATTGTGCCATCTTCCTTGGTTTGTATAGAATCTTTCTCTTCTTGAGATTCTTGAGAATTTTCTCCTTGCTGTTTCTCTTGCTCTTCTTGTTCAGGCTCTTTACCATTCCCCTCACGCTCATCGTTTGCTTTAAGCGTTTCTTCAGTAGGACGCACTTCTTTTATTTCCTCTTGTTTATCTTGCATTTCTTGCAAATTGACCATTGCCTGAAAATCAAGTTTTGTTTGCGTGTTTGCGTGTTGCACAGAACCAACTTGAGCATTTTGATGGATATGAGTAATATTACCAATAGGAGAAACTGCCATATTAGTCCTTCTTAAGCTGAATCGTCTGTGCTTTAGCATAAACAACATTTGCACCAGATGTGATTTTTACAAATTTACGTTTGGTATAATCTACTGCATAATTTTCACCAACATCTTTTGTCAATCCTGCTAAAATTTGTGTAGCTTTTTGCAAGATTATATCAGAAATTTTCGCCTTTCCGCAATGAACAATACAATGCGAACTTGGAATCCCGCGAATATGTAACCAAATATCTTCCGCTTTAGCTTCCTTTAATAATGCAATATTTTCTCTCTCATTCTTGCCAATAGATACCTTAATCCCTGCGATAAAAAAACTTTCAAACAATTTTAATTTTTGTTTAGATTCTTTAGGATTGGATTTTTTTTGTAAATTAGAATCCAAAATCTGTAAATCATTTAGATTTGTTACATTTTGTATCATTTTTAGCAAATTTTGATAGAATAAAATCTTTTCTTGTAGATTTTGGGCTTGTAGATAAATATTTTTTGCCTTTTTGGCAAGTTTTTTGGAATTTTCAAAGAAAATTTGTGCGCAATGGCTTAGAGAATAAGCTTTTTTAGGCAATATAATTTTTTCATTTTCTAAGCAAATTTCTCTCCCTTTAAAATCTGGATACAAATAAAGATTTTGCAAAACAAGTTGCCCTAGATACGCTTCTCTTTTGGCATTTGCTTCTAAAATATCTTTTGCTTCTAGGGATTCTAAATGCTGCTTTAAGTGCATAATTTTATGATGAATTTTCGCACTAGATTTTGCAATTTTTTCCTTTAATTCCTTTGTCTTTAAATGGATAAAATTATCTAAAAGATTCTCAAATAATTCTCCCTCACATTGAAACAAAGGAGAAGTTTTGGGCTGCGGCAAAGGTAAAAGTGGCTTCCCAATCCTCACATCACGGAATGATTGCTCCTTGGTAATATGTCGCAAAGCATCTAGAACGATTTTGTTAGTATCTAGTAAAATTAAATTTGTATTTTTCCCTGTAAATTCAGCTTGTAAGATAATTTGTGAAGATTTATAGCTATTCTTCGTTTGTAAAGTAAGTTGCAAGATACGATTATTACCATCTATTTTCGCCCCTATAATCCAAGCATTGAAGCAATATTTTTGCAAACTTTTATCAAAAGGAGCTTGATAAACCTTTGAGGCGACAAAGACCTCATTACTGATGAAAATTGTACTTTTGCCCTTGCTTAAATCCATAAAAAACGAATGTCCATCTATGTCCATTTTAAACAAATTATCTGCAATTCTATAAATAGAACGAAGTTTAAAGGGGGGAGTTTGCTGTAAATAACTAGCAAATTTTTGCAGTATTGCAAGATTCATCTTCAATCTTTAAAATACAACTATACATTATTCTCCCTCAATGCGTTTAGTAGCAAATTCTAAAGCCTCTTTAGTAATTGTATTACCACTAATCATACGCGCAATTTCATAAATTCTGCCCTTTTGGTCTAGTAGAATAATCTCTGAACCTTGCGAATGCTTTTGAATCAAGAAATGTGTATCCGCCAGACTTGGCATATGAGGTTGATGCGAAATTGCAAAGACTTGATAATTGCAAGAGAGTTTTTTCAAGGCTTCTGCGACCCCTTGCGATTCCTCTCCACTTAGATTTGCATCTAATTCGTCTAAAATAATAAGGGCTTGATTTTTTTCTTGCGCACTTTGAGTAAGCAAAAGTGCAAGACGAAATCGGTTAAACTCTCCTGCACTTAGATTTTTTAAATCCGTATTTAAGGTGATTTCTAAAATTTGATTCCCAAAGGGCATATAAGATTCTACTTCATCTATTGGCTTAAATAACACTTTAGCATTTGGCATTTTAAGTGAATTAAGGGATTGGTCTAGAGTATAATTAAAGTTTATAACCCACTTTTCTCTTGCCTTTTGTAATGTATTTGCGCTTTGAATCAAAGATTCTTTGGCACTTTGAAACTCCTCTTTAGAATCTTTTAAAATGGAATCCAAATTTTCATATTTTGTTAATTCTCGTTTTTTAACTTCTAAATATTCTAATGCCTCCTCTACGCCACCATATCTATGCTTCAATGCTCCTAAAGATTCCAAACGATTTAAAATCTCTTCAGGGTTGATATTTTCTAACTCTCCTAGTCGCTCACTCTCTTGGGCACATAACTCTTCTAATTCACTAAAAGCATTCAAGATAGAATCATTTTCTCTACCAATAAGATTTAAAAAATGAGAAACTTGAGGACTATGATTTAAAAATTCTTGCACTTCTTGCAAACTCTCATTGATTTTTTCTTTTTTAGAAATTTCCTTTTTAAGCTCTAAAAGCTCTTCATATTCTCCTTTTTTAGGGCTTAAAGATTCTATCTTTTGGATTTCAAAGCGCACAAACTCTTTAAGTTCTTCAACTTTGAGTGCTTCTTCTTGTATTTTTTTAAGCGCAACTTTTGCAGTTTGAAATTGCACAAAAGAATCCTTATAAGCATCTAAAAGCACCTTATACTTGGAATCTTTAGATAAACAAAAAGAATCAAAAACCAAAAATAAATTTTCCAAACTTGTTGCATCGTCCATTTTTGTGCTTAAATGTTTTAAAAACGGAGCAAAAAGTTCTTGAACTTTTTTCTTAGGAATATTTTGTGCATTGAGAAAAAAGCGAATTTTGTCTTTTTTTGTTAGTGTCAAAATCACTTCACCCTCATCTATTAATCCTTTAAATTCCTCTTTGAAGCCTTGTAATTCTAAAGTTGCTTCTAACACCTGTGCATTGCATTCACGCAGACCAAAAAGCGCAAGGATAGATTCCATTAGCACAGATTTTCCTGCTCCACTTGCCCCACTGAAAACATTAAAATGCGCACTTGGAGAAAAAGTAATTTCTCTAAAAATTGGAGAATTTTTAATTGTAATTTTGTGAATAAGCAATTTTTGCATTATTCAAAATCTCCCCAATGGAATTTTTCTTTTAAAATTTTAAAATAATCCCAATTTGCATTATGAATCAATTTAACCCCATTCTTTTGAACACGAATCGCAATTTTCTCACCAAACTTTAGAGGTTTGCTCTCTTGCCCATCAATTACAATATTACAACGTCCCTGCTCACCAAGCTCCACAGCAATTTCAAAACTACTTGGCAAGATGAGCGGACGTTGCGTCAAAGAATGCGCACAAATGGGAGTTAAAAGTAAATTATGAGAGAAAGGATAAACCACTGCACCCCCTGCACTGATATTATAAGCCGTAGAACCTGTGGGTGTAGCAACAATCAATCCATCACCATAATAGGAATTAAAATATTCACCATCAATGTAAGCCTTAAGATAAATCATAGATGCCTCATCAAGACGCGTTAAAATAATATCATTAAGTGCAAAAAAACTTGCAGTATTACTCTTTACATTTTGTATGCTACCCTCTAGCATCAGATGGTTTGCTATATTGTAGTTTCCCGCTCTAAGATGAGGTAAAAAGGATTCTACTTCATTTTTTTGCAAATCCGTAAGGAATCCTAAATGCCCCATATTGATTCCCAAAATAGGCTTACCAAAAGCAAAAGAGCGTCTTGCAGTAGAAATCAATGTGCCATCGCCACCAATAGAAATAAGCGCATCACATTCACTGCAAAGCTCTTCAAAGTTTAATCCACGCATTCCAATCATTCCCGCACTTAAGGAATCCAAAATCACACGGAATCCCAAATCTAAGGCTAAAGTCTGAAATTCCAAAAAATAAGCCTTTAACTCTGGGGTAGAGGGGCGCAAAAATACGCCCAAAGTATGAATGGGTGGATTATGATTCATCTTATTCTACAAAATAAGCTTTAATACTATACCCGCGTTTGTTTTCTAGTTGCAAACTTGGACCTTCAAACACAGTAGCATTTGGGATTTTAGCATTTATTGCACGAATCGCATTCCACGCACGAAAACTTGCGAGTCCTTCTTGTTTTAATTCTGAAGATAAACCACGATAAGGACGAGTATCTACAATACCCTGCACTTCAAAAGCAACCACGCGTTTATCTTCTTGCAATTCTTTATCCACTTTTGTCGCAATTGAAAGCATACAACTTTGTGGAATCTGCCATTGTCCCACATTCATAGAAAAACATTCAGCAATAATTTGCTTTTTAGGTTTAATGGTATAACGCAACTTTGCCATTGTATTTGCTTCTGCGCCACGTGCGTTTTGCATTTCTTTCACAGACAAACTCAATCCATCAACAGATTGCGCAAGAGAAGCAAGCTCTTTTTCTTTTTGATAAAGAGCTTCTTGCAAACGTTTAATTTCTTCATCTTTGGCAAATTCACTTGTCAAATCTAATCGGGATTGTACCGCTTCTGTTGCCTTTGTTTGGAATCCTAACGCAACTTGCGCTTTATGAAGCAAAGATTGCCCACTAGGGCTTGTCAAGAAATAATATCCTCCACCAAAAATCAATGCAATTAATACAAAAAGTAAAAATAGATAGACAAAGAAATGTCCTTTGCTTTCAGAATACTCTTTGGTATCTTCTAAAGAATATTCAATCGTTCCTTTAGATCTAGATTTAGTTTTTGGCTCTTCTTTAAACTCTTCAAAAGTATCAAAAATATTATCTGGAATCGTAGCGGATAGACTCTCAAGTTTTGGATTTTTTTGTGTATTATCTGACATTTTAACTCCTTAGTTATGCCACGCGTTTAAAATTAGATTTAATGTTTTCATACGCTTCATTAATCAGGCGGAATTTTTCCGCATAGCCATCAATAATTTTTTTATCTTGACCATAAACATTATCAGGATGATAGATTTTGGCAAGTTCAATATAGCGATTTTTCACACATTCAAAATCATCATTATAACCACAACCTAGAATCTTGTAGCTTTTCTTAAGGATTTTTTCCTCTTTAGTTAAATATTCCTCAAAACATTCAAAAGTATTGTGCGTTTTAAAAGTCTCATAATCAAAATCCAACACGATATTATGAATAACTTTTTGTGAAAGCGCACCAATTAACTTTTCCCAAAAATAAGGGCTACTAGAATCTAAAAAAATTTCTTGCCTTGTGTAACTTAGCACAAAATCTTGAAACATTGAGCTTAAATAACGTCTTGCAAGACGACTTGGACGATTTAGCTTTAAACAGACTTGCGAATTACCAAAAGAACTCTGAATTATCTGCAAAGACACGATAATATGCTCTAACATTGCACGATTTTCAATCATTTTGATACGAATCGGAAGATAGCTACTATCAATAATAGTTTGAAAATCCTCGCTATCCTTTTTGGCTTCCTCTTGCATAGCAACGTGATATGCCCAATTCAAAAAGTAATCTTTCTTGTAACGCTCACCATCGTCAAGAATCAAGACTGAACTTGAAAGACGATAGGCTTTAGAAAAATGTTTATACGCAAAATCCACTGCACGTTTTAAAAATTGTGATTCTTTTTCAATGCTGATTTGAATGTATGGCTCTAAGAGCTCTACTTTCATAAACTTTCCTTAAGTCTTATCCTTAGTTTTGCCATTTGACATATCCAAATATGGCAGTTCAAATTAGAATTAAGCAATTCTAATTCCACTTTGCTATCTTTAAGCATTTACGCTCTTTAGCTCTTGCTTGATTGCTTTAAGATTCTGTGTAATTTTATCTATTTCTTTCTTAAGTTCAAAAGAAACTTGTGCAATTAATTGAATTTTCTCTTGCGTGGTTTGTTCGCTTTGATTTAAAAATTGCGCATAGGTTTTCTTTAAACAATTCATTGGACCAAAAAGACGTGCTTGGAATTGTTCAAAACAAAAAGTTTCATTCAAGCTTTCACGCACATTTTCCAAAGTGGGGCTAAATAGGGCAAATTCTTCTTGGTTCTCGCTATGTTTAGCAATTGCATTTTTGATTTTCAAATCTAAACGATTTAAGGTCAAATCTATTGCATTATTATAACTTAGAGCCAAAAAGTTACTTAAAACATTTAATTCACTTTGTAAATAAGAGGTTGCCACGAGAGTATTTTTATTGAAATCATCTAGCAAATTTTCGTAACAATTTTGTGCAAAATCGTGCAAATCATTTAACGCTTGACTTTGTGGGGCAACGAGATAAAGTTCAATACTCTTGGGCGCATCGTGTTGCCATTTTGCCAACTCTAGCTTCAAAGTATCTGTATTTTTGGCAATAGATTGGATAAACAAATCTAAGAAATTTTTAATTTGCACACTTAGTGCCTTGTAATTTTTAACTAATTGCGTATCGGGATTTTGTAACTCTAAACGAATCTTTTCTATTGGGAGCAAAACCACTTCTTTAGTCGTTTCAACAGATTTAGTCCCCAAAAAACGTTTTTCTTTTTGCGCAAAACTTAGAGATTTTTTCTCCAACGCATTAAAGATTCTTTGTGCTAAAGTGTCAAGCCATAAATCAAGCCCAATATACAAATCATTAAAAATTTTTTGTTCTTTTTCTTGTGAGATAGCACAGCTCGTAATATAATGCTGCAAATTATGTTGCAAAGTCTTTTGTAAAATTAAATAACATTGGTTAATTTTATGGTATTGTAAATGCAATAAAATGTGCATTTCGCGAAGTTTTTTAAGTATGCTATAAGATTTAGCAAGTTTTGCCTTTGGCTTAATCGTTTGGTTGAGAAAATCAAAAATCAAAGGCATATTGGAATCTTGCATAAGAGTTGTTGCATTTTGAGTATTAAGTAAAAGCAATTCTTGGTTAATTTTTTCTTGTATCTTATGATAAGTCATACCTAAAGAATCTAGCACACTCTGCGGGTTTTGATATTTTTCATAAGCTTCATCAGAAACTTTTAATGCAAGAGATTGGATTGTTTGTGCAAAGTCCAAAAGAGTTGTTTCAAGAAATTTTTGTGGCGTGTTTAATCTTGCTTTGAGTGCTAACTTTGCAGAGATTGGAATCACAGCAGAGAAAATCCCTTCAAAAGCACTTTTTGCATAATCTACGCTAATTTGCACTTCTTTTTCATCTTTTAACCTATCTTTTTGATTTAATACACAAAGACTTTTTTGTGCAAAATGTGTAATAAACTCTTTAAGTAATGCTTTTTCACTATTTTTTCCTGCATTATCAATCAGGGTAAGCCAAATGATTCCATCTACATTTTCTAAAATTTTTAGTGTAGTGCGTGTATCATCAGAGTTTTGAGAATTAAATCCGGGTGTGTCTAAAAAATTAATTTCTTTTAATAATATAATCGGGGCATAGAGGCAAAAATAATCAATATTTTGAGAATTTTCACGTGAAAGCTTATGCAAAAAATCCACATTCTGCAACACTTTACGCCCATCTTTATAAAGAATCTCTAAAATATAATCTTCGCCATAGCAGATTTTACATACCTTTGAAGTAATAGGCGTAATACCTGTTGGCAAAATATCTTGCCCTAAAAGAGCATTTAAAAAAGTGCTTTTCCCGCTTGAAAACTGCCCAATAATCGCAATTTGCATAGGCTCCATTTCCTTTTGTGCTAAATTTTCAAAAAAACTTAACATATAATCATTTGGATTAAGATGATTCTGACAAGCCAAAATTAACTTTTGAGTGGGAGATTTTTGTGCAATTTTTGCTTGCAAGATTTTACATTCTTCTAAATATTTCTTTAGCATCACTACGCTCCTTGTGTGGCATAATCTTGCAAAGCACCAAAACACTGCAAAGATTCTTCTAAAACAACTTCATTTTGTGTTAATAACATTTCTTTCTCTGTTTTTTCTTGTGTGCTTTGTTGCGAAGTTTGTAAAGCATTTTGTAAAATTCTCTCTTTATTCTCCAAATCTGTTTTTAAAGCAGCTTCTAAATCATTAAGAAATCTTTGGAAATTCTCTGTTAGCTTAGATTCCAATGCTTTGCTTTGTCTGATAATGATTTCAAAAAATTCCAAAAACCCATCTTTAAAATCCAAATCCAATGCGCTTTTAAGCTCAATCTTTTGATTTTTACCAAATTTCTTTACAGACTTTATCATACGATTTAAGATTTTAAGTGTTGTTTTTTTCAAAATACTTTCATCAAAATGAAGATGAAAATTACCCAAAAGACTAGAATCCTTTTCTTGAAACTCAACATACATTTCAAATTGACTTTGCAATTGTGTGATTTTTTTGTCCAAACTTTGAGTACAAAAGCGCAAAATATCACTCAAAACATCTTTTAATCCTAAATCCAAGATTCTTTGTAGCCTTTCGTAACTTGGTATTTTGCCTTTCTCATAATCATAGATAATATCAGCAAAAATCCTTTCACTTAAAATATTTTTAGAAGTTTCTAGCTGCTGATTCAATTCCTTTTGAAGTGTAACAAGGTATTCTTGTAGCTGTGCTGTCGCACTCTTTAAAGATTCTTTAGTCACTTGAAGTTTAGCTAAACTTTGTTCTTTCTCAAATTTAGCTTCTTGCATTAACTCTTGGATTTGACTCTCTTTGGCAAAAAGCAAACTTTTTTCTAAACTGCAAGCAGATTTAATCTTTTCAAAAACTCTTGTAAATCCTTGCGCACTTAAATAAACTAAATCTTTTGCTTTTGTGCTATTGCTACCCAATAAAGTTTGATTGAGATAATCAATTAGCGCATTAAAATTGGAAGATTCTAAACTAAACCCTAATTCTTTAGCTTTTTGCGGATTAGTTTGACAAAGCAACGCAGGATAACTTGCAAGTGCAATAAAATCAAGTCTTTGTAATAAAAGTTCTACACTTTGCTTTGCCATACTTTGAGATAAGCGTGTCTTAATGCTCTCTTTTGTGTAATTCAAAGCCGATTCTAAATCCTTTGGTTCCAATAAATCTGCGTGTGTTAGTAAAATTAAAATTCTTGAAATATTTGCATTTTGCAAAGTCTGCAAGATAAAATCTACATCAATTTGTGTTGCACTTTGCGCAGCATTCATTGCGTGTATTAACAAATCGCAATCTAAAATATAGCCCTTAGTGATTTCTTCCCTTTGAACAATAGGGTCATCAAGACCGGGAGTATCTACAATTTCAACTTTGTTTTCTAAGAACTTCAAAGGAGTAAAAAGTGTTGTTTCTTTGATGAGATTACACAACTTGCTTGGATGATTTGCTGAAGTATATTTGGGTAATTCCTGCAAAGAAATCCTAAGACTTGTTGTAGAATCTTGCACATATTTTTCTAAAAATTCTTTAAACTCTGCATTTGCCATAATCTCACGAAGCAAAGAATCCTCCATTGTGGATTTCAAATCTTTCCACTCTGCTTTATTCCAAAAACTCACAAGCGCACTGGGTGTTTTATCATATTTTAAAAGCGTTAAACTCGCAGTTTCTGGAATCGTAGAACTACCTAAAATTTCCTGCCCTAAAAGAGCATTTAAAAGCGTACTTTTCCCCGCACTTAAAACGCCCGTGATTCCAATAGAAAAATGTTGATTTCTAAGTTTTTCTAATAGAGATTCTAACTCTTCTAAACTTGGATTAAGATTGAGTAAATTTTGAGTGCGCATTGCATTTAAAATCTCTTTTTTCTGCTCCAACAACCTTAAACTATTTGTTAAAAAATCCCTCAAGAAACTTTTATCTAAGGTTAATTTTTGTTGCTCTTTATGCATATGAGATTCTTTGATTTCTTGATGAATAATACTATCTAAATGTCTTTTGATTTGGTAAAAAAACTCTCCTTTTGCAAGGTCGTGTTGCTCTAATAGATTAAGATTTTCTAAGACTTTTTTGAGTAAATTCTGTATGAATCTTGGCTCTTTTAAAAAGACTTTGTGGATATTTAAAAGTAAAGTGTATTGCACTTGTAAGATTCCTTTAAAACTCAAAGTTTTGCAATACTTTTCACAGAGGTTTTGTAACACAGAACTTTGCCAAAATAGATTAAATGTATGATTATCAAGGCTTAAGAAAATCGCTAAGATTTCACTTGCTTGCTCACTTTCTAAAATATGCAAATTTCCTAATGGCACAATTTCTTTGAAGATTGATTCAAAATATTCTCCTAATTCATTCATTTTACCTCCTTAAAAATTAAATGTATTTTATAAAATACTAATGCACTTAAAAATAAAATTCCACTTAAAAATAAACAAAGCACTTCCCAACCAAAATGATAATATAAAAAACTCGGCATTGTGGTCCCAATCGTGCCTCCTGTATAATAAAATGCAAGATACAAACCATTGGTAATACCTTTTTTTTCTGCTGAAATAGAATTAACCAACGCAGATAAGACAGAATGCACGATAAACATTCCAATACAAATCACAAATACCGCAAAAAACAGCCACCAGAAGTTTTTAATTAACATTATTAAAGGTGCAATTCCAAAAATAATAAAGCCAACAATAATTGCCTTTAAATCCCCACCCACAAATCTTTTAATGCGTTCCACTAAAAGAGCGGTAATAATACCAACGATATATCCAAGATATAAAAACCCAATTTGTGCGGGAGTGATATCTGGATTTAAAGCCTTGATTTCAAAAGGCATAAAGTTCAATGCACCTTGAAAGCAAAACAACACTAAAAAAGCCCCCATATAAACTGCTGCATAACGTCTATCTTTGAGCAACTCTAGGATAATCTTAGGTGTAATTTTGGCATTAGTCATTTGCAAGCTTTGAGGGATTTTATAAGAGAGAATCGCAACGATTAATGTTGTAATCCCAAGTGCTACAAAGGTAAATTGCCACGAAGAAATAGAAGTGATAAACCCACCTCCTACACGCGACAACACACCACCAAAAACTGTTGAGGCTACATAAAGACTAATGTATTTTTGTATCTTTTGTGTATCTAGGCGCATTAAAGTTGTTAAAGTCGCAGTTAAAGCTGCTGGAATCGCAAGCGCCTCAAGAAGTCGCAAGGATAAAAATGTTTTGTAATCTTGGGCAAAGCAAAGCAAACATTGAAACATTCCAATCAAAATTAATGAAACAAGCAACACTCTACGCGTATCAAACTTTTCTAACAAATATCCATAAACTATGGGCGCAAAAGCAAGTGCAAGTAAAACAACGGAAGTAAAAAGCGTAACTTGTGCAATAGAGATTCCAAACTCTTCTATAAAAAGAGGTTGCATAGGCTGCGTGATGTAAAGACTAGAAATCGTTACCATAGCACTTAACATTACGACAAATAAAATATAATTTTTCACAATTTTAGATTCCTAAAAATTTTATAAAATTCTAGGGTAAATTTGCTTATTTGATTTTGAAAAACCCTATGAGGAATCTTTAAGAGTTCAATCCATAGTTGCACAAAACTATGGATTAGCCTTGCAATAAAGCAGACTACAACAAAGCCTCAATTTTTTGTTCTAAATCTTTGATTTTACTTTTGTATTTTTCACTCTCTACACGATATTGCGAATTACGTTGTTTGAGTGCTTTAACCTCATTTCGTAAAGAAGTAATTTCATCAGTTAAAATATCAATATTTCCCAAAGCTCTTTGAAGTTGTAGTTGGTGTTTGCGAATTAAAATTTCAGCTTCTTGCAGTGTGAGTTTCATCACGGCACTATTTTTTTCTTCCTTTTGGGCTACACTTTTATAAAAAAAGGTTTTAACAACCATAAACAAAATAAACAAAATAAATGCTGTTAAAAACAACCATTGCGTAAATTGCGCCATTATATTTCCTTAAAAGTTATAATTTCCCTATACGACAAGCGTGCCTACCGCCCTCAAATACACCCTCACAAAAACTTTTTAAAATCCATTCCACCATACCCTCACCTACGATACGCGCACCTAGGCATAAGACATTTGCATCATTATGCGCACGGCTCATTGCTGCGCTATAAGGCTCATTGCAAAGTGCTGCACGAATTCCCTTATGACGATTAGCAGCAATACTCATTCCAATTCCGCTTCCACAAATTAAAATTCCAAAATTTTTTTCATTTTTCAAAACATTTTCACATAAAACATTGGCAAAATCGGGATAATCCACACGATTAGAATCCTGTGGTCCCAAATCTTCCACACTATGCCCCATTTGTGTTAATGTCCGAATCACAAAAATTTTTAACTCAAATCCTGCGTGATCACTTGCAATAAAAAACTTCATTAATCCTCCTATAATAACAAGTTTATAATGGTTTGCACAGGCACAAAAATTACACGAGATAAGGGTGTGCTTAAAATAATCATTAACAAAATCATACCTATCATTGGAGGCACTCTATCAAACAATCTAGCAAAAAAGTCATTTTTAAACATCAAGCCAAGATAAGCAAGCGCATTCGAACCATCTAAAGGCGGGATTGGAATCAGATTAAACACACCTAATACAACATTATAAATCAATAATTGCAAACAAAAATATAGCACAAGGAGAGCGACAAAGTTTGGACTAGAAAAATATTCAAAAAATCCTGCAAAAATTCCACCATTGAACGCATAAATCAATAAAGCAGTAAAAACTGCAAGAGCAAAATTATAAGCTACACCTGCAATAGAAACAGCAAAAGCTCCAAAATATCCTCCGCCGAAAATCACTTGCTCCATCCGCACAGGCACAGGCTTCGCCCAACCGAATAAAAAGGGTGCGTTCAAAAGAAACAGCATACTAGGCAAAAGAATAGAACCCACCAAATCAATATGTAACAACGGATTAATCTTCAAGCGCCCTGCTTCTTTAGCGGTAGTATCGCCAAACTTCAGCGCAACCAATCCGTGCATAATTTCGTGTCCAATGATTGCAACCAACAATGCAACCACCATAATAGGAATCTTAAAACTAAGTGGCAAATCAAACATTAAAGATTTCCTTACATTACTTGTGATTTAATATTATGTGATTTAGGCACATTAGCATTGTTAGAAACTTCACTCTTTGTATGTTCTTTCATTTGCGATTCTAAAAACTCTATGCTTTTGCCAATACGTTCCCAACGAATATTAAAATCCTTATCCCAGCTAAAATACACAAACCAAGGCTTACCTACTACATATTTATAAGGAACTGCACCCCAAAAACGCGAATCATTAGAATTATTGCGATTATCTCCCATCATAAAAAATTCGTCTTCTTTAACTTTCACATAAAACCCAATCTCGCCATTTTGTAATTGCACTCTCTCCATACCAAGCACTTCACCTTGTTTGGATAGAATCTCCAACTGATTAAAGGCGTCAGGAAACACATCAATATATTGCACACCCAAATGTGATGCTAAATAAGGGTCATAATAAAAGGTTTTTCCTCTAAATTGTAGAGTCTTGGTGGTTTTATCTTGATAGGTTGAATCACTACTGAAATACACCCAAAGCCCTTGTGAAGTGTAAAGCACCTCATCTCCTTCAATGGCTACATTGCGTTTGACATAGTGAATTTTGGGTGATTGTGGATAGCGGAAGATGACAATATCTCCGCGTTTAGGACGCTCACCTTCTATTAAATGTCCATTGCCCTTAAAGTCGGGCAAGATTTTAAGCTCAATCCAAGGAATTGTAGGCGTTGGGATTCCATAGGCATATTTTTTGACAAACAAATTATCCCCAATTAACATTGTGTTTAGCATACTTCCACTTGGAATCACAAAGGCTTGTGCAACAAAGAAAATAATGCCTAATACAATAATAATTGTCCCAACCCAGCTATTAACAAATTCGTAAAGTTTGGTAAAGATTCTTTTCATTCTCTTTTTCCTTTTTAAACATTAGCACGAAGCTTGGCAGATTTTAATGTGTTTTGCAACAAAGAAGCAATCGTCATAGGTCCAACTCCTCCAGGCACAGGAGTGATAAACTCACATAAAGGCGCAACATTTTCAAAATCTACATCACCTACAATTTTACCATTAGGTAATTTTGAGATTCCAATATCTACGATAATTGCACCCTCTTTTACCATTTCTTGTGTGATTAAATTTGGTTTGCCTACTGCTACACATAAAATATCTGCTTTTTTTGTATGTTGAATTAAATCTTTTGTATAGATATGACAAAGCGTAATGGTTGCATTTTTATTTAAAAATAATGCACCAAGCGGCTTACCAACAATATTACTAGCACCTACAATCACAACATTTTTACCTTGTATTGGAATCTTATAATGCTCTAAAAGCGTCAAAACACCCATAGGAGTCGCGGGAGTAAAACTCTCAAGATTTGCAAAAATACGTCCCATATTAAAAGGGTGGAATCCATCTACATCTTTATGAGGCGCAATCGTTTCTAACACTGCAGTAGTATCAATATGTTTGGGTAAAGGTAACTGCACCAAGATTCCATCAATATTTGGATTCAAATTTAGCATTTGTATGGTTTGCAGCAAAGAATCTTGCGCAATATTTTCAGGCATTTCATGTGTAATAGAATAAATACCTGTGCGCTTACACGCTTTTGCTTTCATATTGACATAACTTTGCGAAGCAGGGTCGTTTCCTACTAAAATCACTGCCAATCCGGGCGTAATGCCCTTTTGACTTAAACCTTCAACTTTAGATTTGATTTCTGCTTCAATTTGCTGTGCAAGTGCTTTTCCATCTAAAATCTGCATTCATAATACCCTTTAAAAAATAATTTTGTTATTATAATCAAAAAAGATTTTTTAAAAGTTTAAGGGAGTATTAGTGCAAAAAGTATTTGAAGCCTTTCTAATCCTAATGAGTATTTTTACAATTTTTAATGCAGAGGAAAGCTTTATCACAACTTTAGAATATGGCAAAATGCTCTACAATAATCCGCGTGGAATCGGTTGCGTGGAATGTCACGGACGATTTGGTGAAGGGCAACAGATTGCAAACTATATTCATAAACGCAAAGGCAAAACCCTACAAGGTTCGCGCATCAATAATTTAGGCTTTGAAAGATTTGAAAGTGCTTTACAAAAGGGTAAAAACATTATGCCAAAGTATTATTTAACCCCAAGCGAAATTGAAGCAATCTATAAATACCTAGAATCCGCTAAAAATACTCCAATAATGGAAGAATAACTCCTCATTTATTGTAAATTTTTATCAGAATCATAAAAAACCCATAACATTGCATCACTTAAATTTAACAATGTAATTTTTATAAATAAAATTCTACATTATCCATATACTTTAGAAATCACTTTGTTATAATGGAGATAATAGGAAATTGCGAAAAACCTTCCTCAAGATACTTGCGGCACCTAAGCGGTTTGGGGGCTCTGCTGTGTTCCCACCCTGAAGCATTATCCAAGCCACCTATTGCACAAGTCTCAAGAAAGGCGAGTGGGATTATATTAGGTTTTTGCCAAAAATCAACTTAAGATTTTGATTTGTATGAAATTTTACCTTTCTGTTACTGCAAGAAAATTCAAAAATATTCGTGGCAATCAATAAAGATTTATTTTTTATTGTCAAACAATCTTATAAACACAAGCAATATCTTTAAACTTTAAAAAACTCTTTATACCATTGGATAAAATTTTTGATTCCCTCTTGAATACTTGTATTTGGTTTATAACCCAAATCACTGACTAAATCCTCTACATTAGCATAAGTGGCTGGTACATCACCTGGCTGAAGCGGAAGCATATTTTTCTTTGCTACCATTCCAAGCTCTTTCTCAATAGCTTCAATAAAATCCATTAATTTCACAGGATTATTATTACCGATATTATAAATCTTATAAGGCGCTTTAGAACTATGGGGATCTGGAGTTAATCCGCTCCAAGCAGGATTTGGCTGTGCTATATTATCTATCACACGCACTACACCCTCTACAATATCCTCTACATAGGTAAAATCACGCAACATTTGCCCGTGGTTAAAAACATCAATGGCTCTACCCTCTAAGATTGCTTTTGTGAATAAAAATAATGCCATATCTGGACGACCCCAAGGACCATAAACCGTGAAAAATCTTAAACCTGTCGTTGGCAAACCAAACAAATAAGAATAAGTATGCGCCATTAATTCATTACTCTTTTTACTTGCTGCATAGAGACTAATAGGGTGATCTACATTATCACTTGTAGAAAATGGCATTTTTTCATTCAATCCATAGACAGAGGAGCTAGACGCATAAGCAAGATGCTGAATACCAAACTGCCTACAAGCTTCTAAAATATTGACAAATCCTACAATATTACTCTCAACATACGCATAAGGATTAATCAAGGAGTAACGCACACCCGCTTGTGCGGCAAGATTACACACTTTATCAAATTGTTCATTTTTAAAAAGTGTAAAGAGATTTTCTCTATCCTCTAAATTCAATTTGATAAAACGATAATTTGGATATTTGCTACTTTGTATCAACTGATTTTCTACAATAGTATCTTGTGTAATTCCAGCTTCTGCTAACCTGCCATATTTAATACGCACATCATAATAATCATTAATGCAATCCAACCCCACAACTTCATCACCACGTTCTAACAAACGTTTTGCCAAAAAAGAACCGATAAACCCGGCTGTGCCTGTTAATAAAATTTTCATCATACAATCCTACAAAAGATTGAAATAGTTTTCTAAAAACACTTGATTTGCGATTCCATTAAATTTGTGCCTTCCTAAATCCGCAAGACTTAATTCTATCGCATTAACCACCCAAGAAGTCTCGCTAACATCAATCAATCCCATATGATTAATCCTGAAAATCTTGCCCTTTAAATCATCTTGCCCACCTGCAATATTAACATTAAATTTTGCTTTTAAAGTTTTGCGCACCAAATCACTTGCTTCATCATAAATGCAAGTCATAGAAAGCGCTGGTTTCTTTGGATAAATTTTCAATCCCAAACTTTCCATTGCTTTATCGCAAGCAAGGGAACGTGCTTTTGTCTGCTTATAAATTGTATCAAACCCTATTTCTTTTGCCTTTTGCAAAAAGGCACAAAGCCCTATGACGATTGTTGTTGGTGCAGTCCAAGCCGTAGTGTTTTTAATCTGATTCTTAAGCTCCGTTTTGAGGTTAAAATAGAATCCCACATTGCGTTCTTCAATTTTTTCTATGGCTTTTTGACTAAGTCCGATGATACTAAGTCCCGGTGGTAGCATAAAAGCCTTTTGCGAACCACCAATAAGCGCATCTACACAACGTACATCTAACTCCTCTACCCCCATTGCAGTAATACCATCTACAATAACCATAATTTCAGGGTTATGATTCTTAATTGCTTTAGCAATTTCTTCATAAGAATGACGTAATCCCCCAGCACTCTCACACGCTTGGATACAAAAGGCATCAATATCTGGGTTTTGTTTTAAAGCCTCCAGGATAGAATCCACGCTTGCAGGTGTATCCCAAGGATTTTTAATCTCTACATTTTGGATTCCAAATGCTTTTGCAATCTTGCCAAATCTTTCCCCAAACTTACCGCTATTTACACTTAAAAGCTTCTTTTGGCATAAGGAAGTAACACAAGCTTCCATTGCTCCACTTCCTGAACTTGCTAGCATTAGAACTTCAGGTAATTGAATCACTTCCCTTAAGAGTGTGCGAGTTTTTGCAAAAATTGCTTCAAATTCTGGAGTGCGATGATGAATCGTAGGCTCACTCATTGCAACACGCACAAATTCTGGCACAGGAGTAGGACCGGGAGTAAAAAGTAACATTTCTTATCCTTAAGTTTAAAAATTCAACAATTATAGCCAAAATTCTACCATAAAGTAGAATCTTAAAAACTAGATTAACACAACTTCCATTGATAGATATTTAGTTAAACCCCACCATAAATTCTAAGTAAAATTAACGAATTGCTAAATACGCTCCCAAACTATCTTGTGTCCAAGTTGCTTGCTCACTTTGAAATTTCTGATAGCTTTCTAATACTTTTTTGAAATCTGCATTTTTATTACTTTCTTCTTCTAGCACGATTGCAAGTGTCTTTTTGAATCCCTCAATGACTTCAGGAGGAAATGTGCGCACTTTTGCACCCTCTTTTTTCAGAATCTCTAAGGCTTTGGCATTATAGAAATTTCCCATTGCAGTCATTTGCATATGCGCTTCACGACTTGCAACCTCCAAAATCGTTTGCACTTCTTTAGAGTAATTTTCCCATTTTTGTTTATTAAAAACAAATTCCGTGATAGAACCTGCTTCTTGCCAAGGCGTATAATAATAAGGGGCAACCTTATGAATATCTAACTTTTGGTCAAAAGCGGGTGAAACCCATTCTGCTGCATCTAAAACACCTCTTTCTAAATTCGGCACAATCTCACCACCAGGAGTATTTTTGGTTGCTGCACCAAGTTTGGATAACACTTGCCCTGCCACACCTACCATACGAATCCTTAAACCCTCAAAATCCTTGAGACTATTCATTTCTTGTTTATACCAACCCGACATTTGAATGCTAGTTGCCCCACCTAACATAGGATAAAGATTATATTTTGCTGCCACTTCACGCCACAGCTCCATTCCCTCTCCATATAAATACCAAGCATTTTGCTCACTATCAATCATTCCAAAAGGAATCCCTGAAAACAGGTTAAAAGCAGTATTTTTGCCCTCCCAATAATAAGGAGCAGAATGAAATGCATCAATCTGTCCGCTACTTGCTGCATCAAATACCCCAAGTGCTGGCACAAGCTTACCCGCAGGAAAAATATCAATCTCTATACTACCACCACTTAGCTCTTTAACAACTTTAGCGTAGTGCTTTACTATATCTGCTAAAATCGGCATTGTAATAGACCAAGTCATCGCCAAACGAATTTTAAGAGTTGCTCTTTTTGTAGGGGTTGGAGTCTCACTAGCATTAGCAACTTTCTCTTCACTATTACACCCTGCTAGAGTCGCAACCCCTAGCATAGAAGCCACCCCTAAACTTGTTGTTAAAAACTCTCGTCTTTTCATCATCAATCCTTTAAAAAATAAATCGCAAAATTGTAGCCCAATCTGCACTTGTAAGCGTTAATTGAGGAAACAAAAATACCAATCCTAATACCAAAACTTGTAGCACAATAAATGGCACAACCCCTTTATAAATTTCACCAATCTTAATTGCGTCTCCAACTGCAGATTTCAAAAAGAAAATGGAGAATCCAAAGGGAGGAGTTAAAAAACTTGTCTGCAAATTAATCGCTACTAACAATGCAAACCATAGCATATTAATTTGATAGTGCATAGCAATCCCCGCTAGAATCGGTAAAGCAATATAACAAATCTCAAAAAAATCAATTAGAAATCCCAATACAAAAATCACAAGCATTGCCACTAGCATAAAATAAAGAGGTGAATTTAAATAATTTGCAAAAAACTCTAGCACAACCACATCACCACCTAGCTCATTAAATACGAGCGTGAAGCAATTTGCACCAATGAGAATCATAAACACCATTCCGCAAAAGGTAATCGTCTCTTGACTTGCTTGTTTAATTAAGCTTAAATGAAGTTGTCCATTGAGCAAACTTAGGAGTAACGCACCTACTACACCGATTGCTGCGGCTTGGGTTGGCTCTACGATTCCACCTAAAATACTTCCTAATACTAATGTGATTAAAATAATCGGTGGAATCGCCATTTTCAATGCATCTAATGCCAAAGTGCGTAGATTTTTAGAATCATCAGGATTGGCGGGGGCAAGTTTAGGGGCAAACATCACTACCCCTAAAACGAACAAAACATAAACTCCCACAAGTATAATACTCGGCAGAATTGCGGCACTAAAGAGGTCGCGCACACTCACATTTAAAACATCAGCTAAAATGATTAAAATAATAGATGGAGGGATAATCTGTCCCAAAGTTCCACTTGCAGCCACCACACCAGAAATTAATCGTTTATCATAGTTAGCTTTAATCATTGTTGGCACTGCAATCACACCCATCATTACAACGGTTGCCCCTACAATTCCTGTGCTAGCAGAGAGCAAGACACCCACTAGAATCACTCCCATTGCTGCACCCCCGCCAAGTGAGCCAAAAAGCTTTGCAATAGAGTTAATCAAACGTTCTGCGATTCCGCTTCGCTCTAAAATCATTCCCATTAAAATAAACAATGGAATCGCAATCAAAGTGGTATTACTAAAAATCCCCTCCAAACGATTAGGCAAAAAAGTCAGCACATAAGGATTACCACCAAAAGCCATTAAATAACTACCTACAATCAACCCACTAGAACCAAAAGCAAAAGCAACAGGCACACCCACAACCAAAAGAATGATTGCAATTCCAATTAAAGCGAGTAATTCCATTTAAGATTCCTGCTTTTGTGCTTTTAAATTTGCCTTTAGTGTTTGTGTTTCTTCTGTAAAAAAACCTATGCGTGTTGAGTAATCTTGCTGCTTTATCTTTATAAACGACTTCAAGATTTCACTAAGACTTTGCAAACTTAGAAGAAAGAATCCAAACACAACAAAAGACTTAAAAATAAAATAATAAGGAATTTTTCCATTTTGCGAGGATTCTCCAATCTTAAAAGATTGAATCGTGAAATCTAAACCATACTTTATCATCACTAGACAAAATGGCAAGATAAAAAAGAGATTCACACAAAGAAAGCTCACCACTTTTACTTTATCACTATAATGCACATAGAGCAAATCTACACGCACGTGTTTGTCTTCTTTTAATGTCCAAGAAAATGCTAAAAGCACCATTAAAGCAAAACAATAAAGGCTGAAGTCGTCTAATTTGCTATTCACATAAGAAAAATTCAATGCAATAGAAAGCCCAAAGGTAAGCAAACACAATGCCCACAATGCAATCATAGAAACACGAGAATTCCAAAGGCTTAAACTATCTAAAATATGCGCAATTTTTAAGATTTTTTGCATTATCAAGGATTCCTAAATTTGAATCAAAAATTAAAACTTGCACTTATACCAAAAATTTCAATAAATTTCAAGCAAAGCAATGGCGTCTTATGTTTTTATCCTAAATAATATATGAGTTTAATTCTCTAGAAAAGACAATAACTAAGGTAAAACTTCAAATAAGAATGAGATTGTAGAGGTTGTGCATTACTCTAACCCCTACACTTTTCTACAATAACTAATGTATTACAAGGCATTAGGAGACTTTTTTACTTCTTCAAATTTAATCCACGCTAAAACTTGTAAAACAATTGCTCCGATTAAGAACAGGAAGCCGATATAGAAAAAAGAAGTTGCCAAACCAACCATTGTCAAATAAAAACTATATAAGAAAAAGGGTTGATTCGTGATTTGCGCAAGTTCTTTATGATACAAATACCCATAATAAGCACATACAAGCAAAACAACTAAAGAGAAAACGATACCAAAGATACCAAAGGACGCATTATCTGTATAACTAGCCAAAAGCAAACCACCTACGATAGAAAAAATAATGGATACCATAGAAAATACCATTGCTATCATTCCGATAACGAAGTTTTTGAGTAAAGTTTGACTACCACTTATTTTTTTCAATGCAATCACAATTAAGA
Organism: uncultured Helicobacter sp.; assembly: GCF_947367035.1. Classification (GTDB taxonomy): domain Bacteria; phylum Campylobacterota; class Campylobacteria; order Campylobacterales; family Helicobacteraceae; genus Helicobacter_D. Next base: position 93,781 of record NZ_CANBCA010000003.1, read on the forward strand.
TATTTAATACAAAGCCAATAATGCCCAGAATCTGCCCTATGATTGGAATCCCACTAAGCACATAACAACCATACATTAAAAATGCTTTCATTTTTATGCTTGGAATATCCTCTGCTAAAAGACTTTCTTTACTTAAACTAAACTGCTTCTTGATTAAATAAATATTGACGGCTTTGTCCTCTTGTATTTCAAAATCCACTTCATTTTCTATGATGCTCTGCACTGCTCTACCTTCTAGGTTTCTTATCTCTGAAACTTCAAAGTTATAACGATGCCCATCATTGCCACTAATAATATTTTCACTAAGGATTCTTCCTAGCATATAATCTCCTAAATTATAAGTTTATAAGGCAGAATTATATCCCAATAAATACCTTTTAAGCAGTTTTTGCTAAAAATAACTTATAATTATGATTTTAAAATAAGGAATCTTAATGTTTGATTGGATTGTAAATCCTGAAATGTGGGTAGCACTAGCAACTTTGATTGCTCTTGAAATTGTGCTTGGAATTGATAATATTATCTTTATTGCGATTCTTGTAGGAAGACTACCAAAAGAACAACGACAAAAGGCTCGTATTCTTGGGCTTTCTTTGGCAATGATAACGCGTCTTTTGTTGCTTCTTTCGCTCTTTTGGATTATGAAACTTACCACACCTTTATTTAGTGTTTTAGGGCAAGAGATTTCCGGTCGTGATTTGATTTTAATTTTGGGTGGGCTTTTTTTAATTGGAAAATCTACATTAGAAATTCACCACGACATTGATAATGCAGAAGAATCCAACGAGAAAAATTCCTTACAAGCAGGAGTAAGAAAAGGATTTTTTAGTGTGCTAATTCAAATTGCTATTTTAGATATTGTTTTCTCCCTAGATTCTGTCATTACCGCTGTTGGAATGGTAAGCAATATTGAAATTATGATGATTGCAGTGATTGTTGCAGTGGGTGTAATGATGATTGCTAGTAAAAGTATTTCAGAATTTGTAGAAAACAACCCAACGATTAAAATCCTCGCACTTGCTTTTTTGATTTTAGTAGGTGTAACACTTGTTGCTGAAGGTTTGGATTTCCATATTTCTAAGGCTTATATTTATTTTGCAATGGCATTCTCTTTGGGTGTGGAATCTATTAACATTTATATTAAGAAAAAACGATTAGCCAAAAGAGAAAATTAACTTTACACATATTAAGGAATCCTATGCCCTATGTTAATATTAAAATTACAAGAGAAAATGGCACACCTACTAAAGAACAAAAACAAAGCATTATCGCAGGGGTTACGAATCTTTTAAGTGAAGTGTTGGGTAGAAACCCTGCTTCACTTGTTGTTGTCATTGACGAAATTGACTGCGATAATTATGGAGTAGGTGGAATCACAATTACACAAAAACGTAAAGAAAATGCAACAAACTCCCATCAAACCAACGAGATAAATTTATGAAAACACTTACAATCATTGATACATTTGGTTTCCTCTTTCGCAGTTATTTTGCCCTACCACCACTTAAAAACCACGATGGTTTTCCCACAGGACTACTCACAGGCTTTGCAAAACTGATTATGCAATTATATAAGGACTATCCACAAGATTATTTAGTGTTTGCACTAGATTCCAAGGAAGAAAACTTCCGCAAAAGTATAGACCCGCTTTATAAAGCAAATCGTCCGGAAGTCCCACAAGACCTTAAATTACAATTAAAAGTCGCGATTGATTGGGTAGAACAAATGGGGTTTAAAAACCTTTCCATTGCAGGATATGAGGCTGATGATGTGATAGCCTCTATCAACAAGCAAGCAAATAATCTTAATGTTTATGTGCGAATTATCAGCCACGATAAAGACCTTTATCAACTCATTGATGGGGATACTTTTCTTTTTGACCCTAAGAAAAAAAAGGAAATACACGAAATAGATTGCCTAGAAAAATATGGGGTTACGCCAGCACAATTTGTGGATTTTCAAAGCTTAGTGGGCGATAACTCTGATAATATTCCGGGCGTCAAAGGAATCGGAGCAAAAGGTGCAGCGGGATTGTTGTGTAACTTTCAAACCTTAGATGGAATCTATGAAAATATTAACAAAATTGCCTCCAAACGCACACAAGAACTACTAAAACTTCATAAAGACGATGCTTATCGTAGTCAAAAACTTGTGCGTTTGCGTGATGATTTGTTAGAAGATTTCAATTTGCAAGATTGCCAAATGCCCCACCAAAACCCTTTGCTAAAAATCACGCAATCCCTAAAAGCCTATGAAATCAATAGCATATTAAAAAAGATTCTACCTAAAGATTTACCAAAAAACTCTTTGCACTTATTTCAAAACTCTACAAAAATTAGAGAATCGCAAGATTTTATTCCACAAACACCAGCACCAACCCCCTTTCACTTCAAAGCCCATTTACTAAACACTGATGAAAAATTACGTGATTTTTTACCTCAAATTACCCGCGATTCTATCGTATCTTTTGACACCGAAACAACAAATTTAGATGTATTGAATGCTAAAATCGTGGGATTCTCCTTTAGTCTTGATGGAATCAATGCCTATTACGCACCTTTGGCACATAATTATCTAGGCGTAGAAGAACAAATAAGCAAACAAGTCGCCCTAGAATTTATCCAAGCACTTTTTAATGCCAAAGCCATTATTGGACATAATTTGAAATATGACTTAGAAATCTTACGCACAAACTTTAACTTCACTCCTCAAAATTTCTTTAACATTAAAGATAGTATGCTTGTCGCTTGGCTTTACCAAAGCGACTTGCCTTGTAACCTTGATTCACTAATGTTACGATACTTCAAACACGAGATGATTCATTATAAAGATGTGGTTAAAAAGGGGGAAAATTTCTCACAGATTCCAATAGAATATGCTTGTCAATATGCTAGTGAAGACGCAGCAGCTTGTTATCAACTCTATCAAAAGCTAACTAGCCTACTTCCGCCCAATCTACTTCAAGTCGCGCAATCCACAGAATTTCCCTTTATTCAATGTCTTGTGAATATGGAATTAAGCGGGACAAAAATTGATATTGAATATTTTAAAGAACTCAAATCTGAAATGTCTGCCAAACTTTCTAGCCTTTCAGAGGAGATTTTCTCCCTTGCGCAAAAGAATTTCAACCTCAACTCACCCCAACAGCTCTCTATTGTGTTATTTGAAGATTTAAAATTACAAAGTGGCAAAAAAACAAAATCTGGTTTAAGCACTTCTCAAATGGTGTTAAACTCTCTCTTTGATGCACACCCCATCGTCCCAAAAATCCTAGAATATCGTGAGCTTTTCAAGCTTTTTAGCACCTATATTGAACCTTTAATTGAACACGCGAAACTCAACTCTGCACATAAAATCTACACTTCATTTATGCAAACAGGCACAAGCACAGGCAGACTAAGCTCTAAAAATCCCAATTTGCAAAATATTCCTGTCAAAACTGCGCAGGGCAGACGCATAAGGCAAGGTTTCATTGCACAAGAAAACCATCTACTCGTAAGCCTAGATTATTCGCAAATTGAACTAAGACTTTTGGCTCATTTCTCACAAGATAAAGCAATGATTGAAGCGTTTCGGCAAAATGCAGATATTCATCTTGAAACTGCCAAAAAAATATTTGGTGAAGATTTAGCAAAAGAAAAACGTGCAGTGGCTAAAAGCATTAATTTTGGGCTTATCTATGGTATGGGACCAAAAAAACTCTCTGAAACATTAAAAATCAGCTTCCAAGAAGCAAAAACTTATATCCAAAACTATTTTGAATCTTTCCCAACCGTGAAAGATTTTTTAAAAGCTCAAGAAGATTTTATTTTAGAAAATGGCTATTCTCTTACCTTATTAGGGCGAATGCGCAAATTTGATTTTCGTGGAACACAAGAATACCAAAAAGCAGCATTTTTGCGTGAGGGAATCAATGCAATCTTTCAAGGAAGTGCAGCAGACATTATTAAAATGGCAATGAATGCTATCACACAAGCAAATTTAAAATCTAAATTACTTTTACAAGTGCATGACGAATTAATTTTTGAATCTCCCAAAAATTATGCACAAGAGGAAGCACAAAAAATCGCTTCTATTATGGAAAACATCACTACTTTAAAAATCCCTCTCAAATGCACCATTAGCACCGCAAATAATTGGGGCGAATTGAAATAGAGGGCAATGCCCGAAACAATCTATAATACAGATAATAACAACTCAAGACGCAAACCCACCCCACTTGGCATAGGCTGCTACATAAATTCTATAAAATCATAAATTTCATAGTAGAGTCCTTAATTCAAAAGTAAAAGGATAAGGAAATATCTTAAAATAGAGAGTTTTTGAGGATTAAGAAAAAGAATCCAAAGGAGAATTTTTCTGCAAAATTTACTTTAAATTAAAAATATCTTAAAAAATAACTTGACACCCCCCCCAATTTGCTACAATTTGAACCTTGCTTTAGTTAGGTTAGAATATTCCTAAAGCTAGATCTTACTTGATTGATAGGGTGAAGCGGATTAAAGCACAAGTTTGCTTTATGAAGCCTTAGCCCTAAGTAGTCAGAGTTGTAATTTCGAAATTTTAACGAAAAAGGAGATTAAAATGAAATTTCTAAAATTAAGTTTAGCAGCAAGTGTTGCTTTAG
>NZ_CANBCA010000004.1 GCF_947367035.1 uncultured Helicobacter sp.
GAATACCTATTACCGTATCTTGGGAGTCAGGCGGTGGGTGATAAAATCAATCGTCTAAAGGGGAACAACCCAGACTACCAACTAAGGTCCCAAAGTTCTATTCTAAGTGGAAAAAGATGTGGAGTTACTCAGACAACCAGGAGGTTGGCTTAGAAGCAGCCATCCTTTAAAGATAGCGTAACAGCTCACTGGTCTAGTGATTCTGCGCTGAAAATATAACGGGGCTAAGATAGACACCGAAGTTGTAGATTGTGCTGATGCACAGTGGTAGAAGAGCGTTCGTATCTGCGTTGAAGCCATACCGGTAAGGAGTGGTGGAGCGATGCGAAGTGAGTATGCAGGAATGAGTAGCGATAAAAGTGGTGAGAATCCACTTCGCCGAAAATCTAAGGTTTCCTACGCTATGCTCGTCATCGTAGGGTTAGTCGGGTCCTAAGACAAGTCCGAAAGGGGTAGTCGATGGAAAATTGGTTAATATTCCAATACCAATATTAGTGTGCGATGTGGGGACGCATAGGGTCAAGACAAGCTGACGGATAGAAGTGTCAGTCGAAAGGTGCAAGTTAGGAGATTGGTAAATCCGCTCCCGTATCCCAAACCCAACAGGCTCTTTGAAATCTTCGGATGGAGAGGAGAATTGTTAAGATCGTCGTGCCAAGAAAAGCCTCTAAGTTTAGCTAATATTGCCCGTACCGCAAACCGACACAGGTAGATGAGATGAGTATTCTAAGGCGCGTGAAAGAACTCTCTTTAAGGAACTCTGCAAACTAACACCGTAAGTTCGCGATAAGGTGTGCCATAGCAATATGGTCTCAGCAAAGAGTCCCTCCCGACTGTTTACCAAAAACACAGCACTTTGCCAACTCGTAAGAGGAAGTATAAGGTGTGACGCCTGCCCGGTGCTCGAAGGTTAAGAGGATTAGTCAGCCGCAAGGTGAAGCTTTGAATTGAAGCCCGAGTAAACGGCGGCCGTAACTATAACGGTCCTAAGGTAGCGAAATTCCTTGTCGGTTAAATACCGACCTGCATGAATGGCGTAACGAGATGGGAGCTGTCTCAAAGAGTGATTCAGTGAAATTGTAGTGGAGGTGAAAATTCCTCCTACCCGCGGCAAGACGGAAAGACCCCGTGGACCTTTACTACAGCTTGGCACTGCCGATGGGAGCATTATGCGCAGCATAGGTGGGAGGCTTTGAAATCTTTACTCTGGTAGAGATGGAGCCATCGTTGAGATACCACCCTTAATGTTTCTGTCTGCTAACTAGCTTGAGTTATCCTCAAGTAGGACAATGCCTGGTGGGTAGTTTGACTGGGGCGGTCGCCTCCTAAAAAGTAACGGAGGCTTGCAAAGGTTGGCTCAAAATGGTTGGAAATCATTTGTAGAGTGTAATGGCATAAGCCAGCCTGACTGTAAGACAAACAAGTCAAGCAGAGACGAAAGTCGGTCATAGTGATCCGGTGATTCTGTGTGGAAGGGTCATCGCTCAAAGGATAAAAGGTACCCCGGGGATAACAGGCTGATCTCCCCCAAGAGCTCACATCGACGGGGAGGTTTGGCACCTCGATGTCGGCTCATCGCATCCTGGGGCTGGAGCAGGTCCCAAGGGTATGGCTGTTCGCCATTTAAAGCGGTACGCGAGCTGGGTTCAGAACGTCGTGAGACAGTTCGGTCCCTATCTGCCGTGGGCGTAGGAAAGTTGAGGAGATCTGTCCCTAGTACGAGAGGACCGGGATGGACATACCACTGGTGTAGCTGTTGTCCTGCTAAGGGCATCGCAGCGTAGCTACGTATGGATGTGATAAACGCTGAAAGCATCTAAGCGTGAAGCCAACTCCAAGATGAACTTTCCCTGAAGGTCGCAGGAAGACTACCTGCTTGATAGGGTAGAGGTGTAAGCATAGTAATATGTTTAGCTGACTACTACTAATAGACCGATTGGCTTAATTGATAATAAGCCACTGCCTTAATGAGTGTAAAGCACTCTAAAAAGCAATTAAAATTTATTTGCAAAAGTAAAGATGATCGTCTTATTACTTAAGAATTTCAGGTTTAAGAATAAAAGACTTAGATTTTTCTAGTGTTTCATAATTTTTTCTCTTTTAAAGAGAAAAAAAGAGGAATCTCAAAGTCTTTATAAAAGATTGTATAAGAGTTTTTTATTTTTTATCTGATTTTAGGCTTTTTACATTGTCATCTTCGTGCTAATAGAGAAGAGGTCCCACCTAGCCCCATTCCGAACCTAGCAGTTAAGCTCTTCTTCGCTGATGATACTGCTCTTTGCAAGAGTGGTAAAGTAGGACGGTGCGGAGATGAGAGTGTAAAGAAATAAAACAAGGGTTGTGATTCTATTCTATCTATTAAATTCCTCATTCCTAGTTCTTGTTATCACATAGATTAGAAAATAATGTTTGTTGTTGGCGATAGAACCATAAATGCATTGATAGGTTTATTTGTTTTATGCAATAAATATTATTGTTGCTGTGGTAGCTGATGTTTGAATATTAAGATTCTGCATTATAAATTGTATTCATCAGTGGAAAATAAATTTATATTAGATTATGCTTTGCTAGCATTTGCAAAGATAGAAGGAAGTTATATTATAGGTTTGCACTCAAGCAAGTTAAACTAGAAAGGGTAAGTAAAAGAACTTTTATTTTCTGCAATAATACACAAAAGCGGGTGGAATATTATTCCATACAATTTTAGATCTTTTAATTTCACTAAATATTTTATCTCCATAGATTATTTTACGAAATCTCCGTGCTCCCATTGTGGGTAAAATGTAGGCAAAGGTGGCAAAGTATCCTCCAGGTTTGAGTACATTATAAATATTTTCTAAAATACATTTTTGCGTTACTTGATTTAAGAGTGCCCAAGGAATCCCAGATACAATTACATCAGCGGAGGACATTTGTCTCTCTTGCATTATTGTTTCTAAAAACTCTGCAGAACCCAATGCAACATCAAGATTTGGAAATCTCTTATGTAATTTCTGCGCAATTTTGGGATTAATTTCAACAGCAAAGAATTGAGCTAAATCAGTTTTTTTGCGCAGTATGACTTTTGTAAAAGCTCCCATTCCTGGTCCAATTTCAATAATATTAGAAGCTTGTTCAATGCCAATATTTTTTGTAATCATCTCTGCGAGATATTGTGAGCTAGAGCATAAAGCGCCAGTCCGCTTTGGATTTGCGAGATAATAGGGTAACAATTAATCCTCCCAATTAAAAATTTCTATTTTACGCTTTTAAGAATTAAAAAACTTTAAATATTGAAAGATTATTTCACTTATTTATTAAGACTTTAAAGATTTAATCCCACTTTTGCCATAATAGATTCCCATTCATATCAAATAATAATTCTAAACTATCATTAATTTCAATTTCATAACCAAAGCCTTTATAATCTACATCAGTAATAAATGAACCCGGGTATATTTGCTGCACTTTAGTAAAAATATTTTGCAGAGAAGCACTATAGCCTCCCATTGCATTGTTTGGATAAGTATTCATCGGTTGTGTTGGAGTCATATTTCCTTGTGTAGGTGGTATCTGATTTACTGTTGGAGCAGTTTGTTGCGTTTGGTTTTGTAAGGGGATAGTTTCTTCTATTGGGGTAGTAGGATTTGCCAATAAAGCGGAACTTGAGAACAAAAGAGATAAGAAAAGTTTGGATTTCATTTTATTTCCTTTTTGTTTGAATATCGAACCGAGAGATTAAGATAATTTTGTTAAGTTTTTGTGAAGATTTATCGAATATTTTATTAAGTTTAATTGTAGAATCTCGCTAATTATCATAAGTAAAATTAACTATTATGTCCTCAAACATAATTAATAATATAAAATATAACTTAATTTAAGAAAAAAATTATAAAAATGCGCTATAATTCAGCCTTTAATTCTTAATAAAGATAAATTACTTATGAAAGGTAAAATATGAATATTACCAAAATGGCAAAAGCCAATGAAATTAAACGTGATTGGGTTGTTTTGGATGCGGAAGGTAAAACATTTGGTCGCCTTATCACTGAAATTGCTACTCTTTTAAGAGGTAAGCATAAACCAAGTTATACTCCTAATGTAGATTGTGGCGATTTTGTGATTGTTGTCAATGCGCCTAAAGCAAAATTTAGCGGAATGAAATTAGAGGATAAAGAATATTTTACTCATTCGGGGTATTTTGGCAGCACCAAATCAAAAACACTTCAGGAAATGTTGCAAAAACACCCAGAGAAGCTTTATAAACTAGCGGTTCGTGGCATGCTCCCTAAAACAAAACTAGGTCGAGCAATGATTAAAAAATTAAAAGTCTATTGTGATGCAAATCATCCACATAGCGCACAAGTCTCCAAAGAATCAAAATAAGGATTAATAAATGGCAAAAATTTATGCAACAGGAAAAAGAAAAACAGCAATTGCAAAAGTATGGCTAACACCCGGTAGCGGCAAACTAAGTATTAATGAAATGAATCTTAATGATTGGCTTGGAGGACACGAGGCAATTAAGATGAAAGTAATGCAGCCTTTACTTTTAACAAAACAAGAGAAAAGTGTAGATATTGTCGCTGTCGCTTTTGGAAGCGGTTATTCTGCTCAAGCTGAAGCACTTAGGCACGGAATTTCTAAAGCTTTAGCACTCTATGATGTTAATTTTAGAGCAATTCTTAAGCCCAAAGGCTTATTAACGCGTGATTCAAGAGTGGTAGAGCGCAAAAAATACGGAAAACGTAAAGCAAGAAGAAGTCCGCAATTCTCAAAAAGATAATAGAAATTTTATTTCAAAAGCTTATATGTTTAAGCTTTTGGATAGGTTAATTTCTCTTTCAAGTCGTCTATATAAGTGGTGCATTTCTTAAAATGTTTGTTAATTGTTTTTGAAATCAATGGATTGATACTCAAGGAATCATAGGAATTAATTATACAATCTTGGGGTAATTTAGAAAAATTCTACAAATATCTGCCAATCTAAAGAGAAATAAAATGTTAAAAGCAATAGGGCAATATCTTGATATCCAAACCTTAAATTTTAATCCCACCTTATTGATTCATCTATTCTTTATTTTGGTGTTGTGTTTGATTCATTTAGGATTCCATTTTATAGATTTTCTACATTTAAAAACTCCTCAAAATTTTTTTGAAGGAGCTTTGATTCTCACCTCTATGGACGCTTATCATTATGCTAAAGGTAGCCGTGATCTCCTTGATTTATTAAATATAAATCCCAACATAACAGAGATATTTCAGGTATTTAGCACCTTACATCCTCTTGCGCTTCTTTGTGGAATCTTTGCAAAATGGACGAACTTAGACTTTATTTTAACTTGGAGTAGTGTTCTTTTTAGCACAAGTGTAGGTATTGCACTTTATTGGTTGGTTTATCAAATCCTTATGAATGTTTTACAAGTTTGTTTTTCTGTCAAACAAACCACGGAATCGCAAATCAACAATTTAGAGTTTTGGATATTCTTTATTCCCTTGCTGTCTTTTTTGGGAAGCTTGATTGCGATTCTTTCACCTAGCTTTTATCAGCGTGTAGGAGTGGGATATTTTGATACAGATATGCTCTTGCTAACTTTTCCTTTGCTTGCATTTATTTTTTTATTACAATTTCTACGCAAACCAAATCTTTCTTTTAAATCACTCGTGCTTTTTGCACTTTTTGGATATTTAGCAATTATTTGGCATAATGGAGTCCAAAATTTACTGCTTTTGGGATTCATACTTTTTCTTTGTTTAGAATTTATGGATTTTCTAAAGACACGTAAGATTTTACCAAAAGATATTTTATTAATTTCTGTCTTTTTGGTAATTCTTACCCCCTCGTTTATCAGTTGGTTAATCTTAATTTTGCTTTTAATTGGAATCGCAAGGTTTCCCCAATGGTTTTGGATATGGCTCATTCTTGGCATCTTGTATGCTGCGATTTTTGGATTATTTAATCCCCTTTTTTCACAAATCAACGCTTATATTTTTGGCGCAACACAATATGCAAACACTTATGTGTATGCTTCTGTTGTCAATGGAATCTTAGAAACGATGCCCTCAAACTTACCTACACTGATTGAGAGAAGCGGGGGAATTGGAGTTTTTAGCTGCGCATTTTTAGGATTTTTAAGTTTTGGAATTTTTAGTCTTTGCGTGAAGTTTAATTTTTATCCTTTATTTTTAAAATTCAATTTAAAATTTTTTAGACATTGTTTTATTAATAATCGTCAGGGATTTAAAGAATTTTTATCCATTTTTCTTTTTCTCTTACCCTTTAGTTTATTGGGTCTAGGGGCTATTAAGCTTGGTATGCGTTTTAGCTTTTTTTTAACCCCCATTATTGCTTTGGGTATTGCCTTTTTTATATTTGGTCTTTTGAGCATTTTTAAGCGACTTTCTACTCTAATTTTATTAGCTGTTGCTGTTGTTGTAGCACTTTTCATTGCAAATTTGCGTTATAAGATTCCACCTCCTATTCTAACGCATACAGAAATTAGGGTTTTTAAGAGTTTAGATTCTAAATTAAATCCTCAAGATATTCTATTTTCGTGGTGGGATTATGGGTATGCATTAAGATATTTTACTAAAGCACAAGTATTGCTTGATGGTGCAAGACACTCTGGTGCAATCAACTTTCCAATTGCTAAGATTTTGCTTAGTCCCTCACCCACATTGTTTTATAATTTTTCTTTGAATCTCGCAACTGCTATGCAAACCCTTCCTGCTAAAAAATGGAATCAAATCTTTGAAATACTTTCTCAAGATAAGGGAGCAAATCTCTATTTAAAAGCATTGGAGTTAGAATCAAAACCACCCAAATTAGCCAATGAAGCAAAAGTTTATTGGGTTTTGCCTCTGCGCATTTTGCCATTATTGGCAAATATTGATAGTTTTTCTAATGTGAATTTAGAGAATGGTAAGCCTTTAAAGTCAAACACTTTTATCTTTTGGGATTCCAAGCAAAATCCTCCAAATTTAGCACCTCAAGCCATCATTAATCTTTATAATGGCTTTTATACAAGTTATACAACTGAGCAAATGGATACATTATTAACACAAATCAATTTTGGTGAAAATTCACTTTTGTTAAGCAAGGATTATTTAAAAAGTAATATGATTCAAATTTTACTTTTTGCCAACTATCCTGATAAAATTAGCGCAAGTGGTAACATCGTGCGTATATTGCAGCTTGATGAAGGAGCGTAGAAATGTGTGGAATTGCTGGAATATTAAATGGCGCAAAACTTCCTTTGGACCAAATTTATAGCTTTATGAGACATCGCGGACCTGATGATAAAGGAAGCTTTAGCGATTTTACACAGGGTGGATTGTTGCAGTTTTTTCACGCGCGCCTTAGTATTCAAGATTTAAGTACTTTGGCACATCAACCGATGGTTTATAAGGATTTATGTCTTGTCTTTAATGGAGAGATTTATAATCATTTGCAATTACGTGAGGGATTGGAGTTTGACTTTCAAACTCATAGCGACACAGAGACGCTTTTAGCAATGTTTGCGCATTTTGGTGAGAATTTCTTAGAGAATTTAAATCAATTAGATGGTATGTTTGCATTTGCTCTTTATGATAAAAAGAATCAAAAACTTTATTTTGCACGTGATAGAATGGGTAAAAAACCACTATTTTGCTACAAAAAAGATACTAAATTTGTTTTTGCAAGTGAGTTAAACGCACTTTGTAGGATCGTAAAATCTCTCAATTTATCTTTAGAACTGGATTATGACGCAATTAATTTTTATCTACAAGGCGGTTTTTTCTATCGTGATGGCACACCTTATAAAAATGTATTCGCAATTCCAAGTGCACATTATGGAATCCTAGATGTCCGCACACATAATTTAATATTAAAACCTTATTTCAAGCTAGAATCTTGTTACAAGATGCCAAAAATTAAAGATGAAAATCAAGCTTTAACACTTTGTGAGGAATTGTTAAAGCAAAGTATTCGAAACCGCATAGAATCGTCTGATTTGGAAGTAGGGGCGTTTTTAAGTGGAGGAATTGATAGTTCTCTCATTGTTGCTTTAGCTTCTCAAATAAAACCTAATTTGCGCACTTTTACAATTAGCTTTGAAAACACAGCTTTTGATGAATCTTCTTTAGCGCAAAAAACAGCAAATCAGTTTGGCACTTCCCATCAAAATTTAAAAATTAGCACAAATCTAGTTCAAGATGTGCCGAGAATCTTACAAGCCTATGGGCGTCCGTTTTTTGATAGCTCTGCAATTCCTAGTTTTTATGTGGCACAAGCAGCAAAAGAACATTTGAGTGTTGTGCTAAATGGCGATGGAGCGGACGAGTTGTTTGGAGGTTATCGGCGGTATGTGGGGCATTTGTTAATGCCAAAAATTTTACCCTTTGTCTTTTTGAAAGATTTTTTGCCAAATCCTAAATCTAAGCAATCTCTTTATAATTATTTTTATCGGCTTTTACAAATGGCAGGAGCATATAAGCGAGATTTAGGAGAATATTATTTGCGTGCAAGCACGGATATTTTTGTAGGATTTCATTCTTTTGAGAGTGAAAATTATAAACAATTTCAAACAGAAGTAAAAATGATTTTTAAGGCTGGATATCCCTCTCTCTCACAAATGTTGCTTTTGGATTCTTCTCATTTACTTTTGTGTGATTTATTACCCAAAATGGACATCGCGACAATGGCGCATTCTTTAGAAGCACGTTCACCGTTTTTATCCAAAAGTCTAGTAGAGTTTGCACCCACTTTAGAGGAGAATTTAAAAGTGCGCGGCACAATCACAAAATATTTGCTTAGGAAATTGGCGCAAAAGTATTTAGTAAAAGAGGTTGTTAATGCGCCTAAAAGGGGTTTTGAAGTGCCACTTAGTGCTTGGATAGAGGGTGAGATTAAAGAGTTGGTTTTAGACAATCTACAATCTTCTAAATTCGTGCAAGAATTTTTGCCTAAAAATATGATAGAATCACTCTGTAATGCACCGCAAAAATATCCCAAAGAAAAGCGTGCAAAAATGCTCTGGTGCTTGTTTGCGCTTGAGATGTGGAATCAAAATTTAAGGAAAATCAATGGATCTTATTAAAGAGGAATTAGAACGTTACCATCGCAATTTCTTGTTAAGCGGAATCGGAATAGAGGGACAAAAGAAGCTCAAAAATGCGCGTGTGCTTGTCATTGGGGCTGGTGGGTTAGGCTCTAGTGTGTTATATTATCTCGCAGCTGCTGGGGTAGGGAGTCTTGGGATTTGTGATGGCGATGAGGTGGATTTAAGCAATCTTCAGCGACAAGTTTTGCATAATGTGCAGGATTTGGGTAAGAATAAGGCAGATTCTGCATTTCAAAAGCTTGCTGCACTCAATCCCAACTTAAATTTACGCGTGTTTAAAGAACGATTAAATACAGAAAATATCCAAGCAGCACTCCAAGATTATGATTTAGTGGTAGAAGCCACAGACTCTTTTAATTCCAAATTTCTTGTTAATGATGCGTGTGTGCTATCCAATAAGATTTTAATTCGTGCAAGTGCTCTTGCTTTTAGTGGGCAGGTGATGAGCATTAAGCCAAAAGTGAGTGCGTGTTATACTTGTTTGTTTGATGCTCCGCCAAAGGGTGAAATGCCAACAAGCACGAGTGTTGGGATTCTAGGCGCTACGGCTGGTTTGTTTGGGGTATTAGAAGCCGCAGAAGTGATTAAGATTATCACTGAAGTGGGTGAGCCACTTTTTGATAAGCTCTTAACTTGTGATATTCGCTCTATGGATTTTCGCAAAATTTCTATTAAACGCAATCCAAACTGCCGTGTGTGTGGAGAAAATGGAATCCGTAAGCTAGAGCGTGCTTTGTATAAATAAACCTAATATAAAATCTAGTTTGCTAAGATTCCAATGAAAGGCAGATAAGATAATAGATTTGCAAGTGTGGGCAAAAATACCTATCATTTATGCATTTCTTCGCCTTGCAACGATGGTGGGAGTATCAGGGCGAGTTCTACATTATGGATTAACTCTAAAGAGTTCTGCAAGGACAAAGTGGCTTAAACAACTCAACCTTTAATACCGATTTGTGTCTCTTTACTCTCTGTTTTTACTATTTGTTCCTTTTCCTCTTGTCTTTTTTCCTCAAGTTCTTGCTCTTTGCGTTTTTTTCAAGACTTTCAAGTAGTTTTTCTATCATACTTTTTTATCGGATTTGCCATTGCATAGCAACTAGTTTCATTATTTTGCTTATTTTCTAATACAGAAAGATTCTTATTAAATTAAAATATATGAAGTTTTAAGCAAAAAGGATTGCTATTTTTACATTATTTTAAGGAAATTATTATAAAACTTTGTAGATTGATTTAAGAAAGGATTGTATGGAATCGCAAAGTTTTGGTAGCTTTATGCAAGAGTGGCTTTATGGCACACAAGGATATTATCGTTTGCTTCGTGTAGGCAAGGCAGGGGATTTTTATACCAATGTGAGCGTGGGAAAGTTTTTTGGCTTCACTCTGGGGTTTTATTTGCTTGAGGTTCTAAAGTCTTTAAAAGGCAGAATTGCAATCGTAGAAATTGGAAGTGAAAAGGGCGATTTAATCGCAGATATTGCGGAATTTTTAAATTTAAATGCGATAGATAGTGCAGAGTTTTGGACATTAGAGCCTTTAGAATCCCTGCAAGAAGTCCAAAAGAAAAATTTTCAAACAAGAATACAAAAAGAACTTAGAATTGCCACACAATTAGAGGACTTGGGCAAGCTTGATGTTGCGTTATTTGTAAATAATGAGCTTTTAGACGCCTTTGCTTGCGAGTTGGTTTTTAAAGGAGAAATGGCTTTTATAGAGGAGAAAAAGCTAGTTTTTAAGAGTGCGAGTGCAGAAGTTTTAGAATTTGCAAGTGCTTTTAATGTAGAGATTGGCGAGATTCCTTTGGGCGCATTTAATTTCGTGCAAAATCTTTCCAAAGTTGCGCCAAAATGGTTATTTTTGGGGTTTGATTATGGTGCGCTTAGTGCTAGAAATTCTTTTTCTTTGCGTCTTTATTCAAAGCATAAAACACAAAATCTCTTTCCAAACCCTACTTCTAAGCTTTGCGATTCCGCGCTTTTAGACTTATTTGGCAAGGTGGATTTAACTTATGATGTAAATTTCACACTTTGGAGAGAGGCATTTTTGCGCGTTGGAGGTAGAGAATGCTTCTTATCGAGACAGAATCGCGCCCTTGTAGATATGGGGTTAGATAAGGTTTGCGAATGGTATATTGCATATTTTGGATTAGAGAATTATAAAACACAGAGCACGAAACTGCGCACTTTGATTTCACCCGGAGCTTTTGGTGAGCGGTTCTTTGGATTTTGTTTTGCAAATTTTGAAGTTTAAAAGATTTGCGTAATAGATTAAAAAATCATTGCACCCTAAGAATCTAGCAGAGGATTCTAATTTTTTATCCCTTGCAGAATCTCACTTAAAAGATCTATTGTTTTGGATTTGCGTGTTGATTTGCATAACCCCCCCCCATTCTATTTCTTGTAACTTTTTCTTTGCTCTCCGTGGTATAGTTGCTATTTGCTCCTAATACGATTCCATAATTTAAAACACTTGCGCAAGTGCAAGAAGGAATCTCTAAACTTCCTTAGAGTTTTACGATTTTTGCGCCAAATCCTCCAGCTTTGGGGGGGGCGTCTGCAAAATCTATGACTTTTGGGTGAGATTTTAAAAAGTCTCGAACAATTGATGATAATCTTCCTGTGCCAATTCCGTGATAGATTAGCACTTCATCAAACCCCGCAATGAGGCTATTGGAGATAAATTCCTCTAGTTTTTCTAGTGCATCATCAGCTCTTAAGCCGTGCAAATCAAGTATTACATTAGCGTTTTGTGGGGTTTGGATTTGAATTTTTGTTTGAGGAGGTGTTGGTAAATTGCCATAAGGTTTGATTTCTTTGATAGAAACTTTTAGTTTGATTCCATCTTCTAGCTGAATCAACGCTTTGTCTTTGTTTAAGCTTAAAATCACTCCACGATGATTGCGGTATTTTATGCGTTCATTGGGTGCAAAAACTCTTGTTTCTTGTAAAGTTTGTGATTCTTGAAAATTCGTATTTTTAGCTTTATTTAAAAGTTTGTTTGCAAAACTGATTTGGCGATGAATGTTTTGGGGCGATTGCTCTTTAATCGCTTTTTTTGCCGCATCAATGGCTTCTACATAGGCAGATTCTAGTTCTTTTTGAGATTTTAAAAATACCTGTTCTAGTGCTAATTCTTTGTCTTTTAAATGAAGAATTTTTTGCTCTAAGTTCGCACTTTTCTGCTCCACTTTTAAAATTTCATTTTGTAATTGCATTTCTAGTCGTGAGGAGTTTTCAATTAATTCATTAAGCTTTTCTTTATCTTCGCCATAAAGAATCTTTGCCTCACTCACAAGGGTTTTTGGAATTCCATAACGCAAGGCAGTTTCAAAGGCATAGCTCTTGCCAATCGTTCCACTCAGGAAGCTAAAAGTTGGCATTTCGCGTTCTTCATCAAACAAAGCAGCAAGCAGCTGCACGCGAGAATCTCCAGCCATAAGAGCGGCTAAACGTTTATGGTGGGTTGTGATGATGATTTTGTTTCCTTTTTGCATCAGGTTTTCTAGCAACACTTTAAACAAACTTGCCGCTTCATCACTATCTGTGCCTAACTCTATTTCATCTACTCCGATTAGTCCCCCTCTATCTTTTAAAATTTGGCTAAATTGCACCATACGCCCACCAAAAGTGGAAATGTCATTTTTGCTATTTTGTGGGTCTTCTAGAATAAGATGTAAATGCTTGAAAGAGCCAATGCTAGATTGATGTGCATTAATAGGAAGTGGAATCAAATGTTTAGCTAGAAAGGTTGCACTTAAAATGGATTTTAAAAGCATTGTTTTGCCCCCAGCATTTACGCCAGTTATCATCAAGATTTGTTCTTTAAAGGTAAGGCTGATAGATTTGGGATTCTTTAGAGCAGGGTGGCGAAACTCACTTAATATAATGCTAGAATCTTCTGATTTAGGCGCTAGAAATTCTAAATTTTTGGCGCGTGCAAAAAACAATCTTGCTTGATAGTTGTCAAAGCGGTCAAACTCCTTGTTGATAAAGTTTAAAAACAGAAGATGCTTAGTAAAAGTGTTAGAAATTTCTCGTGAGATGTTGAAAAGTTGCTCCTCTTTTTTATTATTTAATTCATTGTATCGGTCTTTAAGATTTGCAATACTTTGAGGTAAGACATAAAAAAACCCCGTAGCAGAGCGATTTAAAATCTGTCCTTTTAAGATATGGTGGAATCCAGCCTTTAAAAGTAGGCATTCTTCATCGTTGATTAAATGGATTTGCTTATCTACCAAATAGGGATTGAGTTTGTTTTGATTAAGGATTTGGCTCATTACTTGTGAAATTTCTCTTTTGATTCGCTCCATTCCCGCATTAATAGAATCCAACTCTAAGTAGATTCCCTCTTTTAAACTACCATTTTCCAAAAAGGATTTTGAAATTTTAAAAATGGCTTCAGGAATTAGGATTTGGTTAAACCATTCTTCCAAAATTCCTTCACATTTTAAGCTTTTTAAGTAGTGAAAATAACGAATAATTTTGATAAATTCAAAGATTTCCTCAAGTTTCAAATAGCCAAATTTCTTTAAGAGCGCAAGAGAAAAATCTAAATTTTTAACCGATTGAGGAGGAGTGAAACTAAGAGTTTCTAGGGCTTGAATATAGCGCAAGTGGATTTTGCTATCTCCTTGCAAAAACAAGTCTTTGGGACGTGCCAAAAAGCTCTCAAAGTTTTTAAAAAAATCCTCTAAATCTAATTGTTTAATGAGACTTCGTATCATCTTTTAATTTGCAAGCCTTAAGGGGAATCGTTTTGCGATAATAATCACTTTTTTCTTTGCCCATTAGGGTAAGAGTGCCACTAATGAAATTAAAAGTCGCGCGATTGGTTTCAATGTTTTGTGTGCCAACTTGGCAGATGAGACTTTTGCCTTGTAAGAAAAATTGAGCTAAATTGTTAATTTCATCTTCTTTTTTATTTTGAAAAAAGGTAAAAACGCCAATGCCCATTGCAATGACAAGCAATAAAATCCCAAAATATATGCGCATTTTGCGGTTAATAATGTTAAATTTGGAGAGAATTTGTGCTAAAAATGCCAAAAGTGCAAGGATTAAAATAAAAAGAACCCAAAAGCGCACCATCAGATTCCACCTCTTAGCGCGTAAGTCAGATTACCAGCATTAAACCCAACAAGGATTCCATTATCTAAGCAATCTATCGTTTTACCCTCTTGGATAAGTAGGAGTGTATTATTTTGACGCACAATAGAGTCTGCAAAAATAGGCTGGTATCTAGCGAAAAGTTTTTTAAAGTCTATCGGGATTTCACTCTCCCCTACTGCATACACGGGTAGAATGACTAATCTATCCACACCCTCAAAACATTCTACAAACCCTTGCAAATTGTCTGCAACGCGTGAATATTTATGTGGCTGCCAAATTGCTGTAAGAGGCTTAATATGGGTGAGTTCTTGGTATTTTTTGAGAGATTTTAAAGTTGCAGCAATTTCGGTGGGGTGGTGCGCATAATCATCAATAATCATACATTTGTCGTGCGTTAAAATGTCAAATCTTTTTTTGATTCCACGATAGTTTTGGATATTTTTTGTAATTTCTTCTAAAGGTAAAATTTGTGCAGCTGCAAGAATCGCAAGCGCAGCATCAAGTGCGATATGTTCCCCTAATCCATACACATTAAATTTGCCATAATCCTTATTTCCACACACAAGGCGAAATTGGGTTTTGGGAATACCATTTTCTACCAAATAAGTAATTTCTCTTAAATCTTTGCTAGGGTAGAATCTAATGCAAATATTTCCCAAATCGCCTAGAGATTTTAAAAATGAATCTTCTGCATTGATGACGCAACTTTTAGCAGACTTTAAAAAATCTTCATAGGCTTTATGAAATTGTGCTAGGTCGTGGGCATAGGTTTCCATATGCTCTGGTTCCGCATTAGTAACAATAGCACAGCTAGGATTGCATTCCAAGAAGCTTTTATCTGATTCATCAGCTTCAAATACTACGCGCTTACTTTTTAGGGCGCGTGTGTTGGAATGAAACTCTTTGCTTTCTGCACCAATAAGAGCACTAGCGTCTTTTAGAATCGCACTTAGAATCGCAGTTGTTGTGCTTTTGCCGTGTGCGCCTGCAACGGCGAAGACTTCTTTATCTCCTAAAATCATCTTAAGAGATTCTTTACGAGAAAGCACAGGAATTCTTTGTTGGTGCGCTTCTTGCACTTCAATATTGTCTGGTTTAATAATGGCAGAGTGGATAACTAAGTCTTGCCCACAGATAGCTTCTTTGGTGTGTGGAATGCTCACTTTGATTCCCATTTGTTTTAATTCTTTTGTAACACAACCCTCTGCAATATCCGAACCACTCACTTCCGCACCTTGCGCAAGCAAAAATTTAGCAAGTGCAGAGATTCCAATACCTCCAATACCAATAAAATGGATTTTTTTAGTTTTTAAAGCCACTTTTGCAACCTTAAAAGAACTTCTTTAATAATAGATTCTTCATAAACTAGAGCAAGTCGCACGAAATTATCCCCAGGATTTTTTCCCTGTTCTTCTCTTGAGAGAAAGCTACCCGGTAGAACCAAAATATTTTCATTTTTAAGGACATTTTTTGTCCATTCCAAATCATTTGTTACAGGCAACCATACATAAAAAGTCTCACTTGGAATGCGTAAATTTGGAATCTTAGCTCCTAAAATTTCTTTGGCTAATTGTAAGTTTTTGGCATATTGTCTGCGTGAATGCTCTGTATGTGTCTCTTCGCTCCAAGCAAGTGTAGCTGCAAATTGTAGAGGTAAAGGAGAGGCGCAACCTACATAAGTGCGGTATTGTGCATAAAGTTTCAAAAGGGTAGAATCCCCAGCAATAAATCCACTGCGCAAACTTGGCGCACTAGAGCGTTTGGAGATAGAATTAAGAGCCAAGATATTTTTAAAGTTTTTATTCCCTACGGCTACACTTGCTTCTAAAATAGAATGTGGCTTAAGGTCGCTATAAATTTCACTATAACATTCATCATTTAGAAGCAAAAAGTCAAATTCTAGTGCGCATTCCACCCAATGCTTTAATTCCTCAAGGCTTAAAGTAGCACCTGTTGGATTGTTAGGAGAATTGAGAATAACCAAGTCGCAAGCTTGCATTTGTTCTTTAGTGAGCTGTGGTTTAAAGTCATTTTGAAAATCAAGATTCATATAAATAGTTTTTGTTCTTGAGGCAATCGCAGCACCCTCGTAGATTTGGTAAAAAGGATTGGGGTGTGCTAGGGTTGGAGAAGTTTTGTCAAAAAGGTAAAATTGTGGAAAATTAAATAATACTTCGCGTGTGCCAAAAGTTGGAATCAACTCATTAGGGTTTAATGCCACATTAAATCGCCGCTTTACAAAGTCAATCATAGAATCTTTAAGACATTCTTCACCCGCAGTTTTGGGATATTTGTTGAGAAAATTTGCATTTTCGCACAAGGCTTTGCAAATAAATTCTGGTGTATTAAATTGTGGTTCGCCAATCGTTAAAGAGATGCATTTGCCATTTGTTTGGATTCCACCAATGAGAGTGTTGAGCTTTTCAAAAGGATAGGGCTGAAATTTCATTGTTGTTTCCTGCCATAATTTTTAGGTCTAGTGGTTTTTTTACGCGGATTGGAACTTTTGCTTTGAGGCTTTTTGGTTGATTGCTTGTTTTGAGGATTCCAATTTTTTTCTTTAGGGGAATCTTTTTGGCGCTTTGAGTGATTCCGTGATGGGTTACGATTTTTATTGTTTTTTTCATTGCTTATTAGTTTTTTCTGCCCATTATTGTCTAGTTGCATTTGCAGATTCTTTAAGTCATTTTTATTGAGCCCAATTTTGTTTGGTCCTAAAACTTTAGAATCCTGTAGCACGATAGAAAGCAATTTACATACTAATTGTGTAATATCGGTATGAGAGCGGATTTGCTCATAAACACGTAAGGCATCATCTGTGATAGAGTGTTTTAGGATTTTATCTAGCAAATTAGAATCTTGTTTATCCATCGTATCTTGAATATTTGGGATTTCATAAAGATCAATGCTTGCTTTTGTATTTTCCTTGATTCTTCGGATTTCTTTAAACTCCAAAGGAGTTGCAAGTGTAATGGCTATACCTTTTTTACCTGCTCTACCAGTGCGCCCGATGCGATGCACATAGGATTCTGGGTTTAGTGGAATATGAAAGTTAAAGACGTGGCTCACTCCACTAATATCTAATCCACGCGCAGCAATATCCGTAGCGACAAGGATATTAATATTAGAATCCTTAAAAGTATTCATAGATTTTAAGCGTTCTCTTTGTTCCATATCGCCGTGCAATGCCCCTGCTTTGTATCCGCGAGCAAGTAAGCGTTCTGATAAAATATCCGCTTCTTTTTTCATTCGCGTAAAAATAATGGCTTTGCTTGGCATTTCGCTATCAATTAAACGCACAATAGCATCTTCACGCTCACTCTCATTAATAATGTAATAACGTTGCGTTATATCTTGATTGGTTGCATTTTCTGGCGTTACTTTGATAAGTTTTGGATTATCAAGAATCTTTTGAGCTAAATGTTTAATAGGGGTTGGCATTGTAGCGGAAAATAATAGAGTTTGACGCTTATTAGAAAGATAGGTAAAAATTTCTTCTATATCATCTAAGAATCCCATATCTAGCATTTCATCAGATTCATCTAGCACAACCACACTTGGGAAAAAGTTTTTGATTCGGTCATTTCTTAAATGATCTAGTAGGCGACCGGGCGTTGCTATAACGATTTGGGGACATTTTTGTAATAGCTCAAGTTGTCGGCGAATCGGTTGCCCGCCAAAGAGAGAAACGGTTCTAACCTTGCTATATTTGCCTAGTTTAAAGATTTCATCGCCTATTTGCATAGCAAGTTCTCGTGTGGGGGTAATGACTAAGACTTCAATTTCGCCATTGTGCTTTAAATTGTTGATTAAAGGTAAGCCAAAAGCCGCTGTTTTTCCTGTGCCTGTCTGTGCTTGAGCAATAACATCTAATCCATTTAAAATGATAGGAATTGCTTCTTGTTGAATCGGGCTAGGTTCGCTAAAACCTGCTTCTTTGATTCCTCTTAAAATATTTTTTTTGAATCCAAAAGATTCAAATCCATTCGTTCCTTTTTGCTTCTTTGTCGCATTGAAATTATCAAGGTTTTGAGGGTCTTGCTCTTTGTGCCTTTGTGCCTTAGCGGAAGATTTTTGTTGTTTTGTTGTTTTGGTCATTTTTTTACTTTTGGTTAAATTGATTTATGATTATAGCATTAAAACAAGCTATATCATTCTAAAAAACCAAAGCGATTCCCTGAAACATTTTTTGAAAGGATTTCAAAAGGAGTATTTGCATTGGTTTTAAAGGCTTTTGCTTCTTGGATTAAAGTTTCTGGATTTTCCCAAATGTGCGCACTATCAATGTAAATTTTCTCAAAGGCGATTTCATTAATGAGTGAGAAATAAAGGGTGCGTTTATAGGCGGTTTTGACAGAATAAAGTTCATTTTCAAGTAGAATCTTGAGTTTGAGATTGGTAGATTCTTGCTCATCAGTGGTTACAATAAGAAAATGTTTTCTATATTTTTTTCTGATTTTATTAATATAGTGATAAAGACGAGCGTCTAGTTCATTTAATCGGTCTTTATTTAAGTGTTCTAAATATTGTTCAATGAAATAGAATATTGTAGGCACTCGGTCATTCTCGGCATTTTTAAAGAAGTTTTTTTGTAGTGACACAGATTTTAAGATTTTATGGTAAATTTTATCATTTAAAATCGTAATACAAATATCTAAACCACTTTTGATTTTTTTATAAATTCTTTCGTGGGTTTTTTGATAAAGATCTGTAAAGACTTTGAGATAATGTTCTTCAAATTTTGTTTTTAACTGCAAGAGTTGTTTGCAAAGATTGCTGTTATGTCTCTCACTTTCTATCATTTTCTTTAATTCTGATTGCACCTTTTGGAGTTTTTGGGAGTTTTTTTCTAAATCTACTTTAGCTTGGATTCTGCGCTCAAGCAAAAGCGTATCGCTTTTAAGTGCATTAATACGCTTTTGACATAAATTAATTGTGTCTTTTGCATTATTAATCGCTACAATTAAAGCTTGATAGTGGCATTGTTGCAATAAAAAGTTTTCTTTAAAGACATTATCAATATTTACCTTTTGGTAGCGTATAAGGTCGGAATAGGCAGATTCCAAACGTGTCATAATACCAAGCTCTTCAATAAAATCATCTTTTGGAATTGTTTTATCGCTATAAAGCAGGTTGTCTAATGTCTTAGCACTAAATCGCTTTAAATGCGTGTAATCATATAAATTTTTGTCTTTTGGTAGATATAAATCATTTAAAAATGCAATGGCTGAAAATTCTTGTTGAAAGTATTTCTTGAGGGATTCCATAGGTTTTATATCCACAGGAATCGTTTTGAGATTTTGATAATTCGTTGCTTTGTAGATTTTTTGAATCGTGAGGTCGCGTTTGTTACTTAGAAGCGTCTCTAATTGTTCATCGGTTTCGTGATGCCAAAATTCAGATTCCGAAATCATAGAGTTGCTGCCAAAGTCTTGAAATTTAGAAGCCTTGCAGTCTGTGATTTGTCCTGCTTCATTACAGCGAAATTCTACAAACATATCAACCGCTGGGATAACCTTTTTATCGTGCCAAGTTTCTTTTGTAAATTCAAAAAGTTTTCTAGATAAATTAATTACCGCGCCTTTGCCATTGCTACTTAAATAACGAACGATTTTTCCGTGCATTTTTAACCTTTGGATTCCAAATACATTTTAGAATATTCTGCTTGCATTTGTTCTTTTAACTCTTCAAACCATTGCTCTCCTTGCGGGGTAAAAGCAGGTAGATATTTGAGTTTAAAAGGAGTATTGTTGAATCTTAATGCCCCAATATCAAGGCATTGGCGCGTGCCACAGAGGATAATAGGCTGAACCTTAAGATTAAAATGTTCAATTAAGAGTTTTGCTCCGTTTTTAAAAGGCAAGAGTTTTTCCTCTCCTTTGCTACGCGTGCCTTCTGGGAAGATACACAAAGTGCGTTGGTGTTCTAATCTATCTTTTGCTTCTTTTAGCAAAAAGACAATCTCTTTTTTACTCTCACGATTAATCAGAATCATTTTAGGGGCTTTTAGTGCGTGTCCATATAAAAAGGGTTTGCCAAGCTCTTTTTTGGCAATCCAGCAGAGATTATTGGGGTGCATAGCTTCTAAATAAATGACGTCCATAAAGCTTTGATGATTCATCACCAAAATCTGTGCATTTGGGTCTAATTCTCCTTCAACTTTGGCTTGAACTCCAAAGAGCGTAATAAAAGTTTTGGCGGTTATTTGTCTGACTTTGCGTTGAGACTTTTTAAGCCAATACATCAAAAGAATTGCAAAAGGAATCACAAGGAGTGTATAAAGCACACCACTTAAAGCTCTAATTTTGGAGATCATCACGTTTTACCCACCCTATGCGTTCATCTTGCAGGAGAACTTTATAATAATTGCTTCGCTGTGCTAGAATCTCAACTTGCATTGGCTCTTGTGTTGTTAGGATAATAGTAGAATTAAAAGTCGGTTGGATTCTAAGAGAAACATTGGCTTTTAGTGTTGCTGAGGTTTTAAGGGTTAAAAAATAAAGTAACATTCCAAGTGCAAGCACACCAAATAGAATAAAAATCAATTTTCTTTTGTATAAATATAAGCCAAAGAACAAAAGAACCAAGAAAATCATTGAAGTAATTTTAAAAAATTGGTAGTTGTTTTTAGGTTTAATATCACTTTGGGTGCTGACACGTTCCTCAAGTGCAATATTTTCTACTTGTAATTCCGTATATTTGGAAGTGGTCAAATTGAAGTAGTCAAAACGAATCGTATTTAAATCTTTTGGGACAATGGCATAATAAAAGGCTTCGGCTTGTTTATAATCACCACTTTTGCTTTCAATCCCTTGTTGGGGATAGGCTTCTAAATGGAAATCAAATAAATTTCCCATTGTGCTTTGGAGTTGAAAAACTGCTAGGTTATGACGCGTATCATAGTTTGTAATTTTGGTATCCAAGATTTTTAAGTCTTGTGCTAAGACTTGTGAAAAATTGCCTTTACGCTCTAATTTAATCGCTCTTCCACTAAGGTTTTGTGTGCTTTCACTTGCTTCCCCCTCACTCGTATTCACACTGACTTTAATTTGAGGAATTATATAGTTTGGTTGTTTAATCTTAAGATAAAAAGTATTTCTTAAGCTAGAATCCTCTGCATTAAGATTCCAATTTTGCTCTTTATTTAAAATTTCTACACTCCCCTCTTGGACGGCATTTTCAAAAATAAATTCTGTTTTAATTGTGGAATAATCTGATAACACAAGAAGTTTCAAATCTAAAGAAATAATTTGATGGACATATAGAATATCTAAAGGCGGATTTAGTAGTTCTAAATAGACATTTTTGACACTTGGATTAAGGGAGTAATTCTTATCTAGTGTTGGTTGCAAATTTGGGTCTAATTCTTGAGATTCTAGGATATTTTGTGCCGCAGGGGAATCTTGCTGTTGTTGCGGTATCAAAGGAAAGGTTGAATTGTCCTCAAAAGGGACTAGAGTAGATTTTTCTGTGGTAGATTCTTCTTGCAGGTTTTCTTCAATTATTGCATTGGGCAATTTCTGTTCCAAAGTAGTATTTGTTGGAGCTTGTTGTGGGTTAGAATTTTGATTTGCCTCTTCAAAGGTATTTCGTGGAAACATTCTTGTTTCGCCTGCATAGGTATCCTTTGGAGATTCTGAATCTGTATTCTGTGCGATTCCATAGATACATAGCCCTAGAATAAATGCTAATCTTGTGAAAATTTTCATAAAATTTCTGCAAATCCTTCTAACATCTTTAAGCCAATCTCCCCTCCAAGTAATTTTTCTATTGCACGTTCGGGGTGTGGCATTAGTCCAAAAACATTTTTATGTTTATTGCAAATCCCCGCAATGTTGCCTACGGAGCCATTGGGATTATGGACATATTCTAATAAAATTTGGTCGTTGGCTTTTAATTCCTTTAAGCCTGCTTCATCAATATAGTAATTTCCATCGGCGTGTGCAATGGGAATCTTAGCAATTGCATTGGGTTGAAATTTGCTTAAAAATACATTAGCGTTGGAGATAATTTTTAAATCAGAATCTTTGGAGATAAAATGCAGATTTTTGTTGCGCTTCATTGCTCCTGGTAGCAATCCACTCTCAAGCAAGATTTGGAATCCATTGCAGATTCCAAGCACATATCCGCCTGCATTGGCAAACTCTATCACCGCTTTCATAATAGGAGAGAATTGTGCAATTGCTCCACTGCGTAAATAATCCCCATAGCTAAATCCTCCGGGAATGATGACTAACTTTGTCTCTTGTGGTAAAGCAGTTTCTTTATGCCATACAATTTGAGTGGGTATGTGCAGGAGTGAGAAAGCATATTCTACATCGTATTCGCAGTTTGTTCCTAAAAATTGTAGAATCGCAACCATTGTTATATCTTTATAGAGTAATCTTCAATCACAGTGTTGGCTAATAGGGTATCACACATAGATTCCACTTCTTTTTGAAGCTGGATTTTGTCCTCTCCTGAAACTTCAAGTGTGATTATCTTGCCCACATTTACATTCTCTATCCCTTGATAGCCTAGTGATTCTAAAGCGTGGTGGATTGCTTTGCCTTGTGGGTCTAAAACCCCTTCTTTTAATTTTACAATGACTTCTACTTTCATCATATTTCCTAGCTTAAAATTCTTTTTAAAATCTCTTCATAAGCCATTTTAATATTGCCTAAATCTTGTCTGAAGCGGTCTTTATCTAATTTTTCTTTGGTATTTTTATCCCAAAATCTACAAGAATCCGGAGTAATTTCATCGGCAAGCAGAATCACCCCATTTTTATCTATCCCAAACTCTAGTTTAAAATCTACCAAAATAAGATTTTTTTTGTCAAAAAATTCTCTTAAAACTTCATTGACTTTTCGTCCAATTTTACGCAATTTATCTAGTGCTTCAACGGATTGGACACATTGGAGAATAAGAGCGTGTTCGTCATTTATCAAAGGGTCGCCAAGTGCATCATCTTTGTAATAAAATTCCACAAGTGTGAAAGGTAGAGATTCCCCCTCTTTGATTCCTAGACGTTTGCTAAGTGAGCCCGTTGCAACATTGCGCACAACGACTTCAATAGGAATAATGCGAACCAATTTACAAAGCATTAAATCTTCGCCTATTGTTTCTATATAATGTGTTTTAATGCCATTTTTTTCTAATAATTTAAAGATTTCGGTTGAGATTTTGCAGTTTAGAATCCCTTTGCCCTGCTCACTCCCTCTTTTTTCAGCATTAAAAGCGGTTAAATCGTCTTTGAATTGTGAAATAACCAAGTTTTCATCACTTGTTTTATAGAGCTTTTTGCCTTTCCCCTCATAAATCATCTCTTTTTGCTCTACTTGCATTTTCACTCCTTTTATAGAACTTTAAAGATTTTTAGCACATCAATGGCGCTTTTTAGCTGAATATCTTGTAACACTTGTTTATGCGTAATAGTATTTTTGGAATCTTTTGTTTTTTTGTCTTTATTGGATTCAACTTTTGCTAATTCCCCTTCTAAATGTTTTTGTAAATCTGCTTCTTTGATACTAAAGCCGATATTTTCATCTGGCACAATGCCAGGAGAGACTTCAATATCTGGTGTTACACCTACGGCTTGAATCGTGCGCCCACTTGGCAGGTAATAGCGCGCAATTGTGAGCCTTAAAGCTTCTTTTTTCTCTGTTGGGAGAATCACTTGCACGCTGCCTTTGCCAAATGTTCCCTCACCTACTAAAACACCACGTTTGCTATCTTGAATCGCACCAGCGACAATTTCACTTGCACTTGCGCTACCATTATTGACTAATACGACAAGGGGAATCGCAGCATAAGGTGTGCGACTTGTTGCATTATAAACAATATTTTCATCTTTGATTCTCCCTTTTTGAGAGACAATAATCCCTTCTTTGATAAATAAATCACTTAATTCTACGGCTTGGTTTAACAATCCGCCCGGATTGTTGCGTAAATCTAACACAATTCCCTCTATGGTTTTGAACTTTTTTAGCTCCTCTTCTACGTGCTTACTGACATTTTTATCAAAGGAAGTTACGCGTAAATAGACATAATTAGTGTCTTCAATCCCCTTGGCATAGACAGATTCTACTTTGATATTATCCCGCATAATGTCAAAGAGAAGCGGTTTTGGTTCATTTTTACGCACAATAGTTAATTGAACCTTTGTGTTAGGTTTGCCACGCATTCTATTAACCGCTTCATCAATGCTCATATTTAAAGTGCTTTCTTCATTAATCTTTAAGATAATATCTCCACTTTTTAAACCTGCTTTATCGCCCGGTGTGCCTTCAATGGGGGCAATAATAGTCAATGCACCCTCTTTTAGAGCAATCGTGATTCCAACTCCTCCGAATTGTCCATCAGTTTGGATTTTTAAATCTTCAAATTTCTTTTCATCTAAATAAGCAGAATGTGCGTCAAGGTTTGTTAAAAGTCCGTCAATCGCTTTATCTACGATTTCATTCAGACTTAGCTCATCTACATAGTATTTTTCAACCGTTCCAATCACTTTGCGCAGCTTGTTATAAGCATCTAGTCGTGACTCATCTTCTGCAAATGCTGTGTTTTGAAAACTTACAAGTAGCAACGCACTTGCCATAAGCACATAAAAAATTTTTTTAAAATTAAATTGTTTCATAAAAGCAACCTAAAATAGAGTTTAAATGTGCGATTTTAACGCATTCTCTTTAAAACTAAAATAAAAATAAGTAAATCTCAATGGAATCTTACAAAGTGTCGTTGTGATTAATGAAACAGGGTTAAATTACAACCTCATTCTTTTCTTTTACTTCTTTTAAATTTTTGTAGTTTTCTTCTAATTTGGATTGATTGAGATGGTTAATTGAATCTGTAAGATTGTCAAAATTAGAATCCAAATAAGCAATCCAAGCCTTGCCCATAAGACCGGTTGTCGTAGCAGCCATTGTGGCATTCAATGTGCCTCCCGCAAGAGTGCCAACGGCAGGAATGAGCTTAATGAGGCTACCAACAGCGATTTTTACTGCATATCCCACTCCAGCAACTGCAGTGAATGCTCCGACTATCTTTGCAAGATTTTCTTTAGTTAGCTCTATATCATAGACACTACTAATGTGTCCTATCATTGCCATTTGTGTAGGAGCAAGAAGTGCAAAGTCTGAAAAAGGAATGGGTGTAGCAGCCATTGTGGCTGCCGCGGCTGTATATTTGGAAAGCAGGGATTGGGCAGATTGTTTTTTCTTGTCTTTATCGTATGTTTGATGTCTTGCAAACGCTTCTTTTCTACCCTCACCTAAAAGCGCATAAACTTTGTCTATCATCTCATTAATTCCCTTAAGTGGCTTAATGTATCCCTCATCATCTTCAACTGCTAAAGCCCAAATTCTTTGCAAATGTGCATCATCTATCTTAAGCTCTCTTGCAACGATTTCAGAGAATTTTTCTCCATTTTCATCTTTATCTTGCTGAGCTTTGGTAATAACTACAATCGTTGGAATCCTATGTTCTTGCAAAATTTTAAGCATTTCCTTTTCGCTCTCTTCTATGCGCCTTGTGGATTCTTGGATACAGAGTAGGGCAATGTGGATTTGTGCATTGATTCCTTGCTCATTCCTTGTTTCTAAGAAGTTTTTAATGTTTTTTAAGGTTTTTTCATAATCTTTTCTTTCTAAGCCTTTAGAGTCAAAAATGGAAAATTTATCTTTGATTTTGTATTCTTGAATCTCTTGTGTAATGGGCGTCCCGCTTCCTGCTTTTGCTATCTTTTTACCAAAAATAGCATTGATAAGAGTGCTTTTGCCTACCCCCGTAGCACCGATGATGAAGAGGTTAAGGTTTGGTTTTTCTTTTGTCATCTCTTGATAGATATTTTGAGCTTCTCCATATATTTTGTTTAAATCTATTTCGGGTTGTTGTGTTGTGTGATTTGTTTGCATTGCGAATCCTTTAAGTCAAAATCAAAGCCTTTATTATATCTCCCCTCTTTAATAACTTACTTAAAGTCTTCTGAAGTGCAGAATAGAGTTTGCTTTAGGGCAAAAGCACATCAAGCTATCCTTTTTTGTTATGTAAGTGGATATAAAGCTGCAAGACTTCTAAGCTAGCAGGGGTTATCCCACTAATCTCACTTGCTTCAAAGAGGCTTTTAGGATTGAATTTCTTTAACTTTTCAATCACTTCTAAGCTTAAACCTGAAATCCCATCAAATATGAAATCTTGAGGGATTGTAATATTTAGCATTTTGTCCATATTGTTGATGAGGTTTTGCTGTTTTTGAATGTAGTTTGCGTATTTTGCTTCTATCAAAATCTCTTCAAGTGAGCGTGTGGAGTAGTGTGTAAATGGGGATTCTACAATTTCGCAGATTTTAAGGAGTTTTTGTAAATCAAAACTGCGTCTGCTCACAATGACACTCCAAGTTGTTTTATCACTGATTTTTTCTTCTGCAATAGAATCTAAGAATCTTAAAACCCCCGATGTAGGTGTGATGGGAGTTTGATTGAGCCATTCTAGTCCCTCTTGTATATGCTTTTTATCCCGCATAAGTTCTGTGAAATCTGAATCGTCCATTAATCCTAACTTGTGTGCAAGTTCCCCAAGTCTAAACCTAGCATTTCCCTCACGCAAAAGTAAGCGGTATTCCGCACGTGAGCTAAACATACGATAGGGTTCCTTTGTGCCTTTGGTTACCAAATCATCTACTAAGACGCCGATGTAAGCCTCATTACGCTTTAAAGTAATTTCTTTTTTGTTTTGTGCGCTAAGTGCGGCATTAATCCCTGCAAGAATCCCTTGTGCTCCTGCTTCTTCATAACCTGTTGTGCCATTAATTTGTCCTGCACAATAAAGATTCTTGAGTTTTTTAGTCTCAAGCGTATGTTTCAGCTCTGTGGGATTGATATAATCGTATTCAATCGCATAGCCATAGCGCACAATTTCAGCATTTTCTAAGCCCTCAATGCTATGAATCATCTCCTCTTGCACATCAAAAGGCAATGAGCTAGTTAAACCATTGATATAGTATTCATTTGCCTCTAGGGTTTGGGGTTCTAAGAAAAGTTGATGCCTCTCTTTATCGCCAAAACGATGCACTTTATCTTCAATGCTTGGGCAATAGCGCGGACCTATTCCTTCAATTTGCCCTGTAAAAAGTGGCGCACGATGAAAGTTTGAGCGAATGATTGCGTGAGTTTTAGCATTGGTATAGGTTACATAGCAGGGAAGTTGTATAGGATTAAATGTGCCATTCCCTAGCTCTTTTTTTGTTTTTTGGCTAAAAAAGGGTGTAGGAGTATCCCCGCAATGTTTTTCTAGGTTATCAAAGCAAATGCTACTTGCTTTAATCCTTGCACAAGTGCCGGTTTTTAATCGTCCAACTTCAAGCCCAAGTGAGCGCAAATCTTCTCCTAAAGCAGATGCAGGAGGCTCTCCTGCTCGTCCATTGCCAGAAGTACTCTCTCCAATGTGGATTTTGCCTCGTAAAAATGTCCCGGTGGTTAAAATAATCTTTTTTGTATAATAAGTTTTGCCAATAGAGGTTTTTAGTCCAATCACTGCATTTTTGTTTTCATTTAACACAAGAGATTCCACAAGTTGTTGGGTTACTTCTAGGTTTTGGGTGCGGTAGCAAATGTCTCGTGCAAGGATTTTATATCTATCCATATCAATTTGCGCACGCGTTCCACGCACCGCTGGACCTTTAGAGGCATTAAGAGTGCGGAATTGTATGCCACTTTTATCCGCAAGGTAGCCCATCATACCACCAAGCGCGTCAATTTCTTTGACTAAATGCCCTTTCCCAAGTCCGCCAATGGCTGGATTGCAGCTTGCTGCACCGATTTGCTCTACTAGCATAGTAATCAGCAAAGTTTTACAACCCATTTTTGCAGCAATTAAGCTAGATTCAATTCCTGCGTGTCCCCCGCCCACTACGATAACATCATATTCCATTCTTTGCCTTGAAGTTTAAATTTTGCAATTATAGCCAATAATGAGTCATTTGGGATTTATTCTTACAAGTAAAACGAAGTAGCAAGTTTGCATTGCCACGAAAATCTTGCAATTTTCTCGCAAGGACAAGGGGCTAGAATTTGCTAGTTTATTTTGGGTTAAAATAACGAAATAGAATCGTAGAATCACGGGTGTGATTGATTCTATTTAAGAGGATTAAAATTTCTTTTTATGCACATCATTTAAGATATTTTGTGCAATATCATTAACATTTTTGGTTATATCATTCGTCATATTGGCGACTTCAACATTTTCATTTGTAACGGTCTCTAGTTGGACAATCGCTTCATTGATTTGTGAAATCCCTAAACTTTGCTCTTTAATGGATTCACTCATTTCGCTTACATTTTGCACTAGCACATTCACATTTGCTTCAATTTCGCCAAGTGATTTTCCTGTGCGTTCTGCGAGTTTGCGCACTTCATCGGCGACAACGGCGAATCCTCTTCCGTGTTCTCCTGCTCTTGCTGCTTCAATGGCTGCATTAAGGGCTAAAAGATTGGTTTGGTCTGCAATGTCTTTAATCACGCCTACGATTCCTTTAATATCTTCAGCTTGTCTTGTTGCATCACTTGTCTTGTTGCTAACATTTTCCATAGATTGGTTAATCTCTTCTACGGCTGCAGCAGATTGTTGGAGAGAGCTTGCTTGAGTTTGTGAGCCTTCGGTTAGTCTAGTCATAAATTTCTCTAGCTCGGAAGATTGTGCAGAGAGATTTTGTGCGAACCCTGCACTAGCCGTTAGCATTTGGCGGATTTCCTCTCCTAAAGTATTTGTTGTGATTTCTACACTACCTTTTGCATCTTTTACTTCTGTTGTAAAATCAAGGGTTTTATAGGATTCAAAGACACGATGGATTTCATTCATATCACTTCCCACTTTGTTTTGTAAAACATCTAACATATTATTTAGCACATTTTTAAGCTCTACTAATTGCGGATTGGCAGGTTGCTTGACGATTCTTGCCGTTAAATCTCCATTTTCAATGGCTTTAGCGGTTTGAGCAGATTGCTCAATTGCTTCTTCGTCAATTCTTAAAGAATCTTGTGTTCTCTTAATGTTGTCATTGATAAGTTTGCCCATAATTCCTAACTCATCATTCGCATTGATTTTGATGAATTGAGTCTCCTTGCTTTCGTGGTTGATGAATCGGAAGAAAGCAACAAGAGTTTTTACCAACATAGGCAGACGATTCCCCAAATTGACTTTAATATACCAATAGATTAATCCCATTGCTACAACAATAAAGATTAATGAAGCAATGCCAATCGTGTATTGCAAGTGATAAAGAGGGGCTAATACGGAATTTTTGGGTGCAGTTGTTACTACGGCAAAACTTGCTTCATTATCTGCAACAGAGAAGTTTTCTAAACTTGCAAAGCTGGAATTGCCGTGAGTGTCTGTGTAGTCGTAGATGCCATCTTGATGATTTTTGATTGCGTTAATGAGGCTTTGCGCACCGGGAGTAGGATTCACATCTTGAATTTGTTTTAAGAGTTGATTGGAATCTGGAGATGAAATAATTAGCCCATCATTATCTAGGAGTAGTCTTATATCTTGCTCAAATACGCTTTGGTCTGGGTCATTTAGATATGTTGCTATTGTTTCAGAATTGAAGATAAAGCCTATTGCACCTATAATTTGTTTTCTATTATCAAATAGGGGCATAACTAGCCCTGTTCCAATAAAATCATCTTCGCCGATTTGGAATTTTCTTGTTTTACCAAAAAATACCCGATTGCTACCATATTTACCCTCTCGTAGTGCATCTTGAACGCTTGCGAGTTGTGGAAAAGTGTCTCTTGCTTGTTTAGAGGTAATCCCCCCCACTTTGGAAGTGTCTTCGTCATAAAGCATCATAAAAAACTCACCACTTGGAGTAATGTGTAAAGGATTCTCTCTGAAGTGAGCAGGGGCGTTTTTGAGATAGAGAAATCCATAATTTGCATTAGAGGAACTATCAAAAACTCCCTCTATAACATTATAAATCCTCTGAAAGCTTAAATCTCTAATTTCAGCAGTTTCAAAAATGTGATTGAGGATTGAAGAACTCCCCCGCGTGATGGTAATTAATTCTTCTGAAATTCCCTTGATGTGGTCGGCATAACTTTGAGAGGACTTCTCAACAATGTCTTTTGCATTGCGTTGCATATTTTCACTGACGCGATTTGTAACAATTAAACTTAAAATAATGATACCAACAATAAAAATTATGGCAATTACGCTATTAAGCTTAGTTTGCAGTTTAAGGTTTCTGAAAAAATCCATATACCTAACCTCCTTTTAGAATTGAATATTTAAGTTTTTTGAAAGATTGGAATTATGCCAAAAATATTTTAAAAATTTAATAAAGTTCAAAAATTTTGTTTCTATACCATTTTCTAAATAATTTTATATTTTCAAAGCAGTTTCTAGTGCTGCTTTATCTTTGGGAACTTTTAAGAAGTTGCTATTTCCTTTTTGTGTTTGCATTACCGCTAGAGAATCCGCGATTCTTAATGCTTGGTCAATATTATGTGAAACCATTATTAAGGTATGCGTGTGAGCAATTTCAATCAATAATTCTTCAATGATATTTTGAGAATATAAATCTAGCGCACTTGTGGGTTCATCTAAAAGCAAGATTTTTGGCTCTAGGCTTAGGACTCTAGCTAAAAGTAGTCTTTGTTGTTCCCCCCCAGAAAGTCGCAAAGCATTTTCTCGCAAACGATTTTTCAGATTATTCCAAAGACCTACTTGTTGCAAAGATTCGCAAATCTTAGCTTGAATTGTGTGTTTATCTAGGTTTGTCAATAAGGAGAGGGGCAAACTCAAGTTTTTTTCAATACTTAGATTAAAAGGTTGGGGTGTTTGAAAAAGCATACCGACATTTTTGCGCAAAATCTCTAGTGGAATCCTCTGAATGTTTTGCATAGAAGTAGAATCCAAATCTAGTAAAATTTCGCCCATAATCTCCCCACCCATTTCTTCACAAAGCCGATTAATGCAGCGTAAAAAAGTGCTTTTACCGCAACCTGAAGCACCTAAAAGCGTAAAAATTCCATAAGGTTTGATTTGCAAGTTGAGGTTAGAGAAAATCTGCTTCTCCCCAAAGCGCACACCTAAATTTTTCATTTCAAGAATCATTAGAGTTCCTTTTTGCAATTCCTTTTAAGATTCCACCTAGAAGCAACAAAAATCCGCATAGGAAAAGTAGCACTAGGCTTGCTCCCATTGCGTTTTGTAGCTCTCCTTGTGTCTGATAGTTTTGGGAGTTGTAATAGATATAAAACGACAAGGATTCAAATTTGCCTAAAAGCCCATTGGGCAATCCTGCATTTGCCACTGCACCGACAAACATCACCACAGCGGTGTCTTCTGCTACTCTACCAAGCGCTAAGATTGCACCGCTTAGGATTCCATTTCTTGCTTCAGGGAGCAAAAAATACCACAGAATCTTGCCTTTAGGCAAACCTAAGCCCAAAGCATTGAGCATTAAGTCTTGCGGCACAGATAAAAGGGCTTCTTTGGTTGTAGCAATGAGTGTAGGCAAAACAAGCAAAGCAAGACAACAAGCTGCAAGGAGTAGGCAGCTGTTTGCCTCTGGTAGCAAGTGATTTTTAAGCCACAAAATGCTTAAGAATCCAAATAGCCCCATAATCACCGATGGAATCCCTGCAAGAATATCTACCATTGTGTTTAAAAACCACTTTTCAAAAGCATTGGCATAATAGGCAAGATAGATTCCACAGCCAATTCCAGGAATAATCGCAAATAAGAGGCTTAAAATCACAAGCCATAAAGTCCCAAGAATTGCAGGAAAGATTCCATTAAACACTGCTACTTTACCCAAAATCGCGCTAAGAGGTGCAGTATTGCCAAAAAAGAGTTGTAAATCTAGCACAGAGATTCCACGCCAAAATACCCAAAACAAAAGAGAGCAAACGACCAAGACAATGCAAGTGGAACTTAAGAAGCTTAAAAGATAAAGGACATTTGCGATTTTGCGTTTCATTGTGGAATCCTAAAGTGAGTTGGATTTATGCAAAATGCCACGTGCAAAAAGGGCTAAAAGCGCATTGGAAACAATCAGCAAAAATCCAGAAACAAAAAGTGCATTATACGCCTCTCCGATACTCTCATTCGCGGTGATAAGCGCGATATGCGCACTCAAAACGCGCAAAGGGTCAAAAAGTGAAGTGGCAAAATTCAAGGCATTAGAGGAGAGCATTAGCGCAATCATCGTATCACCAAAGGCTCTTCCAAAGCCTAGTAAAAATGCACCTATAAGCACGCCTTTAGCCTTTGGAATCACGATAAAATAAAAAGTTTCAAAGTCGCGCAATCCAAGTGAGAGAGCATTTAAATGCTGATTTAAAAAAGGTTTTTTAAGTCCAGATTCTAAAAGTAAAACCATTGTGGGTAGAATCACGAGACTCAAGACGCAAATACAGGCTAACAGATTTCTCCCACTTCCGTTAAAAGCCTCCCTTAAGAGTGGAACGAGTAAAAACAATGCACCAAAGGCGTAAAGCACGGTGGGAATAGAACCCATAAAACGCACAAGAAAGCTTAAAATGCTCCGCAAAAGCTTGGTTGCTTTGGATTTCATTGGCAAGATGAGAACGCAGACGATAGCTAGACTACAAGGGAATGCAACAAGCAATGTGCTAAAGCTTAGAATCAGTGAATTAACAAACATTGTCAAAACCCCAAATTCATTGGCTTTGGGATTCCAACTAAAGTGAAGTGTCAAGCTAGGATTGGAAGCAAGTGTTTGCAGTCCAAACCCACCAATCACGAGAAAAAGTAGGCAGATTCCGCTTAATGCTATGATTGTCGCAAATATTGCGACAAGTTTCATTTTGGAAGCGGGATATAGCCGGATTGTTCAATAAACTTTGCGCCATCACTAGAATAAATATAATCCACAAAAAGCTTGGTTAGTCCTTGTGGTTCACCTTTTGTATTCATATAGAGAAGGCGGCTGATTTGATAAGAACCTTCTTTTGTCTTTTCTTGGGTAGGTTCAACATTTTCAAATGCGATGCCTTTAATGCTTGTGTCTAAATGCCCGATTCCGACATAGCCAATCGCATTTTTATCTTGTGCAAGAGCAATTTTCATCGCACCATTGGAGCTAACGACATTTGCAGTTTGTGGAATCTCTATGCCTTCGTTTAAACCTTTGGATTCAAAAGTATCGCGTGTGCCGCTCCCATCTTCACGCACATAGAGGTTAATTACACCCTCATTGCCTCCTAGTTCATTCCAATTTTTGACTTCCCCGCTGAAAATTTGGCTTACTTGCTCTTTGGTGAGATTAGAGAGGGGATTTTCTTTATGCACCGCAATGGCAACCCCATCTACTGCAAAAGGAAAAGAAACCAACTGATATTTTTCAATTTCTTGGGGTTTTAGTGCGCGTCCAGTATTACCAATCTGAACTAAGCCCTCGCCAACTTTTGTGATTCCAGCACCTGTGCCACCCCCTGTAATGCTAATGGTGATTTTAGGGTTAAACGACATAATTGCTTCTGCCGCCTTTTTCATTACTGGGATATGCGCAGTGCCTCCTGCAATGTCTATCTTGCCTTGCTCTTTGGCAAAGACTGCCAAGCTTTCACTTGAAGCATTTGTCGCACTAGATTCCGCAGAATCTTTAGAATTAGACCCACAACCGGTAAATGCACCAAATGTGAGCAACAAAACTGAAGCAGATAAAAGTGTAGAGACTTTTAGCATTATTGTTCCTTATTGTGAAGTTTAAAAACGATATTGTAGCGAAATTTCTTTTAAAAATCTGTTTGTCATTGCGAGATTTTGTGTTATGGATTGCCCCATCATTTCATTCCTTGTAATGACGGAGGGGCAAACCACAATATATGGTGTGGGTGTCTTGTTTGGAATCTTGCTTTTAGGGATTTGTAATGAAATCTCTAAAAATGCGTTATAATCTTGATAAATTTATATTTAGGTTAAGTGATGAAATTTAAAATCCCAACGAGTAATTATGGTAGAAAAGTCCGCCAAAATTCCTCCCAACCTTTACAAGCGGCACAGCCCTTGAGGGCAAACAATCGGTGTGAGCAGTTTGTTTTAAAAGTTTCAATGTATAGTGCGCTACTTTTGGCTATTTTGGGGATTGGTTTTGGATTGAGCTTTAAAAGTTCCGCAATCGTTTTTGACGGAATCATCGCATTAGTTTCTGTGGGTTTGGGTCTATTAAGCGTGATTACTTCGCGCTTTGTTTATCGCGAAGATGATGATGTGTTTCAATATGGTTATGTGCGCTTTGAACCAATGGTAAATCTGTTTAAAAGTTTGATTTTGATTATCGTGTGTGTTTATGCGTTTATTGGCGGGATTGAGGATATTTTAAGTGGGGGTTATACTTTGCAAATCAATGGCGCAATGATTTACACAATTTGTGCTTTTATCTTGTGCTTTATTCTCTTCAGCTTTACAGGTTATTTTTCAAGACATCTTGATTCTGAATTAATTGGGGTAGATAATGCGGAATGGAAAATTGATTGTGTCTTGTATCTAGGGGCGTTGATTGCTTTTGGAGTGATTATTTTGTTTGATGCAGAGCAGAGTAAATCTTTGACACGCTATATTGACCCCATTTTACTTGTGCTATTGTGTGTGTTTTTGGCATTGACGCCTTTAAGGATATTCGTTTCAAATTTAAAGGATTTGATGATGGTCGCACCAAAAGAGCTAGATGATAAAATCACGGAAGTAATGGAGGTTTTAAGTATGGAATATGGATTTGAAGATTATGATACACACGTAGCCAAAAGTGGAAGATTCTTTATGATTGAAGTGAATTTCCTAACAACCGATGCAAATGCACAGATAAGTATCAGGGAAATGGACATTATTCGTAACAAAATTGAACAATCTTTAGAGATTCCAAGTTATAAAATTTGGTTACTTGTGAGTTTCACTGCGAATCCCAAATGGCTATAATTTAGAGCATTTTGAGGCTATCTATATATCAATTTCACGACAAAATACTTTAACAAATCCCTACAATTTACAGCAAAGCTAAATAAAATTTGGCTATAATCATTTTTATTAATTTTTAAACTAGGTTTCAATTTAAGGTCATTTGTATGAAAGGAATCATTGAAAAGGCATTTATTCAAGCTATGCAGGATACGCTTGAGAAAACACCCGCGCCTTGTAATAATAAACTTTTGTGTGGTTATCTCTCTAGTATCGATCTTATTTTTGACGATGATACAAAAGGGACGGTTACTTTTGTGAGCTCTAAAGAGTTTTTAAATGTTTTATCCTTTGGGTTATTTGGGGAAAATGCAAAAGATGATTTAAGTCTGCAAGACCTCTCGCAAGAATTAGCGAACTTGACGATTGGGCTTAGTAAAGTGCTTGCAATCAAAGAAGGAAAAAGCTTTAACATCAAAACTCCACGCGTATTTGGCTATGGAGAATTTCAAGATAAACAATACAATCATTTAAATTTCACGCTTGAGGGCGCTTTATGCTCGCTATTTTTGCATAGATAAAGGAAGATTATGTCAGCAGATGAATTTACACTAGCTAAAATTCAAGCACCCAAACAAGAGGATTTGGCGCGATATTTAGACGGAGTTATGAATAATTATAGCGGGCTTTTGGATATGGGAGTGATTTTCAAATCCGATTTGGGCGCTACAAAAATACCTTTGTTAGACATTTTGCGTTTTGAAAAGGGTTCTATTATTGACTTGCAAAAACCTGCAGGTGAGAGTGTAGAGATTTATATTAATGGACGCATTATCGGCAAAGGCGAAGTAATGGTCTATGAAAAAAACTTAGCCATTCGTGTCAATGAAATCTTAGATTCTAATGCCATTATTTATTACTTGACTAGAGAGAGTATTAGCACGGTATGAAAGTGGTTTTGGCACTTTTGTGCGGATTATGTTTCTTTTGTACAATCTTAAGTGCAAATAGCACAATAAGTGAAAATAATACAACTAAACCTTTATTACAGGGAATGAAGCCTGATTCTGAATCTTTAAAGTTTCCTTTTGAAACAGGGAAATCACCCCTGGAGAGTGTGAATATGCTGCAATACTTCGGTGTGATTCTAATTTTAGTCGGGCTTTTGCTGTTTTTGTGGTATGTGAAAAATCGCTTGAATGCTCCTCAAATCAAATCCTCTAAAGCCAATGTATTGGGAGCATTATTTGATAAAGGGGATTTGCAAAGTGTTGTGCAAGTGCAGTCTGTTACGACATTAGGATTCAATAGTAAGCTAGTGATATTTGAAGCGTATAATAGGCGATATTTAGTGGTTTTAAGTCCTAATGATGCAACACTATTAGATTCTTATAATGTAGAATTGTTAGAGAGTGGAGCGCAAGAATTTAAGGAACTATTAGAGCAAGAGATACCCAGTGAAGCGAAATAGCTTTCTTGCGCTTTTTTTATCTTTAGCCATTCATTTTCTTTTGTTTGCACTCTTGTTGTGGGAATTGCGCGTTGATGATTTTTATCGTCCTCAACAAATGGGGGTAAAAGAGGGTGAGCGTGTGAGTTTGAAGCATTTTAGATTCTCACAAGGTGGCGAGAATCAAAAGAGAGAAAATGTAGAATCCCAAATTTCAAAACCAACGCCTCCAAATCCTCCACAAAAGCAGGACAGCAAATCACAAGTTCAGCCAAAGCCCAAGCAGCCAAAACCTGCACCACCTAAGCAAAATAAACCCCCAAAGCCCTCTGTTAATAATGCGTTAGCACAGAGTCTCTCCAAGCCACAACCACAAAGGAGTGTAGGTGCGCTAGATTCCCCCTCTATCTATGATTTTGGCAAAGATATGTCTAATCAAGAGGTAAAAGACCTTTATGGTGAAGAGTTTGGTTCGCTTGATGCAGAGCAGAAGCGATTTATAAAGGATAATCTCAGTGGAATCGGACGCATTACACAAAGGTATTTAAAATATCCGTCTGTTGCGGGTAGAATGGGACAACAAGGGGATAATATTGTAGAATTTTATTTATATCCCAATGGAGATATATCCGACTTGAAACTCCTAACACCAAGTGGCTTTAGACTGCTAGATGAAAATAGCATTCACACGATTAAAATTGCCTATAAAGATTATCCTTATCCAAGCGTGAAAACAAAGATTAGGATTCGGGTGATGTATAGGATTTATTGAGATTCTATCTCTCAAGATCAAACCTCTGATAAAGTTGCAGAATATATTGCTCCTCTAACATTTGAGGGTCTATTTCTATCCCTATTGCTTCATCTTTGCTTGATAAAAAGTCTTTAAGCAGAATTCCATTTGGATTTGCTAATTGCCTCCTATGCTTGACATTGGGAAAATGATAGTTGCAAAATTCAGAGCGAAAAACTTTCTCATAGGGCGAAGAGAAATTTCCCTCATAAGAATCGTAGCCTTTTGACATAAGAGATTTTTGTTCTTGTGTAGGGTTGTTTATAATAAAACTATGATGAAATTTCCCAAAATTTTTGTTTTGCGTAACGATTCTTTCAAAAAATTTCATTCTCCCACTTCGTAACATTTTTTGGTCTCCAGCTCTTTGGTAAATTCCTCTTGTGTGGGTATTTGCTACATAAATTTGATTGTCTTTTACAAAGAAATCTATACGTGAGAGTGCTAAAACATCCCATTTATTTCTAGGCAAATAAAAACTCTTATAAAGATTCTTTGCGTCATAGAGATGATCCACATCAATCTTAATAAACCATTCACCTTTAGGAATAAAAGAGAGAACGAAATTATAATAATTATAAAGCTTGTTTTCCTCTTTTGTTGGATTATGGATTTGCACATTATAAGGATATTTTGCAGGAATAAAACTAGGATAGGATTTGCAAAATTCTAAGATAATCTCCTCACTTCCATCATCGCAATCATTATATCCAATCACACCTCTTTGGATTGCAGGTAAAATAGAATCCAAACTTGCCCTTAGAGTTCTTGCCTCATTTTTCACACGTATATAAGCCCAAGGGTTTAAAGGGGATTTAGGATTGCTAGAGTTTTTATCAAAGTTAAAGAATCCAAAATGTGTGCAAGGATTGTTTGGGTTTGTTTCTATAAATTGCCCCCCCCCCCGCAGAAGTGCCAAGCAATACCTTTAGTTTAAGGCTTTTTGTGATTCTACAACATAAGGCTTAGAAGTTTTAGAATCATTTGTAATTTTAATCCTCTCTTGTATTTCTAAACCTTGCTCTTTGGCAAAGTTAAGGGCTAGGAAATCCTCGTTATTAAAGGAATGGATTAGATTGTGAATAGGTTTAGGGATAAAAGAATCTATCTTATCTCTTGTGATTGTAATACAGCGATTTTCTATCTTTTTGCGTAAGCTTTGGCGCAAAGGCTTGATAGGAATAAAGGCGCAAAGGAATTTTGCCAAGTATCTTTTAAAAGCAATAATTAT
The DNA here is from genome assembly GCF_947367035.1 of uncultured Helicobacter sp. Taxonomy (GTDB): domain Bacteria; phylum Campylobacterota; class Campylobacteria; order Campylobacterales; family Helicobacteraceae; genus Helicobacter_D. The sequence continues at coordinate 38,564 of NZ_CANBCA010000004.1, forward strand.
CATTTAATCCCCTGAAATTTGATTTGTATGTGGATTGCTAGATTGCAAGGAGAGTAGAAAATCGTAGAAATTTTTAGTGATTATTTTGTAATCCATTCTTTTTTGTGCATTTTTGAAAGTCGCTTGTTTTTTATCTAATAAATGTTCTTTGGGCGTATTTAAAATTTTTTCTAGGCTTTGTGTGATGGCATTAAGGTTATTTTGCGTAAAAAACGCAGTGTATTTATCAAAGAGGCGCAAATATTCGGGTAAATCGTTTAAGAGTGGAATCACACCATTACCTGCATATTCCATTGCTTTAATCGGAGAGGAGACACTATAAAGAGGTGTGTTGGGGATAATACCTAATCCAACATCATAAGTGCTTAACCTTGTCACAAGACTGCTAAAAGGCAAGGGTGGGTGTAGAGAGATTCTCGTATCTTTAATGGTGATTTGTCGGATTTTTTCTACTTCTTGATTGGAGCTACCACTAAAAATATCCAAACTAAACTCTCCTTTTACTTTGGAAATCGCCTCTATTATCTTTGCTAATTCTCTGTTTTCATCTATTGCGCCGATGTAAATTAACTTTAAGGGTTGGTTTATAGAAGTAATGTTGCGCATAATGGCTTCATCGTTTAAAAGCTCAAAGTCAATCCCATTTGGTAGTGAAAAGATTGGAATATTTAACTTGTGGAGAGATTTAAAATGCAAAGTAGAGCCAACATAAGCAAGACATTTATTGAGGATTTTATTATGTAAAAAAAACTTGATTTTATATTCTATGGTTTTGCGCCATATCGCCTTTTTATCTCTCTTAGCTTCATAAAGTCGGCGGTAATCGTGCGGAAAAGTTTCCCAAAAAATCACTTGTTTGTGGAAAGGTAAAATTTGTTTTGCGATTCCATAAAAGTTGCGCACGATGATGAAGTTATAGTCTAGTAAATTTCCTCCAAGATTCATAAAATTTTGGATAAATTTTCTGTGCTTCGTAGAATAGGGCAAGATAAAACGATTATTTTCAAAGCAAGGCTTGTATGCTTTGGAATCCTTGGTAAAATAGACGCAATGCACCTCTGCATATTCTAAAAGATATTTTTCAAAGACACCTTTTATAGATGTTTCTTCCTCGTTGTAGGTTTTATCGGTAATGCAGAGAATACGCATTTATTTCCTTGTAAATTTAGATTTTAAATATCGTTTCATTCTCTTTGGGAATCCATAAAGTCTAGGAAAGTAGATAGAAAATCTCCTTTTTATACTCAAAAAATGAGCATAAGGCAACAGATTTTCTTTAGAGATTCCTAAATCCTTAGAATAGCCAAAAATTTTTATCCACTCCATAATCAACATAAGAAATACAGATATTTGCTCTTTGATATGGTTTTGAATAATGGGGGAATCATAGCAAGTTAAGAGATTATTGTAATGCTGAATGATTGTATAATAACTAGTTATTTTTTTCTTTATATAGGCAAATGATATTGGTTGATTGGTTATTGAAGGGATTCCTATACGATAATTATAAAAAGGTTTAGAGTTTATATAGATGGTTTGAGACTTTGGAATTATTTCTAGTAGATAAGGATTGTCTTCGTGTATAATGTTTGGTATAAATATTGCTTTGGAGGTAAAGATAAAATTTGCCTTAAAAACAAAGTTTTGAATTGTATGTAAATTTCTCTTTCCTAAAGCTTCTATCAAATAAGGAGGTGGGACAATAGTTTCCCAAATAGATTTATCTCTTAAATAATAATTCTCTACTAAGGTTTTTTGTTGATTCAGATTTACTTTAAAGATAGAATCGCTCATTATAACATCTATTGAATTTAGAGAGATGATATTGACAAAGGTTTGCAACGCATCTTTCTCCCAATAATCATCAGAATCCAAAAACAAAACATAAGAGTTATCTCCTAGCCCTTGCCATTTTTGTTTAGCCGCCTTTAGCCCTAAATTTCTTGCTTCGGATAGTCCGTGATTCTCTTGCGAAATGAGCGTAAATCTTGTATCTTTACTTGTATATTCTTGTGCGATTTTTCCACTAGAATCTGTGCTGCCGTCATTAACTAAAATTGCTTCAAAGTTGGAATAGGTTTGATTTAAGACGGAATCTAGACATTGAGTCAAATAGGATTCTACATTATAAATAGGGAGAATAATATAGAATTTAGTTTGCATTTTTGCTCCTAATTAAATTTTGAATTACATCTTTCATTTTTTCATTATAAGCAGTGTCGCTGCTTAAGAGAGTAAAGTTTGAGACTATCTCGCTAAAATCTGAATAAATAGGAGTTGCCCCCCCCCCCTCAATTTTTGTTATTGCTTCTTGAAGTGAATCTTTGGAAGTAATTTTAAAGGATTCTTTCAATAATTCTAAAAACAATACATTTTCTCCAAATATTATAATGGGTTTTTTGTGCAATGCAACTGCTTCTAATAAAGCAGAGCCACAGATTGAAGCCACGGCTTTTGCATTTTTTATTAATGTGTTGCTTGGGGTATTAATATCTATTAAAGTGGTATTTGGGAGTGAGAGTATTTGTTGATAAGACTTTGGACTTCTAAACTCGTGAATATTTTTCAAAAAATAATCATATCTATCGTAACAAAAAAATTGACTCGGATGTTCTTTGATATATAGTTTCCAGCCTTTTGGTAAGCATTCAGATAACCATTGAATAATTGAGAGTTGTGAATTTAAAGTTGTTGTCGCCATAATGCTAGCTTCTGGCTCTTGATGTAGCGAATAGTAAATATAGTTTTCTTCTGAAGGTTGGAGAGATATTTTGTCGTATAGTCTTTTAAGATCTTTTACATATAGACTAGCCGCAAATATCTCGTGCTTCTCTAGTAATGGCTGTTTAACAAAAGCCCTTTTGTATTTTTTGTAAGGAGACCTGAAAAGATTAGTAATCAAATACGGAAAAGTTCGGACTTGGCTTTTAAAAAAGAATTTATATGGATTTGAAAAACCAATTTTTTTTCTTTTGAATAAGTTTTTTTGATAATATTCTTGTAACCCATCTATAAAAGCATATATGTGATGATGCGTTGGGCTATTGTTGAGTTTAATAAAATCTTTTGAGTTAAGTAGTATAACTTGTGTAATAGAAGTGTTGCCATATCCTAAAGGATTATTGATATTAAAAGTAGGAATATTTTTGGAAATTCCAATATCAACAGGAATGCAATCATAAGGCATTGAGTGATTTTGCCCTACTAAAAAACAAGCGTCTATTGCGTGAGATTCAAAAATTTCTAGCCAATAGGAAAGAGCAATAAAATATTTTTGCTGGATAATTCCCATATCTGTGAATTGTCTTTGTAGTCCGTGTTCAATTTTTAATTGAGTTGCCCTATATTTTTCTATGTGTGCATAGGTTAAATTATAATTGTTTTTGTAGTTGTTCTCAAAACCTTGCCTTGTCGTAAAAGATAGATAATGTTTGCAATGATTTCCATATTTGGCTTTTACTACTTCAATGTCTCTAGCAACTAAGCAAATGATATCGTATTGCTCTAAAGGAAAGTATTTATCAATAGAATTGCCAATGTGATTAATGATTATGCAACGAGGTTTTGACATTTTTTATTGTAGCAAGTATTTTTCTTTGAAATATTGATAAATACTATTTGGATAAGTAGCATTTTTGTCAAGTTGTAAGTCAAACCATTTTGCATTCCAAAGATGATATATATATATATTAGTATTTATATTGATTTGTGGTTGCGGAATAATGAAGTTTTTAACATCAAAATAATTAATATCGCAAAAATAATGTGGAGATGCAACAAAAGCCCTTAATTCCTCGTGTTGTTTAATAAAATTATCTAAAAATTTTGGACCAATGATGCCCCATTGCACTTTATTTGTGAAATTAAACTTTAGAATATTTTTTAATTTTATTTTGCTTCTATTGTTTTTATTGATAATAGTTTTTTGTGCTTCTGAAATTATCTCTAATAACATAGGAGAATCTTTGGGGGCTTTTATGACACAAGTTGTAATTATAGAAGAACCCTCTTTATTTCTCTCACTTGCAAAAACAAATGGTGTGGCTAGCGATTCTAGGTTTTGGACACAAATTGTGTCAGTATCCACCCACCACCCACCCATTTTATAGAGAATATGGTATCTAAAATAATCACTAAAAGCCGCGATTCCAACATTGCCTCTATCATCAAAAAATATTTTATCTTGCGTAAGTATTTCGTTCGCATCTTTAATAAAAAAATTAGAAAAATTCTTATGGTATTTTAGCTTTTCTTTGAGGTGCAACATAGACGCATCTTGTGGAGTATAAGTATAAAGCACAAAAGAATGATTGCAAGAGAGATAAGAGGCAATACATAAAACTTCCATTGTAGTAATAGCATTTTTGTTTGTATTTTTACTATACCAAAAGCTATGAATCGTATTGGACATATTTTAAAAATCCTTATTTTTCGGTATTATAGCATTAATAAAATAATTTTTATTTTAAAAATAGGAGCGAGAATGGGCAACAATAGTTATGATGAGGATTTTTATCGTTCTCAAATGCAAGAAAGTTACAATTCAGCTAAAGAGGTAATCTCTTATATGAGCGGGGGGGGGGGCTTATTTACTGATATAGAGAGTATTATAGATGTTGGCTGTGGTGTTGGGACTTGGCTTAAGGCTTGGACTGATGCTAAACCAAATTTAAAATATTTTGGTATTGATGGTAATGGTGTAGAAGAGAGTTTATTTTATATTGCTAAAGATTATTATAAGCAAGCAGATTTGACAGCGGATGCTGATGATATTTTTAGGAATGTAATGCAAAATATACCAGAATCTGATAAGAAGCCATTTGATTTAGCAGAAAGTTTAGAAGTTGCAGAACATTTAGAAAAGCAATATGCAGAAAATTTTATTAAACTCTTGACAATGTTTTCAGATATTGTATTGTTTTCTGCAGCGATTCCTCATCAAGGGGGAACAGAACATATTAATGAACAGCCACCAAAATATTGGGCAGATTTGTTTGCAAAATTGGATTATGTATGCTTTGATATTTTGCGTAAAAAAATTTGGAATAATGAAAAAATAGGCTTTTGGTATAGACAGAATCTATTATTATTTGTCCATAAAAGCAAAACCTACTTATTTGAAGGAAAAGGGTTTAGAGCTGAAGAGCCATTATATATTGTAAGGGCGGAGTATGTAGAATATTATTTTAAATGTTGGCAAGATAAGTGTAAAGAAAATCCAATAAGAATTTATTGGCGACATCCTACACAATTTTTCCGACATTTATGTGCATTTATTAGAGGTAAAGATATTTGACTAAATCTAATTTAAGAAAATATTTTCTGCTCCATATTCTTTGATGTAGTTTTTAAGATTTTGTATTTTTTATTCTCATTTATGCTTAATTTTTTTATTAATGTTTCCAACGATTCAAAAATTTGATGAGGAGTAATAAACTCGGGGGATTCTTGTTGGATTTCTATGTGGATTTCTCTATCCTGCAAGATTCCACTTCCTGCAGGAGAAGCACCGCCTAGAAATAAGGCAATACTTGGAATCCCAAGCGCACCGCACAAATGCATAGGACCTGTATCGCCTGTAATAAAACAATGGAGACTTTTTAAAAAATAGGGAAGTTCATCAAGGCTGTATTTTCCGCAATGATTATGGATTCTTTTATGCAAATCTTTTGGAATGAATGAGTAAATTTGGTCGGAATATTCCCTTTCTGATAATGTTCCTGATAAAAATATTGTTGCTGTCGCGTGAGATTCTAAAATCATCGTGGCTAACTTGGCGAAATTTTCTATTCCCCATTCTCTGCGTTCTTTGCTAGTGCGCATTTGGAATCCTATATCCCCCCCCCTCATATTTACGCTAAATGCGTGATATTTGGCTGGGAGTTTCATTTGGATATTGTCATAATTTTCAAGGGTAATGTATGAAAGGCTCTGCAATCTCGCTGGAATAAAATGCGCATACAATGGCAGTTTCGTAGAGAGTAATTGCTCCTTATCGTTATTCCTTGAAGTCTTTAAAATATATTTTGCCCCACTTAAAATAGCCGATGGAATATCCATAGGACCATTGCTGTGAAACATTAATACCAAATCAGGCTTTAAACGTCGCATTTTTAATATGTCGCTAATAAAACTTTTGTATCCTCCTTGATAAACTAAGAAATCATCAACATATTCGTAGTTTTGAAAAAGCGGATAGATGGTTTTAGAGATAAAAAGAGTGATTTTTGCGCTTGGAAAAGCTCGTCTTGTTTGCACTATTGCAGGTGTGCTCATCATTGTATCGCCTAAAGCGGTGTTTGAAAATAAGAGGATATGTTTTATGTTTTGCAGTTTGGTAGGTTGAGGAAGTTTGTGGATTGGGTATTTGGATAAATAAAATCTCACAAACAGATAGACGAAAAAGGTAATAATTTTTTTCAATTTTTACCCTGCCACTGCATAAGCTCTAGTTTCTCGGATTACGCTGACTTTGACTTCACCGGGATATTGCACTTGCGATTCCACTTCTTTGGCGATTTCTTTAGCAAGTAGATAGGATTCATCATCACTTATATCCTCTGATTTCACGATTACGCGCACTTCTCGCCCAGCATTAATGGCATAAGCGTGTAAAACACCCATTTTAGAAGTAGCGATTTTTTCTATCTCGCTGACACGTCTTAAGTAGTTTTCTAACACTTCGCGTCTTGCACCCGGACGTGCTGCAGAGAGTGCGTCAGCCGCACACACTGCAGCAGCCTCAACGCTTTTAATCTCCTCATTTCCGTGGTGTGAGAGGATTGTATTTAATACCACGGGGTGTTCGTTGTATCGTTTTGCGACTTCTGCGCCTAGCTCTACGTGCGTGCCTTTAAATTCGTGTGTGCGGGCTTTACCAATATCGTGTAATAACCCTGCACGTGTGGCAAGCATACAATCTCCTCCAAGCTCTGCTGCAATAATGCCAGCAAGATTTGCCACTTCTAGGCTATGAGTGAGAGCGTTTTGCCCATAACTTGCACGATAACGTAATTTACCAATTAGTCGCTTAATGTCCGGGTGGATTCCATTTAAACCCAAATCTAGCACTACGCGCTCACCCTCTTGATAAACGCTTTCCTCAAAGTCTTCAAGGCATTTTTGGTAAATTTCTTCAATCCGTGCAGGTTGAATCCGCCCATCCTCTACTAAGCGATTAATTGTTTCTACTGCAATTGCACGCCGATAGAGATTATGAGAGCTTACGATAATCACATTGGGTGTATCATCAATGATTATATCCACTCCGCAAATCATTTCTAGACATTTGATATTTCGCCCCTCTTTGCCAATAATACGCGCTTTTAAATCATCGCTTGGCAAGATGATGGTATGAATTAGTCGTTCTGCGGCAAACTCCCCTGCAAAGCGCGAAGTGGCTATGGCTAAGATATAATTTGCTTTTGCCTTTGCTTCTGCTTTTGCGTTTAATTCTTGTTCTCTAATGATTTTTGCACATTCTTGCTCGGATTCCTCTTTGATGTGTTCTAGTAGCATCTTTTTTGCTTCACTTTTGGTCAAACAAGAGATTTTGGATAAATTCTGCGTGAGTTCCTCTAGCTTTTGCTGATAGGATTTTTTAAGGTTTTTGAGTGCATTTTGTTCTTCAAAAAAGGCATTGCGTTCTTTGCTTAACATTTGTTTTTCGTGGTCAAGTTTGCAAAACTCTTTTTCAATGCGTTGTGATTCTTTTAATTTGTCTTTTTCAAAATTTAATAAATTCAACTCATATTCTTTAAAGATTCTAGCAGCCTCTTTGTCGTATTTTTCCTTTGCTTCTATTTCAATATCTTTTGCTTTAATTTTGGATTCTTGCAAAAATTTTTCTGCCTCATATTCTATTGCCTTTGCCTTTGCCTTTGCTTGCTCTAGCAGCACTTCAGACTTTGCGCGTGAGAGTTTGCGTGAGATGAGATAACTACCCCCTCCAGCAATTAAGGCAGACGCAATAGAGCCTGTAATTACCCATATAACCATAATAATGTCCTTAAGTGGGGTTTAGGAAGCAAAAGTATTAAAGAATCAAGTAAAATTATTAAAAGATTTTTTAAAATTTGATAATTTTATAGTTATTGGATTTGCTTACCTAAACTTAATTGATTTGTTTATTTTGTGTTTTGTTGTTAAACTTATTGTATCACTTTAAAACTTTTTGTTTTATAAAAGCATTTGTGTGCTTTTCTCTTGGATAGATTGGATAAAGAAAATGTGCTTTTGATAAGTTTTGAAGGAGTGAGATAATAATCACCTTTAATATCGTAATCTTGAGTAATGATTTTTGTAGTGAAATTAAATTTTCTACAAATAAAAATAATTTTTGGAAGTTTGTTAGAATCTGCACTAAAGAATCTATCATACATTCCTTTGCCAAAACCTATGCGCCTAAATGCTCTATCAACACCAAGCACAGGAATAAGAGCGCAATCAATTTTAGAGCTTTTGATATAGAATAAAGAATCACTGGGTTCATAAATGTCAAATGTATTTTTTGTTAGAGGCAAACGATATTTTACCGCTTTAAAACTCTCTTGATGCACTAGGGGCAAGAAAATCTCCACTCCTTTTTGTTTGCGATAGAATCTTAAAATTTTTCTTATATCAAATTCTAAGGTGAGTGGATAGTAAAAAAGTAAGTTGATAGGACGTTTAGAGCGAAGTTTATGGAATCGTAAAATAGAATCTAGCTGAATTTTAAGATTTTTTTGTAGTTTGTAATCTAGCATATAAGTTTTGTTAGAATCATAAATCTTAGTCAGCTTTGCTTTAAAGATTTTGCGGTAAGTTGCTTTTAAATCTTGAGATTCCATTTCTATCCTCTGGATTTGAAAGAATAATAAAGGGTTAAAAATATAATAAATTGTAACAAAAGTAATAGAAAATGTATCCAATAAACTTGCGATTCTTTTTGCAAAATCCCAAAAAACTCTAAAATTACATAAAATACAAATGCGATTCCAAGTCCTAAAAGATAGCCTATTTGCTTGCATTTATCTAGCCAAGACAGAATCACTTTACGAGAGAAAACAAGTGTCTCTGTGCGCCCTAAATAATCCCCAAAAATAAATCCCACTTGATAAAGTGTATAAATCACAAGAGAGCCCAAAAAGGTGTCAGGGAAAAGCAAATACACCAAAAGATATAAAAAAGGTAGAATCTCTAAACTCAAAAGAATCATTTTATAAGACTTTAGGTTTAAAATTTTGGTATAAAAAAGTGCCAAGATAAACGCTCCAAATGCGAGTGCGATTCCACCAAGTGAGTAAGTTTTAGGGCTTAATGGGGCATAGATTGTAAAAATTGTTCCTAAAGAAACTCCCAAAAAAAAGGAGTTTAGAAGTTTGTAAGTGAGATAAAATCGTAAATGTATCATTGATTTACCAAGTGTATTTAATCCCACCACCAAAAATCCGCTCAAACTCATAAGGATAATATGCCTCACTCACGACAATCGCATTTTTGTGGTCTGTGAGATTTTGCACATAGGCATAAATTTCAAAATCTTTGAGCTTATAACTTGCGGTTAAATTGAGGCTTTGGTAATTGGGGGATTTGGGTAAAACATTATCAAAATCGTTATAATCATACGCTTTAGAACCATATTTATAAGAGATTCCAAGATTGAGCTGTGTAATAGGTGTGTAGTTTAAAGCTGCACCTAAAGTGTGTTGAGAGACACCAGGAATCGTATTGCCCTTATATCCCTCATTGCCACGCATTATTGCATCAACATAGGCATAACTTAGACTAGAATGCACTTGCGCATTAAAATGCGTAGTGAATTTCGCTTCTCCTCCGATTCTATGCGTTTTATCAAGGGTTTGATTCCTAAAAGTTATCGGCTCAAAGTAGGCTTCATCACTTCCTTCAATCCAAAAAAGATTCGCACTTAGCTCGTGGATTCCAAATACACTCTTTGTGCCGATTTGATAAGTATCAAAAGTCGCTGTATCTATGAAATTATTAATATGCCCCTGCAAATCAAACATATAATCCACATTAGGCACTATGAAACTACGAGAATAAGAGGCAAAAAGCGAAGTTTGCGCACTTAAGGGATAATGAAATCCCAGCTCACCACCCAAAAGATTTTCTTGTTTGGATTCGTTGTTTTTACTAATTACTCGTTGCGCGGAGATTCCGCCATTTAAAGTGGAATCCCCAAAATATTTTTCACCATTAAGATAAAGGAGCATTTCATTTACTTGTGCTTTTAAGTCGGGATTCTGGAGCCGTTTGCTTGTGTTAAGTTTTCCACCAATTTCCACCATCAAAGAATCGTTTTTAAATTGAGAGTTAAAATCTCCAAAGATTCCCTTGCCATCATATCGGTTTTGGAAGTTGATAAACTCACTCTTGTTGCGTATTCCTCCGAAATTAACATCTGTTATGATTCTAGAATCTCCAAAGTGCGTGAAGCCTAAATTATAAGCTAAATCCCAACGCTGTTGATGCGTGAAAGTATCTCCTCCCCAAGCATTTGGAAGTGGTGCTTGTGTCGGATTGCTATCAAATTGTGCTTTACTTAGAGGACTTGCATATTTAATAGCATATTTGGAATAGTTGAGATTAGACTTTAAAATGGTGGAATCGTTAGGATGGTAAAAGGCTGTGATTCCACCATTTTTATTATAGCCGCCGTTTTTTTCCTCGCTTCCTTGAGTGATGAGTTGCTCTCCCCTGTTATGTTGGTATTGCCCAAATGCTCCAATGTTCAAAGTATCTCCTACATAGCGTGAAAAAAACTGCGAATTTTGGCTATTATAACTCGCATAATTTAGATTTAACGCACCTCCACCTTTGCGATTTGTAGTGATTTTTAGAATTCCGCTTACTGCACCATTGCCGTATTTTGTCGTGCCTTTACCTCGGATAATTTCTATCTTTTGGATAGAATCTAGCGGAATATTGCTTAAAGACACAGGTGTAGAATCAATATTATTTAAACGCATTCCATCTACGATAATAGTAAGACTTTTATGTGCATTTTGTCCAAATCCGCGCAAATCAATATTTGCAGTGTAAGGATTGCCATAATTTGTTGTAACTTTGAGTAGAGAATGTTGATTTAAGAAGTTGTAGATATTTTGAGCATTGGATTGTTGAATCTCCTCTGCGCTAAATTCTTCTTTGAAATCCACATTTTCTACAAACTCTTCTACGTGGGTAATAGAAAGCTTAAGGTTTTGAGATTCTACCTCTTGAGATTTTTCATTCAATGCAATATTTTGACTCTGTGCAAGCAGTGCGCTATTAAGTGCTAAAATCGCCGTGAGTGAAAAATATTTCTTTCTAAAACCTTTAGGATAAAGATTTTTGTAGTTGTGTTTCATAAATTTAGAAACTCCTTTTTTAAAAATAGCTTCATTGTAAAACAAGGCGGTGCAATTATACATAAAATTAACATTAAAGTATTGACAATTAAAATAAAAAGTAGTAAAATCTCGTCTCGTTTTCGTTTATGAAAATGCAAATGTTATGTAAAACGCTGGCGTAGCTCAGTTGGTAGAGCAGCTGCCTTGTAAGCAGCAGGCCGGGGGTTCGAGTCCCTTTGCCAGCTCCATAAAATTTATATAATTTTCAGTGTTTGACCAGTTTTTAATATTTTGAATAATTGGGGTGAGATACTCAAGTGGCCAACGAGGGCAGACTGTAAATCTGCTGTTTATGACTTCCGTGGTTCGAATCCACGTCTCACCACCATAGCCATGCGGGAGTAGCTCAGTTGGCTAGAGCATCAGCCTTCCAAGCTGAGGGTCGCGGGTTCGAGCCCCGTTTCCCGCTCCATACTGGGAGCTGATTCTACGAAATCTTCATTTAATCAGCAAAACACTATTATTTATTTTTATTGGTTATGCCCATATAGCTCAGTGGCAGAGCACTTCCTTGGTAAGGAAGAGGCCGGCGGTTCAATCCCGCTTATGGGCTCCAGTTTTTCAAAGATTGCGATGGAATTGTAGAAAATGTTACGATTCTTAATTTTAAAATTGGTAAAAATAGTGTAGAATTACCGCTATTTAACTTAAAATTATTAGGAGAAGCTTATGGCTAAGGAAAAATACGTTAAGTCTAAACCCCATGTAAATATCGGAACAATTGGGCATGTTGACCACGGCAAAACAACTTTAAGTGCTGCAATTTCTGCTGTTCTATCCACAAAAGGTCTAGCAGAATTGAAAGATTATGATAATATTGACAATGCTCCAGAGGAAAAAGAGCGTGGTATTACGATCGCAACCTCACATATTGAGTATGAAACAGAAAAAAGACACTACGCACACGTAGATTGCCCCGGACACGCGGATTATGTTAAGAATATGATTACAGGTGCTGCGCAAATGGACGGAGCGATTCTAGTTGTTTCTGCTGCAGATGGTCCAATGCCACAAACAAGAGAGCATATTCTTTTGTCTCGCCAAGTTGGTGTTCCTTACATTGTAGTGTTTATGAATAAACAAGATATGGTAGATGATGAAGAGTTACTAGAATTAGTAGAAATGGAAATTAGAGAGCTTTTATCAAGTTATGAATTTCCAGGTGATGATACACCTATCGTCGCTGGTTCAGCACTTAAAGCATTAGAAGAAGCAAAATCTGGTGCATTAGGTGAATGGAGTGAGAAAATTATGAAACTTATGGACGCAGTAGATGAGTATATTCCAACTCCAGTGCGCGAAACAGATAAAACTTTCTTGATGCCTATTGAAGACGTCTTCTCTATTGCAGGTCGTGGAACAGTTGTTACAGGAAGAATTGAAAGAGGTATTGTAAAAGTTGGTGATGAAATTGAAATTGTAGGAATTCGTCCAACACAAAAGACAACTGTAACAGGTGTTGAAATGTTTAGAAAAGAGCTTGACCAAGGTGAAGCGGGAGATAATGTTGGTGTCTTGTTAAGAGGAACCAAAAAAGAAGAGGTTGAAAGAGGTATGGTTCTATGTAAGCCGTCATCTATCACTCCACACAAAAAGTTTGAAGGTGAAATCTATGTCTTATCTAAAGATGAAGGTGGAAGGCATACGCCATTCTTTAATGGTTATAGACCACAATTCTATGTTAGAACAACAGACATTACAGGTTCAATTACATTACCAGAAGGTGTAGAAATGGTAATGCCTGGGGATAACATTAAAATTACCGTTGAATTAATCAATCCAATTGCACTAGAAGATGGAACACGTTTTGCAATTCGTGAAGGTGGTAGAACCGTTGGTGCAGGTGTTGTTACAAAAATCATTGAATAGGCTAAATTATGGCTAAAGGTAATCGTGTAAAAATCGGACTCAAATGCTCTGAATGCGGCGACATTAATTACAGCACTGTAAAAAATGCAAAAACCACGACAGAAAAACTGGAGCTTAAAAAGTTCTGCCCAAGACTAAATAAACATACCATTCACAAAGAAGTGAAATTAAAAAGCTAAGGGAATTTTCCTTAGCACCCATACTTAATAAATTTATAGGTCAGTAGCTCCAATGGTAGAGCGTCGGTCTCCAAAACCGAATGCTGGGGGTTCGAGTCCCTCCTGGCCTGCCATTTTTGGAATAAAGAGAGACAAGCAAAGTTATGAAAAAACTAATTAGTTATTATAGACTATCTAAAGAAGAACTATCTAAAGTAATCTTTCCTACAAAAGAACAAGTAAGAAATGCTTTTATTTCTGTTATTGTTGTTGTAACAGTCATTGCTCTATTTTTAGCATTAGTTGATTTCATTCTTGGTAGTTTTGTTTCAAGTATTTTATAATTATTAGGATTTGTTTATGGCGTTGTATTGGTATGCAATTCAAACATATTTTGGTAGTGAGCAAGCTGTAAAGCGTGGCATTGAAAATCTCGTTAAAGAACATCATCTAGAAGAGAGGCTCACAGATATTGTTGTTCCCACAGAAGATATTATTGAAGTGAAAAACAATAAGAAAAAAATTAGTGAGAGAAGTCTTTATCCGGGATATGTTTTTATCAAAGTTGATCTTGATACTGCATTATGGCATACCATTCAATCTTTACCAAAAGTTAGTCGTTTTATTGGCGAGGCAAAAAAACCTACACCTTTAAGTGAAGCGGATATTAATCATATTATTGAAAAAGTGCAGAATCGCGCAGCCCCTAAACCGAAAATTATTTTTGAAACAGGAGAAGTTGTCCGAATTATTGAAGGTCCTTTTGCGAACTTTACAGGCACAGTCGAAGAATATGATATGGAGCATAGAAAGTTAAAATTGAATGTTTCAATCTTTGGTCGTAGCACTCCAATTGAAATACTTTATTCACAAGTGGAAAAAATAGTTTAATAACTAAAAACAAGGATAAGTTATGGCAAAAAAAATTATTGGCGAACTTAAGCTTCAAATCCCTGCTGGAAAAGCTAATCCATCGCCACCTGTAGGTCCAGCATTAGGGCAACGTGGTGTCAATATTATGGAATTTTGCAAAGCATTTAATGAAAAAACAAAGGATATGGGAAACTTTAACATTCCTGTGATTATTACGGTTTATCAAGATAAAAGTTTTACATTTATTACTAAAAAACCCCCTGTTACTGATTTAATTAAAAAAGCGGCAGGAATCCAAAAAGGTTCAGACAATCCTCTAAAAAATAAAGTAGGAAAGCTTACAAAAGCTCAAGTTTTAGACATTGTTAAAACAAAAATGGACGATTTAAATGCAAATACACAAGAGGCAGCAGTTAAGATTGTTGAAGGAAGTGCTCGTAGTATGGGCATTGAAGTTGTAGATTAAAAAGACGCGTTGGAGTATAAAATATGGCAAAAAAATTAACAAAAAGAATGCAAAATCTCATCAATAAGGTAGATTGTAAAAAAATATACGATATTACAACCGCTTCTGCAACTGTTAAATCTTTGGCATCAGCTAAGTTTGATGAAACGGTTGAAGTTGCATTAAGTTTGGGTGTTGATCCAAGACACGCAGACCAAATGATTCGTGGAGCTGTTGTATTGCCTAATGGCACAGGTAAAAGTGTGCGTGTAGCAGTTTTTGCAAAAGGTGCCAAAGCAGATGAAGCAAAGGCGGCAGGTGCAGACATTGTAGGCGATGAAGATTTAGTAGAACAAATCAAAAATGGAGATTTGAATTTTGATATAGTGATTGCAACACCTGATATGATGGCGCTTGTAGGTAAAGTAGGTAGGATTTTAGGACCAAAAGGTTTAATGCCAAACCCTAAAACAGGCACTGTTACATTAGAAGTGTCCAAAGCCGTTAGCAATGCAAAAAGTGGGCAAGTTAATTATCGTGTGGATAAAAAAGGTATTGTGCATGCACCTGTTGGGAAAGCAAGTTTTGAGGCAAAAAAACTTGAGGAAAATATTATCGCATTAGTAAAAAATATTAATAAACAAAAACCAGCAAGTGCTAAAGGCAAATATATTAAAAATGCAACATTATCTTTGACAATGAGTCCATCTGTAACGCTGGATGCTCAAGAATTAATGGATATGAAATAATTTATTCTTGTTTTTATCTTAGGCTAATGACTATGGGGGCAAATGCTTAAAAATTACCCTATATAAGTCTTTCGTCTGAAAGGAGGTTAAAATGACAAAAGTAGAAAAAACTGCTCTAATTGAAAATCTTACTACTGATTTTAAGGCGTCTAATGCTATTGCAGTATGCGATTATAAAGGGTTAAGCGTTAAGCAATTAGAATCTTTAAGAGCCAATGCAAGAGAGCAAAAGATTAAAGTCCAAGTGATTAAAAATACACTTGCTTCTATCGCATTTAAAAATTTTGGAGTTGAAGATTTAGAGTTAAAAGAGAATAATATTTTTGTTTGGGGCGAAGACCAGATTTCTTTAGCTAAAACAATTTGTAAATTCTCAGATTCTGTGGGTGGTAAGCTTGTAATCAAAGCGGGCTATTTTGAGGGTGAAATTGTAGATGCAAAATATATTGAAGCTGTTTCAAAATTACCTTCTAAAGAAGAGCTTATTGGTATGTTGTTGTCCGTTTGGACTGCTCCTGCTCGTTACTTTGTTACAGGGTTGGATAATTTACGCAAACAAAAAGAAACACAATAAATTTTAGGAGAAAATTATGGCAATTTCAAAAGAAGATGTATTAGAGTATATCGGGAATCTTTCTGTTATGGAGCTTTCAGAGCTTGTGAAAGCGTTTGAAGAAAAGTTTGGTGTTTCAGCAGCACCAACTGTTGTTGCAGGTGCAGCAGCTGCAGGTGGTGCAGCAGCCGTAGAAGAAAAAACGGAATTTGATATTATCTTAACCGATAGTGGTGATAAAAAGATTAATGTCATCAAAGTAGTGCGTGAGGTAACAGGTCTTGGCTTAAAAGAAGCAAAAGATGCAGTGGAGAAAACTCCATTTACCGTTAAAGAGGGTATTAAAAAAGAAGATGCAGATGCAATCAAAGCAAAATTTGAAGAAGCAGGTGCTAAAGTCGATATTAAATAATTTTAGGGAGATTTTTTCTCCCTTTCATTTTTCTTCCAAAATTCTACAATTATATATGAGGTAATAAATATGCCAGTAAGTTTAAAATCCGGAAATAGATTAAGAGTTGATTTTACTAAAATCCCTCAAAACATTGCTGTTCCAAATTTGCTCCAATTACAAAGAAATAGTTATGATACTTTTTTGATGGCACAAGATGGAGGTGAATCTGGAATTGAAAAGGTTTTTAAATCTATTTTTCCAATACACGATGCACAAAATAGAATCAGCCTTGAATATGCAGGTTGTGAATATGGTAAGCCCCGCTACACCGTTAGAGAAGCTATGGAGAGAGGTTTAACTTACTCAATTCCCTTGAAGATAAAAATCCGATTGGTGCTTTGGGAGAGAGATGAAAAGACAGGTGAAAAGTTAGGCATTAAGGATATTAAAGAACAAAGTATTTTTGTGCGTGAAATTCCATTAATGACCGATAGAACGAGCTTTATTATCAATGGTGTAGAGCGTGTAGTTGTTAATCAGTTGCACAGAAGCCCTGGTGTCATTTTTAAAGAAGAGGAATCTACAAGCGCTTCTAACAAGCTAGTTTATACAGGACAGATTATTCCAGATAGAGGCTCTTGGTTGTATTTTGAATATGATGCAAAAGATGCTCTGTTCGTGCGCGTCAATAAACGCAGAAAAGTGCCCGTAACCATCTTGTTTCGTGCATTGGGCTATTCACGTCAAGATATTTTAAAGATGTTTTACCCGCTTTTGAATATCAAATTTAAAGGGGGAAAATATCTGATTGCTTTTGACCCAGAAGAGTTTGTAGGACGTGTAGAATTTGATATTAAAGATTCTAAAGGAAATTTGATTATTGCAGCAGGTAAGCGTCTAACAGCCAAAAAGGCAAAGACACTTAAAGAAGAAAAGCTAAATATGATTGAGTATCCCATAGATATTTTAATGGAACGTTATTTAGCAGAGCCAATTATTCATAAAGAAAGTGGGGAGGTATTATTTGACGCACTGACATTGATGGACGAAAGTAAGCTCAAAAAACTTGCAGAGCTAAATATCAATGATTTTGTAATTGCCAATGATTTGGCAGTAGGTGTAGATGCGTCTGTGATTAATGCTTTTATTGCTGATGCAGAATCACTAAAGCTTTTAAAACAAACTGAAAAGATTGAAAATGAAAACGACTTAGCAACGATTCGCATCTATAAAGTAATGCGTCCGGGTGAGCCGGTTACAAAAGAAGCAGCAAAGCAATTTGTGCAACAACTCTTTTTTGACCCAGAGCGATATGATTTAACCCGTGTAGGGCGTATGAAAATGAATCATAAATTGGATATTGGTGTCCCAGATTATGTTACGGTTCTGACGCACGAAGATATTATTAAAACCGTGCGTTATCTGATTCACGTTAAAAATGGACAAGGACGCATTGACGATAGAGACCATTTGGGGAATCGTAGAATCCGTGCTATTGGTGAGCTTCTAGCAAATGAACTCCATACGGGATTAGTAAAGATGCAAAAAGCGATTCGTGATAAACTCTCTACTATTAGCACAGGTTTGGAAGAATTAATGCCTCATGATTTGGTGAATTCTAAAATGATAACTGGCACAATTTTAGAGTTTTTTACAGGTGGGCAACTTTCACAATTTATGGACCAAACGAATCCTCTTTCTGAAGTAACACATAAAAGGAGACTTTCTGCTTTAGGTGAAGGAGGCTTAGTAAAAGAAAGAGCAGGGTTTGAAGTGCGAGATGTGCATCCAACGCATTATGGGAGAATCTGTCCAATTGAAACACCAGAGGGACAAAATATCGGTTTAATTAATACGCTTTCTACTTATGCAAAAGTGAATGAACTAGGATTCATTGAAGCACCTTATCGTAAAGTCATTGATGGTAAGGTAACTGATGAAATTGTTTATTTGACTGCTACACAAGAAGAAGGGGCAGTGATTGCGCCCGCAAGCACTTTATTAACAAGTAATCAAATGATTAAAGAAGAATTGATTGAAGTAAGAAAAGATGGTGAGATTGCGCTTATGGAATCTAAAAAAGTGGATTTGATTGATTTAAGTCCTAGAATGGTTGTCGGGGTTGCCGCGAGTTTGATTCCATTTTTAGAACACGATGATGCAAACCGAGCGCTTATGGGTTCTAATATGCAACGTCAAGCGGTGCCTTTGCTGAATCCTGACGCACCTGTTGTTGGCACAGGAATTGAAAAAATCGTTGCAAGAGATTCTTGGGAAGCGACTAAAGCAATACGTGCTGGAATCGTAGAAAAAGTAGATTCTAAGAATATCTATGTATTAGGTGAAGATGAAAATGGGGCTTTTATTGACCATTATTCTTTGCAAAAAAACCTACGCACAAATCAAAATACTTCATTTTCTCAGCGTCCAATCGTTAAGGCAGGCGATAATGTAGAAGTGGGTCAAGTGATTGCAGATGGTCCTAATATGGACCAAGGTGAGTTAGCATTGGGTAAAAATATTCGTGTAGCTTTTATGCCGTGGAATGGATACAACTTTGAAGATGCGATTGTAGTGAGTGAGAAGTTGATTCGCAATGATGCTTTTACTTCTATTCATATTTATGAAAAAGAGATTGAAGCAAGGGAGCTAAAGCACGGAGTGGAAGAAATCACTAGAGATATTCCAAATATTCGCGAAGAAGAGCTTGCACACCTTGATGAAAGCGGAATCGTAAAAATCGGCACTTATGTAAGTGGTGGAATGATTTTGGTTGGTAAAGCATCTCCTAAGGGGGAAGTGAAGCCAACACCAGAAGAGCGATTACTTCGTGCAATTTTTGGTGAAAAGGCGGGACACGTAGTCAATAAATCCCTTTATTGTCCGCCAAGTTTAGAGGGAACAGTGGTAGATGTCAAGATTTTTACAAAGAAGGGCTATGATAAAGACCGCAGAGCAATTGTTGCCTATGAAGAAGAAAAGGCACGTTTGGATTTAGAACATCACGATAAACTTTTAATGCTAGATAGGGAAGAAGCCTTACGCATTAGCTCTATTCTTTCTAAAGAAAAATTAACAAACAATGCAAAAGTAGGAGATAAGGAATATAAAAAAGGCGAGGTAATTCCAAGAAGTGAGTTGGAAAATGTCAATCGTTTCGCTATGGGAATGTTAATTAAAAGCTATTCAAAAGAGATTCAAAATAAATATGATTCTTTAAAAGGCAACTTTTTAGAGCAGAAAAAAAGCTTAAGCGAAGAACACGAAGAGAAACTTTCTATCATTGAAAAAGATGATATTTTACCAAGTGGTGTCATCAAGCTTGTTAAGATTTATGTTGCAACAAAACGCAAGTTAAAAGTTGGTGATAAAATGGCGGGACGACACGGAAACAAAGGAATTGTTTCTAATATCGTTCCAGAAGTGGATATGCCTTATACTCAAGATGGTCGTCCGGTTGAGATTGTGCTTAATCCTCTAGGTGTGCCTAGTCGTATGAATATCGGACAGATTTTAGAAGTGCATTTAGGTCTAGTTGGTAAGCAATTAGGGGAGCAAATCGCAAATGTGTTTGAAGAGGAGAAAAGCAAATGGGCAAGTGAGCTTAGAATTAAAATGCAAGAGATTGCCGAAAATTCTGGAATGAAAAGTTCTAAAGCATTTTTGGAAAAATTGAGCAATGAAGAATTATTAAGCTTTGCCAAAGATTGGAGCAAAGGCGTTAAGTTCGCAACTCCTGTTTTTGAGGGAGTTAATGCGCAAGAATTTGAAAAACTTTTTGCACTTGCTAAAATTGATAGTGATGGTAAAACCGAGCTTTATGATGGGCGCACAGGTGAAAAAATGATGGAACGTGTCAATGTTGGCTATATGTATATGTTAAAACTTCATCACTTAGTAGATGAAAAAGTTCATGCAAGAAGCACAGGACCTTATAGCCTTGTAACACAACAACCTGTTGGAGGTAAGGCACTCTTTGGAGGACAAAGATTCGGTGAAATGGAGGTTTGGGCATTAGAAGCCTATGGCGCAGCACATACTTTAAAAGAAATGCTTACGATTAAATCTGATGATGTAGAAGGACGCGTGAAAGCTTATAAGGCGATTACTAGAGGTGAAGCAGTCAAAGAATCAGAGATTCCAGAGACCTTTTATGTTTTAACCAAAGAACTTCAAAGTTTAGCATTAGATGTGAATGTATTTGCGAAAAGTAAAGATAGCACAGAGGAAGTTGTAGCCATTAAAGAAGATAACCGCCCAAGTGATTTTAATGCTTTTCAACTCTTGCTTGCAAGCCCAGAGAAAATTCGTAGTTGGAGTAATGGAGAAGTTAAAAAACCAGAAACGATTAACTATCGGACATTAAAACCTGAACGTGATGGGTTGTTTTGCGCTAAAATTTTTGGACCTGTTAGGGATTATGAATGTTTGTGCGGTAAATACAAAAAAATGCGCTACAAGGGAATTGTATGTGAAAAGTGTGGTGTAGAAGTAACTAGTTCCAAAGTGCGCCGTTCAAGAATGGGACATATTGAGCTTGTAACCCCCGTGGCGCATATTTGGTATGTGAATTCATTGCCCAGTAGAATCGGAACTTTACTTGGCGTTAAAATGAAAGATTTAGAACGTGTGTTGTATTATGAAGCTTATATTGTTAAACAACCTGGTGAGGCTTATTATGATAATGAGGGGACAAAACCAGTTGCTAAATATGATGTTTTAAATGAAGAGCAATACCAAAGTCTTTCTCAACGTTTTGAACATACAGGGTTTATCGCACAAATGGGAGGTGAAGCGGTAAAAGATTTACTAGAAGGGATTGATTTAGTGGATTTGATTCAAGAATTAAAAGAAGCCATTAAAGCAACCAATTCGGAGGCTAAAAAGAAAACAATTATTAAACGTTTAAAAGTAGTGGAGAGTTTTGTAGTATCAGGTGGGCAAAATCGTCCAGAATGGATGATGCTAACGGTTCTGCCTGTGCTTCCACCAGACTTACGCCCATTAGTAGCCTTAGATGGTGGGAAGTTTGCCGTGAGTGATGTGAATGACCTTTATCGTCGTGTTATCAACCGCAATCAGCGCTTGAAACGACTAATTGAATTAGATGCACCAGAGATTATTGTGCGTAATGAAAAGCGTATGCTTCAAGAATCTGTAGATGCACTTTTTGATAATGGACGTAATGCAAATGCAGTTAAAGGAGCGAATAAACGACCGCTTAAATCATTATCTGAAATTATTAAGGGTAAGCAAGGGAGATTCCGCCAAAATTTACTTGGAAAGCGTGTGGATTTCTCTGGACGTTCCGTCATTGTTGTAGGACCAAATTTACGTATGGATCAATGTGGATTGCCAAAAAATATGGCATTAGAACTCTTTAAGCCACACATTTTGGCAAAATTAGAAGAAAAGGGTTATGCAACCACATTGAAACAGGCTAAAAAAATGATTGAACAAAAAACGAATGAAGTGTGGGAGTGTTTGCAAGAAATCGTTATGAATTATCCGATTATGTTAAACCGCGCACCGACTTTGCATAAACAATCTATTCAAGCTTTCCACCCAAAATTAATTGATGGCAAGGCAATTCAATTACACCCTTTAGTGTGTGCTGCTTTTAATGCGGACTTTGATGGAGACCAAATGGCAGTGCATGTGCCACTTTCTCAAGAGGCAATTACAGAATGTAAGCTTTTAATGTTGAGCTGTATGAATATCCTTTTGCCCGCAAGTGGTAAAGCAGTTACGGTCCCTAGTCAAGATATGGTTTTGGGGCTTTATTACCTTTCTCTCGCAAAAGAGGATTCTAAAGGTGAGCATAAGTTATTTTCCAATATTGAACAAATCTATATTGCTTTAGAAGCAGATGTTGTAGGGATTGGTTCTAAAGTGCGTGCATTTGTGGAAGATAGAATCGTTAATACAACCATTGGTAGAATGATTTTAAAATCTATTTTACCGGATTTTGTGCCTGCGCATTTGTGGAATAAGGTGCTAAAGAAAAAAGACATTGCGACTTTGATTGATTATGTTTATAAAGAAGGTGGTGTGGGTATCACAGCAAATTTCTTGGATAATCTTAAAAACTTGGGATTCAAATACGCAACTAAAGCGGGGATTTCTATTTCTGCTGATGATATTATTGTGCCAAGCAGTAAAAATAAGGTTGTAGAAGGGGCTAAGAAAAAGGTAAAAGATATTCAATCACAATTTGGGGCGGGTTTATTAACAGAGCAAGAACGTTATAATAAGATTATTGATGTTTGGACAGATACCAATAATGCGTTAGGTAATGAAATGATGAAACTCATTGAAAATGATAAAGCAGGCTTCAATTCTATTTATATGATGGCAGATTCTGGTGCTAGAGGTAGCACAGGGCAGATTAGACAACTTTCTGCTATGAGGGGACTTATGGCAAAACCAGATGGAACAATTATTGAAACACCCATTACTTCCAACTTCAAAGAGGGCTTGAATGTTTTAGAGTATTTTATTTCTACACACGGCGCACGTAAAGGTTTGGCAGATACTGCTTTGAAAACTGCTAATGCGGGTTATTTGACAAGGAAACTCATTGATGTGAGCCAAAATGTAAAAGTGGTGGTAGATGATTGTGGGACAAATGAGGGAATTGAGGTTACCGATATTACTGTAGGTAGCGAATTGATTGAGTCATTAGAGGAAAGAATCTTTGGACGTGTGATTGCAGAAAATATCATTGACCCAATTACAAATGAAGTTTTAATCAGTGAAGGCATAATGATTGATGAGGAAAAAGCACGCAAAGTGAAAGAAGCAGGAGTAAAATCCGTAATTATTCGCACACCTGTTACTTGTAAAGCCGAGAAAGGTGTATGTGCGAAATGTTATGGTCTCAACCTTGGAGAGTCTAAAATATCTAAGATTGGTGAAGCCGTAGGAGTAGTTGCTGCACAATCTATTGGTGAGCCAGGAACACAGCTTACGCTAAGAACTTTCCATATCGGTGGAACTGCAAGTAGAAGTCAAGAAGAGCATCAAGTCATTGCCGAAAAAGAGGGCTTTATCCGTTACTATAATGTTAAGACTTATAGGAATCGTGAAGGCAAAATGATTGTTTCTAACAGAAGAAACGCTGCGATTCTATTGGTAGAGCCAAAGATTAAAGCACCTTTTGAAGGTGAATTAAAAGTGGATGTGGTGCATGACGAAGTGATTGTTTCAGTTATTGGAGAGAAAGAAACTGCGAAATTTACACTTAGAAAGTCTGATGTTGCAAAACCAAATGAGTTAGCGGGAGTTACAGGTAAAATTGAAGGCAAGTTTTATATCCCATATCCTAGCGGACATTATGTGCGTGATGAGGGAAGTATCGTAGATATTATTCAAGACAGCTGGAATATTCCTAATAGAATCTCTTATGCAAGTAATTTGAAAGTTGAGGATAATGCACCCATCACACAAAAGATTTATGCAAGAGAAGAGGGAATCGTAAAGTATTATTACTTGCAAGGAGATCATTTAGAGCGATACCGTGCGCTTCAAAAGGGTGAAGAAATTACAGAAAAAGGTGTATTTGCTGTGATTGCTGATGAGTATGACCAAGAAGCAGCAAGACACTATATCGCAAGAGGCTCTATCATTGAAGTGCAGGATAATCAGAATGTTGAGAAAAACACATTAATTGCTAAACCCAAAAGCGATGAGCATATTGTAATTGCAGATTGGGATCCTTATTCTAATCCAATCATTGCAGAAGAAGCGGGGACGATTAAATTTGAAGACATTATCCCCGGACTTACTGTATCAGAACAAACAGATGAATTAACAGGTCAAACACGATTGGTGGTTAATGAATTTATTGCAAGCGCACATAAACCAACTCTTGTTCTATCCACTGCTAATGGAGGCTTGATTCGCTATACCTTAGACCCAAAAACGGCTATTTTTATTTCTGATGGTGCAAAAGTAGAAATGGCAGACATTTTGGCTAAAACTCCTAAAGCACTTGTAAAGTCAAAAGACATTACAGGAGGTTTGCCAAGAGTTTCCGAATTGTTTGAAGCAAGAAAACCAAAAGACCCAGCAGTATTAGCAGAAATTGATGGAACCGTAAGTTATGGTAAACCAATTCGTGGAAAAGAAAGAATTATTGTTACGGCTAATGATGGCAGAGTCGCGGAATATTTGATTGATAAATCCAAACAAATTCTTGTTTATGAAGGAGAATTTGTCCATGCAGGGGAAGCAATCACAGAAGGTATTGTTGCTAGTCAAGATATTTTGCGTATTGGTGGAGAAAAAGAGCTTTATAAATACATTGTGAGTGAAGTACAACAAGTTTATAGGCGTCAAGGAGTAAGTATTGCGGATAAACATATTGAAATTATTGTTTCGCAAATGCTAAGACAGGTAAAAATTTATGATAGTGGTAATACAAAGTTTATTGAAGGAGATTTAGTAAGCAAACGGCATTTTAAAGAAGAAAATGCACGAATTATTAAAATGGGTGGAATCCCGGCTATTGCTGAACCTGTGCTACTAGGGATTACACGTGCAGCAATTGGTAGCGATTCAGTGATTTCTGCAGCATCATTCCAAGAAACTACAAAGGTGCTTACAGAAGCAAGTATCGCGGCAAAAATTGACCATTTAGAAGACTTGAAAGAAAACATCGTATTGGGTCGTATGATTCCGGTTGGGACGGGTATTTACAAAGGTAAAAAGGTTAAGATTAAAGAAAATTAAAAGGCGAATTAAGGTTATTTAGACCTTAATTTAAGTAAAAATAAAGTGTGATTTGCTTATAATCCG
Source organism: uncultured Helicobacter sp. (assembly GCF_947367035.1). Lineage (GTDB taxonomy): Bacteria > Campylobacterota > Campylobacteria > Campylobacterales > Helicobacteraceae > Helicobacter_D. The sequence continues at coordinate 63,797 of NZ_CANBCA010000004.1, forward strand.
CTTCATTTTCTCTATTAAATAATTTTAGGAAGGAAAGACAAGTGCCAACGATTAATCAGTTGATTAGAAGAGAACGAAAGAAAGTTATTAAGAAGTCAAAGTCTCCAGCTTTGGTGGTTTGCCCTCAAAGGAGAGGGGTTTGCACACGTGTTTATACCACAACACCCAAAAAACCTAATTCTGCTTTAAGAAAGGTTGCGAAAGTTAGACTTACAAGTGGCTTTGAAGTCATTAGTTATATCCCAGGAGAAGGACATAATCTACAAGAACACTCTATCGTGTTGATTCGTGGGGGTAGGGTAAAAGATTTACCTGGTGTGAAATATCATATCATTCGTGGTGCATTAGATACTGCTGGAGTAGCAAAACGCACCGTTTCGCGTAGTAAATATGGAGCAAAAAAAGGTAAAGCAGATGCCGGAGGTAAAAAATAATGAGAAGAAGAAAAGCACCACAAAGGGAAGTGTTAGGAGACCCAATCTATAATAACATTATTGTTACAAAATTCATCAATAAAATGATGTATGATGGGAAAAAAAGTGTTGCAGAAAAAATTATTTATGCAACTTTCGCAAAAATTGAAGAAAAAACCAAAGAAAAAGGGATTGAAACTTTTGAAAAAGCATTAGAAAAAGTCAAGCCTTTGGTAGAAGTTAGAAGTCGCCGTGTAGGTGGTGCGACTTATCAAGTGCCCGTGGAAGTTCGCCCTGCAAGACAGCAGTCTTTATCTATCCGTTGGTTATTAGATTCTGCTAGAAAAAGAAATGAACGCACAATGATTGATAGATTAGCAAATGAGCTAATTGATGCTGCTAATGAACGTGGTGCAGCTTTTAAGAAAAAAGAAGATGTGCATAAAATGGCGGAAGCAAACAAAGCATTTGCTCACTATCGCTGGTAAATTTATGTTTTTAAGGAATTTAGATTCCTTAAAATTCTACTACATTCAAATCTCAAATTATCTTTGCATAAGGATTAAAAATGGCAAGAAAAACCCCATTAAATAAAATTAGAAATATTGGTATTGCTGCACACATTGATGCGGGTAAGACAACAACTTCAGAAAGAATTTTGTTTTATACCGGTGTCAGCCATAAAATTGGTGAAGTGCATGATGGCGCAGCAACAATGGACTGGATGGAACAAGAAAGAGAGCGTGGAATCACGATTACTTCTGCTGCAACCACTTGTTTTTGGAAAGATTATCAGATCAACTTAATTGACACTCCCGGACACGTAGATTTTACAATTGAAGTTGAACGTTCTATGCGTGTCTTAGATGGTGCAGTAGCAGTGTTTTGCTCCGTAGGAGGGGTGCAACCTCAAAGTGAAACCGTTTGGCGTCAAGCAAATAAATATGGAGTTCCTAGAATTGTATTTGTTAATAAAATGGATAGAATTGGTGCGAATTTCTATAATGTAGAATCTCAAATTGCTACAAGACTAAAGGCTAAGCCCGTGCCACTCGTGATTCCTATTGGTGCAGAGGATAACTTCAGGGGAGTTGTAGATTTAATTACGATGAAAGCGATTGTCTGGAATGATGAATCAATGGGAGCGAAATACGATATTGAAGAGATTCCAGCAGATTTAGTCGAAAAAGCAGAAGAATATCGTGAGAAATTATTAGAATCTGTTGCAGAACAAGATGAGGCAACAATGGAGAAGTATTTAGGTGGGGAAGCTTTAACTATTGAGGAAATTAAAGCAGGGATTAAAAAGGGTTGTCTCGCAATGGAGATTATTCCAATGCTTTGTGGCTCAAGCTTTAAAAACAAAGGGGTTCAAACCCTTCTTGATGCAGTAGTAGAATACCTGCCTGCTCCAACAGAAGTTGCAGACATTCGTGGAGTAGATCCAAAAGATGAAGAAAAAGAAGTTTTTGTTAAATCTACGGATAATGGCGAGTTTGCTGGTTTAGCGTTTAAGATTATGACAGACCCATTTGTAGGACAATTAACTTTTGTACGCGTTTATCGAGGGAGTTTGGAATCTGGAAGCTATGTCCTTAACTCTACTAAAGGTAAAAAGGAACGAGTAGGAAGATTGCTTAAAATGCACTCTAATAAGCGAGAAGATATTAAAGAAGTCTATGCGGGTGAAATTTGTGCTTTCGTAGGCTTAAAAGAGACTTTAACAGGGGATACGCTTTGTTCGGAAAAAGAGGCTGTTGTCCTAGAGAGAATGGAATTCCCGGATCCTGTTATTTCTATTGCTGTTGAACCAAAGACAAAAGCAGACCAAGAGAAAATGGCTCTAGCTTTAGCAAAACTTGCCGAAGAAGATCCAAGCTTTAAGGTGCATACAGATGAAGAATCTGGACAAACTATTATTTCTGGAATGGGTGAGCTTCACTTAGAGATTATTGTAGATAGATTGAAAAGAGAATTTAAAGTAGAGGCAGAAGTTGGACAACCGCAAGTTGCTTTTCGTGAGACGATTCGTCAAAGTGTGGAGCAAGAATGTAAATATGCTAAGCAATCTGGTGGGCGTGGACAATATGGACACGTCTTTATTAGAGTTGAACCACAAGAGCCGGGTAAAGGTTATGAATTTGTCAATAATATTAGTGGCGGTGTAATTCCAAAAGAATATATTCCAGCGGTAGATAAAGGGATTCAAGAATCTATGCAAAATGGCGTATTAGCAGGTTATCCTGTGGTGGATTTCAAGGTTACCTTATATGATGGAAGTTATCACGATGTGGATTCTTCTGAAATGGCATTTAAAATTGCGGGTTCTATGGCATTTAAAGACGCTTGTCGCAAAGCAGGTGCAGTTTTGTTAGAACCAATGATGAAAGTAGAAGTAGAAGTGCCTGAAGAGTATATGGGTGATGTGATTGGTGATTTGAATCGCAGACGTGGACAAATTAACTCTATGGACGATAGAATGGGCTTGAAAATCGTCAATGCGTTCGTTCCTCTAGCGGAAATGTTTGGTTATTCTACGGATTTGCGTTCAGCGACACAAGGGCGCGGGACTTATACAATGGAATTTGACCATTATGGTGAAGTCCCAAATAATATTTCTAAAGAAATTATGGAGAAAAGAAACGGCTAATATTATGATTCCAACTATTTTTAGAGTTGGATAAGCCGACAATAAGGGAGAATGAATTTATTAAGACTTTGAGAATTACCAAAAAAGAACGTGAGGGAGGGACTTTTATTTAGATAAAATCTCTTCTAAACTAGATATAATAGAGTCCTAAAATCAAAATTCAATACGCGAAATCGCTTTACTCAAAGGCGAGACTGCTTTAATAAAAATATCCAACCAGATCAAAGCAATAATAAACTTATACAAGTTTTTGATACAATTTACGAAACAAATGCTTGAGACTATGATGTCGCAAGTTTTGTTATGAATAGGAATTTAGTAAAATATATAAAAAGCCAATATTGATTATCCGTTATAATGAGGATATTTTGCTTGATGTTTATATGTGGAGAAGTCTTGATTTAAGATTATCCCCTTTTAATCTGCCACTAAAATATTCGTGAGCCAGAGAGTCAAATATTGCAGTAATGTTATGTAAATCCTAGTAATGAAGCGTTACTCTAGGCTTGTTTCCCACAAATACGCACTTTTGCAGATAGTTTCTATGTTGTTAAATTGAGGTTTCCATTGAGTATTGGTTAAGATTTTATGATTATCACTGACTAGAATGCTTGGGTCTCCCCTTCTCCTTGGAGCAGATTCTACGATGAAATTCTTGCCACTTACTTTTTTTACACAATCAATCACTTCCTTAACGCTAAATCCTTGCGCATAGCCGACATTATAAACTTCCGAAGTTTGTGTCTCTAGTAGAGACTGCAAGGCGAAGAAGTGAGCGCTTGCTAAGTCATCAATATGGATATAATCCCGAATACAAGTGCCATCTTGTGTCTCATAATCCTCCCCAAAGATTTGCATTGTTTCGCGTTTGCCACACGCGCACTCACAGGCAACTTTGATTAAATGCGTAGCCATTTTACCCCTTTGCCCTAAAGCCCCCTGTTGCTCCATTAATGCACCTGCGACATTAAAATAGCGTAGAATCACGCTTTTGAAATTCGGATTTGCAACTTCCAAAGCGCGCAAAATCTTCTCAATCATTAGCTTGGATTCTCCATAAGGATTGATAGGGTTTGGAATCGTGCTTTCTTGAATAGGAGAATACTCCTTTGGCTCGCCATAGACTGCGGCAGTAGAGCTAAAGAGAAATCGGTTGATGGCAAACTTTTGTGCAATTTGCAAAAGATTGATTGTATTGGCAACATTGTTTTTAAAGTATTTGAGCGGATTTTGCACAGATTCTTGCACAATGAGGCTTGCGGCAAAATGAATAATAGCATCGTAAGGATAAGCACTTAGTGCCTTATCTAAAGAATCTAAATCTTCTAAATCTCCTTGTATAAATTCTATCCTTTGAGGAAAGGTGCGTTCTAAAAAATCTATATTTTCTTTAAATCCGCTACTTAGATTATCAAAAATAACAATCCTACAATCACTATTTTTCAAAAAATAATACGCTGTATGTGAGCCAATATAGCCAGCCGCACCGGTAAAAAAATAAATTTGCATCTCTAAACCTTAAATAAAAATAACCTTTAGATTCTATCATTAAGTTGCTAAAAATTGGATTCATTTACTATTTCTTTACATATTTTATGCCAAAATAAAAAATCATTTTAGGAGCGAACAATGTGTGGAATTATCGGTTATATTGGCAATGACGAAAAAAAATCTATTTTATTAAACGGCTTAAAAGAATTAGAATATCGTGGCTATGATTCTGCAGGAATCTCTGTGTTAAGTGAGGGCGAGTTAAGCACATTTAAGTCTGTAGGCAAGTTGATAAATTTAGAACGCAAATGCGAGGGATTCCATTCTAGCGGATTTGGTTTAGGAATCGGGCATACGCGTTGGGCAACACACGGCAAGCCAACAGAAGTGAATGCGCACCCGCATTTTGGTAAGTTTAGCAATGTCGTGCATAATGGAATCATTGAAAATTATCAAAGCATTAAGGAATCCCTACAACAGCAAGGTAGAAGCTTCATCTCACAGACAGACACCGAAGTGATTGTGCATTTGTTTGAATCGTATTTGGAAAATCTCAAAAATCCATTTGAAGCTTTTAAGCGCACAATTTCCGAGTTAAAAGGTGCTTATGCGATTCTATTAATTACACAAAAATCGCCCGATACGATTTATTATGCCAAAAATGGTTCGCCTCTCATTATCGGCAGAGGAAAGGATAGCAAGGGCGCAGAGGCAATTTATTTTGCTTCATCAGACGCTCCCTTGATTGGGCTTGCAGAGGAGGTTTGCTACCTAGAAGATGGCGTAGTTGGAGCCATAGAATCTGGAGGATTCCATACTTTACCAAACACAAAACCACTTAGTGGAGATAAACTTTCAGCGCAAAAAGATGGCTTTACTTTCTTTATGGAAAAAGAAATTTACGAACAACACAAGGTTTTGCTAGAAACGATGATGGGGCGCGTGAGCGAGGATAATTTTAGCTTGGAGGAATTGAGCGCGCTAGATTTAAGCCGTGTGGATTCTATCACGCTTTGTGCTTGTGGCACAAGTTATCACGCGGCTATTGCGGGAAGTTACTTGATTGAACGCATTGCGAAGTTGAAAACTAAAGTAGAAATTGCAAGTGAGTTTCGTTACAAAGAGCCTATTTTGCACCCAAAAGAACTTTTTGTTGTGATTTCTCAAAGTGGCGAGACGGCGGATACTTTGGAGGCTTTGAAATTGGCTAAAAAAAGTGGCTTGAAAACACTTGGAATCTGTAATGTAGAGAATAGCTCTATTGTGCGTCAAAGTGATTTTCATTTGCTGACACGAGCGGGGATTGAAAAAGGAGTAGCAAGCACCAAAGCTTTTGCCACACAGGTAATGGTGCTATGGATTCTAGCAAATTTTATCGCACAAAAATGCGGAATCTTAAACAAAGAGGCAATCCAGCAAGAAACAAAAACAATGCTAGAAGCAGTGCGAGCAACCAAAGTAGATAGAAAAGCACACGAGCATATTAAGCGACTCTCGCGTAGATATTTGCACGGACACGGATTCTTTTTTATTGGGCGAGATATTTTTTATCCTTTAGCTTTAGAGGGAGCATTGAAACTTAAAGAGATTAGTTATCTGCACGCAGAGGGTTATCCAAGTGGAGAGATGAAACACGGACCGATTGCATTAGCGGATTTGGGATTATTTTGTGTCGCACTAATGCCGCAGAACCTTTTGTATGATAAAATAAAGAGTAATGTAGAGGAGTTAAGTGCGCGTGATGCGATGATTTGTGCTTTAAGTGCGGAATATTATGAGGGGTGTGATGATTGGATTGCGATTCCAAAATATTCGCATTATATGGTAGAGTTTTTTGCAATGATGGTTGTTTTGCAGGTTTTTGCACTTGAAGTAGCAGTAAGATTGGGCAATGATGTGGATATGCCAAGAAATTTGGCAAAAAGTGTAACGGTAGAATAAGCTAATACAAACGAATAAAGCAAAGAGCATTTTACGAGTAGAATCTTAAGGAAAAATTTATTTTAGATTTGTTTTGATTTCGCATTCAATGTTTTGTGTATTCAATGTGGTTTTGATTTTGTTAAATTCTGCTTCATTTTCTGCTTCAAAATACACTGCGATTCCACAATCGCTTGAAAATTCGCGCGGTGTTGGCACAAGCTTAATTGTAATTCCTAGATCTTTCAAGATTGCCTCACTTTCAAACGCGCTAGAAGTAGTAAAAACTAAAATATAACCCTTTATCATTTTTACCTCCTATGCTCCGCAATCTCTCGTAAGGCATTGATTGTAAAGTCTATTTCCTCTTTTGTTGTAAATGCGCCCGGGCTTAGGCGAATTGTGCCTCCACGCACAAAAGAACCTAAGCTTTGGTGGCTTGATGGAGAGCAATGCAATCCCACACGCACACAGATTCCATATCTGCTATCCAAAATCTCCCCAATCTCTGAAAGGGTGTAACTAGGAATATCCACAGAGAGTGTTCCACCGCTACGCCCTTTGGTATGATAAATCTTAAGATTTAGGATTCCGCTTAATCCAGCAATGAGTTGTTCTCTTAAATCTAATTCGTGTCTGTGGATATTTTCTACTCCTTTGTTTTTAATCCATTCTAGGCTAGCTTGAAGCCCAGAGATTCCGTGCATATTTGGTGTGCCACTTTCAAACCTATCGGGCAGAAAAAGAGGCTGAATCTCCTCTTCACTCAAGCTCCCTGTGCCACCAAAAATAAGCGGTTCTATCCTCTCTATATCAAAGTGGTCTGCAACGACTAATGCGCCCACTCCCATTGGCGCAAGTAAGCCTTTATGCGCACTTAAAGCAAGAAAATCTACTTGGTGCATTACTTCATTCATTTCTACATAGCCGACACTCTGTGCGCCATCAAGTAAAAAAGCCACCTTTTGTGCTTTGGCTAATGCTGCAAATTCCTCTAGTGGAATCATCGCACCACTGACATTATTAATATGCGCACACGCTAAGAGCTTCGCCCCCTTTAGCATTGCTTTGGCGCCCTTTAAATCTACTTCGTGCATAGAGTTACAAGGAATTGTGCGCACTTCTAGTTTTAGACGTTCTTTAAGGGCATTAAGAGGGCGTTTAATCGCATTATGTTCCATTTGTGTAACGACTACAATGTCTCTTTCTTTCAAAAAACCTTGCAAAAGGGTATTGATTGCCATTGTAGCATTTAGGGTGAAAAGAATACGTTTGCAGTCTTTTAAACCCACTAAGTTTGCTAAAGTCTTGCGCGTTTGATAAAGGATTCTACCAGATTCTATGGAGAGAGAATGCCCACTTCGTCCAGCACTCGCTCCTATATTTTCTAAAAACCCATTGATGGCTTCTTTCACACCCGGTGCTTTGGGGAAAGTGGTCGCGGCATTGTCTAAGTAAATATATTTTGAAGTATTTTTGCTTTGCATAGAATTTCCTTTATTTTTGCATTATTTTATGAGGAATGCGAAGCAAGAGATAAAGTAACCATAATATAGAATCCCTATTTGAAATTCCGTTGTGTCATTGCGAGGAAAACTAAAGCTAATCTATAATCCTATCAGATTTCTAGTAAAACTTCGCAAGGATAGGTAAAGAACTGCAAAGATTCTAGCTATGTTGCGATTCTAAATGTTTTGGAGCCTTAAAGCTTTTTTAGAATAAACTCCAAATCCTCGTCCTCTTGCGTTTCGCTCTCCACATTATATCCGCTATTTTTAGCGAGTCTGCGGATATTATCACTGCTTGCACCACAACTGCAAAGCACCCTAATTTCATTTTCGCCTCTATCTAGTAGAGGTTTGAGGTTTAGCACAGGTTCTGGGCAACTAAGTCCTCTCACATCAAGTTCCACCATTTTTAACTCCTTTTTTCTCTAGCAAAGATTGCGACAAGCAGACAGAATATGAATCCGATGGCTACTGCCATTGGTGCATTGGCACCAATCCCAGCAGGAGAGCTTGCAAGTCCAAAATTATGTGCAAAAGCTGCTCCAACAAGTAATCCAAGCACAAAAACCGCTGCGTCCCCATCTCCCTCACCAGCAAGAATAAGTTGTCTGCCCGGACAACCTCCTGCAAGGGTAAATGCGATTCCAGCTAACGCCATTCCCAAGAAATTCCAAAGTGTATCGTTGTGTGCAATGGGTTGTCCTGTAAATCCGGGATTAAAAAAACCAAATGCAAGATTGGTCAAAAACGCAAACACAACGAGTGCAATTACGCCTTGCAAGATATGCGTATCACGCATTATAATTGTATCTCGCACTGCCGCTATCATACAAAATCGGCTTTTTTGAAAAAGGACACCTAAGAATAATCCTACAACAAGTGAAATGATGAGTGGTGCGTGCATTGAACCTGGACCTTTGCTAGAAAATTTAATTGGTGTGTTTTCTCCCGTAATTCCCCAAGTCAAAAGCCCAAGCAAAATAAGTGTGAAAATTGGAAATATAAGTCCTATAATTTTGCTTGTTGGGCGATTTCTGCCAAGTGAAAATCCACGTTTTAAAAAAAAGATTCCAATGAGGATTCCAAAGATTAGTCCAAATACGCCTGCAATCGCAGTCCAGTCTCCCGCACTAAGTCTTAGCCACATTCTCCAAGGACAACCCAAAAAGACTAATGCTCCAATCATCGCAAAGATTCCAAGTCCAAACCGCACGATAGGTGCACTGCCTGTGCGCGGACGAAATTCACGAAATAAAAAAGAAGCTAACAATGCGCCAAAGATTAATCCGATGATTTCAGGGCGAATATATTGCACAATTCCTGCTTGGTGTAAATTTAATGCTCCTGCAATATCTCGCGTAAAGCACGCTGCACACATTCCCATATTGCCCGGATTTCCTAAATACACCAAAACAGGTGCTAAAATTCCAAGCGCAATTCCCGCCAAAATAGGAAAAATTGCCAATTTCATAAAAACTCCTAAATAGATAATGACAGCTAAGAAAGTTAAGTAGAAGAAGAGCTGTTTGCTTAATCCTTAAGCCAAAGTGAGATTATATAAAACATTTTCTTAAAATTTCAAATGTTGTGCAAAGGTTTAAAAAGGAGCTAGATTCAAGAATATTTAATCCTTTTGAATCTTGAAAATTTTAAAATGATTTTGGATTTTAAAATACGAGGAAGCAAGGTTGAGAAAAATCATTGATACTTGAAATGGCACGCTATCTAATTGGCTAGCCCAATTAATTTTGCGAATGCTTGGAGTATAAAAGCGGACTTGCTTGTCCTTTTTCTATAATCTTTCGGGATTCTTTTGTTGATAAATAGAGATTGAATCTATTCATCGGTAAATTTTTGAATCCCTTGTAATTTATCCTTTGTTAATTTTTCTTTCTTGTGAGATTAAATGAGATTTATCATTGCAGCAAGGATTCCAAGCGGGGCAATGAAGCGAATTACGAAATACCAAACTCTAAAGTATATCCCTGTGAGATTTCCTTCAAGCATTGCATACACGCGTTCTTTTGGGAGAATCCAACCCATAAAAAAACACATAAAAACTCCTGCCAATGGGAGCATAAAAGAGCTAGTGCAATAGACTAGCCAATCAAAAAGATTCTTGCCAAAGAAAGTCAAATCTGCTGAAAAGTTAGCTGTATTGCTAAGCAATGCAATGATACCTAATAAATAAGCACTAATTACGCTGATAAAATTTGCTTTGTATCGTTTCATACAGAAACGTTCAATGAGGTAACTATTGAGTGGTTCTAACATAGAAACCGCAGAGGTAACGCCTGCAAAAATCAAAGAAACAAAAAATAAAAATGCAATCATTTGTCCGCTGATGCCCATATTAGCAAAAATCAATGGTAAAGAAATAAAGACTAACCCTACACCTTCTGTAGGTTCTGCACCATAGCCAAAGATAAAGGTAAAAATCACTAAACCAGCTATAAGACAGAAGAAAAAGTTTAGCAAAGCAATGATGATGGCAAAGCGGACAGAGTTTCCGTGTCTAGGCATAGAGTTAGAATAAGTTAAAATTACACCTACACCTAGAGAAAGTGAGAAGAAAGCCTGTCCAATTGCACGAATAATCACTTCAGAGTTGATTTTTTCAAAGTTTGGACTAAAGAGGAATTTAAAAGAATCTATAAAGGAATCTTGTAACATAGAGTAGGCAAGTAATCCTAGAAAAATGAATAAAAGCAAGGGCATTAAAACAAGATTTAGTTTTTCAATCCCAGCCTTTACGCCACGATTTAAAACATATGCACAAAGTGCTACAACTAGGAAATGCCATAGCATTTGCCACAAGATTTGATTGCTGACAAACCCCCCCCATAAGTCTTGTGTGGCTTCTAAAGTCTTAGGCATTCCAATAATGCTTAAAAACATATAATGCACTAACCAGCCTAAAACAACGACATAAAAGGCAAAGATTAATACTCCAGAAATCACCATAAATCCACCATATTTTAAAAACTTTAAGTTTTTGGGCGCAAAAGATTCAAAAGTGCTGACACTATTTTGACCACTCGCTTTTCCAAAAAGCATTTCTACAATGAATACGCTTATGCCAAAAAATAAAAATGCTAACACAAAAACGAGAACAAATGCAAAACCTCCGTTTTGTCCTACTAAATAAGGGAATCCCCAAATTCCACCGAGCCCAATAGCGCTACCTGCCGTAGATAATACAAATCCTACTTTGGAAAATCTTGTCATAAAACCACCTAAAATTTTTAAAGTATATCTTAGCAGAATAAAGGGCGAAAAATAAAGGCTTTTGAGAAAATAAATGTTTTTGTTGAGAATCTGTAACTTTTAATTAGGTTAAAAGGGCATTTTGGAATGAACTCTCTAAATAATTTTTACGATGAAAGAGACACAAATTCTATTGATGGTTTGTAAAGGGAGAGCATAAAGATAAAGAGAACAAGTAGGGCAAATACACACGAGGAAAAAAGAAAAATTAAGTATGGAATCCCATTTCTCGCCCTCCATCAAAGTTAGAATTCAATTCTCGCTTAATTTCATCTAAAAAGCTTTGTGTGCTGAATTGTGGTTTGGAAAGACTTGCAATATTGTAAGCAGTATTTTTTACTATAAGAGCAATTTGTCCGCCACTTAAGGCAAATTCAGCTAGTTTTTTGATATTGAAGTTTTTTTCAAAAGGAGCATTTTTAGGAAGTAACTTTTCCCAAAGTTTTATGCGTTCATCAAAATTTGGTTTTTTAAATTCAATTTTATAATTAAACCTTCTTGAGAAAGCAGTATCAAGCGTTTCCAGTAAGTTGGTAGTCGCAATTAGGATTCCATCAAATCGTTCAATTTGTTCTAAAAAAATATTTTGCATTTGATTATGCATTTTGTCCGCTCCACTTCCATTTGTTGTGCGTGTGCTTAAGAATTGGTCTGCTTCATCTAGCAATAAAATGGGTGTTTGCTTACTCTTAGCAGATAATTCTTTATAAGATTCAAAAATTTTGCGAACATTCTTTTCGCTCTCACCAACATACATAGAAAGAATTTTAGAGCAGTCAAAGCTTAAAACAGGTTTTTTAAGAGATTTAGCAAGGGCTAAAGCCGTGAGTGTTTTGCCTGTCCCTGCGGCACCATAAAAGATAACTTTCGCATCAATGCCACGTTTTTTATCTTTGATTCCCCAATCTTTTAAATGTTGCAAGACTTTGGAATCCATTTGTTTGAGTAATGTTTCAAGCGTTGATTTTGTACTTTGGCTTAAGACAACTTCACTTAATGGCACTTTAGGGTGTAAAAATTCAAAAATTTCTTGCTCTAAAACAAGAGATTTTAAACTAATACGTTCTTTTTTACTTTGATTTTGCGGATGCGTGATTCGTTTAAGAATCGCATCTGGGATAAAAAAGGTGCGATTAATTCCACCAAAAGGGCTTAGAATTTCATCATAATCTACCAATCCTTTTTCTACTAAACGACTTCTATCGTCTAAAAGTGTGCGATTTTTCATTCTATCATAATCGTTGAGGCTCACAAGATTAATTAAAGTATTTAGTTCCCTCCCCTCACTTTCTTTACCTAAATATTCTTCGCGCAAAAGAGCGACAAAAATAATTTTTTCTTGCGTATTGAGGTTGTTTTCTTTAAATAAAATTTCCAAGTTCAACTTTTCTTTTGTCAAATCTAAACGCTCGTTAATTCTTTGCTGAAGTAGCTGAAACTTTTGCATACCTTTGTTAAGTAGAGGTGAGGTGTGGTGGTCCTTTTTATGCGGACTTAAGCTATGAAGTAATTCAATAGATAGAAACTGGTCTTTGAGGTATTCTAAGTGGTCATTGTAGGGGGCAATTTTTGGGAGCTTAGGATTGATCCCGCCCTCTTCAAGTAATTTTAAAAAGCTGGAGCTTAAACCAAAAGCAGTATTTAACAGCTCTAGCAAAATGACTTCTTGATTCAAATTTTTCAAAAAGTTTTGTTGGTTAATCCAACCTAATTCTAAAAGATTTTTAAAATAAGGCAGGTATTCTAAAGTTGCTACTTCATCTTGTGGGATAAAAAGCACATTAATAATATCTAAGCAAATATTTTCATCATTGCCCTTTAAGATTTCTGCACATAAATGACGCAAGATAAGCGCTTCTTTTTGATTGCATTTTAAAAAGGGATAAATTTTTGTTTTATTAATGGGGTTTGTTTGCAAAAAGTCTAATAAATACTGCATACTACTCCTTCATCATCATAAGGGTCAAGATGTGTAATGATTTCCCACTTTCCCTCTAGATTGTAAATGGCACATTCAATAGAATCTGCAACCTTGTGTGCTTCTAACAAGGAGATATTGGGGCTAAAGACTAGATGGACCTCTACAAAATTAGTTTCCCCACTTTGGCGCGTCTTTAAATCGTGATAGCTTTGCACTTGTGGGGCTTTAGCTAGGATTTGTTTGATAGAGTTTATTTTGTTTTCATCTAATGCCTTATCTAGCAAGATAAATATACCTTCTTGGAGCAATCCAAAGGCAGAGTGTGCTACATAGATTCCAATCCCAATTCCAAAAATTGCGTCAATAGCGTGAAAATTCGTCCATTGGATTAAAATTAGTGCCACTAACACAGCCATATTGCTTAAAATATCTGTTTTATAATGTAATGCATCGGCTTTAATAACTAGATTATTGCTTTTTTTGGCAATGTAGCTTAGATAAAGAACAAGTGCAGTTGTTAAAATCAGTGAAAAAATCATTACATAAAGTGAATAATCAAGATGAGCTAGTTCACCGCCGAAAATAAGCTTTTTAAAAGACTGATAAAGAATAAAAATGCCAGAAACTAGAATCACACTGCCTTCAATTACTGCAGCAAGGGATTCTATTTTGCCTCTGCCATAATTAAAATCAGAATCCGCAGGTTTTTCAGCTTTTGTAACTGCATAGAGATTAAAGAGTGAAGCAGATAAGTCTAGCAAAGAATCAATGGCACTAGCCAAAATCGCCACTGAACCACTTAAGATTCCAACAACAAATTTCACAACAATGAGGATAAAAGCGGTAAAGCTTGAGACAATAGTTGCTTGACGTTGTAAGCTAATTTTTGGCTTTTTTTTAAAATTTACCAAACAATTATTTGGCTTATTGTCGTGTGCAATAGACATCAGTTGCCTTTAAACAGGAGGAAGTAGATAGAGGGGTTTTAATTGTGTATTAAAAAGCATAGGTTCTAAAACAGAAGGCAAGACAAAAGGCTGAATCGGAGGTGGTGTATCAAATCTTTGCAAGGTGATTCCGATTTCTTTGGCTTCCTCCTCTAATGTTTGAACTTTTGAATTTTGTTCTTTTGAGGTTGCACCCTCTCTTTTCATATTTTCTTTAATAAAATAACAGTTTCCATAGGCTTTAATCGGGGAATTTCCATTAAAATGAAATGCGTGTGTAGCATAGAGTTTTATGTTTTGTGCAATTTCTAAGGTTTTGGCAAAGAGATAAATGAGCTTCAAAGCCATAAAGCTACCCGGACCGCGCACAAAATATAAACTATCAAAAATAATTCCTTGTTGGCGTAACTCCATAAACAACGGCACCAAATTATCACTTAGAGGATTTTGGATTTGGCGAGATTCTATGAGATTCCATTGTTCTTCTGCTTTAGCATAGATACCTAGTAATGTAGGGTTGCCTGTGAGATTGGGTAGAATTAAAATTTTACGCATTTTCTAGGGCATATTCATAAATGTTTTGAGATTCCTCACTTTCTAAAATCTCATAGGCATTGCGATTTTCAAAAAGTTTTTTAGTCAGCAAATGATTAAGCTTGTGGCTACCCGCATAAGAAACATACGCACCAAGCAATGGAATCCCAAGTAAAGACATATCTCCGATGGCATCAAGAATCTTGTGTCGGACAAATTCCTCTTTGTAACGCAAACCTTCTTTATTTAAGATTGTATTATCATCTAGCACGATAGCATTGTCTAATGAGCCGCCAAGCGCAAGTCCAATGGAACGCAAATATTGCACTTCGCTTAAAAAGCCAAAGGTTCTAGCGCGTGCAATTTCTTCTTTATAGTTTTTAGTAGAAAATTGGAATTTATAGGATTGTGTGCCAATAACTGGGTGGGGAAAATGGATAGAAAAATCAAAAATACATTCATTGCTAGGTTCAAATCGCACGAACTTATCCCCTTCTTTTACTTCAATAGGGGATTTGATTTTTAGGATTTTTTTGGGAGAGGATTGCTTGGTGATGCCCGCTTCTTCAAGGAGCATACAATATCCAATACTGCTTCCGTCCATAATTGGCACTTCTTCATTGTCTAATATGATTCTTAAGTTATCAATCCCATAAGCGTGAATCGCAGAGAGAAGATGTTCAATCGTAGAAATTTTGTATTTTTCCTTTGCAATCACAGTTGCCATTGTAGTATCTACAACATTTTCAGGATTTAAAGGAATATTCACGCCCACATCACTACGATAGAAATGAATACCGCAATTCTCGTCCATTGGCTCTAAAGTCATTTTCACAGGCACGCCTTTGTGCAAACCGATTCCGACTAATTCTACCTTTTTTGCAATTGTTTGCTGTTTCATTGTAGTTCCTCTATCATGGTTCCATTTTGTGTTTTATAAATTTTGTTTTGATTGTGTTGCAACAATTCTTTATCTAAAATTTCTCCATTAAAAAGAATATTGCCTTCACCTACTTTGCCTAAAAGCATATAGTCTCCGTTGCAAAATACATTACCATTAATCTCACCAAAAATTTGCACATTACCTTCACTTTGGATATATGCGCCACTATTAATGCGTCCAAAAATTGTCAAATCTCCTTGTGATATGATTTCCTCGCCACTGCGAATCGTGCGATGTAAAACAAGTGTGGATTGTGTTTGAGCATCTTTTGTCTCTCTATTTTGCGATGCCAAATTAGATTCTATGTTGGGAGGAATCATAGGCTGGGTTTTGGGATTCTCTAAGCTCAAGCGGATTTGCCCATTTATCTCTCCTTGTTTTATTTCTGTTGATTCTATGAAATTTAGGTTTTTAGAAACAAGATAATTATAAAGCAAAGAATCATCAGTAGAAGCCACTTGATGAATAGGATAAGTAAAAACCATTAAAAAATCTTTTAATAAAATGAAATTTTTTTCAATATAAGCAATAGTTTCTTGTGCATTGCCTTGTGTAAAGACGAATGCGCGAAAGTTTTTTTGCCTTGCTTGGACCATTATTATAGCCTTTTAGAGTTGATTAATAATGTCTTTAGCTTGTGCGATGATGTTTGTAATATTTGTTTTAATCCAAGCAGAATCCATCCATTCTGCATTCCAAACTTCATAGCCTTGCACTAAAACACTAAAATGTAAATGGTCGCCTAGCGCTAATCCAGTATTTCCTGTATTTGCAACTATCGCGCCTTTTTCCAACGAATCTCCCACATTAACTTCTGTGCTTGTTAAATGCGCATATAAAGTAGAAAGTCCAAGTCCGTGATAAATCACAAGTGCGTTGCCATCAATACCCACAAATTCATTGAGCGTAACAATGCCTGCATTATTTAAAATTACAGGTGCTTGTTTAATGCTTGCAAGGTCTAATCCCATATGATTGGATTCACTGACATTTTCTCCTTGATAGGTAAAAGTGCGATGGTCGCCAAAACTTGCCATTACTGCACCATTTTTTAGAGGGGCAAACGCTTCAATAAAAAAATCCTCTATTAGAGATTCTGTATCCACAAAGGACGAAGCACTTAAAATACGATTGAAAGTTTTTTCACGCACCTCCTCATTAATATAGCGAAAAATTGCAAGTTTATTTTCAAAATCTTCTAAATTTCTTTCTCCAATTTCTTCCACAAGGCTAGAAATTTTACCCTCAATGAATGTATCGGTTAATGGAATCGTAGAATCACGATATTGCTTCTTTTGTTTAAAGTAATTAATGGGTGTAATGCTAACATTGCCTGCATTATCTTCCGCAATAATTTTGGCATTAAAATCATTGTGGAGTTTAGACCAAGCAAGTAGAGAAATATAGAATCCCTCTTTGTAAAAAGGTTGAGGGGTAAAGTCTAAGTTGCCGTTATTAATCTTTACGCTTCTTAGGTTTTCATCTTCCGCTTTAAATATGACTAAAGCACTGCCACCTTGCGTGATTTTGTAAGAATTTGCGATAATGGCAAGTTGCGGTTTTTTTGTATCAATTTGAATATTAAATTGTTCTGTAGTTGTGTTACCTTTAAAAAAATTCCATTTACTCGTATCTGTTGCGCTAATCTCAAGCAAGAGTGATTGTCCATTAAGTTTAATGTTTTGGGGTTTTTGTATGCCGATACACAAGCTTTTAATAGGGGATTGCGCCGTGATGTTTTGCGTTAAAGGTGCAATATTGGCGTTTGTTGCCATACAAGTTGTGTTTTGTTTGGTGAGGTTTTGTGCATCAAGCGGGATTTTTTGTCCATTGTCTATTAGCACGACTTTATAACTTTTAATTCCTGCATTGTCGCTAATTTCAATAGGGAATGTGCCCTTGAGATTCCAAGAAGTGCTTTTTAGATGAATTGTGGGAGATTCTTTTTCAAAGGAATCAGAACTAAGCATAAAGATTCCACATAAAATGGTGATAACTAATAGGGCAAGCCCAAGAATTTTAACAAAACCGCTTTTAGAATGTGGATTTTGCATTTGTTATCCTTACAAAATTATAAGATAGTCTTTTTATTCTAGCTTAAAACTGCTTATTTGTAGGTAAAATAAGAGATTTTGAATAAAGAAATTTAAAGTAATTCGTTCAAAATGCAAAATGTAACCTTATGATTAGTCATAGAATAATAAAAATATTATTAGGGTTTTTGCGATTCTTAAGAATCGCAAAATATTTAGATAGATTTAAGCATTTAAAGCAGTTTTGATAGCTTCTTCAATGAGTGGTTTGGAGTTTGGTTCAACTAATCTTTCGCCTACTTCCATGCCATTTTTGTAAAAAATCAATGTAGGGATTCTGCGGACATTTAAAGAATCCTTCAGTGCTTCTTCCTCATCCGCCATTATGGCAAAAAACTTCACTTGTGAGCTATATTCTTGCATAAGCATTCCGATAATCGGTTCAATCTTACGACAATCTGGACACCACGGCGCCCCGATTGCAACAAAGCAAACCCCTTCTTTAATCGCATTTTCAAAATTAGCTTTAGTTAATTTTTCTAACATTATTGCTCCTTTAATGGTTAAAAATTTAAAATGATAATTCTGAAATAAATTTGCTTAAAAAATACAAAGCACTCAAAAATTATGTGATTTTGTCACATTTAGATTTTTAAGTTCAATATGGAATTCAATTCAAGCAATATTAGTAAATACTGCTTGCACATCATCATCCTCTTCAATTTTATCTAGCAATTTCTCAATCTCTATTAATTGTTCTTCGCTAAACTCAATCGGATTGGTTGCAATACGTTCTAGTGCAGCTTTTTTAACTTCTAGCTTAAGCTCTTCTAGCGCATTTGCGAGTGTGCCAAAACTTGTATAATCTCCATAAATATGGACGATTTCTTCTTCTATCTCCATAGAATCTAATCCCGCATCAATCAAGGTTAATTCTAGTTCTTCTAAATCCCCAGCTGTTGTTTTATTGATTTCAAAATGTGCTTTACGCGCAAACATAAATTCTAAAGAATTATTAGTAAGCATTTGCCCTCCTAGTTTGTTTGCATAGCTTTTGAGATTCGCTACGGTGCGTGTGGTATTATCTGTCGCGCATTCTACGAAAAATAGTGCGCCATAAGGAGCTTTAATCTCATAATTTACTTCTGTGATTTGGATTCCATCTTTTCCCAAAGCACGTTTAATTGCTGCTTCAATATTATCTTTTGGCATATTTTGCGCTTTAGCAGCCATAATTGCTGTGCGAAGCTTAGAGTTCATCTCCGGGTCGCCACTGCCACCTTCTTTAACTGCAATGCTAATGGCTTTGCCCAATTTTGGAAAAAGTTTTGACATTTTATCCCATCGCTTTTCTTTGCTTGCTCTTCGGTATTCAAATGCTCGTCCCATAAAACCACCTGTATTTTGGAATATTAAATTTTGGAAAAAGATTGTAGTATTTTTAAGTTTAAATTTACAAGATATTTTTAGAGTATAACCAAGATTTCTTGACATTAATTAAGAATTACTATATAATTACACCTCATTTTTTATGAGCTTTATTCCGGATTAGCTCAGCGGTAGAGTAGGCGGCTGTTAACCGCTTGGTCGTAGGTTCGAATCCTACATCCGGAGCCACTTTTATCTTCATTCTTTCTTTTTATCTGATGAATTATTTTAAACCACTGAATTTTTCTTTGTGATTCCAAATTTCATCTTTCTATAATTTATTGCATTTGGCTTTAAATTAAGATATTTTTTCCGATATAATCTTAGGCAAAATTTACCAATTTTTAAGGATATGGATATGCGAAAGGATAGAATCTTTTTAGTTGCTGAACTCTCTGCAAATCACAATCAAGATAAAACTTTAGCTCTACAAACCATTAAAGCTGCTAAAGATTCTGGCGCAGATGCTATCAAATTACAAACTTATATGCCAGATTGCTTGACGTTGGATTGCGATTTGAAGGATTTTCGCATACAAGGCACTCTATGGGAGGGTAGAAAGTTTTATGACTTATATCAAGAAGCAATGACACCTTGGGAATGGCATAAAGACCTCTTTGCTTATGCGCACGAGCTTGGACTTATCTGTTTTTCTAGCCCATTTAGTAAGGAAGGTGTGGATTTTTTGGAGAGTTTGGGGAATCCTATTTATAAGGTAGCATCTTTTGAGATTGTGGATTTGGAATTAATCTCCTATATGGCGCGTTTGGGCAAACCAATGATTCTATCAAAGGGAATCGCAACCAAAGAGGAGATTCAAGAGGCAATTGATGTGTGCAAACAAGTGGGCAATGCAGATATTACGCTTTTGCAATGCACAAGCTCCTATCCTGCACCGCTTAATAGTGCGAATCTTAGTCTAATTTCAAAGCTAAAGCAGGATTTTGGAGTGGAAGTTGGGCTATCGGATCATACTTTAGGAATCATTGCGCCGATTGTTGCTGCAACGCTTGGCGCAAAAGTGATTGAAAAGCATTTTATACTAAGTCGCAAACTAGGTGGTGTGGATAGTGCATTTAGTCTTGAACCTAAGGAATTTTCTCAAATGGCAAAGGCGGTGCGAGAGGTAGAAGAATTGCTGGGCATTCCAACCTATGAATTAAGTGAAAAGTCTAAAGAGGGTAGAGCATTTATGCGCTCTTTATATGTGGTAAAAGATATTTCTAAAGGTGAGAAGATTACTACGGAATCCGTGCGTTCTATTCGCCCGGGATATGGAATCGCACCAAAATATTTAAAACAAGTCATAGGCAAATATGCAAGTCGTGATTTATATCGGGGCAAGGCATTGGAATTTGGGGATTTTGAATAAAAGTTTGCTTTGGGGTTAAGCTTGAAGTTTTCTTATATTTTGTGTATTATTTGAAAATTTTTTGCATTTAAGGAGGAATAATGTCCCATAACGCAAATGATAAAGATTTGTTGCCCCCCCCCCCCAATTATTTAGCAGAAACTCCATAGATTATTCCCATATTAGATTAACCTATATCACACATTTTTATTGCAATGATAAGAATATTAATTGTGTCATTGATATGTTGAGGTTCTATGAAACTTTTTGTCCTAAAACTTTGGATGTTGTGATGTTTGTTATCGTAGATGATGGTTCTCCCATATCTTATGAGATTCCAAAGTTTAATCTAAATTTGCGTTGGATTCGTATCAATGAGGACATACCTTGGAATATGGCTGGTGCGCGTAATTTGGGTGTTACTTATGCGCTAAGCGATAATATTTTTATTAACGATGTTGATTTTTATTTATTGCCTGATACGCTTGAATATATGGCACACCATAAGCCTTGTGGGAGAATGATTTATAAAGTGGGATTGGATATCAATGGAAAATGGGCGCGTGGGCATTGTAATGCTTGGTTTATGAGTCGCGCAAGATTTATGCGATTCTTTGGAGTTGATGAGGAGTTTTCTGGGAATTGGGGGAGAGAAGATGATATGTTTGCCAAACTTCACAAATGGAGTGGCTCAAGGCTAAAATATATACCTAAAAAATATCGCGCCATTAGAACCATTGTTTCAAATAACGAGATGGATACAAGCAGTTATCATACATTAAAACGAAGTAGAGATACACAAAACTTTTTGTTGCATAAACTCAAAAAGCAAGAAATCAAGACTTATGGTGCAGAATATGGGTATTCAAAGCTTTTTCTTCATAATTTTACTTGGAAGTTTTTAAGTGAGCAGAGGAGGGATTCTCGCCCCACACCAAAACCAAACCAATGGTGGTGGTATTTATGGTATTGGAGATGGCTTGTAGGGTATAACTAAACTTGAATTTATTGCATAAAGTTTGTCCAAAAATCCTCAAAAATATAAGACGAGAGTAGATAGCCAAGTGGGAGATTCACCATTACTCCAAGTGTAAATGCCACAAAGGGTTTATAACCCACAGCAATAATTTTCTTAAACTGCGTGTTTAAACCAATGCAAAGAAAAGTCCAAGTGAAAACCCAGTTACGCAAAGTTTTAATCAAACCCAGTGCTTCTTTGGAGAATTGTTGGTTGCTTACAGAGTCTAGGTTAAGGGTAAAGAGACTTACCAGCACAGAGGCAATAAGGAATCCTAAAATAAATTTTGGGAATCTCTCCCAAATCGTTCCTATATCAACTTGCGTATTTTCTTGCTTGTGCCATACAGCGACAGATAAAAACGCTACAAGCACTGCCCAAATTCCTACAAACATATCTCTGCCAATTACTTTAATGAGTGTAAAGGCTGCAATCGCGCGTTCATTGCCAATGGATTGTGCTGCGGCTAATCCCGCAGAATCTGCAAACTCTGAAGTGCCAATCCAAGCTCCAGCCACTCCAGCATCTAAACCTAATGCCTTACACAATAGAGGTAGTAAAATCACCATTACCACAGCCCATAAAACAACAATGCTAATGGCAAGGCTGATATGTTCTTGTTTTGCTTTTGCGGCATTTCCAATCACGATTGCTGCACTTACGCCACAAATAGAGCCTCCCGCCCCTAAGGTTGCGCCAAAGCTTGGATCTAGCTTGAAAAGTTTTGTTGCAGCAAAGTAAATTGTCCAAAAAGTAACAATCGTAATGATACAAGCTTGCAGAATCGCAACTCCACCCGCACTAATTAAGAGGGTTAAAGGCAGAGTTGCACCCATAAGAACGATTCCAATTTTGACATAAAACTCTGTAAGCAAGGAATCTTTAAACCATCGGGGCAAATTTGCAAAATTACCCAAAACTAATCCAAGTAGAAGCGCAATTAAGGGAGATTCTAACTGCAATTCTTTCGCACTTGTGTGGTTGCTAATTAAAAATACAAGTACACTAAGGGCAAACAAAATACAAAAGCCAAAAATAAAGTTTAAAAGATTCTTGCTTAAAAACCTTGAAACAATACCAAACCAAATTCCAAAAAAGCAAAAGAAGACAATAAAGTTTAAAACAGAGAGATTTTTAAAGGTGTTTGTTATCTTTGTGCCACTCCAAGAGCTGAATTTCAGATTGAAGACTTTGGCTATCCAAAATCCATCAAAAAACCAAAAAGCACTAATGCCTAACACTAAAAATAAGCCAATAATATTAGCCCAACTATCTTCTTTTGCTAACCATTTTATTTTTTTCATTTTTAACCTTAATTTTTAAATTGATTGATATTTATAAAATAATTCTTTGCCCCACAAAGGGCATACAGAGGCATTCTCCTACTGCTTTACCGAGGATTAAAATTGCAGGTTTATCGCAAAGTTTAGCCATTTGTTCTAGTTGCCCTAATGTGCCAATGATAGACTTTTGCTCTTTGGAATCCACTTTGGAAATAAATGCCGCAGGAAGTGAAAGCGGGATTTCAAGCCCTTTAGCATTTAAAACGATTTTGTCCGCAAAGCTATAAGCCATCATTACGATGAGGGTATAAGGAGAATCTTTAAGGTAATGTAGCCACTCTGTATGGAAAACACTCTCCCTTAAATGCGCAGAAACAATTAAAACTCCAGCACTCACTCCGCGCAAAGTTGGCGTGATTCCACTTGTTAAAGCCCCATTTAAGCTAGAGCTAAGCCCGCTAATACATTCTAACTCTATGTTATGAGACTTTAGAAAGATTCCCTCCTCAAAGACTCTACCAAAGATTACTGGGTCTCCACCCTTTAATCTACCGACATTTTTGCCCTCTTTTGCGTATTTTAGCATTAACGCATTAATGGTTTCTTGTGTATGGCTTTGTTCGCCCTTTTGTTTGCCTACACTAATGCAAGTAACACCGAGATTCTCTAAGAGATTCCAAATCTCTTTACCGATTAAGTTATCCAAAAGTGCCACATCTAAAATTTCAAAAGTCTCCAATGCTTTTAAAGTTAGGCTTTGCAAACTATTTGGACCACAGCCGATAATGAAAACCTTGCCTAAAGATTCCTCACATTCTGTTTTGATTTGTTCTTTTTTGGATTCGTCTATTTCTAGATTTTGACGCATTTTTTTGAGTTTTGCTACCAATGGTTCAAGAGAGTTTGGCAAAATTCTAGCAATTTTATCTCTTATGCTTTGTGCGAGAATTGGACTCGCGCCATTTGTGCTTACAAGCACACTTAAATCTTGATAACGCGCAATTGCTCCAAAATAAAAATCACACAGCTTAGGATTATCCACAACATTTAAAAGATATCCAAACTTTTTGCGCCTCTCCCACAAAAATGTGCCAAGTTTTTCATCCCCACTCGCATCAATTACAAGCTCAAAGCATTGCAGGGCGGAATCTTGAACTTCTCCAATTTCTACATTGAAATTTTCAAAATAGGAATCTTTCCTTTCTCTTGCGATGATTTGGACTTCCCATTTGGATTCTTTTAATGCAATATGTTTCTGTTTGGCAACATTCCCAGCACCAATTAATAATGTTTTCTTAGGTGTTAATGCAAGAGGAAGCGTAAAGGAATGTTGCATTAATTTTCCTCTCCAATACCATTTTTCTTTAAAGATACAGAAAACAATTCCTCGCTACTCCAATCATAATAAGGCTTAGGATTCTCCGAAAAGTCTGGGATTTTTGCAAAAGATTCTGCGATTTTTATAATTTCTTCCTCGCCACTAGAATCCACCCAAGTTTCAAAGGTTTTAAATTGTTTTTTAACTTCAAGGAATCGGGTAAGGACTTTATAGATAAATTCAGGCAGATAAAAAGCTGCAATTTGTGTGATTTTCTTAGCAAATCTTGTTTTTCCCTCCTCTACAATTCCTCCTGCTACGACATTATAAGCAGGGTATGGGATTCCGCCTTGTCGTTGGATTTTGCCAAAGAATCCTAAATTTGCGGTGAAATGGTTACCGCAAGAATTTGGACAGCCAGAAAGTTGAATCCTGAAGTCTTGCAGTGCGTCCAAATCTATTTTTGATTGAAGTAAATACTTTTCAATCTTTAGCACTGCTCCTCTAGGACGCGCAATTCCAAGCTGACAAGTCGCCGCACCCGTGCAAGCAACCATATCCCCAAAAATCGTTGCTTGTTTGCTTTGAGGTGAAAATTCTGTGAGAATTGGATAAAGTTTTAGCATTTGCTCTGCACTTAGATTTCTTACATAAAGATTCTGATTTTGCCCAAAGGCAATGCAGTGAGGATTTACCCCCTTTAATGCGTTAGCTAATTTTTCGGCACTTTTGTAGGGAATATCTCCTAGAGTAAGCGGCACTTTGGCATAAAAATAGCCGCTTTGCTTTTGCTCTCTCACAAAGCGATTCCACCAAAGTTTTTCCTCTTTTGTCATTTTTGGCAAAGCTTTGCGCTCTAGTTTTGGGAGTTTGATAGAGGATTTTGAGATTTTAATCTCCCAATCTTTTTGTGATTCTTGAATCAATTGCTTTTCTTGCTCTATGTGTTTTGTTAGCTCCTCAATGCCAATTTTATCGGCTAAGAATCTTAGTCTTGCAGAATGCTTATTTTCTCTATTACCATATTTATCAAAGACTTGCTTTACGGCTTGAGCAAACGAGAAACATTCTTTGGCAGGTAAGAAGTCTGAAATTTTATACCCTAAACGACTTTTTGACCCCATTCCCCCAGCAATATAGACGATAAAGCCTTTTCTATTGCCTTTTTTAGTGGCGATGAAACCTACATCGGTAATTGTTGCAGTAGCTCTATCGGCTTTAGAGCTTGAAAAAGAAATTTTAAATTTCCTTGGCAGATTAAAAGAGTCTTTTAGAGTTAACATTTTGTTCGTTAAGGCATTAGCATAGGGTTGCACATCAAACACATCATCTTTAGCAATTCCAGAGAGTGCATCTCCTACGATTCCACGCACACAATTTCCCCCACTTCCGCGCCCGCTAAGCCCTAGTTTGTGTAATTTTTGTGTAACAACACAGAGATTTTCAAAATCTACATAATGTAGCTGAATCCCTCCTCTTGTGGTGATATGTAAGTTCTGATTGGCATAATTTTGGGCTAGTTTAGAAATCCCAAGTAATTGTTTGGGTGTAATTTGTCCCCCGTGAGTTTTAATGCGAACCATATAAGTATTTTTTTCTCTTTGTTCATAGATTCCATAAGATACGCGGATAATTTTGAAAGTTGCCTCATCAATCTTATTATTTTTAAAATCTTCCCAACTTTTGACTAAAAAATTAAAATCATTTTCTAAAACAGAATTTGGTATCACATAATGACTCATAAAATTTCCTTGAAATTTAATTATTGTAAAGTGGCAATCTTACTTTTTAAATCCTTAAATATTAATAAATACATATTGTATTTATTAATATTTACTATATAAACCTCAATTTTCAATATCTTTAAATACTATAATCAAGTTATATTTTAAAAACATCTTAAGTATATAGGAGTTAAGATTACCCAACACTTAATCTCT
>NZ_CANBCA010000005.1 GCF_947367035.1 uncultured Helicobacter sp.
CCCCCCCCCCCCCCCCCCCCCCCCCCCCCCCCCCCCCCCCCCCCCCCCCCCCATTGCTATATTATTTGCCTGTCTCCAATTTTTTCAAGAAGTGCGTAAGCTAAAGAGAGAGTTTAAGGAGAAAAGGAAATGAGATTTTACTATATGCAACATTATAGATTCGCGCTAAAACTGGTGAATTTGCTAATACAAATGCACACTACAAAAATTTTACAAATTTTCTCACAATGACAGAATCCAAACCACCTTTTATTATATAATTACCCTTTCAATCTTTGAGAGAATTAAAGGCATTATCCTTGTTGAGCTTCATTATCCCCATATTTTATAAAAATTCCGATTCTTTTATCTACAAAAGATCTTTAGAATTAATGGAAAAATTTAAAGAAAAAGAATCTTTTGAAGTGATTTTCGCCGATTGCAGTAAAGATTCCTTACTCACAAGCTCCTATGCGAACATTAAAATCCTCCATTCACCCTCCAAAGAGCAGATTTTCTCTCCTGCGTATGCGAGAAATCAGGCAGTGAAATGTGCGACACGGAAATATTTGTTTTTTTATGATGTAGATATGGATTATTCTAGTGATTTTGAATCTTTGCTATTTCAAGAGATAGAATCTAAGTTAGAAAGCGGAAAGGAGCGTTTTATTTCGCTTCCATTTTTGTATCTCACGCGTGAGGGAACGAGGGTTTTTGAGGAGACACGAGATTTTGCTACGCTTAAAATGAGCTTTTTAAAGGGCGAAAATCACTTAGTAGAGAGCCTCTCTGCCAATAGCTCGGCAATTATCATAGAAAAGCAATATTTTGAAACCTTAGAAGGATTTAGGGAGGATTTTTTGGGACACGGGGGAGAGGATTTTGAATTTTTGCATAGACTTGCTGCACTCAATCCACACTCTCAAAAATCAAAGGATTACTATACCGATGTGCGACACCAATTTTTAGGAGATGCAAAGGGATTTAGAAAATATCTCAGCTTTTATTCTCTGCCTTATTTTTTTAAAGGCTTGGTTTTGCTTCATCGGTGGCATTCTCGTCCGCTTACGAATGCTTTTTATTTCAGACGCAAACCAAACGAACAGCTTTTATTGGAAAGTATGCGAAACTTTGATACCCAAAATGCAAGTTGTGTGTGGCAATCGCAAAAATCTGCTCAAAACTTAAAAGACTTCATTCTTTTTTTAATGAATCAAAATGGCTATAAATTAGAGGATTATCCCGGATTCTTTCAGTTTGGCAAAGGAGTGAAGCCTATCAAAAAACCCTTAAGTGGCAAGATAAGAAAACTACTCACAAGACCTAAAGAGTTTTTTGGCGATAGCGTATTGTTGAAAAAGGTAACCCATTTAAGGATTCCAACCTTTGTTTATCTTTGGGCTTTTTATGGATTTTTAAAGTCTAAAAAAGCCTATCCTAAAGAGCTTTTAGAGGATTGTTTGCCTATTTTCCCAACAAAATCAAAAATCACAAGAGATTCTATATTTTATGGTTGGGGACGCAAAAAAACCGGATTAAATGCCATAGCCTTAGCACAAAAATATCATTGTAGATTTATTTTGCTTGAAGATGGATTTATCCGTTCATTTGACTTAGGTGTTAAGGGTGCGCCTAGTTTCTCGCTGGTGCAAGATGAGGTTGGAATCTATTATGATGCAACACAGCCTAGTGCATTAGAAAATCTGCTAAATACTTATGATTTTAAAAGTGATTTTGCACTACTTCAAACAGCTAGAGAAGCGATAAAATGGATTGTCCAGCATAATATTTCTAAGTATAATTGCACAAAAGATATTCCACAAGATTATTTTAATACAGATTCTAAGGAACAAAGAATCTTAATTATCGCACAAACGAGCAAGGATTCTAGCTTATTGTATGGTTATGGAGAGAAGTTTAGCACAAGAGAAATGATAGAATCTGCTCACCTAGAAAATCTCAATGCTAAAATTTATTTAAAAATTCACCCTGATGTTTTAAGTGGTAAAAGGAAATCCGATATTGATTTTCGCGAGATTCCACCTTATTGTGAGGTAATAATAGAGGATTTTAATCCTCTTTCTTTACTGAAATATTTCAGTAAAGTCTATACTAAAACCTCTCAAATGGGTTTTGAAGCCTTACTTGTAGGCTGTGAATGTGTATGTTTTGGAATGCCTTTTTATGCAGGTTGGGGACTGACAAAGGATAAACAGACTTGTATAAGGCGGAATCGCAAATTAAGTTTGGAGGAAGTTTTTGCTGCAAGTTATATTCTCTATTCAAAATATTATAACCCTATTTACCAGCACAAAAGTGATATTTTAGATACCTTGCGCACCATCGTGCGTTATAAGTCTCTCTACCTTAAAACAAGCCATAGAGCTTATTTTTTTGGTTTTTCTTATTGGAAGCATCATTTTATGAAGCCTTTTTTTCCAAATTATTTGCCTCAAAACTTAATTTTTATTAATACAATTTCGGCTAGTCCTTTAGAATCTGCATTAAAAAATGGCTTAGATAGAGAAAGTGATATTTACATTTGGGGGCGCAAAAGATTTCCAGAAGTGGAATCGTATGCAAAGGTAAATGGCTTAAAAATCATTCGTGTAGAAGATGGGTTTATTCGTTCTATTGCACTTGGTTCGGACCTTACACGTCCATTTTCTCAAGTCTTTGATATTAAGGGGATTTACTTTGATTCCACACAAGTAAGTGCATTAGAAGAAATTTTACAATCTACACAATTTGATACAATATTACTTCAAGAATCCCGAGAACTAAAAGCAAAGATTTTAAAAAATAAGATTTCTAAATACAATATTAATGCTCACAAGCAATTACAGCTTCCAAAAGAGAAGTGCAAGATTCTAGTCATTGGTCAAGTAGAAGATGACGCTTCCATAGCTTATGGTGCGCCCGGTCAAACCAATCTCTCCTTACTGCAACAAGCAAGACAAGAAAACCCGCAAAGCTATATTCTCTACAAGCCTCACCCTGATGTGTTAAGTGGGAATCGCATAGGGCATATTGAGCCACAAACTGCATTAAAGTATTGTGATGAGATTTTAGATTTTGTGAGTTTATCTTCCGCCATAGAATCTGTAGATGAGGTGCATACGCTAACTTCACTTAGTGGATTTGAAGCTTTGCTCTATGGCAAAAAGGTTGTAACCTATGGAATGCCTTTTTATGCAGGTTGGGGACTGACAAAGGATAAACAGACTTGTATAAGGCGGAATCGCAAATTAAGTTTGGAGGAATTGTTTTGTGGGGCTTATATTCTTTATCCTCGTTATATTCACCCTAAAACATTTGAATTTTGCGCACCAAGTGTATTGGTGGAGGAGTTGGAAAAAGAGAGGCAAACAATCCAAAATAATAAATTTTATAAATTTAAAATCAGCTTTTATTCTTACTTCTCAAGAAAAACACAGAGAATCTTTAAGGCTACTTTTAAATAATAGGAAGTTATTTGGAAGTTAAAACCCTTTCCATTTTTTGTTGCCCTCTTAAATCTCACTGCAATATTATTTTAGGATTCTAGGTAGAGTAATACCCCTTTGCTTTTGGTATTTGCCCTTTTTATCCTTGTAACTTACCTCACAAGGGGCATCACCTTCTAAAAACAATACTTGCGCGATTCCCTCATTCGCATAAATTTTGGCAGGAAGTGGCGTAGTATTGCTGATTTCAATTGTAATATGCCCCTCAAACTCTGGTTCAAAAGGCGTAACATTTACAATAATTCCACAACGCGCATAAGTGCTTTTACCAAGACAGATGGCTAAAATATTGCGAGGAATCCTAAAGTATTCAATCGTTCGTGCCAACGCAAAAGAATTAGGTGGCACGATACACACATCACCTACGAAATCTACAACATTTGCAGAATCAAAATTTTTTGGATCTACCACCATTGCATTAATATTAGTGAAAATTTTAAACTCATTACTTACGCGAATGTCATAACCATAACTTGATAGTCCAAAACTCACCACACCTTGCCCCACTTGATTTTCGCAAAATGGCTCAATCATTGCTTGTTTTTGCGCCATTTCACGAATCCATCGGTCTTCTTTTAATCCCATTTGATTCCTTACTTAGTTTTTTAATTAAATTATGATATTATAACAGATTAAACAAGCAAAAAATCTTTGGAGATTCCAAAGGAGTTGCTTTAAGAATTTATTTTCAAAAAGGCTTTAAAATGAATTTTAAAGAAATAAAAGAGCTGATAGAAATCTTTGACGCAAGTCATTTGAATCGTTTAAGTATTTCACAAGAAAATTCAAAAATTAAACTTGAAAAAGGGAAAGATTGTGCTGTTGCGGTTGTAGAACCACAAGTTACACCTCTTAGCACTCCCCAAGTTTCACAAAGCCTTCCACAAATCGCACCGGTTGCTTCCGCGCCTACTGTATCACTTCCAGCAGGAGACACAATTAATTCTCCAATGGTTGGGACATTTTATCGTTGTCCTAGCCCAGATACCCCAGCTTATGTAAATGTAGGAGATAAGGTTAAAAAAGGGCAAACTTTAGGGATTATTGAAGCGATGAAAATTATGAATGAAATTGAAGCGGAGTTTGATTGTATTATTAAAGAGATTGTCCCAAGTGATGCGCAGCCTGTGGAATATAATTCACCCTTATTTGTGGTGGAGAAAATCTAATGCAAGAAAAACCAAAAGAAATCAACACCATTTTAATTGCTAATCGTGGTGAAATCGCTCTAAGAGCAATCCGCACAATTAAAGAAATGGGTAAAAAAGCGATTGCAGTGTATTCTACTGCGGATAAAGACACACATTATTTGGATTTGGCAGATGCAAAAGTTTGCATTGGTGGAGATAAATCTAGTGAAAGCTATCTTAATATCCCTGCAATTATTTCTGCTGCAGAGCTTTTTAATGCAGATGCGATTTTCCCCGGATATGGATTCTTGAGTGAAAATCAAAATTTTGTTGAAATTTGCAAATATCATAAGATTGAGTTTATAGGACCAAATTCTGATGTGATGGCTCTAATGAGTGATAAAAGTAAAGCAAAAGAAGTGATGAAAAATGCTGGTGTGCCTGTGATTCCGGGAAGTGATGGCGCAGTCCCTTCTAAAGAAGAAGCCTTAAAACTCGCAAAAGAAATTGGTTATCCTATTATTTTAAAAGCTGCCGCAGGTGGAGGTGGACGCGGTATGCGTATCGTAGAAAAAGAAGAAAATATGTTCAATGCCTATCTAGCAGCAGAGAGTGAAGCAATTAGTGCATTTGGCGACGGCACAATTTATATGGAAAAATTCATTGATAAGCCAAAACATATAGAAGTGCAGATTTTAGCAGATAAGCACGGTAATGTGCTACACGTAGGTGAGCGTGATTGTTCGTTGCAGAGACGGCACCAAAAACTCATTGAAGAATCCCCAGCTCCTACATTAGAATTAAAAACACGTGAAAAACTATTGCAAACAGCAATTACTGCGACAAAAGCAATTAAATATGTAGGTGCAGGCACTTATGAATTTTTATTAGATTCTAATCAAAACTTTTATTTTATGGAGATGAATACGCGTTTGCAGGTTGAACACCCTGTGAGTGAGTTGGTTAGTGGATTGGATATTATTGAGTGGATGATTAAGATTGCAGAGGGGCAAAGACTACCTGAACAAGAGGAGATTATTTTTAGAGGTTGTGCAATGGAGTGTAGAATTACCGCAGAAGACCCTCTGAAGTTTTATCCATCAGCGGGTAAAATTACAAAGTGGATTGCACCAGGTGGCAATAATGTGCGTTTAGATACTCACGCGTATGCAGGATATATCGTGCCGATATTTTATGATTCTATGATTGGAAAGTTGATTGTTTGGGGCAAGAATCGCAAAGAAACTATTGTTAGAATGTCTCGTGCTTTAGATGAGTTTTGCATAGAGGGAATTAAGACTACGATTGCATTCCATCAGGAAATGATGAAAAATGATGATTTTAAGAGAGGAGTGATTCATACGAAATATTTAGAGCAAAAAATGACAGATAATTTGTCTAGGAAGTAAAAAGTGGAACAAAAAATGCTTGTAATTTTTAAATATTGCAAGGAAGCAAATTCATTATTTAAGGAGATAAGATGAAAATTGGAAATACACAAAGTGCAAACGAAAGTTTGATTAGCTTAAATAAAGCAAAAGAGAGTGAAAAAGACGCGTTGAAGAAAATTGCTTCCCCACGTCCATTAGAAGCAACAGATGGTGCAAGTTTAGCTCTAGCAAATGCGCTTTTATCGCAAGCAAATTCAATGTCTCAAGGAATCCGTAATGCAAACGATGCATTGGGGGTTATGCAGATTGCTGATGCGACACTCTCAAATATAACAGATTCTGCAATTCGTATGAATGAACTTTCTGTCGCTTTGGGTAATCCCGCTCTAAATAGTGACCAAAGAGCAATGATTGAAAGTGAAGCGAATGCGCTGACTCAAGCAATGAGTGATGCAGCAAATCAAGCAGTCTTTAATGGAAAAAATGTCTTTAGTGGGCAAATGAGTTTTGTAACAGGCAATGGAACAGAAAGTATTAATATGCAAGCCCCAAATGTTGCAGGATTGAGCGTGAATAATCAACAAAGCATTTTGGATTTTATGAATAATGTAAATATGAGTCGCGCAAATATTGGTTCTGCAATGAATGGAATCCAATCAGGCATTAACGCAAGTATGAATACGGTCGTGAATCTAAAAGCTGCAGAGGGTGGGTTAATGAAAGATGATTTAGCTGAAAATTATAACCAACTCAATACAGCAAAACTAAAAGAAAATGCTTCACTTTATGCTGCTTCTTTTAACACACAATATTTACAAAATCGTTTAGATGCGTTGCTTGGTTAATTTTTTTATCTTTACAATTCTGTAAAATTCTGTTATTTCTTGTTTAGTTTAAAAAGAGATTCTCCTTTCTCTTTTTGAATTTTTTCTTTTATTCCAATAGTTAGCAAACATTTAAATCCCTTTGTTCTGACGAATCCTTGTATCGTTTTCCTATTTTGAATTTGTAGCTTTTATGGTAAGATTTTGGCTTAATTTTTACAAAGGATTTGTATGTTTTTTAGCAAATATTCTGCAAGTGGCAATGACTTTATTCTCACACATATTTTTGGCACACAAAAACACCTTTTTTCTCATCTTGCTCAAAAAATTTGCAATCGTCATAAAGGAGTAGGTGCAGATGGTTTAATTATTTTAAAGCCGCATTTAGAATATGATTTTGAATGGGAATTTTATAATTGTGATGGTAGTGTGGCGGAAATGTGTGGCAATGGAAGTCGTGCAGCAGCAATGTATGCGTATGATTTAGGAATCGCAGGTAAAGAACAGAGATTCTTAACGCTTGCAGGTGTAATTAATGCAACCATAGAAAATAATGAAGTAGAAAGTATATTAAGCACTGCCAAAATTTTACAAGAAAATATCCAAGAGTTTGGTAATACTTGGACATTGATTGATACAGGAGTGCCACATCTAGTTTGTGAAAAAAAGAGTGAATTAGGCAAGGAAGATTTACGCTTCTTGCGTCATAAATACAATGCAAATATAAATGTTGCCGAGATTTTGCAAGATAGAATCCTAGCACGCACTTTTGAAAGGGGAGTAGAAGATGAAACACTTGCGTGTGGGACAGGTATGGCAGCAATGTTTTATTGCTTATTTCATCAAGGCAAGATTCCAAATCCTTGCCTCTTTAATCCTGCAAGTCAAGAAGATTTATACTTAAAAGAAAAAGAGGGGCGACTTTATCTTAAAGGCAAAGTGCATAAAATTTGTGATTTTGTTTTTAAGGATTGATTAAAACAAGCTATTGGAATCTTTCGCGTTTTTTCTAAACTTTTGGTATGATTTTGAAAAATTTATTATAAGGAAATATTGTGAATTTTTGTATTTTATTTGGTGGAAAATCTTATGAACACGAAATTAGTATCGTTAGCGCTATTGCTTTAAAAAAGCTATTACCACAAATCAAATATTTTGTCTTTTTAGATGCCTCGCATAATTTTTATCTCATTCCAATACAGAATATGCAATCAAAGTTTTTTAGTTCTAGAGATTATTTAAAGGCACAAAAAATCTATCCTAAAAAAGATGGATTTTATACGCACACACTCTTTGGAGAAAAGCCTTTGCATTTGCCAATCTTGATTAATCTTATTCACGGAGGAGATGGGGAAGACGGAAGTGTAGCAAGCTTGTTGGACTTTTATGGGATTCCTTATATTGGTCCGCGTAATCCCGCGTGTGTGTTAAGCTTTGATAAGGAATTGACTAAACTCCTAGCCCAAAGTCGTGGTGTTTCAAGTCTTGAATATTATGTCATTTATCGTGATATGCCTTTACCTGAAAATTTGATTTTTCCACTCATTATTAAACCAGCTAGGCTTGGAAGCTCTATTGGGATTAATATTGTAGAATCTCAAGAGAAATTACAATATGCGTTAGAATCCGCTTTTGAATTTGATGAAAAAGTTATTATTGAGCCTTTTATTGAGGGTATCAAAGAATATAATTTGGCAGGTTTTAAGTCTCAAGAGGGTATGCAATTTTCTTTTATTGAAGAGCCAGAGAAAAAGAAATTTTTAGATTTTGAAAAAAAATATTTAGATTTTTCACGCACAAGCAATGCAAAAGAAGCAATCATTAGTGAAGACTTAAAGCATTCCTTGCAAACTAATTTTAGTAAGATTTATGAAAATTTATTTGAAGGCGCATTAATTCGTTGTGATTTTTTCATCAAAGAGAATCAATGTTATTTAAATGAGATTAATCCAATACCAGGAAGTCTTGCAAATTATCTATTTAAAGATTTCCAAAGTGCTTTAAGTCATCTTTGCAAAGCACTTCCAAAACCTAGAGAAATTAAAGTTGCCTATGAATTTTTGCATCAAATTCAATTTGCTAAAGGTAAATAGTGGCACAAAAAAGATTAGATTATAAAGGGCAGAACTTCTTTATCTCTTATGAAGTGAGGGAATCCACGAATCTTTCTGCACCAATGTTGGTAATTTTACACGGCTGGGGGGCGAATAAGGCTTTGATGAAACAAGCTTTTGGCACACTTTTTAGGGATTTTAAGCATTGCTATATTGATATGCCTGGGTTTGGAAACTCTCCTACTCCTCCCTTTGCTCTTAATACCTATGATTATGCGGAGATTTTGAAAATCTTTTTAAAGCAACTTTTGATAAAACCTTGTGAATGCGTAATTTTGGGGCATAGCTTTGGCGGTAAAGTGGCTACTTTATTAGAACCCAAAGAATTAATTTTGTTAAGTAGTGCAGGTATTAAAGTCCCAAAAAGTCTCAAAGTGCGTGTAAAAATAGCAATTGCTAAATCATTAAATAGATTAGCACCAAGAATCAATGCAGTCTTTAAACATTTATTGCGTTCAAAAGATGTAGAAAATATGAATGAGATTATGTATCAAACTTTTAAAAATGTTGTAGATGAGGATTTTTCAAATATTTTTGCTAATTTTAGGAATCCTTGTTACATTTTTTGGGGCGAAAGAGACCTTGCTACACCTTTAAAATCAGGCAAACAAATTCACGCATTAATGCCAAATTCTAAATTTTTTGTTTTAGAAAGCGACCATTTTTTCTTTTTAAAGGGTGCAAAAGAAATTGAAAAACTCTATTTAAAGGTCAAAGATTAATAAAATTTATCTAAAATTCGCTAAAATTGCGTAACTTTTATTTAAGGATTCTATTTGCAAAGTATTGATATTTTTATTATGGCGACTCGCTGGATTTTTCTTATTGCATTAGGGTATTATGCAATGATAAATCTTCAGTGGTATCATTATAAAGTTATGCGTGTATTGTTTAGGCATCATAAACAAAAATGGCATTTATTTTATTTTGTTCTGCCTATACTCTATTTTATTTTGATTCCAAATAATCTTTATTTTTATATCGGTTTATATCTTTATGTTATTTTATTAGGTGTATGGATTTTTCATCTTAATAAGCGATTAGTAGTAACAAGTAGAGTCTTGCGATTTTTTGGTTTGTATATTGTATTTATTTTATTTAACGAGCTATTGCTATTAAGGATTGTAGAACATTCAATTTTGGTTCAAATTGTCTATTTATTTCCACTTTTTATTTCTATTGCACTTTCTTCTTTGCTAGAAAAAATCTTGCTTAACCGCTATAAAAAATTGGCTTTAGATAAGCTAGATAGTATGCCAAATCTTACAATTATTGCAGTAACAGGAAGTTATGGCAAAACAAGTCTTAAAAATTTTTTATTACAAATTTTGCAAGAGAGTTTTAAGGTTTATGCGACACCAAGAAGTGTGAATACATTAACTGGAATTATTGCAGATGTTAATCAAAATCTTTCTCCCTTAACGGATATTTATATTGTGGAAGCTGGTGCAAGGGGAGCAGGGGATATTAAAGAGATTGTAGATTTGCTTTCCCCACAAGTTGCAGTAGTCGGGAAAATTGGTGAAGCTCATATAGAATATTTTAAAAGCATAGAAAATATTTATAGCGTAAAATATGAGATTTTAGAAAGCAAAGCATTAAGTCAAGCTTATATTTATCGTGGAAATATTCAACCAAATCATTGTTCTGCTAGAATTGTTAATTTTCCTCAAGAGATGAGTGGGGTTGTGGCAACTCTTGAGGGAACAAGTTTCACTCTTAAGGTGGGTAACAAAAAATTAGATTTTCAAACACGTATTTTGGGTGCATTTAATGTGATAAATATAAGTGCTGCGGTTGCAGTAGCAAAAGATTTAGGTGTTAGTGATGAACAATTAATAAAAAAAGTGCGTAAATTAGAGCCTATTAATCATCGTTTGAGTAAAATTGTTGTGAATGAGAAGATTATTTTAGATGATAGTTATAATGGAAACTTAGATGGAATGCTTGAAGCAATTCGTCTATCTTCTTTGCATAATGGTAAAAAGATTATCGTAACACCGGGTCTTGTAGAAAGCTCTAAAGAAGCTAATATCGCACTAGCTGAAGCAATTGATAAGGTTTTTGATTTGGCGATTATTACAGGTGAGTTAAATTCTAAGTTGTTACGCAAACATATCCATAAATCTCAAAAAATAATTCTTAAAGATAAAGCGCATATTGAACATATTTTAAAAACCACAACAGATAGTGGCAATTTAATCCTTTTTGCAAATGATGCACCAAGTTATATCTAAAGTAAATTGTATTTTAAGGAAAGCTCAATGAACTATCTTTATGCTCCGTGGCGTAGCGGTTATTTCATAAGCAAAAATGAAGAATGTGTATTTTGTGCGATTTCTCAAGGAATGGATTTAAATATAAAACTTAAAATGCAAACAAAATCAAAAGAAAGAAGTAAAGAACTAAAAGATTCTACATCAGAATCTACTTCTTGCAATCAAGATAAATTAATGCAAGCAGATATTAAGAATCGTGTATTTTATAGGGATAATGAAGTGTTTTGTGTGATGAATAAATTTCCTTATACGCCTGGGCATTTTTTAATTATTCCTCATACACATACACATTCTCCAGAAATTTTAGATGTGGAAGTTTGGCTGCAAATGCAAAAAATTGCTCAAAAAGGTGTGGCGCTTTTAAAAGAATTTGGCGCACAAGGAATCAATTTGGGAATGAATATTGAACGTGCAGGGGGTGCAGGTATTCCAGAACATTTACATTTGCACTTGATTCCTCGCTTTATTGGAGATACGAATTTTTTTACAACAATTGGTGATTCTCGTGCCTATGGAGTGGATTTTGATGAAATCTTTAATCGTATTTGCAAATTATCGCAGAAATATTTTTATTAAAGATTTAACACGGCTCAAGGAGAAAGATTAAAAATCTTAATAAGTTTTGTTTGGAATTCAGATAAATATATTTTAAGATATCTGTTTAAATTTTATCCTTTTTAGGATTTTAATTTATTTTTAAGGAATATGTGATGGATAGAATTGCAGCAATTGTTTTTGGTGTATGTTTGGTTGTATGTAGCATTGTATTTGGCATAAGTGCCAAATTAGCAGTTCAAGAGTTTCGTTCGGGTGAACGGAGTGTAGTTGTGAAAGGTTTAAGTGAAAAAGAAGTCTTTGCAGATGTGATGATTTTGCCTCTTAGATTTCGTCTTGCAAACAATGATTTGCACGCACTTTACACAGAAGCAGAACGCAATTCTAAAAAAATTGTGGAGTTTTTAGAAAAAATGGGCTTTGATAAAAGGGAGATTACTATAGGTTCGCCCAATATTACAGATAAGCTTAGTAATGATTATGCGGATGATAGAAGAGTAACTTATCGTTATTCTGGGAGTGGAGAGGTCATTTTATATACTAAACAAGTTGCACTTGGAAGAGAGATGTTTGGACGCATTACAGAGCTTGGACAAGAAGGAATTGCCATTAATATTAACGCTTATGATGTAGAGTATAGTTATACGGGATTAAATGCGATTAAGCCAGAAATGATTGAGGAATCCACTTTTAATGCCAGAGAAGCAGCGCAGAAATTTGCTAAAGATTCTAATAGCAAACTTGGTAGAATCAAGCGTGCGACACAAGGACAATTTAGCATTAGTAACCGCGACCAAAATACTCCTCATATTAAAAATGTGCGAGTAGTTTCTACAATAGAATATTATTTGGAAGATTAAAATTAATTTTTAGTTTAAATTTGCCATAATTTCCAAATTAATTTTATAAAGGGCGCGTAATGATAATCAAGGGTGCGATGGTTTGTGATGCCAATGGGGAACAGAAGGGTGATGTCCGGATTGAGAAAGGAAAAATTATCGCTGTAGAACGAAGTATTATGCCCAAAAATGGTGAAGAAATTTTGGAAGCAAACAATCTTGTGTTGCTTCCCGGAGCCATTGATTTAAACACGCGTGTTAGCAACTCCGTATTGAGCAAAGAAAATCTGCTGAAGCTTTCTTATAAGGCAGCACTTGGTGGGATTTCTCAAGCAATCTTGATTCCAGATTGTAAGCCCACTTCTAGTGGTGAATTAGGATTGGAACTGCTCAACGCGTTAAAAGATGATTTTAAGGCTCAAATCTTAGGAGTTTCAGATGTCGTTAATGCAGAGAATCCAAAATCTTTAAATGAAATTGCAACTCTACATAAAAAAGGTGCAAAAGGAATTTTTGCGAAGTCTAATACCGATGGCAATTTATTAAGACGTGCGTGTGAATTTGCGTTAATGTTTGATGTGCCAATGTTTTTTTCCTGTGAAGATGAATCTTTAAGTGCAAATGGCGTGATGAATGATGGGGAGCTTTCTTCAAAGCTTGGATTGCCTTCTATTCCAACCTTGAGTGAGACAAAAGAAGTCGCACAAATGAGTGAGGTTGCGAGGTTTATGGGGGTAAAAGCAGTTTTTTTAGCCCTTGCAGCAGAACGTAGTGTAGAAATAATTTGTGAGGCAAAAAATGCTGATTTTAAATCCAAACCTTTTAAAAATAAAACTCAAAATCTCTTTTTACAAACTTCTATTCACCACTTAATGTTAACAGAAGATTTATGTAATCATTATAATACAGCGGCTAAAATTAAACCTCCCTTGAAATCCGAAACTACACGCACCAAACTTTTAAATCGGGTTAAAAAGGGAGAAATTGAATTAATTACTTCATTGCAGTCTGCGAAATCTCAAGCACAGAAGGACTTAGCATTTGAAGAAGCTGCTTTTGGTATTGATATGATTGAATGTTTTGTCCCAATGTGTTATACGTTGTTTGTCAAAAATGAAAGAATGACATTAAGTGAGTTAAGCAGAATCTTAAGTTTTAATCCAGCAAACGCTTTAGGCTTTAGAGAAAAAGGGTTAATTCAAGAGGGTTATGATGCAGATTTAATTTTGATAGACCCTAAAGAAACTTGTGTGATGGATAATCCAGATTCACCTTATAATGATTGGATTTTTTATGGAATGGTAAAAGAGATGTTTGTTGATGGTAAACGATGTTTAGGACTCTATACGAAGAATCCTTAAAACAAAATTATAGGAGTTATTAATGGAAACAAGGTTATTTTTAATTTATCAAAGATTTGAAAATTGGTTTTTTAGTTTTTTGCCAAACTTTATCAGTGCGTTGGCTATTTTAGTCATTGGCTACTATCTTTCTAAGTTTTTGTCAAAATATATTTCAAAAATTGTTATTAAAACAACAAGTGATGAAACCTTAGGAGAGTTTTTAAAAAATGTTGTATTTGTAGGAGTTTTAATTCTGACCATTATTACTGCACTTTCAAATTTAGGTGTACAAACAACTTCTATCATTGCTGTTTTAGGAACAGCGGGTTTAGCGATTGCACTTTCTTTGAAAGATTCTTTGTCTAACTTGGCAAGTGGAATATTGCTAGTGGTTTTGCGTCATTTTAACAAAGGTGATACGATTTCTGTTGGTTCAGTTACAGGGAAAGTAGATTCTATTAATTTATTCCAAACTAAACTTACAACACCCGATAATCAGGTGGTAATTTTGCCAAATTCTAGTATCGTTAGTGCGCCAATTACTAATGTAAATGCGAATGCAACACGTCGAATGGATTTGATTTTTGGCATTGGTTATGCAAGTGATTTGCAAAAGGCAAAGCAAATTT
The DNA here is from genome assembly GCF_947367035.1 of uncultured Helicobacter sp. Taxonomy (GTDB): domain Bacteria; phylum Campylobacterota; class Campylobacteria; order Campylobacterales; family Helicobacteraceae; genus Helicobacter_D. The sequence continues at coordinate 14,590 of NZ_CANBCA010000005.1, forward strand.
TAGAGGAAATTTTAAAAGAAGATGAGTTTATCTTAGATGAGCCTGCGCCTGTTATAGGCGTGAATGCTCTTAATTCTAGTAGTGTGGATTTGATTGTGCGTTTTTGGGTAAAAAGTGAAGATTTTTTCAAATCCAATATCATTATACAGCAAAAGGTTAAAATGCGTTTTGATGAAGAAGGAATTGAGATTCCTTATAATAAATTAGACATTAACCTAAATCAAGCTTTAGGAAATAAGCAATAATGCAAATTATTGGTGCGGATTTTGTAGTTCTTTGTGATGCAGAATTTCGTATCCTCAAACAAGGGGGAATTTGTTTTAATACTCAAGAAATTTTGGCAGTGGATTCTTATCAAAACTTATGTGAGCAATATCAAGGGATTCCAGCCCAATACTTTGAATCTTGTGCAATTACACCAGCCCTAGCCAATTTACATTTGCATTTAGAGTTTAGTCAAAATGAGGGATTGCTTCATTTTGGGGAGTTTGGGAAGTGGCTTGATAGTGTGATTGAGAATCGTGAAGTGCTAATGCAAGAAAAATTAACAGGTGTTAGTCTAAAGACTGCAATGCAACAAGGAATTCAAGAATGTTTGCAAAGTGGAGTTGGATTTGTAGGGGCAGTTTCAAGCTATGGGTATGATTTGAACGTTTTAGCGGATTCTCCTTTGCGTGTGCTTTATTTTAACGAAGTGATTGGTTCAAAGGTAGAATCTTTAGATATTTTATTTCAAAACTTCTTGATGCGTTTAGAAGATTCTAAATCTATCCCAAGTAGGAACTTAATTCCAGCCATTGCAATCCATTCGCCTTATTCTGTCCATTCAAAATTATTAGAAAAAGTCCTGCAAATTGCAACAAAGGAAAAATTACCTTTAAGTGTGCATTTTTTGGAATCCTTTGAAGAAAAGGAATGGTTAGAATCTGGCAAAGGATACTTTCAAGAGTTTTTTAAAAAGTTTTTTGGGAATAAAGTAACACCTTTTTATACTATGCAAAGCTTTTTAGAATTTTTTAAAGATATACAAAATACCTATTTTGTGCATTGTTTGGAGGCAGATTCGTCAGTGTTAGAAAAAATTGCTAAATTACAAGGCAAAATCATTACTTGCCCAAAATCTAATCGTTTGTTAAACTCTAAATTTTTAAATATCAGTGCATTGAAAAAATATGGGATTCCATTTTGTTTAGGAACAGATGGCAAAAGCTCTAATAATACACTTTGCTTACTAGATGAGTTACGCATTGCTTTGTTTGCTTATCCTAGCGAGACATTGGAATCTTTGGCAAGAGAATTGTTGCTTAGTGTAACGCGTAACGCATTTTTAAATACTCCTTTCAAGCTTGGCACTTTACAAGTTGGAAACTTAGCAGATTTTGCCCTCTTTAAGATACCAAAGACAAAAGAGTTTTTAGCACAGAATTTGATATTATATGCAAAAGAAGCAATGGCGCTTTATATTAATGGAGTTGAGGTTTTAAAAAGAGATGCAAAAGTTAGCAATTTTTAGAGAATATGATATTCGTGGAATTTATAATGAGGATTTAACGCAAGAAAATGTTATTCGTATCGGCTATCTTTTAGGATTAGAGCTACAAAAGCGTGGAGGTAAAACTCTAGGAGTGGGATATGATGCACGTGTGCATTCAGAAGTTATTTTTGATTGGTTTTGTCAAGGGGTATTTGCAAGCGGAGCAGTCGCTTATAATCTAGGTATGATTCCAACACCTGTTGGCTATTTTGCTTTGTATAGTGAGTTTAAAATAGAATCCAAAACTTTGCAACTTGGTGGAAGTGTGATGATTACAGGCTCACACAATCCACCCAAGTATAATGGCTTTAAGATTACACTTTGCAAAAAGCCATTTTTTGGTGATGAAATTTATGCGTTAGAAAAAGATTTCTATGCTCTTTCTTTTGAGGAAGTTGCACATAAGATTCCAACTAATACCACACCACAAAGATTAAATGTATTAGATTTATATATTGATTATTTGACGAATGCGTTTGCGCATTTAAGAGGATTAGATTTACCAATCTCTATTGATTGTGGTAATGGAATCGCAGGGATTGGAATCGCAAGGATTTTGGAGGGTTTAGGGATTCCGTTTAAAGGCTTGTTTTTGAATCCAGATGGTAATTTCCCTAACCACCACCCAGACCCTAGCGAAGAAAAAAATCTACAAGACCTTAAAAAAGAAGTTGCCAAAGCGGGTGGGATTGGATTTGCTTTTGATGGAGATGGCGATAGATTGGCAGTGATTAAGCAAACACAAAATGGAGAAAAAGTTTATAAAGGCGATGAATTGGCAATTATTTTTGCGCATACGATTCCAAACCCCATTGTAATTGGTGAAGTGAAATGTTCGTTAAATATGTATGAAAGTATTGATAAAATCGGACAAAGCATTATGTATAAAACTGGGCATAGTAATCTTAAAATAAAGTTGAAAGAAAGTGGTGCGCATATGGCTTTTGAAGTGAGTGGGCATATCTTTTTTAATGATAGATATTTTGGGTTTGATGACGCAACTTATGCTGCATTGCGTGTGCTGGAATTGCTTAAAAAGAGTGGTTTAGCATTTGATAAAGTGCTGGAGTCTTTGCCTAAATTGTATTCTACAAATGAAATAAAGATTAAAACAAGTGAGGAAAAAAAATTTGTTTTGGTAGAAAGATTAAAAGAATATTTAAGTGATGTCTCTAAACTCCCTAGAAATTTCCCTAAAATCATTGAAATAATTACAATAGATGGGGTGCGTGTTGTTTTTGAAAATGGTTGGGGGCTTGTGCGTTCTAGTAACACTACACCCGTGCTAGTAACGCGTTTTGAAGCCAAAAGTGAGGAGGCTTGCAAGGCTTATCAAAGCGCACTTTTAGAATTACTAGATTCTATTTGCAAGGAGTCTTAATGGAACAAATTATCCTTAAATCCCCTTTGGATATGCACTTGCATTTGCGTGATGGGGAGATTTTAAAGAGTGTTGTAAAATATACTGCGCAAAGTTTTAGTGGTGCGCTTGTTATGCCAAACTTGAATCCACCCCTACTGAATGTAGATTCCGCACTTGCCTACCAAAAGAGAATTTTAGAAGTATGTGATGATAAAAGTTTTAATCCGATGATGTCCTTATATTTAACAGAGAGTTTAGATAGAGCAGAACTTCAAAAAGCAAAAGAAAGAGGAATTAGATTTATTAAACTTTATCCTAAAGGAGCGACAACAGGAAGTGAAAGCGGAGTGAGCGAAGTTCTGAATACAAAAATTTTAGAGATTTTGGAAATAGCGCAAGAGTTAGGATTGGTTTTAAGTATTCACGGGGAAAGTAATGGTTTCGTTTTGGAGCGCGAAGTGGAATTTCATATCATATTTGCAAAACTTGCGCAAACTTTTCCACATCTAAAAATTATTTTTGAACATTTGAGTGATTGTCGTTCTATTGACCTTGTAGAAAAATATCCCAATCTCTATGCTACGCTCACTTTACATCATATTAGTTTGAGTTTAGATGATGTGATTGGTGGCGCACTCAATCCACATACTTTTTGCAAACCAATTTTAAAAACTCCAAAAGATAGGGACGCACTATTGCAACTTGCTTTAAGTGCGCATAAAAAATTCTCTTTTGGGAGTGATTCTGCGCCACATTTACAAACAAGTAAAGAAAGTGCCAAAGGAGCAGCAGGAATTTTTAGTTCACCAATTCTTTTGCCTGCATTGGCAACTCTTTTTGATGCACACAAAAGGCTAGAGAATTTAGAACAATTTATAAGTGGCAATGCGCAAAGAATCTATGGAATAGAAGAGGCAAAAAAACAAGTTGTGCTTGTCAAGAAACCAATGGTTGTGCCACAAAATATAGAAGGTATTGTGCCGTTATATGCTGGGAAAACATTAAATTGGAGTTTGGCTTAATGTCAAAAGTTGCAGTATATCCTGGCACTTTTGACCCTATTACCAATGGACATTTGGATATTATTGAGCGTGCTTGTAAGCTTTTTGATGGATTGATTATTGCAGTTGCAAGGTCTAGTCGTAAAAATCCTTTGTTTTCGCTTGATGAACGTGTTAAAATGGTGCATTTAGCCATTAAGGAATCTCAAAATATTTCTTGTCAAGTTAAGGTTTATCCTTTTGAAAATTTGATTGCAGAGTTTGCAAAAGAGCAACAAGCAAAAATCCTTGTGCGCGGGCTTAGGGCTGTGAGTGATTTTGAATACGAATTACAAATGGGCTATGCCAATGCGTCTTTGAATCGTGAGTTAGAAACAATTTATCTTATGCCCTCACTTCAGAATGCTTTTATAAGCTCCACGGTGGTGCGTTCTATTCTGCTACACGGGGGGGAGATTGCGCATTTAGTACCTTTTTCTGTTAAAGATTATATTATGGAATCCAATGTTTGTGATTCTTTGCCTAAAGGCTTTTAAATGTATTGTGCCATAGAAGGGATTGATACAAGTGGAAAAAGCACACAAATTGCTTCTTTGAAAGAAGTTTTTAAAGAAGCAATTTTTACCTTTGAGCCCGGTGCAACAGAGATTGGTAAAGAGATTCGTAAAATCCTGCTTGAATGTGATTTAGCTTTGAATCCAAAAGCAGAGATGTTGTTGTTTCTTGCTGATAGGGCAGAACATAGTGAAAAAATCCTAAAGCCAAACAGACAACAATTGATTATTAGTGATAGAAGTTTGATTTCTGGAATTGCTTATGCGATAGAATTTGATATTGAAAGCTTGCTTGATTTTAATCTCTTTGCTACTAATGGGATTTTGCCAGATAAAGTAGTTTTGCTAGAAATTACGGAGGAGGTGTTGCAAAAAAGGTTAGCACAAAAGGGAGCAGATAAAATAGAAAAACGCGGAATCCCTTATCTTCTTAAACTTCAAGAACGTTTAAAACAAACGATTACAAGATTAGAGGTGGAATCTCTTATTCTACCAGCAGATTTACCGCAAACTGCAATTACCTCAAAAATTGTGGATTTTATTAAGCAATAATGCGTTGCTTACTTTGTGGAACTTGGACTTTTTCTACTCTTTGTAAAGATTGTTTCAATGCAATTAAGATTGCTCCAAAATGTAGAGAAATTAAACATTTTAAAATTTATAGTTTTTTTGCATTCAGTGAGATTGAATATTTGTTGCGTAGCAAATATCAAAGGATTGGTAGTAAAATCTATGGAATCTTGGCAAAAAAAGCAGCACAATATTTAAAAAAATCTTTGGAGATTCCATTAGAAGTCTATGGTGTGGGAGTTGATGATAAAGTCAGCGCACAAGGTTATGCCCACAATGCAATTTTTTTGTATCATTTAAAATATGTTGGACTAAAACCACTTTATCGGACATTATACGCTAGAAATATGGTGTCGTATGCAGGAAAAAGCCTAGAGTTTCGTCAATCTAATCCACGCAATTTTTATTTAAAACGCGAAGTAATGGGCAAAGAAATCATATTAATAGATGACATTGTAACCACAGGTTTAACACTAACAGAGGCAAAAGAATTCTTAGAATCCAAAGGAGCAAAAGTTTTAAATGCTTTTGTCCTAGCAGACGCTAGAAATTAGATAAATCTATATTTTGTATGCTAAGAATTTCATCAAAAGCTAATTAATCCGTATCTTTCATTAAATTGTCTTTAGCAACTTGAGGTAGTTTAGCCAAAAAGTTTCCCATATTAAAATCAACCCCCTGATTCGTTGCTTCAGTAACAAGAGCAATAGATTTTTTAGAATTAAAAGGGCTTAAAGGGTGATAAGGTTCAAAAAGACAATTTGTAACCGCCAAGGCATAAGCATTCTTTTTGATTTCTTGAGATGCGGCGTGTGGATTTTCAATATGGGTAATACTTTGAACTAAACGTTCATCAAACTTCCAATAATCAAATAAGAATCCCAAGAAAGACACGTGATCCACACCACAATATTGGTTTTCTAATTCAGATACATTTTGAAAATTCTGTGCTTTGTTTTTACTTAAAAACTCTTCCGCTTTACCCGATTTTAAAAGTATATTTGCAAGTAAAATCATTCCTAAGCGCAGTAACATTGCACAAGGCACAAGTTCATTTGAAAGTGCCTTATCTTCTTCTTGTAGCCAAGTGGAAATGAAATCTACTTCATTAGAACAATTCGCTAGAAAAAATCCTGTGTCTAGTCCATAAGGAGAAACATCAATAGAAAAATTGGATTTAATAGAGTTTGCTAAAATGACATTTTTAATGTTGCTTATTCCTAGTAAAGAAACCACCTGCTGAATGGTAGAAACTTGATGAGAAAATCCATAAAATGGAGAGTTTGCAAGGCGTAAAAGTTCACCAATTAATAAAGGGTCTTTAGAAATAATAGCTACGACTTTACTAATCTCTAAGTCTGCCCCACTAGAATCAACATATTCCTGTAGTTCCATCACGGTTTTAGGGAGTGGTGGGAGGTCGTTAATAGTCTCTAAAAGTAAAGGATTCATTGAAAACTTCCTAAGCATTAAGAATTTTTATAATAAACCCTTTATTCTATAGTATTTTTAGTAAAACATTACTTTATTAAAGAGATTAAATTTCAAAAATGAGATAAAATTATCAATAAATGGTAAAATAATGAGAAATTTTAAGGAGATTTTATGCGTTTTGGAAAAATTGATTATCTTAATCTTTTGCCTTTTGAAGCTTTTATACGCACATATCCAAAACCATCGTGTTTCCAATTATTTTATAATAAAAAAAAATCTTATCCTGTTAAATTAAATCACGAATTTTTATTTGGACGCATTGATGCAGGATTTGTATCCTCTATCACGGCACTTCGGGCAAGAAATGAACGGTTTAAACCCTCCAGGATTGGAATTGTAGCGCGAAAAGAAGTTTTAAGTGTAATTTGTCTCCCACAACAAAGAGGAGAAGATTATCAATCCGCAACTTCCAATGCACTTTTAAAAGTCTTAGGATTGAAAGGGCGTGTATTGATTGGAGATAGAGCTCTTGTAGAAGTCTTAAAGCAAAAAAGCGAAAATAAAAAAGATTATATAGATTTAGGAAAATTTTGGGTAAATAAGGAGCATTTACCTTTTGTTTTTGGAAGATTATGTGTAAAAAAGAATCATAGATTTTATGAGAAATTAGTTCAGGCTTTTTATAGAAAACGCGTCAAGATTCCATATTTTTTGTTAGACAATGCTGCATTAAAAAGTGGAATCTCAAAATATGAAATCTTAAAATATCTTGAGGTATTGTCCTATAAAATAGACAAAAAGGCAAATTTTGGAGTAGAAAGATTCTATCGGAGTTTAAGGATTTTAAGGATTAAAGCTCCACAAAGGTTTAAAAACAAGGATTTATGTTATAAATTGCCACAATTTCATCAGTAGAATTTGTAATAAGAGCGAATTGCCCAATAGATTGCAAGATAATGCAAACTAGCGAGGTTAATCCATAATCTTTGAATCTTTTTCTCTTATTCATCTTTACAAGCTTAATGAATTGAATCAATTAAAGAATTGTTGTTTAGATGCTATTTGATGAATAAAAAAATCTTTAAGCAAATGAAAATATGATTTAATAAAAAATGCAGGTTATTTTTACTATAATAATCCCTTTTATTTTAAATTTGCCCAAAAAGTGGGTTTTAGGAGTAGCGATGGAGCAAACATTGTCCATTATCAAGCCTGATGCGGTGAAGAAAAATGTAATTGGGAAAATTATTGACCGCTTTGAGAGCAATGGTTTAAAAATTGTAGCAATGAAAAAAGTCAGATTAAGCCGATGCGATGCAAAAGATTTCTATGCAGTGCATAAAGAGCGTCCTTTTTTTGGTGAGTTGGTAGATTTTATGGTAAGCGGACCCGTTGTAGTGATGGTGCTTGAGGGTTTGAATGCAGTAGCAAAAAACCGCGAATTAATGGGTTCAACTAATCCAAAAGAAGCAGCAGCTGGCACAATTCGTGCAGATTTTGCAGAGAGTATTGATGCTAATGCAGTGCATGGAAGTGATAGCTTGGAAAATGCAAAAAAGGAAATCGCATTTTTCTTTGCAACAAGAGAAATTTGCTAATTAATGTACCAAGTATCCTTTGCAAAAACTTTTCAAGCTTGCAAAAACGGAGAGAAATTTCCCTTTTGCATTGAAAAAGATCAAGTAAAATTAGAAGGCAGTTTATCCTATGATACATCTCATCCTAAGAGATTAAAGTTAAATGGAATCTTAAGCGGAAGTATGACTCTTGTTTGTGATTTAAGTGGAGAAGAGTATGAAAAGACCTTAGAAGAGGCTTTAGAGTTTTATTTAAGTGATGAGATAGTGCATTTAGATTGCTTTGAAGAATTGGTAGAATGCAAAGAGGGCAACATTGATTTTGAGGAAATTTTATATAGTGAATTAGAGATGATTCGCTGTGATTATCATACAAAAGAAGATAAATAATCTATAAGGAGTAAGAAATGGCAGTGCCAAAGAGACGTGTGAGTAAAACAAGAGCAGCAAAAAGAAGAACACATTATAAAATTACATTAGCAGTTCCTGTAAAAGATAAAGATGGCACTTGGAAAATGCCTCATCGTGTAAATAAATTTACTGGAAAATACAAAAATAATTAGTTGGAATTTTAAAAATGAAAATCGCCGTTGATGCAATGGGGGGAGATTTTGGCTCTTCCCCGCTTGTGCAAGGTGCTTTACAAGCATTGAAGGAACGCAGTTTTACTCTTGTGCTTGTAGGGGATAAGCAAGTCATTACGCCCTTAATTCCCTCTGAATATGAGCAAAAAGTAGAAATTGTGCATTGCACAGATTTTATTACAATGGAGGAGGGTGCAACTTCCGCACTAAAGCGTAAAGAAAGCTCCATTTATCTTGCAATAGAAATGCTTAAAAATAAGCAAGTTGATGCGGTGGTCTCTGCTGGACATAGTGGAGCGACAATGAGCCTTGCTACTTTAAAAATTGGACGTTTAGAGGGCATTTCACGTCCTGCTATTTGCACACTTATGCCACGAATAGACGCAAATAAAAGTTTAGTAGTAGATGCAGGAGCAAATGTAGATTGTAAGCCAGAAAATCTCTTTGAATTTGGGATTATGGGCTGTGAATACGCAACTACTATTTTAAATTATCCCAAAGCAAGAATTGGTTTGTTGGCAAATGGTGAGGAAGAGTGCAAGGGTAATGAAATCACAAAAGCAGCTTTTGATCTTTTGAAAAAACACCCCAATTTTATTGGGAATATAGAGGGTAATAATATTTTTGATGCGAATGTAGAAGTGATTGTATGTGATGGGTTTGTTGGTAATGTTGTATTAAAGACAAGTGAGGGAGTGGCGGATTCCATTATCTTTTTGTTAAAAAAATATATTAAATCTTCACCTATTGGAATCTTTGGAGCATTGTTTATGAAAAATGTCTTTAAAAAGCTTAAAAAACAAATTGACTATGCCGAATATGGCGGAGCACCACTTCTAGGTGTGAATGGCAATGTAATTATCTGCCACGGAAAAAGTAATGCAAAAGCGATGAAGAATGCAATATTCCAAGCAATCTTAGCGATTGAGAGCAATGTGAATCATAGAATCTTAAGTGCTTTAGAGCGATATAAAACCTAAAATGAAAGAAAAACGATGGATAAGCCAATTTATGCAACTTTAAATTCCATTAGTGCTTATGTTCCTAGTAAAGTCATTACGAATGAGGATTTGTCTAAAATCGTTGAAACGAGTGATGAATGGATAACTAAACGCACGGGTATTAAAGAAAGGCGGTTTGCAGCAAATAATGAAGCAACAAGTGATTTAGCGACTAAAGCAGCAAAAGTAGCAATAGAACGTGCCAAAATAGATATAGAATCCATAGATGCTGTCATCGTAGCAACTATTTCTCCAGATTTTTTTTGTATGCCTTCTACCGCGTGTGTAGTAGCAAACAATCTAGGGATCATTAATAAACCCGCCTTTGATATTTCAGCGGCTTGTAGCGGGTTTATTTATATCCTTTCTCTTGCTAAAGCTTTCATAGAATCTAAAACTTATAGAAATATTTTAATTATTGGAGCAGAGAAGCTTTCAAGTATTTTAGATATGCAAGACCGCAGCACTTGCGTTTTGTTTGGTGATGGAGCAGGAGCGGCAATTATTGGCACAACACAAGATAAAGACCTTAGTGTATTAGATGTGCAATGTGCATCAAATGGGCAGTATCAGGATTTATTAATGACACCAGGTTGTGGGAGTCGCTATCCTGCAAGTATTGAAGTATTACAAGAACGTTTGCAGTTTATGAAGATGAAAGGCAATGAAACTTTTAAGATTGCGGTTAAGACTTTGACAAAAGATGTGATAGAAATTTTGAAGAAGAACCACTTATCAAAAGAAGAAATTGATTTTTTTATTCCTCACCAAGCGAATTTACGTATTATCTCTGCAGTAGGAGAAGCGTTGGGATTCTCAAGTGAAAAAGTTGCAATTATTGTGCAAAAATATGGTAATACTTCTGCGGCTTCTATTCCTATGGCGATGAATGATTTGTATGAAAGTGGTCAAATCAAACAAGGTTCAAAACTTCTTTTGGACGCTTTTGGTGGTGGTCTGACTTGGGGTTCAGCAATTTTGACTTTTAATGGACAATAGAAAATTCAGTAAAGCCAATTTTCTATTGTCCATTAAAACTGCAAAAATGAAGCAACCATAGCATAGATTTCATTTATGAGATTGCATTGTGTTAATTTAAAGTATGTGTGAATGATTTTAGGCAAAGAATTAGGATTATGTTGCTTTGCCAACTAATCTAGCTACTAAAGCAAATGTAGAATCTTTGATATGCGGGATTAAAGTCTCTTCATAAAATAAAATTTCTAAATTTAAAAAGGCGTGTAAAAGTTCGTTTTTGTGCAATAAATGGTTGGAATCTTGCACAAAAGCATTGTAGGATTCTATCTCACTTCTAGCAAAAGTTTCAAACACTAAGATTCCACCTTTTTTAAGTCCCTCACGTATAAAGGGAAATAATCTACGCTCTAAAAAATAACTATTACAAATCAAATCATAGTGATGAGGTGGAATCTTAAAGGTATCCAAATCTTCGCAAAATGCGTGAATATTATGTTCATTTTGTAAAGAATGGATAGCAAAGTTTGAAATATCCACACTTTCTACATAGAATCCATAATCTCGCATAAAGCGCGAGTTGCGTCCCATTCCACAAGCAATATCTAAAGCCTTAAGGTTTTTTTGCGGTTGTATTCGCGTGATATATTGTTTTAAAAGATCTAAAGGCTGATTAGGAAAAGGATTTTCTTGGTAGCGAAGATTCCATTTGGTTTGGTCGCTTTGCATTAGTCACAATATCTCTTTAAAATTTCATTATAAGAATCAATGCGCCTATCGCGTAAAAAAGGCCAAATCCTGCGCACTTCTTCGCTTCTTTGTTTGTCCCATTCAAAGTATAAAACCTCTTCTTTTTCTACACTTCCAAGCGCAAGTAATTCGCCTTGTGCTCCATAGGCAAAGCTAGAACCCCAAAAGGTAATTCCCTCCATTATTCCACTACTATCACTCTCAAAGCCTACGCGATTAATAGTTGCAATAGGGATTCCATTTGCTACACTATGTCCGCGTTGCACAGCCATCCAAGCTTCTCTTTGCCGTTCCTTTTCATCAGGTTTATCGCTATTAAACCAACCAATTGCCGTAGGGTAGATTAGAATCTCTGCACCCTTTAACGCCATAATACGTGCTGCTTCAGGATACCATTGGTCCCAACATATTAGCACACCAAGTTTGCCTAAGCTTGTATGAATGGGGGTGAAATCTAAATCACCAGGTGTAAAATAAAATTTTTCATAGAATCCTGGGTCATCTGGAATGTGCATTTTGCGATATTTTCCAGCAACACTTCCATCGTTTTCAAACACTACGGCGGTATTGTGATAAAGACCAGCACTTCTGCGTTCAAAAAGTGAAGTTACTAGCACGATTTTATTATTTTTGGCAATTTGACTAAAATATTCGCAATCTGCTTCAAAACTCAATGCGTAATCAAAAAAATTGACATTTTCACTTTGGCAAAAATACTCATTCGTGTGAAGTTCTTGCAATAAAACTAATTGCGCTCCATTTTTAGCAGATTCTTTTATCATTCGCGCACTCGTTTGTTGTGTCGCGGGTTTGTTGCCTTTATAGGATTGTTGGATTAGGGCTACTTTAATTTTGGATTCCATTAAAACTCCTTAATACCCTTCGTCTTCGTAGTCGCTATCGCTACTATCATAATCATCTTCATCATAAAGAAATTTATCGCTATCTTCGTAATTTGAATCATAGCCATCATATTCTTCATCTTCAAAGTCTTCCTCGCTTTCAAAAGCTTTTGAAAAAATTTGCATTATTTGTCCTTTTTTAAAATGATTGTGATTGCCTCGCTTGCTAGACGCAATCCAAAACTAGCAGTTACTCCGCTGAAACTACCAAGTTCTTTGCATTTCGGATCTTCTGGGCTAAAAGCTACCATAAAATCTCCTTTAAATCCTTGTTTTTTTAACCCCTCACGAAATTTTCTCGCGAATTTATCTCCATAACTTTTCCAAATGGGTGCGAATTGGATTTGCGAGGGGTCTAGTTTTTTTGCACTTCCCATAGAAGAAAGTAAATAAGGTTTTGTAGAATCTTTTGGTTTGTTGGCTATTTTGAGTGCAAGTGCAATTTTTGCCTCTATATCATCAATCGCGTCTATGACAATATCATAAGCATTAAAGTTAAAATTATCAATAAACTCTTGTGTAATTTTAGAATCTAGCGCAAGAATACCTTTGTATTTATTGGCTAGAATTGCGACTTTTTTATGCCCAATGCCTTCAAATGATCCAATTTGGCGATTCTGATTGCTTTCTTCAAAACAATCATTATCTACAATACAGATTGTGCCAATTCCTGTGCGATAGAGACAATCTAGCGCAAAGCTTCCAACGCCTCCTACGCCAAGTAATAAAATTTTAGCATTTTGGAGTTTTTTGAATCCCTCTTCTTTAAATAAAGGCAAAGTTCTAGCAAAACGTTTTTGGTTCATTAATCTAAGTCTCCATTGATCCAATTTTCCAAAGTGCGCAAACGATTCCTTGCGGTAAAGTCTAAAGTGATAGGGCTAATAGAAACATAGCCTTTCATTATTGCATTAAAGTCCGAAGTTTCATTATTTGTGCGTTCTTGCCAAGCTAGGGGATGTAAGCCCAACCAATAATATTCTTCCCCACGTGGATTGCGATGCACGTGTGCATCATTCCCATAAGTGCGGATTCCAAGTTCTGTGATTTTGAAGCCTTTGCAATCTTTGGCAGGAATTTGTGGAATATTGACATTGAGAAATTCCCTTTCTTGCAAGGGATAATGGTTCTCTAGGATTCTTTTTGCAAGTCGAAAAATGCTTTGCTTTGCTAAAGCAAAATCAAATCCAAAGTAATTTTTATCCTGCAAAACTTGTGAAATTGCAATAGATGGAATTCCGTGCAACGCCCCTTCCATTGCTGCACTTGCTGTGCCAGAATAGCTCACATCCTCACCCATATTAGAGCCAATATTAATGCCACTTACAATTAAATCAGGCATAAATCCTTCTTGATAGAGTGCATTTAAAGAAAGATAAATGCAGTCTGTGGGGCTTCCGTCTTCTAATTTATAAAAGTCATCTTCTATCTTAATAAACCGCATAGGACGTGTGAGGGTCATACAATGCCCACAGGCAGATTTTTCGCTTGCAGGTGCTACAATCATAATGTGTCCAAGTGGGCTTAAGGCTTCTTTAAGTGCCAAAAGTCCGGGAGATTGATAGCCATCATCGTTAGTTAATAAAATGCGTTTCATTGAAAGAACCTTTAAAAATAATGACTTAAAAGCGTATTGAAGATTTTTTCTACTTTTAATGCCTTCAATTGTGCTTTAATAGAGTTTTCAAGGTTTTTTGCTTCTAGCTTTGCACCCTCTAAACCTAGTAGATTTACATAGCTATTTTTTATACTATCTTGGTGTGTAGGTTTGCCAGCTTCTTGCTCACTTTGTGTTGCATCAATAATGTCATCACGAATTTGGAAAAACAATCCTAAATCTAGCCCTAATGCATAAAGAATCTTACAAGTTTTTTTATCACACTCTGCAAGGATTCCGCCCATTTGCAAACTTGCTGCAATGAGCTTGGCTGTTTTGTTTAAATGAATGGTTTTTAATTGTTTAAGTGGGAGATTTTGACGTTCAAAGTGGCAATCTAATGCTTGTCCTAGCACCATACCATAGATTCCACCATTATAACTTAGAGATTGTATTAATTTGACTTTGATTTTTGGTTTTAATTTTGCTTTTGTTAAGAGATAAAATGCGTGAGTGTTTAATCCATCACCTACTAAAATTGCGCTTGTTTCATCGTATTTTGTGTGTAATGTTTGGCAACCTCTACGTAAGGTTGCATTATCCATCGCGGGCAAATCATCATGGATAAGCGAATAAGTGTGTAAAATTTCTATTGCAAGTGCAGGGGCAAAAGCCTTTTCTATCATTTTTGGTTTATAACTTGCTACAACACTTAAAAGCAATTTGGGTCGGAATCTTTTACCTCCATTTAAAACCATTTCCCATAAAGCGGTTTCAAAATAAGGGTGAAAACTAGCGACTTTAGGGACTTGCTTAATAAGATAGTGTTCAAATCTATCAAAGACTAAAGGCATTAGATTCATTTAAAAGTCCTTGTATAATGCTTTCTTGTGTTTGGATAGGTTGCTTCTGATTGACATTAATAAAAAACTGGAAATCATCACGCGAAATCAACCATTTTTGTGTCTTATCTGGGTATCTACCCAGTAAGTGAATAATTGCATCATAGCCTTTAGGAACGGCTTGTTGATTCACGCGTAAAACTTTATCACCCACTTTTAAACGTTCAAAGCCATTTTTGGCATAGGGTGCAACAGAGGTAATCACAAAATCGCTATTGATTTCAATTCCTACACGTCCTAAAAAATCTTCTTTTAAGAGCATTCCACCACGTCTTTTATCCACGCGCACTTGTAGTTCCATAACCGTTCCATTGCGTGATATACGCACAGGCACGATTTCTCTTTCTTTTAAATCAAAAACAACACGATTAAAATGCGCAACATTTGGAATCGCTTCTCCATTAATCATCATAATCTCATCTCCATAAACAAAAGGATTTGCTGGGAAAAAGGGGTCAATTAGATTCACTTCTACTTTGTCATCATTATTTTGAAACACACGCACACCAATATCACCATAATAGATAGAATCACTATGGATAAAACGTTCCAAATAATCTTTTTCAATAAATTCATTTTTACCAATCCCGATTCCATAAATATGGTCGCAAACCGTGCTAATAAGACTATTTGGAAAGGTTGGGGTATTAAGAGTTGCGTAATCAATAGGACTTTGCATGCGCGTTTGGATTTTGCCACTTACCCCCTCTAGTGGTAGGATACTTGCCATCTCATCTTCTAGGATTTCTTTATGAATTGCACGCAAAGAAATTGGCAATAATTCGCTTTTAGATTCCAATAAATACATACCTAAAAAAGGGTCATGTTTTAAAATTTTATAGCCTTTTGGTGCAGATTTTGGAGAATAGACGAATAAAGCAACTTTAGAAGGGGTTAAGGTTTCGGATTCTGTGGTATTTCCTAGTCGTTTTACCGCAATTCCATAAGTGTTATTTACCCGCTCCATTGAAAACATTGCCTTTTGCTTGCAAGCTTCAAAGTCATAGGCAAAAAGTATCCCATTTAACAACACGATTCCATATCCAAGCCAACAGAATTTTTTCAATCTAGTTAAACTTAACATTATATCCCTTTCAGTGGAAAATCTCCTAAGTTGCCTAGCATACCCATTGCCACCGTCTTGCGATTTGTATCTATACTTTTAAATATATCATTAAATGCGCTAATAAGAAGAATTTGCAGAGATTCTTTATCTTCTAATAAAGAATCATCAATGCTAATATCAATGATTTCACCTTCACCATTAGCACTGATACTCACTAACCCACCACCACTTTTTGCATTGAAAATCAAATTTTTGTTTTCTTCTTGCGCTTCTTTAAGCTTTTCTTGTAGATTGCCAAGTGTTTTGGCAAGTTCTTGTGGGTCAAACATTTTTCAACTCCTTTTTTATCGCAATAATTTGATTTTTTTCATCTACTAGCACGATTTTTGGTGTATAATCAAGAAGTTCTTGTTGATTATATTGTGCATAAGCCATTACAATAATTTTATCTCCCACTTGCACTTTGCGTGCTGCTGCACCATTTAAGCATATATCGCCTTTATTGCCCTCTATGACATAGGTTGAAAATCGCTCACCATTGTTAATATTAACAATATCTACCTTTTGCCCTTCTTGTAGTCCTGCGGCTTTGATGAGTTCAATATCAATCGTGATAGAACCGACATAATTCAAATTGGCATCACTCACGCTTGCGCGATGAATTTTGCTATATAACATCGTTAGATTCAATTCCCTGTCCTTAAAGAATTTTCAAAAATTCAAAAACCTTGTAAATTCTAAGAATTTTAACACATTTTGTTAAAATAAAAAACCTTAATTTTTAAAAGATTGGAAGTGTGGATTTATAAATCCAAAAGTGTATAAGTTGAAACAAGTTTTTGCACACTTTCTGCGCCTTTTAAGGATTCAAGATTCAAAATAAAACAAGATTCTACACATTTTGCTCCTGCTTGTTTGATAAGATTGACTGCGGCAATTGCGGTGCCACCTGTAGCGATTAAATCATCTATTAAAAGCACATTAGGATTAGGTTTATTAGAGGCTTTAAATGCGTCAATATGAATTTCAATTTCGCTGAAGCCATATTCTAAAGAGTATTTTTCAGAAATGGTTGTGTAGGGTAATTTGCCTTTTTTACGAATAGGGACAAATCCAATTCCTAGTGTATAGGCTAAAGCAGCACCAAAAATAAAGCCACGACTTTCAATTCCTGCTATAAAATCAATCTTTAAAGATTCATAACGCACTTTTAAATGGTCAATAACGATTTCAAAAGCTTGCGGATTGTTTAAAAGGGTTGTGATGTCATAAAACAAGATTCCTGGTTGTGGATAATCTGGAATCGTGCGGATAGAATCAAGTAAAAACCTCTTTTGTTTGTTGTCTAGTGCGGTTGTTTGCATATTTTCCCTTTAACCTTTTAGTTTAAATTTTGCATATTTTGCGGAATCTTAACGCGTTTTGTGCTATTGTGTCAAGATTTTAGTTTTTATTATAGAAAGAAAGTTTTAAGAATAATGTAGAAGTTTGCTACAATTTCAAATAATACAAAGGTTTTTTATCAAAGGTAGAATCGTCAATGCAAAGGACAAAAAAACTTAAAAATATTTTAATGATTACTTTGGGTGTATGTTTGATAGGTTTGAATCTTTTTGCCTTTGCAACTCCACCTATTAGTATGCAGGTGTTGTTAAAATCTATTTATGCACCTACACTTTTTAGCGTGTATAATAAGAGATATGGTATGCTTTATTGTCAGCTTTATGGAATAGCTGGGGTTAGCAAAAGTTTCCAAAATGATACTTGCGAAGTGAATCAACAAGCAGTGAAAGAAATGCGACATTTTGCGATGCAATATACGCGCAATAAAGTTTTTTTAGAAGAACAATATCGTTTGGGTTATAAAAATGGTTGGTGTTTTTTGCAAAATGGAGGGAATCTCTTTAATGCAGAGCTTGTGCGTGATGGTTATGCAGTTGTGCAGTATTTTGACCTAACAGAATCTGCAATATTGGCAGATTTAGAGGTGTTAGAAAATATTGCTAGAAGCGAAAAGCGCGGGTTGTGGAAAGAATGGAGCAAGGAAATGGAATGTTTAAAACGAACCTTGCAAGAAATTGCTAAAGAGGTTTTAAGTGAGTGAAATTTCATTATCATTTAAAACTCTTGAATTTTAGTTATAATGCAAAATGAATAAAATCTCTATTTTAGGATAAAAATGCTTTTGACAAGTTTGTATATTGTAGGGATTACCGCAGAGGGAATGAGTGGGGCATTAGCGGCTGGAAGACATAATATGGATTGGTTTGGAGTGGTTTTTATTGCTTGTGTAACGGCAATTGGTGGAGGCTCTATCCGTGATGTGCTTTTTGGGCATTATCCGCTGACTTGGGTCGCTCACCCAGAATATTTGCTTATTGTGTGTTTTGCGGCAATTTTAACCACAAGAATCCCTTATTTTGTCGCTAGATTTGAACGTGCCTTTTTGGTATTAGATGCTATGGGTCTTGCCGTTTTTAGTGTGATTGGCGCACGTGTTGGGATTGATTTACACCCAAGTGGAGCAATGGCAGTAACAGGTGCAGTCATTACTGGTGTGTTTGGTGGAATCTTGCGGGACATTTTTTGTGCAAGGATTCCGCTTGTGTTTCAAAAAGAGCTTTATGCTAGTATTTCTTTGCTTGTTGGTAGCTTATATGTCATTTGTGAATTTGTTAGCACAAAATATTTTGCAATCCATCAAAATTTGATAATTATTGCTTGTTTATCTATCGGATTTATCGCACGCCTGATTGCAATTCGTTATCATTTAGGTTTGCCTACATTTAAATATAATCCTAAGTAATAGCTGAAGTCAAGAGCGGGTTATGGATTGCCACGAAAATCTAAAGATTTTCTCACAATGACAAGTTGGCTTCGCGTCATTGAGGCACACGAAGTGCAATGAAACAATTTATATACAGAATCGCCAACATCAATAAAGGCTACAAATTACTACGAATTAAAGTTTTTTTGCAATAAACAGAGTGCAAACATTTGCAGAAAATGCTTTTGTATAAATTGGGGCAAAGCCTACTTCTTGTAATTCCGTGTTTAGTTTTTCTGCAGTTAAAAATTCTTCAATGGAATCAGGTAAATAACGATAAGCACGATAATTTTTAGAGACAATTCCACCAATGTATGGCAAGATATTTTTCGTGTAAATTCCCATAAGTCTTTCTAAAAGTGTTGGGTTTTCGCATTTAGTAAATTCTAAAATTACCAAGATTCCATTTTTTTTAACCACTCTTGCAAATTCCGCTAAGGCGCGTTTTCTCTCTACGACATTTCGGATTCCATAGGCAATACTCACAATGTCTTTGCTTGCACTCTTTAACGGAAGTTCTATTGCTTCGCATTGCACAAATTCTACATTGGGAAGTTTTTTGCGTGCGACACTTAGCATTCCCTCGCTTGGGTCAAGTCCTATGATACTTTGGATTTGCACATTTTCTTCTTTGGCATTTTTGTCCCAATGACTTATCATATCACCTGTCCCGCACGCGACATCAGCAATATGAAGCGAAGATAAGGATTCTAGTGGTAAGTTTTTAAAAGCAAGTTTGCAGGCTTTTTGTCTCCAAGCAATGTCTATCCCACAACTCATCACGCGGTTTGCTAAATCATAGCTTCCTGCTATATCATCAAACATTGCAATGATTTCTTGCTGTTTATTTTGCATAAGATTCCTTGTTAGCTAAATTTTGTAAATCTTTTTGGGCGAGTTGTAGCCAAGCCTCCAAGCTTTCAATTTGTGTTAAAGTTGCTTTTGTAGAAGTGCCGCCATAAGAGTTTCTACTATTCATAGAAGCCATTAAATCTAAGCTTTTGTGCGCATTTGGTGGAATGCTAGAATCCACACTGCATAATTCCTCTACACTTAATTCACTTAAATCTTTGCCAAGAGATTCGGCATAAGCGACTGCTTTACCCGTGATATGGTGCGCTTCACGGAATGGAATCCCACAAGTTTGCACAAGGAAATCTGCTAAATCTGTTGCGCTTAAATGTCCATTTTTACAAGCTTTTAGCATAGAGTCTGTATTGATTGTCATTGTTTTTAGAGTTTCTTTTAAGATTCTTAAGGAAATATCTAAAGTCTCAAAACTATCAAAAACTCCCTCCTTATCTTCTTGCGTATCTTTATTATAAGCTAGTGGCAAGCCTTTCATCACGACTAAAAGTGAAAGAAGATTGCCATAGATACGTCCGCTTTTACCGCGTAGAAGTTCTGGGACATCGGGATTCTTTTTTTGTGGCATTATGGAGCTTCCCGTAGAATACGCATCACTTAGAGTGATGAATCTAAACTCATAACTGCTCCATAGCACAAGTTCCTCTGCAAGTCTTGAAATGTGCATAGCAATCATAGAGCAATCATAAAGAAAATCTAGCGCAAAATCTCTATCACTGACAGAATCTGTGGCGTTTAAGGTAGGTGCGCTAAACCCTAAAGCCTTTGCGCTAAAGAATCTATTGGTAAGATAAGGTGTGCCAGCAAGTGCTGCTGCTCCTAGAGGACAGAAGTTGTTGCGTTTATAAGAGGATTCTAATCGCTCAAAATCTCGGACAAACATACTCATATATGCACACATTAAAAAGCCAAAATTTATGGGTTGAGCGTGTTGTAAATGTGTCATACCTGGTAGAATAGTTTGTGTGTGGGATTTAGCGATTTCTAATAAGGTTGCAATTAAGTCCAAAAGAAGAGACATAATCGTGCGGTTAGATTCTAGCACAAAGAGTCTAAAATCTAATGCAACTTGGTCATTGCGACTGCGTGCAGTGTGGAGTTTCTTGCCCACCTCCCCGATGATTTGTGTCAGTCGCTTTTCAATCGCCATATGAATGTCTTCATCACTAAGCACAAATTCAAAAGCTCCTTGCTCTATTTCTTCTCTGATTTGCTCTAAGCCTTTGCAAATTTCTGTTACTTCCTTTTTGCTTAGGATTCCACAATTTGCTAACATTTTGGCGTGTGTTTGTGAGCCTAAAATATCTTGTTTATAGAGTTTTTTATCAAAGGGTAAAGAGGCATTAAATGCATCTAAAATTTCTGCTGCACGGACGCTAAATCGCCCACCCCAAAGTTTTTTGTTTTCCATTTTTTTGCCTTTAAAAAGGTTTAAGGATTACTAAAATGGTAATAAAAATAATAGCAAGTGTCGGCACTTCATTATAGGCACGGAAAAATTTGCCACTTTTAAAACAGCGGTTTTCTCTAAAAGCAACTAAAAAGCGATATAAACTATAATGATAAGCAATTAAAAGCACGATAATTAGAATCTTAGCGTGCATCCAACCCCCACTTAGCCAAGTTGGCTCTAAGAGGAGTAACCACACGCCAGAAATCAGTGTGCAAAGAAGTGCGGGATAACCGATAAAGTTAAAGAGCTTTTCTTCTTGAATCTTAACTACTTCTACAAACCCCGCGTTATTTAAATGCTCCGCGTGATAGACATAAAGTCTAGGTAGATAAAATAGCATCGCCATCCACGATACAAACGCTACAATATGAAAAATCTTTACATATAAATAGGTCATAGATTGCTCCCTTTTTGAACTAAAAGTCAAAATTGTAGCAAAACAGACTTAAAGTCAAGCGAAAAATTAATGATGTTTTTTGTATAATCTACCACAAATTGCCATTGATTTAAAAATTTATAGAGGATTTTATTTGCACGAGTTATTTTTAAATCTTGATTTTGTTTTTATGAAAAATGCGATTCGAATTTTTGCTAAAGCTTTATGGCTTACCTTGCATTTATCGTTTTTTGGCATTTTATTTTCTATTCTTTTGGGATTCTTAATTGCTTTGGTGCAATATTATAAATTACGCTTTTTAACCACCATTACACAAGCTTACATTGAGCTTTCGCGTAATACGCCTTTACTAATTCAACTTTTTTTTCTATATTATGGATTGACACAAATTGGATTTAAACTTAGTGGATATATCTGTGCTCTTATAGGCGTTGTGTTTTTGGGTGGGAGCTATATGGCGGAATCTTTTCGTGCAGGGCTAGAATCTGTGGGCAAGATTCAGCTAGAATCTGGACGCAGTTTGGGGCTTAGTGAAATGCAACTTGTCGCTTTTGTAGTGCTGCCACAAAGTCTGATGGTGAGTTTGCCCTACATTGCTGCAAATGCGATTTTTTTACTTAAAGAGACTTCGGTAGTTAGTGCGATTGCGCTTGCAGATGTGTTGTATGTAACCAAAGATTTGATTGGGAGTTATTATAAAACAAGTGAGACTTTGTTGCTTCTTGTGCTTTGTTATTTAGTTGTGTTATTACCTCTATCCATTGTTTTTTCACTCTTAGAACGTCATTATAAGCGGTTTGTTTAGAGATTCTTATGGAATTGCTTTTTTTACCTCAAAACATTTTAAGAATCGCACAAGGTGTTTTAGTAACGCTTCAAATTGCACTCCTTGCGATTCTATTTTCTTGTATTTTTGGCTTTATTTTGGGGTATTTGATGACTTTGCAATCTAGGATTTTACGCGGTGTTTGCCGATTGTATTTGGAATCTATCCGCATTATTCCGATTTTAGCTTGGTTGTTTATTGTTTATTTTGGCTTTTCTAGCTTTTTGAATCTAAGCGGAATCGTCGCGTGTATTTTGGTATTTAGCCTTTGGGGAATCGCAGAAATGGGGGATTTAGTGCGCGGAGCAATCTCAAGTTTGCCTCTACACCAAAGTGAGAGTGCGAGGGCTTTGGGTTTAAGCGAATTTGCAGTGCAGTATTATATTATCTTTCCGCAAGGTTTTAAGCGGCTTTTGCCAAGCCTAGTTAATCTCTTTACTAGAATGATAAAAACAACCTCTCTAGCGGCACTCATTGGCGTAAGTGATATGCTAAAAGTCGGACAGCAAATCATTGAAGTGAATCTTCTTGCTTATCCAACCGCTAGCTTTTGGGTCTATGGCGGAATCTTTATGATATATTTTGCTTTGTGTTATCCTCTTTCGTTGTGGAGCAGAAGTTTAGAGAAAAAATTAATATAAGGTTAAGGCGATGAATCCTGTTCTTTTAAGATTAGAAAATATCACAAAAAAATATGGGGACAATTTGGTGCTAGATTCTGTGAGCTTGGAAATCAAAAAGGGAGAAGTTTGCGCTATTTTGGGACCAAGTGGTTGTGGCAAAAGCACATTTTTGCGTTGCATTAATGGGCTAGAATCCACTCAAGGGGGTAAGATTTTTTTTAAAGAAGCACAAATTGTGGGAGAAAATGCAAAAGTGCAGTGGAAAAAGGTGCGTCAAAAGATTGGTATGGTGTTTCAAAATTACGAGCTTTTTCCACATTTGAGTGTATTGGAAAATATTATTTTAGCCCCGATGAAAGTAGAAAATCGTAAAAAAGATGAAGTTGTTACAGAGGCTCTTAAGCTATTAAGGAGGGTAGGTTTAGAGCAAAAAAAAGATGAATACCCAAAAAGCTTAAGTGGTGGGCAAAAACAACGCGTAGCTATCGTGCGTGCTCTTTGTATGAATCCAGAGATAATGCTTTTTGATGAGGTTACTGCTTCGTTAGACCCTGAAATGGTTAAAGAAGTGCTAGATGTGATTAAAGAGCTAGCAAGTGAAGGAATGACAATGCTGCTTGTAACTCACGAAATGAAGTTTGCTCAAAATGTAGCAGATAGAATTGTGTTTTTTGACAAGGGAAAAATAGCTGAAATCGCAACTCCGCAAGAGTTTTTTAGAAATCCTGCAAGTGAGCGGGCTAAGAGATTTTTAAGTGTTTTTGAGTTTTAGTCTTTTAAATTACATAAAAATTAGTAATAATTTGCGAAAAAGTTTGTATAATTTTAAGATTTTAATTAAGGAGAGCAAATGAAAAAAGTTTTAGTTATATTGGGGATTTTAGGTGTAATATTTATAATGAATGGTTGCAAAGGTAATGATTATCAACACCCTTCCCACCGCAGTGGAGCGACAAAATAACTTAAGCGTTTGAATCCTGTATGGATTACAGGATTCTTTGGTTTTTTAAAATTTAAATCTTTTTAGTTTTTAAAGTTGAAAATTCAATAATCTGCTAAAGCAATTTGGAACAAAACTTGCTTTACCTTTTTGTAGAGTAAGCTAGAAAAGGATATTCAAGCAATGAGACAACTTTACAAGATTCCAACAATTTTATTAATCTTAGCGTTCTTTATTATTCCATCTTTTGGTGCGAAAGTGGGTGATTTAGTCAATGTAGTTGGTGTGCGTGATAACCAATTAATCGGTTATGGTTTGGTCGTGGGGTTAAATGGGACAGGAGATAAAACAACTTCAACTTTTACAATGCAATCTATTTCAAATATGTTAGAAAGCGTCAATGTCAAAGTGGATGCTAATGATATAAGTTCTAAGAATGCAGCTGCGGTAATGGTTACTGCAAAATTACCAGCCTTTGCAAGACAGGGCGATAAAATTGATATTGTGGTTTCAAGTATTGGAGATGCGAAGTCGCTAGAGGGAGGAACTCTTTTGCTAACACCATTGAGTGGTTTAGATGGTAGAATCTATGCTGTGGCACAAGGTGCAGTAGGCATTGGCGGTAAAAGTGAGCGAGGAGGTAGCGCAAACCACCCTTTAGCAGGGATGTTACCAAATGGTGCAACGGTGGAGCGTGAAGTCAGTTATGATCTTTATAATAAATTAAATGCAACTTTGAGCTTAAAAGAATCTAATTTCCAAAATGCTGTACGTATTCAAGCACGTATTAATGCGGCTTTTCCTAATTCACAAAATACGCAAGAATCTCCAACAACACCTATTGCAACCGCCGTAGATCCTCGCACGATTAAATTACAACGCCCACAAGAAATGAGTATGGTAGAGTTTTTGGCTCGTGTGCAAGATATTGAAGTTGATGCGATTAAAGAAGATAAAATTATTATTAATGAAAGAACTGGAACGATTATTGCTGGTATGGGTGTAGAAGTTTCTCCTGTGGTTGTAACACACAATAACATTACGATTAAGGTGAGCAATGAGCCAAACAAAGACCCAGAGGCTGTGGATATGGGTAATGGAGCGACCTTTAGCGCACAAGGCGCAATGGTAACAAGCGCAAACAACCCAACAATTTCAAGTGTAACGCGTGCTTTGCAGCGTATGGGAGCAACACCTAAAGATGTCATTGCGATTTTAGAAACAATGAAAAAAGCAGGCGCATTTAATGCAGATTTAGAGATTATTTAAGGAGAATGCAAAATGGTTGATTTTAATGGAATAGGTGGGTATTCTAAGGAATTATTAGACGCAATCAAGCCCACACCAGAGATTATAAAAACTGATGATGATTCAAGATTACGAGAGCAAACGGATGCTTTTGAAGCACTGATTATCAAAAATATGTTAGATACAGCATTAAAAATGGACGAATCTCTTTTCCCAAAAGCTCCCGGACACGACATTTATGAATCTATGTATCGTGATACTTTGGCGGATAGTTTAAGTGGTGGTTTTGGCTTTAGTGATTTGCTTTATGATTATTTGAAAGACTTGCAAGGCAAACAAGGTTTTAAAGGTGAAATGTGATAGACCAAAACTTGCTAGAGTCTCTAAGTAGTAGCGATAAAGAATCTTTTGCAAGGGGATTAAAAGAGTTAATTACACAGACTTATGAAGTGGAAAAAGAGTTTGTGGAGTTAAAGGCGCTTTTTGAAGAAGTGTTGGATATTTTACCAACTGCAGTTTGGGTGTTAGAGCAGGGTGGGGAGATTTTTTATCAAAATAGCCTTGCTAGTGAGATTCCGGAATTATTAGAAAAACTCCATTTATCACAAAACAATCGGCAGGAGATTGAGTCAGAGACTTCTGGCGAAACAAAAGTTTATTTGGTGCAAACCAATCAAAAATTAAATAAACTCATTATTTCTGCGACAGATATTACAAGTGAAAAGCGGCGTGAAAGACTTGCTTCAATGGGACAGATTTCCGCACATTTAGCTCACGAGATAAGGAATCCTGTGGGTTCGGTTGCTTTACTTGCTTCTACGCTTGCAAATCGTGTAGATATTAAAAATAAGACACTTGTGCTAGAAATTAAAAAATCTATTTGGAGAGTAGAACGTATTGTCAAAGCAACTTTACTTTTTTCTAAAGGGGTACATTGTAGTAAAGTCCAAATTAATCCCCAAAATCTTGAAGAGGAGCTTAATGAATCATTAAACTATTATACTTATTCTAAAAATATCCATTTTATATTCCAATTTGAATGCGATTCTTTAGAGGCAGATTTTGATTTACTCTGCATTGTATTGCAAAATTTCTTGTTTAATGCAATTGATGCGATAGAAGAGAGCGAGGAAGAAAAAGGAATCGTAGAGATTTATTGCACTAGGGATTCTAAAAATGCAATTTTTAAAATTTATGATAATGGAAAGCCGATTGAAAATCCAGAAATTCTTTTTGAACCTTTTAAAAGCACGAAGTTAAAAGGAAATGGTTTAGGATTAGCACTTTCCTTGCAAATCATAGAAGCCCACAATGGAGAAATTTCTCTAATGAAAGAAGAAAGAAAAGGATTTGAAATCACGATTCCACAATTTTGAATTTTTCATAAACGCGTAAATTTTGCACATTTTGTATTAAAAATAAATTTTATGCTACTTTTGCCATAAGATATAATAGGAATTAAGGCATTTTGAGTTAGAATTTTTAATCACATCAGTAAAAGGGCAAGAATGAGTGGTAATATTCAAAAAATGCAAAATGTAAAAAGTCTTCGGGAAGTTAATATTAAAGACAAACGTGTTTTAATTCGTGTAGATTTTAATGTGCCAATGGATAGTGAATTAAACATTAGTGATGACACAAGGATTAGAGAGGCAATTCCTACGATTAATTATTGTATAGATAATGGAGCAAAATCTATTATTTTAGTCAGCCATTTAGGGCGTCCACAAGGTAAGAGTAATGAATTTTCTTTAAAGCATATTTTGAAACGATTGGAGAGGCTTTTATCTAAAGATGTTGTATTTGTAGATAATTTAGATAATGCGCAAGTTACTTTAAATACTTTAATAGATGGTAGCATTGTCTTGCTAGAAAATATCCGATTCTATGAAGGTGAAGAGAAAAACGACCCTGTATTATCTCAAAAACTTGCTAATCTTTGTGATATTTATGTGAATGATGCCTTTGGAACAGCACACCGCAAGCATTCTTCTACTTATGGAGTTGCAAGTTATGCAAAAGAAAAAGTAGCCGGTTTGCTACTTAAAAAAGAAATTGATTCTTTTGCGATTGCGCTTTCTAATCCTCTACGCCCATTATTGCTTATTGTTGGTGGTTCAAAAGTTTCTTCAAAGCTTACGCTTTTAAAATCTATTTTAGATGTGGTGGATAAAATTATCATTGGTGGTGCGATGAGTAATACCTTTTTGGAAGCTGTGGGCTATGATATGAAAAACTCTTTGATTGAAGAAAATTTGCTAGAAGAAGCACGTAATATCTTAAGAAATGCAAAAGAGAAGGGCGTGAAGATTTATTTGCCTGTAGATGTTGTTGCAACTGATGATTTAAAAGAGCCTAAGGATATAAAAATTAGCCCTGCACAAGACATTCAAGAGGGTTTAATGGCGGTAGATATTGGACCTGCAACGGTGAAACTCTTTAACGAAGTGATTCGGGATAGCGAAACAATCATTTGGAATGGACCACTTGGTGTCTATGAGAATCAGAAATTTTCTCGCGGGACTTTTAGTATCTCACATACTATTGCAGATACTTACTCGTATAGTGTAATTGGTGGAGGTGATACTGCTGATGCGGTGGATAAAGCAGGCAATAGAGATGGTATGAGCTTCACATCAACTGGTGGTGGTGCAAGTTTGGAATTACTTGAAGGTGCAGTATTGCCAGCATTTGAAGTATTAGATGAGAGGGTATAAAATGGGAGAACCCCCTACGAAACAAAGCACTAAAGGAGAATCTATCAATCTCCTTTAGTTTTGAAATTAAAGGCAGATTATGTTGAATCTTTTTATTAAACGCAATGGTATGGTAGTAAGAGAGAGTGTGCAAGCAGTAGAAGCAGTGCAAGTAGATGCCGATGTGCTTTGGATTGATTTATTGCACCCCACAGCACAAGAAATTGCTTATATTTCTAAAACTTATTTATTGGATATTCCAACAAAAGAAGAACGTGAAGAGATTGAAGAATCCTCTCGCTATTGGGAGAATAGTGAGACGGTAACGATTAATACTTACTTTCTTACGCGTCCAAGCGAAGGGAATCTTTTACATAACGAAACCATTACTTTTTTGCTGACACATAATATTCTTTTCACGGTGCGATATAGTGAGTTTAAGGTATTTGATGAAATCCAACAACGTGTGCTTGCAAGTCCAAAAAACTTTGAAGATGGCTTTGATTTAATTTCCAAAATTTTTGAATTACGTGTAGAAAAAGATGCGGATATGCTAGAAAGTATTGCAAAACAAACGCGTCTTTTGCGCCGCTCTGTTGTATTTGATAAGAAACTTGGTGATGAGATTTTAGAAAATCTCTCTGTCTTGCAAGAAATGCACTTGAGTTTGCGTGATAGTTTGTTTGATAAAAGGCTTGCAATTGCAGCGTTGCTGCGCACGAAAAAAACAGATATGGAAGTGAAAAAGGATTTGGGTATTATTTTAAAGGACATCAACTCGCTTGTAGAGTTTGCCAATGTAAATATGAATATTTTGGATAACATTCAAACGCTTTTTTCAAACCAAATTAATATTGAGCAAAATAAAATTATCAAAATTTTTACAATGGTTACGGTGGCGATGATGCCCCCGACTTTAATTGCTACGATTTATGGAATGAACTTTACAAATATGCCAGAGCTTCAATGGGCTTATGCTTATCCTGTTGCATTGGGTGTGATGGTTGTCTCAACTATTCTTCCTATTCTTTACTTTAAAAAGAAAAAGTGGATGTAACACAATGTGACTCCTAGAATCCTTATTGGAACAGAAGCATAGTATAAATGAAGGGGCTTTGTGGCTTGTGTGTGCCAAAAATTGGCAATCCAATTCAAAGTAATACCAAGAATCTTTTATGTAGCTTGTTTCTCACACTCCTTTTTCTTGAAAATAAAGTTGTAATTCTTTGGCAATTGTTTGGGAATCTTTTTCTGCTAATGTTGGATTTGATAAAAATTTTAAGGTTGCTAAAAAGCGATTCTTTGGCATAAATCCGGGATAGATAAATAATTCTTTACCTTCTTCACTTAAGAAAACAAGCGTAGGAGTGGGTTTGATATGATACTTTTGTGCTAAATCTGCAGTGCTTAAAGTTTGGTTTAAAAAGGAGATTTCGTGCGTTTTGGTATAGCTAAGATTGATATAATAGGGTGCATAATTGGCTATCAAAAACTCTTTAATATCAGAATTCTCTTTGATGAGGGTTTTTAGTCTATCACAATATGCGCAACCATTAGCTGAAAATACCAATAAAAAGGGGAGATGATTGCTTGTAATTTTGCTTGTTTCTTTAAAAACATCGGCAACTTCCACATAAGAATTGCGGTCTATGTTTTCCATAGCTAATAATTGCTCTTGGGTATTTTTTGTGCCACTTGATACAATGTTTTCGTCAATTTTTTCTTGGCACGCACTCAAGAGACAAGTTAATATCACGCCCATTAAAAAATAAACTTGTTTCATCATTTATAAAATCCTTGATAAATTGTGCCATTATAGCAAAATATACACTTCATTTAAATGCCCAGCATTAAAAGATTCCATAGATTATCTACTTCTATTTCTTCTAAAAACTCTCCTTGCAAAGAGAGCCAATGAGCAATATGCGCTTGATTAAACACTGCACCTTGCATACAAGAGGGGTGTCCAGAGATTAATCCTCTGCCTAAAATTATTTCATCTTGTAAGGGTTGTTCGCAAATAAGACAGGTTTGCAAGGTATTTCCTCTGCCTTCAAAGCGCAGGAGCTTGGCATATAAATTGAGAATTGCGCGTTTGGGGTTCTCTTTTTCTAATCGTTTTGCCCCTTGCTCTAAATGTTCAAAATAAAAGGAATCTAAGGTTGAAATATCTCTTAAATGCGTGTTTAAGAGGTTGAGGTATTGTTGCCAAAAATAGCGTTTTTGCGTGTCCCGCTCCCAAATGAAACCTAAATGGATTGGCTCTCTTAGTTTGCCAATTTCACGCAAGTCTTGTTCTATAGAAAAGTCAATCTTGTGTCCTAAATGCACGATACTATGACGCGCACCATAGAATCTATAAAGGGTGTGCAACTGGGTTTGCGTCAAGATTCTAACGAGCAAATCTTCCTCACGCACACGCAAAGTGTGTAGAATATAGCCTTGCAAAATTTTCCTTTTTTAGCGGGATTGTAGCATAATCTTAAAGGTTTCTTTTAGTTTTAAAAATTTTTAAATTCCTTTTAAGCTTTGGAATCTCAAGCACTCTTTTTGCAGAAGTAGATTTCATCGCTCTTGCAACCAATGGAGAGTTTAACAAACAAAGTGAGGGTGTGAAAGTCTTAAATGATGAGGAGATGAAGCAGGTTGTAGGGGAATTTACGAAAGGAAGTCTTATTAAACAATACGGCATCACGAATAATTCTGGGCAAAAGATTTATACAACGACTTACTATCGTGTCAATTTTGATTATGGTGATTCGCCTTATTTTAATCTGTTGCCAAATGAAATAGCAGGGATTGAAGAAATTTACAATCATCAAACACGCAAAACACAGAGAAATATCGTTGCCATAGATACAAGAAATTACACCTATATGCGGAATCTTGATTCAAGCCTTTTAAACAGATACAAGGTGCGATAATGATTGTTGAATCTAGGCGGATAACAGATGTAAATTGGTCTCCCACTTATGTGGGAACGATTTACCACGAGGAGATAAAAAACAAAGCAAAATTAGAGGCTAAAGAGTTTGATATGAGTCAAGCAACCAGCAGAGAGGAAGAGCAGCAAAACCTGCTTAATTTCTTAAAGCAATCTCCAAAAGGTAATAATAAGGAACAGACACAAGCATTTCTATATCACTTAACAGGAGACACTTTTAAGGCAGAAGAACATATAGAAGAAATGTTTAATAGGAGTAAAGAAGACATCGGATTACTCGGTAAATACGCAGGAGCAAATCTTGATTTAGAAATGTTTTTAGAATCTTTCTTTAGATTAGCCAAATTCTTTGGTGCGATTCCAGAATCTAGTAAGGTTAAGATTCAAGATTCTTTACAAATAGCCCAAAGATATTTGTATAATCAAAGCGGAAATATTGATAATTCTTTTAAAGTGGGAGATTATGTTATCTCATTTGAGGACGACCCCTCCTTTACTGACCCATTTTTATATGGAGGTAACTTTTCTATTTCCTATCAAAAGCCTGACGAACTTCTAACCTCTCTTGCCTCCAACTTTGATTCCACACAAAGTTTTTTTGATATTTTAGATAAAAGAGAGCAATTAGAAAAGCAAAATCAAGAGTTACACAACAAGCAATCTTTCAATGGAATCTATATAAGATAGATTCCACAAGTGATTCTATAATACAAACCTTTGTAGAAGAGGTTCTAAGGTTTCAGATTGACACTCAAATGCTTTAGTCAATTAAAGTGTGTTCTATTAATACTTTAAGCCCTAATGCAATCAAAATACAGCCCGCACTGATTTCAAGAATGCGTGTAGGGATTTTGGTAAGGGTTTTACTAAGAGAGTAGGCAAGAATTACACATAAAAAGGTAATACCTCCAATCAAAGAAGCACTTAAAAATAAAGGTGCATTTTGTGAAAAAATGAGCATACCCGCAGCAAGTGCGTCTATGCTCGTAGCGATTCCAATGAGGAGTAAAATCCGTAATGAAAGGACTTTTGGGGATTCTTCCTCTTCGTTTGTATAGGAATCTTTAATGATTTTTAATCCTAAGACTAAAAAGACAAGAAAAGTAATCCAATGGTCAAAAGAATCGGCAATTTGCGAGAGTCTATCACTCGCAAACTTTATCATAATCCAACCAAAAATGGGCATAAGTGCTTGGAAAAATGCGGTTACTAATGCAATTTTTAATCCGTTTTGTATGTGCCACTTTTCATACAATCCATAAGAAAATGCTACAATAGACGCATCTACTGCTAAAATGATTCCAAGTAAGATAATTTCTAAATATTCCATAATTTATAAAGAGAAATTGACTAATCCTTCTGCAGGAGAGCTTGCGGTAGCATAAGGTTTTTTGGGGATTCTACCTGCTAGATAGCTTGCCCTACCTGCTCGCACTGCATCACGCATAGCTTGTGCCATTAGAATGGGGTTTTGTGCTTGAGCAATAGCAGTGTTTGTTAGCACCGCATCTGCGCCAATCTCCATAGCAACTGCCGCATCAGAAGCGCAACCCACGCCTGCATCTACGATAAGTGGCACTTTAATAGCTTCTTTGATAAAAGCAATATTGTAGCGATTCTGTATGCCAAGTCCGCTACCAATCGGTGCTGCAAGAGGCATAACCGCACTTGCTCCAGCATTTTCTAGTCGCTTTGCCATTACCGGGTCATCGTTGCTATATGCAAGCACGCAAAAGCCATCTTTTGCTAGAATTTCACAAGCTTTGAGCGTCTCTAAGACATCGGGATAAAGTGTTTTTTGTGTGTCGCCAATAATTTCTAGCTTAATAAAGTCAATGTCCGTGGCTTCTCGTGTTAGGCGAAAGAGAGTAATGGCTTCCTCTGCATTCACACAACCAGCGGAATTTGGTAGAAATTGAATCGCACTCCCTTTGAAATAATCTAGTAGATTCTCTTCATCGGGGTTTGTGATATTCACACGCCGAATCGCAACGGTTATTATTTCTGCTTCTGAAGCAAGGGTTGCGTCAAGAGTTGTTTGAAAATCCTTGTATTTTCCACTACCTACAATCAACCGACTTTTGAAAGTTTTGTTGCCTATTGTTAAAGTTTCATTTGTAATGTTGTTTTGCATAAAATTCCTTTAATGTAATTTTGTCTTTAAATGTAGCGGATTTGCTCTATTAAATCAAGAGGGTTAAGTGAAAAATTATTATAAGATTTCACATAAAGTTCCGCACAAAAGCTATGAAGCAAAACGCCACAAATAGCAGAATCTAAAGGAGTTTTTCCTTGAGCTAAATACGCACCAATCATACCAGAAAGCACATCTCCACTCCCTCCTTTTGCTAGGACATTGTTACCAAAGGGATTAATATACACTTCCTCTCCCTTACAGATTAACGAATTTGCTCCTTTTAGCACAAGTGTTGCATTGGGATAATGTTTGCAAAACAAAAGCGCGTAAGTGATTTTGTCTCTTTGTAATTCTTGCGTAGAAATTGTTGCAATATTTAAGATTTTTAAAATTTGCACAAATTCCTTGGGGTGGGGAGTTAGGACGATATTTTTGGCTTTTAGCAATTCTTTAAAAGCGCAATGATAGAAAATATCTGCATCAAGCAGTAAGGGGTAGCTTTGAAGTTGTTTTAAGTTGGGCAAAGGTGTATTGATACCAAAGCCCATTCCAAGTGCAATGGTAGTTGTATTTTGTGGAATCTCTTTTGGATTCATCAGACTAAAGGGCAAGTTTGGGATTCTATCTGTGCTGATAACGCTTACAAGCCCTGCTCCATTTCTAAGTCCAGATAGTGCGCTTAAAACTCCTGCACCCACTTTTTCTCCTGCATAGACGCATAGGTGTCCAAAATCGCCTTTGTTAGTGTTTTGTGCGATTCTATGGGGTGGTTTAAAATCACTTCTTTCTAGTAGCTTTAAATGAGAACTTGGCGCGAAAACTTCCTCGCTAATGCCTAAGTTTATCAAATGCACTTCGCCTACAAAATCTTTTGCCAAATCTGAAAAAAGGGCTACTTTGAGCGCACCCATTGTCAGTGTAAAATCTGCTTGAAAGGCTATTTCCCCACCTAGTGTGCCACTTTGTGTAATTCCACTTGGAATATCACAAGCAATTTTTATTGCATCATATTCGTTTAAAATCTGCAAAATTTTAATAGTCTTTGAATCTAATTTTCCTTTGAATCCTGCTCCAAAGATTCCATCAATAATAAGGTCAAATTTTTCTTTTGCCTTTAAAGATTGCAAAAATTTAAAATTTATTTTGGAATTTGATTGTAATGTTTCTAGTCTTTTTAATTGTAGGGTGCATAATGGGCTTTTTACACCTTGAGGTAAAAAGACATTCACTTCACAGATTCCACAAAGCATTCGTGCCAACGCCAAACAATCCGCACCATTATTCCCCCTTCCACAGACAATCAAGATTTTTAATTTTTTAAATGTTGGATTGGTAGAATCTAAAAACTGGTTTTTTAAAAAATAATACATTCCACTTGCAGCATTTTCCATTAACAATTCTGAAGACAAATTGAAGTTTTTTGTCGCATTGACATCTAGCGCATTTGTGTTTAAAAATAAATTTTTCATTTTAGGATTCCTTAATTCAAGGATTGCAAAATTTTTTGGAATCTTAACAAAATATGTTATAAATTCACTCTAAAAAAGTTATTTTTATAAAGAATTTTTATGGCATTGAAAAAGATTATTTTGAATTTGTTTTTAACGTTTCTTATGTTTTGTTATTTTGCAGGTTGCAATGAAGAAAAACGAGCAAGTAAAGAGGATAATAAAACTTCAGAGAATAATGCAACAGGTATTTTAAAACAAAAAACAAAAGAAGAGAATTTACAAGAGACACCTTTGCAAAAACAATTAAAGAAGAATCTTAAAAACCACTTAGACGAATTAAGTCAAAAGCTACAAGAGAAAAATTTAAACCATTTGCAGTTAGAGCAAAACACAGGAATACAAAAGCATATAGAATATTTTGAGAGCTTACACGGACGCAAGGATATTCCTAAAAACTCTTCACACGAGAATTTAAATCAAAAAATACAAAAAGCCTATGAATTTCAAGAAGAGAGAATTGAAAATTTGCGTCAAAAAAATGATGAAATGAGCAAATAATACGAGATTTACTAAATTATTAAGTAAGTTTTGATTAGAATTAGAAATTTTGAAACAAAGTTAGGGGCTAGAATGGCAAAACGTGTTTTAGTTAAGTATTCAGGTGAGGCGTTATCTGGTGAGAGTGGCTTTGGGATTGAGAGGGAGATTTTAGATTATCTCTCAAGAGAGCTTAAAACTCTTGTAGAAGCTGGGATTGAAGTTGGAATTGTCATTGGTGGGGGAAATTTTATCCGTGGAGTTAGTGCGTCTAAAGGTGGCTTGATTCGGCGCACGAGTGGGGATTATATGGGAATGCTTGCAACGGTGATTAATGGGGTTGCTATGCAAGAGGCGTTGGAGTATTATGGCTTAGATGTCCGTGTGCAAAGTGCAATCGAAATTAAAGAAGTATGTGAGACTTATATCAATCGGCGTGCGATTCGTCATTTAGAGAAGGGACGTGTAGTGATTTTTGTCGCTGGAACAGGAAACCCCTTTTTTACCACAGATACGGCTGCAACTTTACGCGCAGTAGAAATTGGTGCAGAGATGATTATTAAAGCAACAAAAGTTGATGGAGTGTTTGATAAGGACCCAGCAAAATTTAATGACGCAATGATGTTGCAACATATTGGTTATGATCAAGCTTTAAAGGATAATATCAAAGTGATGGACGATACGGCTATTGCTCTTGCGAAAGACAATGCGCTTCCTATAATTGTTTGCAATATGCTACGTGAGGGAAATTTACTGAAAACTATCCAAGGTCAATCTAGCGCAGTATATTCTAAAGTGTCTAATTAATTTATTAAGGAATGAAATGAGAATTGAAGAAATTGCATCAAAAGCATTAGAACAAGTTAATGGCGATAGATATTTGCTATCTAATATTTTATTTATGAGAATTGATGAGTTAAGTCGTGGAGCTAAACCACTTGTTAATAGAGATGTTAAAGTAGATAAACTTTCAGATATTGCTTTACTTGAAGTAGCAGAGGGCAAAATCGGCTTAGACAAAATTGAAGAATCACAAAATTAATTTCGTATTCTTAATTATTTATAGATAAAACAAAGCCTAAAGTACTGAAGCAAGAAGGTAGAATTTGGAATTTTTAAAACAAGTTGCAGAGATTACAACTCCCAAAGCGGCATTAGAGCTATTGTATTCTACAATAAAGGAGACTCCAAATATCCAAAACGCAGTGGCTTTTGCTACTCAGGCTCATAAGGAGCAGAAGCGAAGAAGCGGTGAACCTTATATCGTGCATCCTTTACTTGTAGCCTGCATTGTGGCGTATTTTGGCGGAGATGAAGTAATGGTAAGTGCTGCACTTTTGCACGATGTAGTAGAAGATACAGAATGGACATTGGCAGATATTACGCGAGATTATGGAGAGGATATTGCTTCACTTGTAGATGGTATGACAAAAATTGTTGCAATTCG
This sequence comes from uncultured Helicobacter sp., assembly GCF_947367035.1. Taxonomy (GTDB): domain Bacteria; phylum Campylobacterota; class Campylobacteria; order Campylobacterales; family Helicobacteraceae; genus Helicobacter_D. The sequence continues at coordinate 50,793 of NZ_CANBCA010000005.1, forward strand.
TGCAGAGGAATTGCCTGCTTCTCATTCTAATGAAAAACTTGTTGTAGCGGCTTTGAGCTTCCGTAAAATGCTCATTACTTCAGTTAAAGATGTGCGTGTGCTTGTTGTAAAACTTTGTGATAGATTGCATAATATGTTAACGCTTGGAGCCTTACCACCTAATAAACAGAGGAGAATTTCAGAGGAAACCTTAGTTGTTTATGCGCCTATTGCACACAGACTTGGAATCTCCTCTTTAAAAAATGAATTAGAAGACCGCAGTTTTTATTATATTTTTCCTCAAGAATACCGCAAGATAGAGGAGTATTTTTTAAATCATAAGCAAATGATTCAATTAAAACTAAATGCCTTTATCCAAAAAGTAAAAAAGAGCCTTGTGCAAGAAGGTGTTCCAGAAAGTGAGTTTAGCATTGCAAGTCGGATTAAACGACATTATTCTATCTATCTTAAAATGCAACGCAAAGGGATTTCCATTGATGAGGTTTTGGATTTATTAGCTATTCGTGTGATTGTGAAGACATCTTTAGATTGTTATAAAATATTGGGTATCTTGCATTTAAAATTTAAGCCTATAATGTCGCGCTTCAAAGATTACATTGCTCTACCTAAAGAAAATGGCTATCAGACGATTCATAGCACTTTGTTTGATGATTCTGCGATTTTTGAAGTGCAGATTCGCACAGAAGATATGCACAGAAGTGCAGAATATGGAATCGCAGCACATTGGAAATATAAAACTGGTGGTAATAGCGGTCCTAGTTTGGATTGGTTAAATAAATTACAATTCCAAAACAATTCTATTGAGGAATTTTATGAGCTTGTAAAAAATGATTTGTATCGTGAGGATATTGTTGTCTTTTCTCCTGATGGTGATAATTATTCTTTGCCTATTGGGGCGGTGGTGCTAGATTTTGCTTATGCGGTGCATACTGAAATAGGGAATCGTGCAAAAGAAGCTTATGTAAATAATCAAAAATCCTCTTTGCTTACAACCTTGAAGAGTGGAGATATTGTAAAAATCATTACAGCAAAAGATACGATTTTGCGTTGTTCTTGGATTGATGCAGTAAAAACCTCTCGTGCAAAAAGTCAGATTAAAATGAATTGTGCCACTCGTATTAAAGAGATTGAGCGTAAAAGCGCAATTAATATTATCGCAACGATTTTTGGCAAAGGTGCAGAAGAAATTGAGCAATATATAGAGCAGAACGATTTAGAGGATACGATTTATCGTGCAAGCACAGATGTTGGATTTTTAAAAGATATTAAAAATCGTATTAAAAATTCTTACAAACAAAATGCAGGATTCTTAGAACAAATTAAAATTAGAATCTTAAAACTCAAAGAATTGCATTTTGATAACCTTGTGATTGAAACAAACCACACGATTAATCAAGCAGTGTTTGATTATTGTTGTCACCCAAAATTTGGAGATTCCATTATTGCGTTTAAAAGCGGTTCTAAAGCATTTGTGCATCATAAACTTTGCGAGCGAGCTTATTTGGAGATTCAAAAAGGCGTAAAAATGCTTTATGTTGATTGGCTGGAAGATAAGTTGCAAACCTATAAATTAATTGTTGCATTGGAGAATCAAAAGGGTGTATTGGCAAATTTTTTGACCTTTTTGGCAAAACACGATATTAATATTTTGGGTGTAGAATTAGGTTCTCAAAAAAGCACTTATGCAACGCATTGTGAATTACGTTTTGAATCAAGCATTGCAGATATAAAAGAGATTAAAAGTTTATTTGGCAGTAATTATAAAATTATTGAAGTGCAAGCATTAAAAGATGCGTATGCGGACTAAGGAGTATGTATGGGTGTGGAATCGCAAATTAACATTGCTTTAGAAGAAATTAAACGTGGCACACAAGAGATTATTGGATTTGAAACGATTAAGGATTTAGTCAGTGCCTATTTCAAAGAGGGGAAGACCTTTAGTGTTAAGGCAGGTTTTGACCCAACTGCACCTGATTTGCACTTAGGACATACTGTTCTTTTGCAAAAACTTGCTACTTTTCAAAAATATGGTGCAAAGGTTTATTTTTTAATTGGTGATTTTACAGGAATGATTGGCGACCCAAGCGGTAAAAGTGAAACAAGAAAGCCTTTAAGCAAAGAACAGGTGTTAGTAAATGCCAAAACTTACCAACAGCAAGTAACAAAAGTCTTAGACTCAAGTCAAATGGAAATTGTTTTTAATTCTTTGTGGCTTGATAAGCTTGGTGCTCGTGGAATGATTGAATTAGCTGCGAAGTTTTCAGTGGCTAGAATGCTAGAACGTGATGATTTTGAAAAAAGATTCAAAAACCAGAATCCCATTAGTATTGTAGAATTTTTTTATCCACTTTTACAAGGTTACGATTCTGTGGCTTTAAATTGTGATATTGAGTTTGGTGGAACAGACCAAAAGTTTAATTTGTTAATGGGCAGGCATTTACAGCGTGCTTATGGTTTGCAAAAAGAACAATCTGTTGTGATGGTGCCGTTGCTTGAAGGGTTAGATGGTGTGCATAAAATGAGTAAAAGTTTGGGTAATTATGTTGGAATTACACAAGAACCAAAAGAAATGTTTGGACGACTTTTAAGCATTTCAGATGAATTAATGTGGAGATATTATGAGTTGCTTAGCTCCAAAAGTTTGCAAGAAATAGAATCTCTGAAGCAAGGAGTAGAGCAGGGAAGTTTACACCCAAAAGCAGTGAAAGAAGATTTAGCCGTGGAGATTATCACGCGTTATTATGATAGGGATTGTGCATTAAGAGCAAAAGAAGAATTTGCAAGAATTTTTACTAAAGAGGAATTACCAAGTGATATACTGGAGTTTAATAAGCCTTGTGGCATTTGGATTGCTCAACTTTTGAGTGAATGCAATCTTTGTGTTTCAAATTCTGAAGCTTTGCGGCTGATTAAACAAGGAGGAGTGAAATTAAATGGCAAGAAAGTGGAAGATTCTAAGTTAAATTTAAGCAAAGGTGAATATATTTTGCAAGTCGGTAAGCGCAAATTCGCTAAAATTATGATTCAATAAATTTCAAAAGGAAAAACTATGCCACACACATTAAAAGCACTTAAAATTGGAAAATATACCATTCCCGTGCCTATTATTCAAGGTGGAATGGGAGTTGGAATTAGTTGGGATAATCTCGCAGGTAATGTTTCTAAGTATGGTGCGCTTGGGATTATTTCGTGTGTGGGAACAGGATATTACAAAAAGAGTGCATTTGTAAAAAAAACCATTAAACATCGTCCCTTTGATACTCTAAATTTTTACTCTAAAGAATCTTTAATAGAGATTTTTAAAAATGCACGTAAAATTTGTGGTGAAAACCCTTTAGGCGCAAATATCCTTTATGCTATTAATGAATATGGACGAGTTGTTAAAGACGCTTGTGAAGCGGGTGCTAATATGATTATCACTGGTGCAGGGTTACCTACAAATATGCCAGAATTTACAAGTAATTTCCCTAATGTCGCTTTGATACCAATTGTTTCTTCGGCAAAGGCTTTAAAGATTCTATGCAAACGATGGGAGGGACGTTATAAACGAATCCCGGATGCAGTAGTTGTTGAAGGACCACTTAGTGGAGGGCATCAAGGAGTGAGTTATGAGGATTGTTTTAAGCCTGAATATCAGCTTGAAGTAATTGTGCCTGAAGTGATTGAGGAAAGTAAAAAATGGGGCGAGATTCCAGTGATTGCTGCAGGTGGTATTTGGGATAGAAAAGACATTGATAAAATGCTAGATTTAGGTGCAAGTGGTGTGCAAATGGGAACGCGATTTCTAGGGGCTAAAGAATGCGATGCCAAGTATTATAATGAACTTATGTTAATGGTTAAGAAGAAAGATATTGAATTAATAAAATCTCCTGTTGGTTATCCCGCACGTGCTGTAATTACAGGTGTTATTAAAGAATTGCGCGAAGGACGCCCACCCAAAGTTAATTGTGTGAGTAATTGTGTAACTCCTTGTCATCGTGGGACGGAAGCCAAAAAAGTAGGATATTGTATTGCCGATGGATTAGGAGATGGTCATTTAGGAGACCCAATAAATGGGTTATATTTTACAGGTGCTAATGGTTATCGGATTGATAAAATCCAAAGTGTGCAAGAAATTTTAGATGAATTAAGCCAATGATTCGTTTTTTAATTGTATTTTGCCTCTTTTGTGTTGGATTATTAGCAGAGATTAAAATTAATTCAGTCCAGCAATTACAAAATGGCATTGTATTAAATTTTAATAAAAATATTAAAAAGATAGATTTTAAAAATTTTTTATTACAAGATAAAAAAGAATTGCGTTATGTGTATGATGTAGAATCTCAATTACAAGGAAGTGCTAGAGTTTTTGAATTCCAAGATAATGTGCAGATTAAAGTGGCACAAAATTCTCAAGAAAAAGTGCGTCTAGTTATCACAAGCCCTAAAAAATTAAATATTGATTTAAAAGTGAATAAAAAGCAAGCAACTTTTATAATCCCTAACACTAAATTAACCGAAAGCAATTTTTCTATTGCTTCACTTTTTGAACCTCAAACAATAAATAAAAAATCCCAATTAAAATCTGACAATAAACAGACTCCTAAGAAAACAACCATCAAGGAAGAAAAGACAGCTGTTAAAAATATCCCTAATACAAAAAACAATAAAAACAAGATAATTGTGATTGACCCAGGACACGGAGGAAAAGATTGTGGTGCAATGGGAGTAGATAGAGTGTGTGAAAAGAAAGTCGTGTTAAGCATTGGGAAGTATTTGCGTGATGAGTTAAAAAAACGTGGCTATAAAACTTATATGACGCGTGATAGAGATGTATTTATCAGCCTTAGGACGCGCACAAATTTTGCTAATAATAAAAATGCTAATTTGTTTATTTCAATTCATACCAATGCGATTCCAGAAAATAAGGCGAAGTTTGAAGGAGTTGAGAGTTATTTCTTATCAACTGCAAGAAGTGAGCGTTCTAAAAAAGTCGCTGCATTAGAAAACAAAGATGATACAGAAGGAATGAATTATTTTTCTAAGCAATCTTTTTTGAATACTCTTAATACACAACGAATCGTGGCATCTAATCGTTTGGCTATTGATATTCAATATGGTATGTTGCAGTCTTTACGCTCTAAATATAAAGCAATAGATGGTGGTGTGCGCGAAGGTCCATTTTGGGTGCTTGTGGGCGCAGTGATGCCTTCTGTTTTACTTGAAGTTGGTTATATTACCCACCCAAAAGAGGGTAAGCAATTAAACCAAGCGGCTTTTCAAAAAATGATTGCTAAAGGCATTGCCGATGGCGTTGATGGCTATTTTCAAAAGAATCCTTAAAGGTTAATAATGCGAAAAATTACAATTCCTCATTTGATATTTTCTTCTTTATATTTTATTTTAGCGCTTTTCACGATTTTAATGTTAGCCTTAACAAGTTTTGCCCCAGATTTTCAACATATGTTTAGATTAACCACGCAACCCTTTGGAGTTTATTTTGGAATTAGTGCAATTTTACTTACTTGCGGTGTGATTGTGAGTCTTTTTAATATTGTGCGCATTTATTCTAGCCATTTACCAAAATTTTATAGTCTCGTGATTGGTTTAGCACTTTGCGTATTTTTATTTTTGCTCTATTACGAACTCTTTATAACGCGTAGAACTTATTTTGAACCTTTTTCTTTTGAAGATTCTTTGAGGCTTGTGCAAGAAAATGCTTTTTCTAAAAATACATATCAAATATTAGTAGATTATCTTTGCTATATTCTTTTTGTGATTTGCCCTGCAATCTTTTATCTTTTTAATTTTTCTTTTGATAAAAGTATGAATTTAGGCAAACTTTTGCAACTCATTAAGCCAAGTTTTAATGTAATGTTGGGTGTTTTATTTGGTTTCTCTATTTCGCCCTTTTTTAAAAGTGGAATCGTAGGTTATTTTGATTTAGTTTTATTGGCTTTTGGACTTGGATTGGTATTGTATTTATGTGTTAAGGGAAAGAGAACTCTTGATTCTTATGAGATGTTTAATTTATGTTTATTGATTGTGATGTGTGTAGTTATGATGATTTCTTCATATAGTTTTGTAGATGGTGAATCGTATTTTGAAGTGCGTAAAGCATTTTATGTGCTGGTATTATTTGGTTGGTGTAATACGTGGATGATGAAGCTGACAACAAAGCGTTAAGTTTGTTTTAAAATTTCTTTGTTAGAATAGGTCATATAGAAAGAGGAGGATAATTATGGATAAATTGAATCAAAATCTGGACATTATCCCCTTTTTGCTTTTGCTACTTTATGGGGCAATTGCCCCCTAGTTTTCTACTTTTCTTAAGCTTTTATTTTATATTTTAACAAAAGGAATAGATAATGGATAAACCATATTTAAAACAATTTCCAAATGAATTGGGATTTTTTGGAAAATTTGGAGGAAGTTTTGTGCCAGATTCCATTAAACAAGCAATGAATGAAATTAACACCGCTTATAATTTGATTGCACAAAATAGTGATTTTATCGCAGAATTAAGAAAAATTCGCAAACACTTTCAAGGGCGTCCAACACCAATTTATTTTGCGCATAACTTAACGAGAAAATATGGTGGGGCTGGAATTTATTTAAAACGAGAGGATTTAAATCATACAGGGGCGCATAAGTTAAACCATTGTATGGGTGAAGCATTATTGGCAAAATTTATGGGTAAAAAGAGGTTGATTGCAGAAACAGGAGCAGGACAACACGGCGTTGCTATCGCAACTGCAGCCGCTTATTTTGGATTGGAATGTGAAATCCATATGGGTGAAGTGGATATTAAGAAAGAATATCCTAATGTGGTGCGTATGAAAATTTTGGGAGCAAAAGTGATTCCTGTGACCTTTGGAGCAAAGACACTTAAAGAAGCTGTAGATTCTGCCTTTGAATCCTATCTGAAAGATACTAAATATTCTATGTATGCCATAGGTTCTGTGGTAGGTCCCCATCCTTTCCCTAGAATGGTAAGGGATTTTCAGGCTATCATTGGGATAGAATCTAGGGAGCAGTTTTTAGAAATGACTGAAGAATTACCAGATATAGTCTGTGCGTGTGTAGGAGGGGGGAGTAATGCGATGGGTATTTTTAGTGGATTCCTTGAAGAAGCGGTAGAACTCATAGGGATTGAACCTCTAGGAAAAGGAAGTGCATTGGGTGAGAATGCGGCAAGTTTAAGCTATGGAAGTGAAGGTGTTATGCACGGATTTAATTCTATAATGTTAAAGGACAAAGAAGAGCAACCAGCACCCGTATATAGCGTGGCAAGTGGTTTAGATTATCCAAGTGTAGGACCAGAACACGCCTATTTGCATAGTATTGGACGCACAAAAGTCGCTGCAATTAATGATAAAGAAGCAATTGAAGCATTTTTTACATTAAGCAAAAACGAAGGAATTATTCCAGCAATTGAATCTAGCCACGCCGTTGCATACGCACTAAAGATTGCTCCAGAACTTAAAGGCAAGAAGATTCTTGTGAATCTTAGTGGAAGAGGGGATAAAGATATTGATTTTGTTGTAGAAAAATTTGGCTATGGGGAGTAAAATGACAATTTTCTTACAAATTAGCCCAATGTTTTATTTCAATGTATAGTTTCTTAATGTTTTAGCAAACTTTAAAAGGCTTTCGCTCCAAGGGGTTTGGAGTGGAGAGAAGAAGCCAAGTTGCGCACCACTTTCTTTGGCAATAAATTCTGCGGCTTTGGTGGAAAATTCCGGTTGGGCGAAAATGATTTTAAGATTATTGTTTTTAATCGTCTCTATGACACTTATCATTTCTTGTATTTTTGGGCTTTTTCCTTCAATTTCAATCGCAACTTCTTCTAAATGATAATCTCTAGCAAAGTATCCAAGCATTGGGTGAAAAACAACGAATTTTTGATGCTCGGGTAAAGAGTTTAAGATTTTTTTTAATTGCGTATCTGTTTGATTAATTTCTGCAAGGAGGGCTTGATAGGTATCTGTATAATCTTGATTCGGGTTTAATTCTTTGAGGGCATTATAAATATTGGTTGCAATTTGTTTTGCGTTTTGAGGAGAAAGCCAAATATGTGTATCCCCTTCTTCGTGCATATGTTTTGGATTATTTTCTTGATGAGAGTGTGCAAAATTAATTTTTGTGATTCCTAAACTATTATCATAAATTTTCATTGTTTTATTTTGTGCTTTAAATCGTTCTAGCCATATTGTTTCAAATTCAATGCCAATACAAAAATAGGCTGAAGCATCATTAAGCTTTTTAATATCTGAAAACTTTGGTTCAAAATCGTGTGGATTGATACCAGGTTTTACAAGTGAGATGACTTCATATTGGCTACCTACGATTTTTTGCATAAATTCTTGTTGCATAGGAATACTAACTATAATAATTTCACGACAGAATGCGATTTGGCTTAAAATTAGTAGAATCCAAAATGTCTTTTTCATTACCATTCCTTTTAAGTGAGTATTAATTTTTTTGAGATATTATTTTACCTTAAAAATTTAAAAATGCGTTCATAGCTCAATTGGATAGAGCATCAGACTTCGGATCTGAGGGTTGGGGGTTCGACTCCCTCTGAGCGTACCACTTTATCTGACTTTCTTAACACTCATCAAATTAGATAATATAAAAGGCTAAATATGGATTTAGAGGCATTAGAAATAGAAATCAAAAAAGGATTAAAAACTTTAGAAAACTTAGAGGATATTGTCACAATTTTTGGTGGAGCGCGTGTTGGTCGCAAGAGTGAGGCTTATTATTCTATTATGAAGTTGGCAAGGAAGCTTGCAAAAAATGGTTATTCTATTATGACAGGTGGAGGACCTGGTATTATGGAAGCAGCAAATCGTGGGCTTGTGGAATATAAAAGAGGTTGGAACAAAGATAATAAGAAGCAACCCAAAACCTTAGAATGTTTAAAACCAATTTTAAAGAGTGATTCTATCGTATCTATTGGTTTAAATATTCGTCTCCCAAATGAACAAGAAATGAATCCATATGTGGAAGTGCCACTAGAGTTTCAAAATTTCTTTAGCCGAAAATTGGTTTTTAATTATAACTCGACAGCATTTATTGTTGCACTTGGTGGATTTGGCACTTTAGATGAATTAAGTGAAGTGCTAGTGCAGATTGCCATAGGAAAACATAAAAAAATACCAATTATTTTATACGATAAAAGTTATTGGAGAGGGTTTATGAAGTGGCTCAAATGCACGATGCTAGAAGCAGGTGCAATTTCTAAAGAGGAATTGAAATTAATCCAAGTTGCAAGTAGCCCTAAAAAGGTGTTAAAAATTTTACAACAATCAAAGGATAAGGGTTAATCCTATGTTAAAATATAGGATTGCCTGTGCCATACATCATAAAAAGCACCATAAAGGCAGCGAAAAATCCTAGCAATAAAGGAATAAACTTTGTCATACTTTTCCTTGTGGTTATAAAGAGTAAAAATGAAAAATTTAGCATACAATAAAAGACCTAAAAGTTTTCAAGACTTTATAGGACAATCGCATATTTTTGGAGAGAATGCACCTTTTATGCGATTAATTTTAGCACGCAAGATTCCCCATAGCTTTTTTTTTGGACCTCCTGGAAGTGGTAAAACGAGTGCAGCAATTCTGATTGCAAAAGCAATGGATTATCCCTTTTATTCTCTGAATGCAACAAATTTTAAAGCAGAAGATTTGCGTGGAATCCTAAAAAACTATCAAAATACCTTGCAAAAGCCATTAATTTTTATAGATGAAGTGCATCGTTTAAGCAAAACACAACAAGAAATGCTTTTGCCTATTATGGAAAATTACCAAGCCTTACTTTTAGGTGCTTCCACGGAAAACCCTTATTTTGCCCTTACTCAAGCAATTCGTTCTCGTTCTATGGTTTTTGAATTTTATCCTTTAAATCAAAAAAATTTGGAGCAGATTTTGGAACCTTATGCGCTAGAAGCAAAAGTGAAGGAGTTTTTGATTCAAACAAGTGGTGGAGATGCAAGGGCAATGTTAAACTTACTTGATTGTGCTTTAAGTTCAGAGTTGCCTTTAAATGTAGAGCTTTTAGAATCTTTTCGCAAAACCTCACTCAATGGAACAAGTGAGCTAGATACACATTATAACCTCATCTCCGCAATGATTAAAAGTATTCGTGGAAGTGATGAAAATGCAGCAATTTATTATCTTGCGCGTTTGATTGTCGGAGGAGAGAATCCAGAGTTTATCGCACGTCGTCTTGTGATTTTAGCAAGTGAGGATATTGGAAATGCGAATCCAAATGCTTTGAATTTGGCAAATTCTACAATGCAAAGTGTGGCTAGGATTGGCTATCCAGAAGCTAGGATTATTCTAGCACAATGTGTGATTTATCTTAGTGCTTCTCCTAAATCTAATAGCGCATATTGTGCGATTGATAAGGCAATTTCTTATGTTGAAAAATCTCCTAATGAACCGATTCCACCACATATTTTGCAATTTCATAAAGATTATCTTTATCCCCACGATTTTGGTGGCTTTGTAGAGCAAAAATATCTGAATAAAGAATTGAAGTTTGTAGAATGGTTGCCTAAGGGCTTTGAAAAAACCCTTAAAGAATGGCTTAATAAAATCAAAGGCGAAGAGAATCAAGAATGATGAGGGGTAAAATGAGAATCACCAATAGTTATGAGTTGTTGGAATTTCTTAAATTTCAAAGTTTATTGCCTAGTATTCCTCAAGGTATTTCTATAGTGGAAATGGAATCTGAAAAAAGCTTTTGGTGGTGGCCTAATGCATTAAGTTTTGAAGTAATCATTGGAGCAATTTTAGTCCAAAATACGCGTTGGGAACAAGTTTCTATCGTGCTAGAGAAGTTAAGAAACAAAGGAATATTGAATTTAGAACTTTTAAGTGAGATTTCCTTATCTATTTTGCAAGATTTAATACAAAAGGTAGGATTCTATCGTCAAAAATCAATGAGAATCCAAAAACTATGCCAAAATATTTTGCAAGACTTTGGCGATTATACAAATTTCTGTATTCAAGTTTCACGCGAATGGCTCTTGTCTCAAAAAGGAATTGGAATGGAAACTTGTGATGCGATTTTGTGTTATGGCTTGGGGCGCGAAGTGATGGTAGCAGACACTTACACTTATAGGTTATTGCAGTCTTATGGCTATACTTTGGAATCCTATCAGGATTTACAAGATTGGCTTATGGGTGGAATAAATGAAAATTATGATAAAGTTTGCACACTTTATGGATTTGAAATTCCTACGAATCTGTTATTTGCAAGGTTTCACGCAAAAATTGTAGAATATTGTAAAATCCACAAGAATATGAGGAAGAATGATGCAAGAATATGAAAATTTTGAACCTTTAAAAGTATTTTTAGAAATTTGTGCGATTCCGCATCCGAGCTTTAAAACACAGGTTTTAAAAGAATGGATTATCAACGAAGCAACAAAGACTGGGGCGAAAGTGCAGTGCGATACAATAGGAAATGTGCTATGTGCTAAAGGCATTCCTAAACTTTGCCTACAAGGACACTATGATATGGTTTATGTGGGAGAATCTGCAAAGTTTCAAGTGAAACCAAAATTTACAAGGCGCGGAAATAAAGCATTTTTATGTGCAGAAAATTCTAGTTTAGGAGCGGATAATGGAGCAGCTTTGGCTTGTATGTTACTTGCTTTAAGGGATTTTGCGAATATAGAATGCCTCTTTAGTATTGATGAGGAAGTGGGAATGCTAGGTGCAAGAGATATTGCATTGCCTTTGCACTCCTCTTATATGTTAAATTGCGATAGTGAAGAGATTGATGAAGTGGTTTGTTCGTGTGCTGGAGGTTATGATTTAGAATGCAAAGTAAGTATAGAATCTTTTGCCATTCCGCAAGATTGTGAGTTAGTAGAGATTCGCACACAAGGATTTGTTGGCGGACATAGTGGGATTGAAATCCATAAAAATATCCCCAATGCGATTTTAGAATTAGCCAAAATCGCTAAGCCTTTAGTAGATTACGGGGCTTTAATTGTGGAGTTTAGCGGTGGGGAGAAGAGAAATTCTATCCCTGTTAATGCAATGTTACAAATTGCGATTCCACAAGCAAAGCATACACAATGTAAAAGAATTTTAGAGGAAATTTCACAAAAGCCTTTGAAAGATTCTGCTCATTTTGTTTTATCAACTTTTGATGCAAAAGATAAAAGATGTTTTAATGCAAGTAAAGTGATAGAAGCAATTTTGAATTTACAAAATGGTGTGATGGCTACTTCTGATAACGAGCCTATTCTCTCTAGTAATCTTGGGATTTTGCGACAAACGATGGGAGATAAGGAGGTGCAAATACATTTTATCGCAATGGGACGCGGAAACCAAGAATCCTTAATGCAAGAAAATATCACACAAGAAAAAGATAGGCTAGAAGCATTGGGCTTTGCTGTGGAGTTGTCAGATTATTATGCGCCTTGGGAAAAAGAAGAAAGTGAGTTGTTAAATATTGTATGGGAAGTGATGCAGGTAAAAAATCCCAAAGTAAAGTTAAAAAGCATTCACGCAGGGCTTGAATGTGGAATCTTAAAGCAAAAATATCCAAAAGTTTGCTTTGTTTCTATTGGTCCAAGTATTTCTCATCCACATTCAATTTATGAGGAGCTGGATTTAGAGAGTTTTGTGCAGTTTAATGGAATCTTAAGAGAAGTTCTTAAAAGATTTCAAGCAATTTAGCAAAATACTAAAGAGATTCTGCTAAAATTGCGCAAATTTAGATTTAGGAATTATAATGACAAATAATAAAAGAAATGCAAAGTTTCTTTGGTGTTTTATAGGTTTTGGTGCTTTATGGGCTCATTCTTTGTTTGCTGCCCCCTCTCTCGTGAATGGAATCGCATTTTTCGTCAATGATTATCCTGTTACTTTAATGGAAGTTTATAAAATACAGCAACGCGACAAAGTTTCGCAACAGATTGCGATAGACTCGCTCATTAATGACCGCTTACATAAAGAGGAAATAGATAAAAGAAAAATTATTGTCAATGAGATAGAGATTCAAGATGAGATTGCACGAATCGCAAAGCAAAAAAAGGCAACATTGGAGCAAGTGAAAAGCTACATTCAAAATAATGGTGGAAATTGGGAGCATTACAAAGAAGGAATTAAGCACAATTTGCAAAAAAGAAAGCTTTATCAGTCTATTGCACAAGAAGGCTTAAGAATGGTAGATGAAAAAGAGCTTGAAAGTTATTATAATACACATAGACAGGAATTTTCTATTCCTCAAAGCATTGATGTTGTGAAGTATTTTAGCCAAGATGGTAAGGCGCTTGAAAAAGTTGTCCAAAGTGGAGGAAAAGTGATTCCAAATAGTGTAAAAAAGACGAATGAAGTCTTGCAAACAATTGAACTACATCCACAAATTGTGAATGCTTTTACGCAAGGGTCAGTGGGCGGATTTACGCCAATTTTCCCAGTGGGTGATGAATTGGTTGTATTTTTAATTAAAGCAAAAAATAATCCTACGCTTTTGCCTTATGAAAATGTTCGCAATGTTGTAATGCAAAAAATGATGGAGCAAAAAGAGGATTATTTAATTTATGAGTATTTTGAAAAGTTGCGTTCTAATGCAAAAGTGAATATTGTGCGTTTAAAATAAAGGATAAAAATGCTAACTATAATAAAAAAATTCAAGTCTAGTGTATATTTAATATTAATCAGTTCGGTAGCTGGTGTGTCGGTCGGTTGTGGTGGGACAGGGGTAATTACGCCTAATGCTCCACAATTTTCTAAATGTTATAATGAGGAGACAAAAACGGCTAAAAATTGCGAAGATATAGATTACAAGAAACTTTTAGAATCTAAAAAAGAGTGGAAAATAATTTCTTATCATTTCAAAGGCAAAACGATTGCTTTAAAACAGAGTGCAGAAAGCCATTTTGTCTTGCAATTTAAAGACAATCAAATTAATGGCTCATTAGGTTGTAATCGTTTCTTTGGTGATTATTGGATTGAGGGCAATATGCTAAAGCTCGGTAATGCAGGAATGACGCGTAAAATGTGTGAGCCAGAAGTGATGACTCACGAGGATATTATGGTGCAAAACTTTTTGAATGTTTCTACAAAAATTGTTGTCGTAGAAGAAACAAAAGGAATGAGTAAAATTTTCTTTATAGGAAAAGAATTTTATTTGGTACTAAACTAAAAGGATAAGTTTAAAGATAATTTTACCAAAATTACAATAGGCTTTAAATTTATAAGTTTAATTAAAAGGTAAAATATGTGGGTTACAAAATCCTATAATGACAAATTTCAACAAGAATATAAAATAGAGCGGAAATTACACGAGATCAAGGGTGAAAGGCATACATTAGAGCTTTTTAATTCCAAAGCTTTTGGTGAAATTGCTTTGTTGGATGAGGGAATGTTACTTCAGAATCTTTTGTATGTGCAAAGTGAATTTTTAGCGCATATTTTAGCTTGTTCGCATAAATCACCCAAACGTGTGCTAATTGAGGGAAGTTTTAACCTAGAAATTGCTTTTGAATTTTTGCGTTATGAGAGTTTGTGTGTGGATTTCTTGCAATTTGATTTGAAAGTATTAGAGTCATTGGTTAGCTTTTTACCCCATTACAAAGAAGTAATGGAATCTCCACATTTCACATTGATTCCACAACAAAGCAAAGAATTTTTGGCGCAAAATGCACAAGAGAGCAAAGCAAGTTATGATATTATCGTGTTATTGGATTCTAAACAGAGTCCTCAAAATTACCAATCTTTGTTAAATGAAGATGGAATTTTGATGATAAAATCACCACAGATTTTGTTAGAAACTTTAGAAGTGAAACAATTATTAGAATCTTTAGAAAGCTTTAGGGTAAAAATGCCTTGTTTTGCACCTTTATCACTTTTACAAGATTGCTATATTTTTGCATCTAAAGTCTATCATCCCACAGCAGATATTCAATTACAACGCGCAGATATGTTAGAGGGGCTAAGTTATTATAATGCAAATTTGCATTTAAGTGCGTTTGTTTTGCCCCAATTTGTCAAAACAACACTTGTTGGAGCGGCAAGAAATTGAATTTTTCTTATGCTATTGCGCTAAGTGGTGGAATTGCAAGTGGGAAAAGCACAGTAGCTTCGCTACTTAGGCTTTATGGTTATTATGTGATTTGTGCAGATGAAATCTCACATCAAATATTAGAATCAAGCGCAAAAGAGGTAATTGAAGTTTTTGGTAAAGAAATCTTAAAAGAGGATTTGGAAGATTCTGCTTTAAAGATTGACCGCCAGAAATTAGGTGCAATTGTATTTTCTAATAAAGAAGCAAGAATGAAATTAGAGTCTATTTTGCACCCCAAAATTAAAGATGAAATTACATCTCAAGCGTGGGTACAAGAGCGTAAAGGGATTACATATTTTATTGATATTCCTTTGTTTTTTGAGACAAATCATTATACCATTAAACATTCTTTGTTGGTTTATACGACTAAAGATTTACAAATTGAACGTTTAAAGATTCGCAATGGATTGAATGAAGAAGACGCATTGAAACGAATAGAGGCACAAATGCCATTAGAGCATAAACGCACTTTAGCTAGTGATGTGATTGAAAATTCAGGTACTTTAGAGGAGTTGCAAAGCGCAGTAGAAAGCTATTTAAATGGCTTACAAAAACTTAAAATTTAATTTAAGCTTTGTTTGCTATAATTTCGCCCTTTAAAGTGTAGGGGTGTTAGCTCAGCTGGGAGAGCGCAACGCTGGCAGCGTTGAGGTCAGGAGTTCGATCCTCCTACACTCCACCATTATGCGTCCGTAGCTCAGCTGGATAGAGCAACAGGTTGCGGTCCTGTAGGTCGGGGATTCGAATTCCTCCGGGCGTACCATTTGCTATATTTCATTTTTGTAGATATAGTGTTCTCCAAAGATTAAATTTAAGTTAGTCTTAAAGATGCTTAGAAATTCTATTGAGCTTGGAAAATTTGATTTATTTTGGTGGATTCAAAACGCCATAATAGAGGTTTTTCAAGCATATTAGTCTCCTTTCTTTATGCCAAAATAGACAAAATTATATTAATTCTATAAAATATTTAGAGTTTTTATTTTTTCTAAAGATTCTTTCCTTATAATTACACTTCTTATTTAGTGTAATTGATATTACATTTATAATATCAAGCTGTCAAATAAGCAATTCAAATAAATATAAGGTGAGATTCTATACTTTGGAATTCAATTTAAATTAAAGAGGAAAAATGGAAAATTATCTTAAAACATATTCCAAGTTATTTTTAAGCGTGCTTTGTAGTGTAATATTGTTACTAGGTTGCTCTAAAGGAGATAAAAACAAAGCACAGCAACAAAATATGGCAGTGTCTGTAAATACTTATAGCGTGAAGAAGCAAGATGTGCCAGTTAGTTTTGAGTATCCATCTAAGCTCACAAGTTTGCAAAGCGTAGGAATCTATGCGCGTGTAGAGGGAGTTTTATTAGAACAACATTTTGTCGAGGGGGGATTGGTTAAAAAGGGTGATAAACTCTTTAAGATTGAACCTGAAAAATATCAAGCGGCAGTTAATATGGCGCGAGCAGCTTTTAAAGCTGCACAACGCGATTGGGTGAGAGCGCAAAAACTTTTCAAAAAAAATGCACTTAGCCCAAAGGAATATGATTCTGCGCAATCTGCGTATGAAAATGCACGTGCAAACTTAGATACTGCAATGATTAATTTAAATTATACAGATGTAATGGCAACTGCAAGTGGTAAAATTGGTATGAAACGTTATGATATTGGGGATTTAGTAGGTAAGGCAGGTGTGGATAATGTGCTAACAACTATTACGCAATTAGACCCTATTCACGCGGAATTTTCTATCCCTAGCAATGATTATTATTTTGTGCGCACTTTGGATTATCAGAATGTAAAGGTGATTTATCTTTTGCCCGATGGCACACCTTTTAATAGAGAGGGCAAGCTAGATTTCATTGATAGTGTCTTAGAAGCAAGCACGGCAACTATTAAAGCACGTGCAATTGTAGAAAATCCAGAACATTTATTGGTTCCAGGGGAATTTTCTCGTATTCGCTTAGAGGGAATTGTGGCAAAAGATTCTATTGCGATTCCACAAATGGCTTTGATGCAAGATGCAAAAGGAAGTTATGTATTTAGGGTCGTAGAGGGCAAAGCTCAGCCAACACCCGTAGTTTTAGGGTATAATGTAGGAAATAATGTCATTATTAAAAGTGGTTTAAACGATGGCGATGTGGTTATCACAAGTCAGTTGATTAAGCTTCGTCCCGGTGTCCCTGTAACTGCAATCAATTCAGCACCTGCTAATCAGGCTTCACAACCTGCTCCTAAGCCTTAAAAAGGATTTTGATGTTTTCTAAGTTTTTTATCGAACGCCCTGTTTTGGCGATGGTAATGTCTATTATCATTGTCATTTCGGGGGCTTTGTCTGCCTTTTCTTTAGCGGTAGAGGAATACCCTCAAGTAACGCCACCGGAGGTGGTTGTAAATGCGACTTATCCGGGTGCGAGTGCGGAAGTTATTTCTAGTAGTGTTGCAAGTGTATTGGAGAATAGTATTAATGGGGTGGAGAATATGATTTATATGCAAAGCTCCTCCACCTCTACGGGTTCTTTGAGTATTAATGTGTATTTTACCCAAGAAACCGACCCAGACCAAGCAACGATTAATGTCAATAACCGCGTCCAGCAGGTATTAAGTAAGCTACCTCAAGAGGTGCAAAGATATGGGGTTACGGTAGAGAAACAAAGCTCCACGATTCTTTCTGTTTATGCTTTGTTTTCTGATATGCCAAACCAAAATGAGATTTATATTGCAAACTATGCTTCTATCAATATCTTAGATGAGTTAAAGCGCGTTCCGGGTGTGGGAAATGCGACTTTGTTTGGTTTGCAAGAATATTCTATGCGCGTTTGGCTCTCTCCAGATAAATTGACAAAATACAATCTCACGCCCTCTGAAGTCATTGCGCTAATCCAAGAGCAAAACTCACAATTTGCCGCAGGATTCTTTGGGCAAGAGCCTACGAAAAACAATTTGGAATTTACTTATAGCGTTACCACCAAAGGACGTTTTAGCGATGCAAAAGAGTTTGAAGAGATTTTGATTAAAACCAACGAGGACGGCTCTGCTTTGCGCTTAAAAGACATTGCAAGGATTGAGCTTGGAGCGGAGGATTATAGCCTAAGCGAAAAATATAAGGGCAAACCCGCCATTGCGTTTGGTGTGTTCTTGCAACCCGGCGCAAATGCGCTAAATGTCGCCGATGGTGTAGCTCAAAGACTAGAGGAGCTTTCAAAAGATTTTCCCGATGGCTTAGAATATGCGGTTGCGTATGATACGACAGAATTTGTTAAAGTCTCTATTGGAGAGGTTATCAAAACTTTCATAGAGGCGATTCTCCTTGTTGTGATTGTTATTTATTTCTTTTTGCAAAATTTCCGCGCTACAATTATTCCAGTCATTGCCGTGCCGGTCTCTATCATCGGTTCTTTTGCGGGAATGTATCTGCTAGGATTCTCTATCAACTTGCTTACCTTGTTTGGATTGATTTTAGCGATTGGAATCGTTGTAGATGATGCGATTATCGTCATTGAAAATGTGGAGCGGTTGATTCACTCCGAAAAGCTAGGAGTCAAAGATGCCACAATTAAGGCTATGGAGGAGATTCAAAGTCCCGTAATTGCTATCGTGCTAGTGCTTTCTGCGGTATTTATCCCGGTGGCTTTCATCGGCGGATTTAGTGGAGAGATTTATAAACAATTTGCGGTAACCATTGTTATTTCGGTAATTATCTCGGGATTCGTTGCCTTGACACTCACCCCCGCACTTTGTGTATCAATCCTTAAGACAAAAGAGCCTAAACCCTTTTATATTGTTAGGAAATTCAATAATTTCTTTGATTGGCTAACCCATAAATTTACCGATAAAGTCGCACATACGATTAGACGTGGAAGCTTGTATGTGATTCTTTTTGTTGGGTTGCTTGTTATTACAATGGGGCTTTTTACGCGTGTGCCAACCGGGCTTGTGCCATCAGAGGATAAGGGGACATTGCTAGTCTCAATGCAACTACCACCTGCAACTGCATTAAGCAAAACCACGCAAATGACAGATTTTGCAACAAAAGTGGCATTGGATAACCCCAATATAGAAGCCATTATGGCATTAGCAGGTTATGACCTCCTCTCTAGTGCTGTGCGAAGTAATGCGGGGACTGCGTTTATTAAGCTTAAGGATTGGAAAGAAAGGAAGAATCCCGAGCAGCACTCTCAATCTTTGGCAGGTGCAATGACAGGGCAACTTATGCAATACCCTAGTGCGATTATGTTTGCGCTCAATCCCCCGCCGATTATGGGACTTAGCTTGACAGACGGGTTTGAAATGTATATCCAAGACCGCACGGGAGGTTCTATGGAGGAGTTGCAGAAAAATACGCAACTCGTGCTAGAGGCAGCGGCGAAGCGTCCGGAACTCACAGGGTTAAGAACGACTTTGAGCGTGAATGTGCCACAATACCATTTGGATTTAGACCGCGCAAAGGCAAAGGCAATGGGAGTGAATATCAATGATGTCTTTACGACACTTCAAGCGACCTTTGGTTCTTATTATGTCAATGATTTTAATCTTTTTGGGCGCACCTATAAGGTAAATGTGCAGTCCGAAAGCCCATTTAGAGAGAAGCCAGAGGATTTGCGCAATGTTTTTGTGCGCTCCAACACAGGGGAGCTTGTGCCTATTAGCGCACTTGTGAAATATGAACGTGTGATTGGACCAGATATTTTGGAGCGATTCAATCTTTTTCCAGCGGCACAAATTTCAGGGGATTCAAAGGCGGGATATTCTTCAGGAGATGCTCTCTTAGCGATTGAGGAAGTAGCAAACGAAGTCTTGCCAGAGGGTTATACGGTATCGTTTTCAGGAAGCTCTTATCAAGAAAAGGCGAGTAGCGGAACGGGTGCGGTTGCCTTTATCTTTGGGCTTGTGTTTGTTTTCTTGATTCTAGCGGCTCAATATGAACGATGGCTTATGCCTCTAGCAGTCGTTACTGCCGTGCCTTTTGCGGTGTTTGGAGCAATTTTTGCTACTTGGCTTAGAGGGTTAAATAATGATATTTATTTTCAAGTTGGATTAATCACACTGATTGCTTTAGCGGCAAAAAATGCAATTTTGATTATTGAGTTTGCAATGCAAGCAAGAGAAAAGGAAGGTAAGAATATCTATGATTCCGCAGTAGAGGCTGCGCGTTTGCGATTCCGCCCGATTGTAATGACTTCTCTTGCTTTTACGATTGGAGTTTTTCCTCTTGCAATTAGTAGTGGAGCAGGAGCAGCTAGTCGCCACGCTATTGGAACAGGGGTAATTGGTGGAATGCTTGCGGCAACTTTTATTGCAACTTTTTTTATCCCATTATTTTATACATATTTTGCAAAGTTTAGCGAGTTTATTGCAACTTTTAGGAGCAAACATGATTAAGGTTTCTAAGTTTTATTGTTATGTGGCTTTGCTTGCTCTTTTAGGGGGTGGTTGTTCGCTTTCACCTAAATATGTACAACCGCAAACAAACTTACCAGATTCTAAAGAAGTAATAGAAGCAGCAAAGGAAATAGAAATTTCACAAAAATGGTGGGAAGATTTTGGAGATTTTACTTTAAATGGCTTTGTAGAAGAGGCATTAAGGAATAATTATGATTTGTTGGTTGCAATGCAAAGGATTGAGCAAGCACGCAGTCAATGGAGTTATGCACGAAGCGACCGCTATCCAAACATTAAGGCTCAAGGTGAAGGTTTAAAAAATCGTAAAAATCTAGCCCAAAATCAACTAGAGAATTATAATAATTTCTCTTTAAGTGCAATCTTGAGTTTTGAACTTGATTTATGGGGACGTGCAAGAGACGCAGATAGAAGAGCCTTAGCGCAATTATTTGCACTAAAAGCCAATCGTGATATGGTGCGTTTAAGTCTTATTGCAAGTGTTGCAGAAAGTTATTTCGGAATCCTAACATTAAATAATCAAGTTCAACTTTCTAAAGATACTCTAAAAAGTCGTGAAGAGAATTATGAATATCGTAAAAAAGAGTTTGAAGCAGGTAAAATTTCAGAGATTGATATGCAACAAGCAAAATCAGAAATGGCAAGTGTGCGAGCGCAGTTGCAGAAGATTTTGATGGAGCAAAATTCAGCTCAAAGCGCATTTTTGATTCTACTTGGACGTGATGGAGCA
The DNA here is from genome assembly GCF_947367035.1 of uncultured Helicobacter sp. Taxonomy (GTDB): domain Bacteria; phylum Campylobacterota; class Campylobacteria; order Campylobacterales; family Helicobacteraceae; genus Helicobacter_D. Next base: position 71,995 of record NZ_CANBCA010000005.1, read on the forward strand.
GGTGTGTTTGCCAATGAGATTCCAACAACACCACAGGTATTGCCTAATTCCCCTAGTATCGAAGCGGGTTTGCCCTCAACGATTTTAGAGAAAAGACCAGATATTGAAGCAGCAGAACAGAATCTAAAAGCAGCAAATTTTAATATTGGTATTGCTAGAAGTGCTTATTTTCCGACTATTTCTCTAACGGGGCTTTTTGGTTATGCTAGTCCGCAACTCAATGAATTAATTAGCACTTCTAATTCTACTTGGAATTTTGGAGGGAATTTTATTGGAAACTTGCTTGATTTTGGGCGCACAAGCGCAAGTGTGGATTTAGCCAAATCTCAATATGAAGAAATGATTTTGAACTATGGGCAGACTTTACGCACAGCATTTGGTGAGGTCCGGGAAAGTTTGTTTAATTATCAAATGGCGGGAGAGAGATTAGGTAGTTTAGATGAGCAAGTTATGGCGTTAAAACGCACATTGGAGATTGCAAATTTGCGTTATGAAGAGGGTTATACAAATTATCTTGAAGTGCTTAATACACAGAGTTCGCTTTTTAGTGCAGAGTTGAATCAGCAGAGCGCAAAACTAGAAACCTTAAGTGCCGCAATCAGTCTTTATAAAGCATTTGGTGGTGGTTGGGATAAGCAAAGTTATCAAGAAATAGAATAATTTAAATGTTGAATATCTTAACTTTAAACAAAAAATTATTATACTTTCAATTTTTAAGAATCTTAAGGCTTTGGATTTAAAACTAGCTTAGACATTTTAGTTTATCAAAGGAGTTTAATAATGAAAGAAGCAAAATCCATTTGGATGGATGGAAAATTAGTGGATTGGAAAGATGCGAAAGTTCATATCCTCACACACACATTACACTATGGAAATGGTGTATTTGAAGGCACTAGAGCCTATAAGACGGATAAGGGTATGGCAATTTTTCGTCTTCAAGAACACGCAAAGCGATTGATAAATTCTGCTAAAATTGTCGCAATTTGCCCAACATTTACTCAAGAGGAAATTGAAAGGGCACATATAGAACTCTTAAAGGATAATCAGTTTAATAGCAATGTTTATTTACGTGCAATTATTTATCTAGGATATGGTGTGATGGGGGTATATCATAAAAATGCGCCTGTGCAAACGAGCATTGCTGCGTGGGAGTGGGGAGCATATTTAGGTGATGAGGGTTTGGAAAAAGGGATTCGTGTCAAAACCTCCTCTATTGTTAGAAACTCTACCAAATCACTTTTTGGTAAGGCAAAAGCAGTGGGTAATTATCTCAATTCGCAAATGGCAAAATTTGAAGCCATTGAATGTGGTTATGAGGAAGCTTTGTTATTAGATGATAATGGAATGATTGCAGAGGGCAGTGGAGAGTGCTTTTTTATTGTGCGTAATGGAGTTTTAATCACTCCACCAAGTGATAGTGTATTAGAATCTATTACACAAGATTCTGTGATACAGATTGCAAAAGACTTGGGGATTCCATTAGAGCGTAGAAATATTACACGTGATGAAGTTTATATTGCTGATGAAGCATTTTTTGTCGGAACTGCGGCAGAAGTTACCCCTATTTATGAGTTGGATTCGCGTGTAATTGGCAGTGGCAGACGAGGCGAAGTGACGCATAAGCTACAAAATGCGTTTTTTGATGTAGTCTATGGACGCAATGAAAGATTTGCCCATTGGCTAACTTATATTAAATAAAGGTTGTGTATGCCGATTGACTTAAACGAACATTTGAGACAAAAAAATAAAAATTATAATAATTCTAATGAAAGCAATGATTCAAATCATAATGGCGGTGGAAATAGTGGGAGCAATAAGAATCGTGGATTTCAAGCACCTAAAATGCCAAACTTTAGTATGCCAAATGGCAAGAAGATGGCTGGTTTGTATGTTGTAGTGATTTTCGTGATTCTACTTTTTTTATTAAAGCCTTTTACTATTATTAATAGTGGCGAAGTAGGTGTAAAGATTACCACAGGGGAATTTAGCCCAACACCTTTACAGCCGGGCATTCATTTTTATATTCCGGGCATTCAAAAAATTATTCCGGTGAATACAAAAGTTAGAATTGCGGAATTTACAAGTGTAGAAACTTCAAGTTATCGGAATCGTGATGAGGGAAGTTTAAGAAATCAAGCAATTAGCGTATTGGATTCTAGGGGTTTGTCTGTATCCGTAGAACTTGCAGTGCAATATCGTCTAGATCCTTTAAGTGTGCCTCAAACGATTGCAACTTGGGGACAAAATTGGGAAGAGCGTATCATTACGCCTGTGATTCGTGAAATCGTGCGGAATGTTGTAGGAAGTTTTCCAGCAGAGGAACTCCCCACTAAACGCAATGAAATTGCAACTTTAATTGACCAAAAATTCCGTGAAAATATCAATGGGCTTGAAAATCGCCCTGTGGAGTTAGTTTCTATTCAATTAACAGAAATTGTATTGCCTATTGCAATTAAAGAGCAAATTGAACGTGTGCAAGTTGCACGTCAAGAAGCAGAACGTGCAAGATATGAAGTAGAGCGAGCGAAGCAAGAAGCAGAAAAAAAGGCTGCCCTTGCTAAAGGTGTTGCAGACGCGACAATTATTGAAGCTGATGCGCAAGCTAAGGCAAATCGTTTAATTAGTCAAAGCCTTAATTCGCCACTTTTACAGCTACGTCAAATTGAAGTGCAGGGGAAGTTTAATGAGGCTTTACAAAATAATCGTGATGCAAAGATTTTCTTAACACCCGGTGGGGCGACACCTAATATTTGGCTAGATTCTAAAGATAATCAACGTGCAAGTTCTATAAGTAACTAAGGGCTACTATGCAAACGATTCTCAAACAAATTGCGTGGGAGAAACTTAATGGTTTAGTTCCTGTTATCGCACAAGATTTTAAAACGCAAGAAGTTTTAATGCTTGCTTTTATGAATCAAGAAGCTTTGGAATTAAGTTTGCAAAGTGGTTTTGCACATTATTTTTCGCGCTCCAAACAACGTATTTGGAAAAAGGGCGAACAAAGTGGGCATACACAAAAAATTTGTGAAATTTTACTAGATTGTGATAAGGATAGTTTGCTTTTGAAAGTAGAACAAAAAGGCGTTGCGTGTCATAGTGGTGCAAAAAGTTGCTTTTTTCACCTTATTAACCAAGAGGGAATCTTGGAGGATACTTTAGAATCCAAAGATATGAGTGAAGTTTATGGGGTGATAGATTCTCTTTATCATACTTTGCAAGAGCGTAAAGGCGCAGATTCTCAGACTTCTTATACAGCTTTACTTTATAGTAGGGGTGAAAATACGATTGCTAAAAAAATCGTGGAGGAAGCCGCAGAGCTTGGGTTTGCTATTAAAGATAAGGATTCTAAAGAGATTATTTATGAAGCAGCGGATTTACTTTATCATTCGCTAGTTGGGCTTAGCTTTTGTAATATCGCGCCGGATTTAGTGAAGCAAGAAATTATGCGCCGTTTTGGTTTAAGTGGAATTACAGAAAAAGAATCACGTCAGGAAAATAACTAAAGGATTATGAAGCTAGATAATGAATGAAGTAAAAGATTATTTAATGACTTTGTTAAATACGATAAATTACTTTTCTCTACCAGATTATTTGGTCCTTAGTTGCATTTTTTTGCTTGTTTTATTATTCTTTTTACTAAGCGTAACTTTCCGTTTTAATGCTATTCTTGCGACTCTTACCTTTGTGATTAGCATTGTTTTACTTCTCACTTCACCTCTTATTTACCAAAAGATTATGGAATCCTACCTTAAGCAAATAGACCTTACACTTTTACATAATGAGCAATTACATTATGATAGTGTGTATTATATTGAAGGGCAATTTACAAATGTAGGAGTGCTAGACTTTAGAGGGTGTGTGTTGAGTGTGAATTTTATTCCTGCTGGGTTGAAAAAGATTAAGCAACTTAAATATAAAATTAAACCCCAATTTCTCCATATAGAAACTTATAAAGTTCCACTTAAAAAGTTAGAATCTATGGAATTTAAACTCATTGTTCCTTCTCCAAAACCTAATACGAATTTCACTTTAGAAACAAAAGGAGCCTGTTATTAAAAATGAAAATTGCAATCAGTGTTGGGGATTCTAATGGTGTAGGGCTAGAGATTCTCCTTAAGAGCCACAAAGCAATTTCTAAACTCTGCACCCCAATTTATTGTGTAGATAAGGTGCTATTAAAAGAAGTAGCTAAAAGACTCAATATTCCAATGCCCAAACATTTAAAATATATCACACCCAATGCAAAGATTCCTCCTATTATTCCTGCAAAGATTGCTAAAGAGAGTGGTGCTTATTCTTATGCTAGTTTTTTGAGCGCACTCAATTTAACATTACAGGGTAAAACGAAAGCATTGGTTACATTGCCAATCCATAAAAAAGCTTGGCAATTAGCTAAGATTCCTTATGCTGGTCATACAGAGGCATTGAGAGATTTGTTGAAGATGAATCAAAAGCCAAGTCAAGTGATAATGGTTCTAGGCTCACCTAAACTCTATGTGGCACTTTTTACAGACCATATTCCACTTCAATCTGTTGCACAATCTATCCAAGTAGAATCCCTCAAGGCTTTTTTACTCAATCTTGCACCTCATATTACAAAAGCACCTTGTGGAGTGCTTGGGTTAAATCCACACGCTGGGGATTTTGGGGTGTTAGGTGGGGAGGAAAAAGCAATCACTCAAGCAATTAAAGAAGTCAATCAAACATTAAAGAAGCCAATTTTTATAGGACCACTTGTGCCAGATACCGCGTTTATTGGTAAGCATTTGCGTTATTATGTCGCAATGTATCACGACCAAGGATTGATTCCACTGAAAACCTTATATTTCAAAGAAAGCATTAATTTAACTCTCAATTTACCCATTATTCGCACTTCTGTCGATCACGGCACAGCTTTTGATATTGCTTATCAAAACAAAGCAGATTCTACAAGTTATCTAAACGCAGTGCGTGAAGCCGTTTTTCGTTTTAAAAATACAAAACTCAGTCTGTAATGGAATTTGCATTTAAGATTTTAAATTGAATTACTTTTTCAGCAAAACTTACCTATAATTGCAAAATCTTTACAATCCACTTTGGAGAATCCAATGAGTATCCCAACACTACAAGATGCGTTAAAACTTGATATTGATGGTATTCAAGCACTTAAAAGCATATTACAAGAAAAAATAAAGGCAAGCTCTTTAAATGCTTATATCGGAGAAGTGCAAGATTATGATAGCACACTTTTACCAATTGCAATTAAAGATAACATTAATGTAAAGGGGTGGGAAATTACTTGTGGAAGTAATATTTTGCAAGGCTATATTGCACCTTATAATGCCACAGCAATAGAAAATTTGCTAAAGCATAAATTCGCACCTTTTGGGCGCACAAATATGGACGAGTTTGCGATGGGAAGCACAACTGGAAGTAGCTTTTATGGCAAAACATTCAATCCAAAAAATCCTAATAAAGTCCCTGGTGGAAGTAGTGGTGGAAGTGCAGCAGCAGTTGCGGGTGGAATCGCACTTGCTGCACTTGGAAGTGATACAGGAGGAAGTATTCGCCAACCCGCTAGTTTTTGTGGTTGTGTAGGGTTAAAGCCTACTTATGGGAGGGTTAGTCGCTATGGATTAGTTGCATATAGTTCTAGTTTAGACCAAATTGGACCTATTACGCAGAATGTTACAGATTGTGCAATTTTGTATGACGCGATTGCAGGTTATGATAAAATGGATTCTACAAGCGCTAATATAGAATCTCAAAGCACCTTTTCTAGCTTAAACCCAAAGGTTAGAGGAACGATTGCGATTTTGCCGAGTCTTTTAAAAGATGCGGATACAAATATCCAAAATGCTTATCAAAAGACAATAGATATTTTAAGTAAAAATGGACATAAAATTGTTGAAAAAGAAATGCTAGATACAAGTTATATGATTTCTGCTTATTATGTGATTTGCACAGCTGAAGCTAGTTCAAACCTTGCCCGTTTTGATGGTGTGCGTTATGGCAATCGTGCAAAAGATATCAGTAATTTAAAGGAATTGTATTTGCAAACACGCTCACAAGGCTTTGGTGATGAAGTGAAGCGTAGAATCTTACTTGGTTCTTTCGTACTAAGTAGTGGATATTACGATGCATATTATATTAAAGCGCAAAAAGTGCGCACACTCATTGCGCGACAATACGGAGCAATTTTGCAAGATTGTGATGCGATTTTATCTCCGGTTGCGCCAAGCGTAGCCTTTGGCTTTGAAGATTGTAAAACCCCCTTGCAAATGTATTTAGAAGATGTTTATACGATAGGGATTAATCTAGCGGGACTTCCAGCACTTTCACTTCCAGTTGATGAGGACGAAGGATTGCCAATAGGTATGCAGCTAATTGGTAAGGCATTTAATGAGCAAACCTTGCTTGATTTGGCATTGAATTTAGAAAATACATTGCAATAAAGGAATAATGATGAGAATTAGGATGCGTGCCTTAACATTTGAAGATGTTTTATTAGTTCCCGCTTATTCAGAGATTTTACCTAAAGAGGTTTGTTTAAAGACAAAATTTTCTCGTAATATTGTCTTAAACGCTCCGTTAGTTTCTGCTGCAATGGATACCGTTACAGAACACAGCACGGCGATTGCAATGGCAAGGCTTGGAGGGATTGGAATTATTCATAAGAATATGGACGAAAATTCCCAAGTTATTCAAATTAAAAAAGTCAAGAAAAGCGAGAGTGGGGTCATCATTGACCCTATTTATATTAGCCCAGATTCTACTTTATTCCAAGCAAAAGCTATCACAGATAATTATAAAATTTCTGGTGTTCCCGTAGTAGATGATAAAGGGAATTTGATTGGAATCTTAACCAATCGCGATATGCGTTTTGAGACAGATTTAAGCCGTCAAGTTAAAGAGGTAATGACCAAAGCGCCCTTAATTACAGCTGGAGTTGGCACGAGTTTAGAAGAAGCGCGCAATATTATGAATAAACATAAAATTGAAAAATTACCCATTGTTAATGAAAAAGGAATCCTTAAAGGGCTGATTACGATTAAAGATATTCAAAAACGGATTGAATATCCAAATTCTAGTAAAGATGATTTTGGGCGTTTGCACGTAGGGGCAGCTATTGGTGTTTTTCAATATGAGCGCGCTAAAGCTCTTGTAGATGCTGGTGTAGATGTGTTGGTGTTAGATTCTGCACACGGACATAGTAAGGGCATTATAGAAACGGTTAAAGAGATTAAAAAGCATTTAGCCGTAGATATTGTTGCAGGAAATGTGGCGACAAGTGAGGGAGCGCAGGCACTCATTGATGCAGGAGCTGATGGTGTGAAAGTGGGCATTGGACCTGGAAGTATTTGCACGACTAGGATTGTTGCAGGCGTGGGTGTGCCACAAATTACTGCGATTGAGGAGGTGGCAAAAGTTTGCCAAAAGGCAGGGATTCCTGTAATTGCTGATGGTGGGATCAAATATTCCGGAGATATTGCTAAAGCTCTAGCAGCAGGGGCTTCTAGCGTAATGATTGGTAGTTTATTAGCAGGGACTGAAGAATCTCCCGGAGAAACGATCATTTATCAAGGGAGACAATACAAAAGCTATCGTGGTATGGGGAGTTTGGGGGCGATGAATAAGGGAAGTGCAGATAGGTATTTCCAAGAAGGGACAGCACAAGAAAAACTTGTGCCAGAAGGGATTGAGGGACGTGTGCCTTATAGGGGAAAGATTGCAGATGTGATTCATCAAATGATAGGTGGTTTGCGCTCCTCTATGGGCTATTTGGGTTCAAAAGACATTGAAACATTATGGGAAAAGGCGGAATTTGTTGAAATTACTCAAAGTGGCATTAGAGAATCACACGTGCACGATGTAACGATTACTAGGGAAGCACCGAATTATCATATTAGCTATTAGGAATACTAGATGGCAAAATTGCTCTTTGGTTATAGCCTCTATCACGCAAGCACGCAAGATTATGAGAGAATTTTGATTAAATTACGTACGGAGTTTAGTGTAAATAAACCAGATATTTATTTGAATAATCCAGAATATTTGCTTTTTGTTACTACGAGTGTAGAGTGGCAAAAAGAGATTGTGGGTTTGATTGCAAGACTGAAGGAATTTGTCAATACAGAGATAGAAAATTTGCGCGATCAAGGTAGCAATGCACACATTGTGTATCGTTTTGGAATCTTAGAAATGGAGAGCGCATTGTTTCAATTCCCACCGGATTTGAAAGATGACGATGAGGAATAGTTGTAAGAATGTTGGTAAAAGGCTCTGCTTTGTCAAATTGGCTTTGTGGGTTTGTTTCTTGCGAAGAATACACTATAGCACAAGCATTAAATATTAAACAACAAATCCACATAATTTATTCCTCTTCCCGTCATTGTGCTTGATGAAATTGATAAAGTTGGTAGAAGTTATAGGGGCGACCCTACAAGTGTGTTGCTTGAGATTCTAGACCCAGAGCAAAACCACGCTTTTAGGGATTATTACACAAATTTTGATATTGACCTCTCACAAGTTATTTTTATTGCCACTGCAAATGATATTTCTACTATTCCCGCACCATTGCGCGATAGAATGGAATTTATTGCCGTATCTTCCTACACGCCGCAGGAAAAATTTGAAATCGCCAAAAAATATTTGATTCCTCAAGAATTAAAAAAACACGGCTTAAAACCCGAAGAGCTCAAAATTTCTACACCTACGCTTAAACTTATTATTGAAAAATACACGCGCGAAGCAGGAGTGCGCAATCTACGTCATAAAATCGCACAAATTATGCGCAAAGTTGCAACTATTATTTTAAAAGGTGAAAAATCTATCACACTCACACCACAGAATCTAGGGCAATTTCTTGATAAAATTGTATTTGAAATTTCACCCACAGATAAAAAAAATATGGTTGGCATTGTCAATGGGTTAGCTTGGACAAGTGTAGGCGGCGATGTGCTTAAGATTGAAGCAGTGAAAATTAAAGGCAAAGGCATACTTACGCTTACAGGGAGTTTAGGCGATGTAATGAAAGAATCTGCACACATTGCACACTCCGTGGTAAAAGTCTTGCTTGATAAAAAAATATTAAAACACAGCGCAAAAGCGCCCATTTATCAGCATTATGATATTCATCTTCACGTCCCAGAAGGTGCAACACCAAAAGATGGACCAAGTGCGGGTATTGCTATGGCGTGCGTTATTGCCTCAATCCTTACAGATTCTAAAATTGATACAAGTGTGGCGATGACAGGCGAACTCACATTAAGAGACAATGTTCTACCTATCGGTGGTTTGCGCGAGAAACTCATTGCTGCACATAAAGCTGGCATTAAAACTGCGCTTATTCCACAAAAAAATTATGAACGCGATTTAAAAGATATTCCCCAAGAAGTGCTTAAAAAGCTTAAAATCATTGGTGTGAGTGATATTAAAGAAGTGCTTGATATGGCTCTTGTGAAATAAGATATTTTGAGGTAGTTTTGCCCAAATGCACTCGATTTTCTACTTATTCTACTTTGATGTCAAGTTTATGGAGTAGATTCTTTAAGCACTTTAAATTATAATTTAAATGCCATTTTTGTGCTGCCCTATGACTCTCTTGCTTGTATTTATCAATATCTGTAATTTTAAGTTTTAAAAGCATTTGTGCAATATCGTAGCTTTGAAAACCTTGTGTTATAGCACCGCAACTATGTGTTTGCACAAAATTTCTCACATCATAAAGCGGTGTAGAGACGATTGCTAATCGTGCTTGGAGGTATTCAAAAAGCTTATTTGGCATACAATGAGCGAGATTAAAGGTAGTAGGCTTAAAAGGAATAATTCCTATATCATATTGTGTGCTTTTTGGGATAATCTCCTCTAGGCAAACAGGTGGCACAATTTCAAGTGATGGAATCTCATAAGCATTAGTGCAAAAAGATTCTAAAAAACCCTTTTGGTTACTCAAAACCATAGCACAAAGTGTATAAGGCGTATTAATAAGCAAACGTGCTAACTCTAAAAGCTCCATAGAGCTTCTATCAGGGCTTATAAATCCGTGATACAAAATCTTGATTTCTTGCTTTAAAGTGGGCTTAGGCTTATAATCAAAAAATGGTGGCAGGGAATAAAAAAGCTCGCAAGTAATGCCAAAATCACTTTTATACCGCTCACACAACCCCTCACTCACGCTTATTGCCATATCTACATAAGGCAAATATGTTTCACACAAATATGCAAAAAATCGCCCTAATCCTTGTAGCCATTTTTCATCATTTTCATATTCAAGCGGATAAAACTCACGCAAATCAATGAGAATCTTACAAGTTTTATGTGTATTTTTATATGCGCACGCAAAAGGAAGAAGTGTAATATCTTCTACAATTAATACATCTTGAGGTGGCAGAGAATCTAAAAGATTAGGAATACACTTGCGATTTGGTGTAAAAATAAGCGATTCAAAATTGCCACTTTGACAATGAGATAAAATAGTATCATTTTCTTGTTGAGTGCGCTCTTTGCTTGATTTATCATTGCCAAAACAAAAAAGTGAGATTCTATGCCTAAAGCATTAAATTCGCGTGTATCACAGGCTTTAGAAATAACGCTAAGACTTAGTTTAGCTCCCTCTTGCTTTATCTTATCTAAAAGCTGTAACATACGGCTTGAGCGGGGTTTTTTCGTGATATTATGATCGCAAAGCAAACTTATATATTTCATTTTTTTCCTTTTTTAGAATCTTAAAAGCTATTTTACTCTTTAGGAAATCTTTTTAGCAACTCTAAAAAATAGAGAATCTTTACTATACAAGATTCTATAAAACTTTAAGGAAAATATTTAGTTTGAATGTCAATTCTTTCTTAATCCTCAGTACCAACTCGGGAGTGTTTCAAGGCTTAAAGCATCATCAAACATATAAGCTGTGTTTGCAATTTTTGATACCTGCCAAGATTCTAAAGAGGCATTGAAAAAATAGGCATTTTCAAAACAGCTTGTAAAGTCCTCGACTTGTGAGACATTCCACTTTTCTATCCCGCTAAAATCCCTCCTACAAGAGCGGTAAAATAAATATTTCATACTTGTTACCTTGCTTGTATCAAGCTGACTTAATGGAATCTCCTCTATTCTGGCAAACATTTTCAAGGTCTCATTATCTACTTCAATGACTTCTCCCCTCTTGATAGAATCTAAGCTACTCATAAATCTTTGCAAAGCTTTAAAATACGCTAACGCTTCTTCATCCTCTTTAAATATACTCCCATAGGCATTGCCCTTTGTAGTTAATATAATGTATTCCTCAATCTTTTTTTGTAAAAAGCTCTCAAAGTCCTCTCCTTTGTCGTTTTTCCTGCCCTTATGCAGTCCAAGAAAAAGGGCATATTCTAAAACTTCATAAGTTGTATCCTCAAACATCGCAAAGACAAAAGGCACGATTCTTTGAGTTTTTGGCTGTGTATGTACAGAGTCAGTATCTAGCAAGTCTACCCCCTCCTTGCCTAAAAAAGCGAGATTTATTCCACCTTGTGGTGCTAATCCTGAAAAGCTAGAATCTAGCACTTCTATATCAAAGAGCTTATTTCTTAAGGCATAAATAAAGGCTTGCTGGGATTCCCTACCGCTTCGTCTGCAACGCTCTATCCCGTCATAAAACGTAATGCCTGTGGAGTAGATTGCATCCACACTAAAGCCCTGCGCAATAAGTAGCTCCCACATTATCCTTAGCATTTCATCTTTTTTGCACTTAAAGCCCAAAGCATCAGCAAAATGCACTTCAATATTAAACATATTATCCCAATCATATCTTAAGTCATTGAGATGTTCTTGCGTAAAGGCTATACCATTTTTCACTAGCACTGCAGCAATATCACTCCTACCCGCACTGATAGCATATTTTAAAAAGTCTAGTCTGCTTTGCTGCATACCTAACACGACACTTTTGTCTTTGGCATTGTCAATGAGAAATTCCACAAGCTCCAAAGGCAGGAAAGTTGATACTTCTATGCGTTGGCTATAAGATTCTCCTCTAATCTCTATCTTTGCACTCCAGCTACCTTTTTTTAAGCAGATTTTAAAGACTTTGTATAAATCTTTATCGCTGATTTTCCTGCCTTTTTTTGCAATAAGGATATTTTGTAGTGCTTCTAGTGCTTTTTGGTAAATCCCCACATAGTAAGCTATCTCTCTATCACTCTCTGCGTCCTCGATAAAGGCACAAATTGACTTAATGTCTGTAAGTTCCATTATTATTCCTCCTATGACAAATCCTTTGTATCCGCGCATTATATTGTTTTTTTTGTAAATGCAATATTGTATATTCAATCATAATAAATTGTATTAGCTCAAAGTGTTAAATTCATCATTTAATCTTTTTAGATATTCATTTTTTGCACTTCAATATCTTGATTTTTAGAATCTGCTGCTTGAAGCGGAGTAAAGAATTGATATATCACATAAATAACAAAAAAATAAGAGAAGAAAATTTGCATTATTTTCCTTGATTTTTTTATAAAAAATTGCTATATTCTAAGCTTTAAATACCAAATTCACGCTTAAATGCGCACAAAGGATTTTCAATGATAGCTCAAAATATTACCGAACTCATTGGCAACACTCCGATTTTACAACTTCAGCAATTTGCTCCAAATCTTTATGGCAAATGCGAGTTTTTAAACCCAAGCCATTCTGTTAAAGACCGCCCTGCATATGCAATGATAGATGAGGCTCTAAAGACAGGCAAAATCACAAAAGATACAACTATTGTAGAATGCACAAGCGGCAATATGGGCATATCTCTCGCTATGATTTGTGCTTCTCTTGGATTAAAAATCATCATCACTATGCCAGAATCTATGAGCATAGAAAGACGCAAGATGATAGCTTTGTTTGGTGCGAATCTTGTGCTTACTCCTGCAAGTGAGGGTATGCAAGGTGCGCTCAATAAGGCTCAAGAAATTTTAGATTCCACACCAAACTCATTTATGCCAAGTCAATTTGATAATCTCGCTAACAAAGAAATGCACAAACACACTACTGCACTAGAGATTTATAAAAGCTTTGAGGGAAGTTTGGATTATTTTGTGGCAGGATTTGGCACAGGTGGGACAATTAGCGGTGTAGGCGAAGTGCTTAAAGAGAAGATTCCATCTATTAAAATTATTGGTGTAGAGCCTGCTGCTTCACCACTGCTTAGCAAAGGACAAGCGGGACCACATAAGATTCAAGGCATTGGCGCGAACTTTATCCCTAAAATCCTTAATCGCGATGTGATAGATTCTATTGAAGTTGTAGAAAATGAAGTCGCTATTAAAATGGCTCAAAATTTAGGCAAAATCGGCGTAATGGTTGGAATTTCTAGTGGCGCAAATGTCGCAGCTGCGCTTGAAATTGCCAAAAACAATCCAAATAAAAAAGTGCTTACTATGCTTAATGACACAGCGGAGCGATACCTTTCAACGGATTTGTTTAATACGCTTTAAACCTTGAATGCTACTAAAAAATGTTTGCTTGATACAAGCAAAGTAATAAGAGCTTGAAAACTGCATTCTCACTCTCATATCTCCGTCTTTAAAACCGCGCCATTTGCGGCGTTGCTCACAAGCAAAGAGTATCTTTTAAGCCATTTGCTTTTTATCTCTTTTTTTATAGGCTTCCATTGCGTGCGGCGAGATTCTATAATCTTAGAATCCACAAGCAATTCCAATGTGCCTTTTGAAACTGAAATTGCGATTTTGTCTCCGTCCTCAATGAGCGCGATTAATCCTCCTTCTGCTGCTTCTGGGCTTATGTGCCCGATACAGCCTCCCCTTGTCGCACCACTAAAGCGCCCATCGGTAATGAGTGCGACAGATTCACCAAGTCCCATTCCCATAATGAGGCTTGTGGGAGTGAGCATTTCTTGCATTCCCGGTCCCCCTTTGGGTCCCTCATAGCGGATTACTACGACATTTCCCGCCTTTACCTTGCCTCCCGCAATGCCTTTAGTCGCTTCCTCTTGCGAATTAAAGCACACCGCACTTCCCTCAAATTCTTTCATAGATTCTGCCACTGCGGCGACTTTGAGCACCGCGCCTTCACGCGCTAAATTGCCATAAAGAATCTTTAGCCCACCTACCGGCGAATACGCGTTTTCATTGTGGCGAATAACGCTAGAATCTACAATCTGTGCGTTTTTAATGCGCTCGCCCAAAGTCTCGCCTGTAATTGTGAGTGCGTCTAAATAGAGAATAGAATCTTGCGTTGCATTTCTTTTTGCAACTTCATTCATTACTGCCGACACGCCCCCTGCGCGATTGATATCTTCCATATGGATTGTGCTTAATGCCGGAGCAATTTTAGCGATATGCGCTACTTGAGAGGCAATGGCATTGATAGAATCTAAGTTGAAATCCACCTCCGCTTCTTTAGCAATAGCTAACATATGCAAAATTGTGTTTGTGCTACCACCCATTGCCATATCCACGACAAAGGCATTATGCACAGCCTTTTTATTGAGGATATTGCGGAATCTAAACTGCTCGGTTTTGCGCTCATCTAGGGCAATTTCTACAATTCTGCGCGCCGCTTTGCGTAAAAGCTCCTCACGCTCCTTGCTTAAGGCTAAAATCGTGCCATTTCCTGGCAGTGCAACCCCCATTGCCTCACAAAGCGTATTCATAGAGTTTGCAGTAAACATTCCACTACAGCTCCCACCGCCCGGACACGCATTGCATTCTATCTCGTGTAGCCTTTTTTCATCAATCTTGCCCTCTGCGAACGCTCCCACCGCTTCAAAAGCAGAATTTAAATCCAAAATTGTGCCGTCCTCTAGCTTCCCGGCTTTCATAGGACCACCACTCACAAAAATCGTTGGCACATTCACGCGCAACGCACCCATAAGCATTCCGGGCACGATTTTATCGCAATTTGGGATACAAATCATCGCATCTAGCGAGTGCGCATTCATCATTGTTTCAATGGAATCTGCAATTAGCTCACGACTAGGCAAAGAGTAGAGCATACCGCTATGCCCCATTGCGATGCCATCATCTACGCCAATGGTATTAAATTCAAAAGGCACGCCCCCAGCAGCGCGAATCTCCTCTTTGATAATCTGCGCATAGCGGTTTAAGAAAAAATGCCCGGGAATAATGTCAATATAACTATTTGCAATGCCGATAAAGGGTTTATTGAAATCTTCATCTTTTAGCCC